>JAZUIF010000095.1:0-53624 GCA_045642085.1 Paludibacteraceae bacterium | reverse complement strand
CTGGTCATTAACATATTTACTATCATTGAACATTGCAGGAGACAGATAAGATTCAAAATTTTCATCAACACCTAAATCCTTAAAATAGCCTACAAAATTGTTGTGATCTTTAAGCATAGCCACCCATAATTCATCATCAATTTGGAAAGACAATACTTTACAATTATCAAAATATATATTCTTTGTTTTTGCCGGCAACATAAATTTTTCCCCTTTAGGATTTAGAACACAAAAATACTCTTGGTTAGGATCATTTTTATCGTATAATTTCTCAATCAACTGATATCCTAAATACGACCATGGCTTATACATCGCATCCTCATCATCCTCCAAGAAAGGTACAGTATAGTTCTTATGAGTGTAAAGGAGGTTCCACTGCCATACCTTCAACATCTTGTCGGCAATGCCGTCGTTATAGTCCATCAAGTTGTCTGTAGAGCCTTGTTTTGCTCCCTTATTCTCAAATGTATGCTCGAAGCTATACAATCCATGTCCAAGCTCATGAGCGATAGTCTTGGCATCCGAATACTTTGCATCTTCTGAGAAGACATAACCTACCTGATGAGAGCGTGGCATATCTCCGGCTACCTCACTTCCATCGTCTGTCTTTGCCTTCTTCAAAATAAAGATATAGGCAGCATCACTCTTGATCTCTCTCTTCTGCTTATATAGCTTCTTAAGCTGCTTCATGTCGTCTGTTTCTGTTGTCATGAAGCCAGTGCCAGTCACAGCAAGGCCATCCGACATGAATGAGAAATCTCCGTCACTTTCCTTTCCAAACTCCTCATCTACAGTGACATTATATCGTTTGCTAATTCCCATGTTGAATTTGATATTCTATTCATTTCTCTCTTCCAAATGCTTTTGCAAGTATAGCACCACAACATCCACCGATGATATGACCGAAATGTGAAACATTGTCGGCAACTAATAATCCATCAATCACCTCTTTGCCTATATAACAAAGGAATACAAGGATGAAAGTGAACGGAATCTCTCCTGCCTTACACATTGTAAGTGACGACATTATGATGCACATGAACACTATTCCTGAGGCTCCGACAATTCCCGTCGGCAAGAACAATGCGTTCAAGATTCCTGTGATGAATGCCGTTGCGAAAATCATTCCGATCAGTGATAAACTTCCGTATTTCTCCTCCAATAGCGGCATCAACAAAAGCAGATAGACGGCGTTGCCGAAAAAGTGGCTGAAATTTGCATGACAGAAGATATGGGTGAAATAGCCCATAAGGATCATAGGATTAGCCGACAATATAGGTTTGCAGCTAAATAGATTGTTTACAACGCCTAAAGTCATGTAGTTGCCGATTGTGGCTGCCAACATAAGTGCCAAGAATGTGATTGTCACTGGTGCGTTGAATGTTACTTTTATTCCGCTCATAATGGTCTTAATTAATCGTAATGCAAACTTACTATAATTTTCTTGAAACTTGAAATCTATAAACCTGAAACTTGAATCAATACAAGAGCAGCGTCGACGAAAAAATCGTCGACGCTGCTCTCTATGTTAGACAACTGTGAATAAGTCTTTTTATTGTTCTTCTGAGAATGCCTTTGCTGCTGCCACGAATGCTGTGAACAACTTGTGTGGTTTCAACACCGTACTCTGCAACTCTGGGTGGAACTGTCCGGCAATGAAGAATCTGTGTGATGGAATCTCTACGATCTCCACCAAGTGATTGTCTGGGTTCATACCTGAGGCAATCATGCCGTGTGCCTCATACTCAGCAAGATAGTCGTTGTTGAACTCATATCTGTGGCGGTGACGCTCTGAGATGTGTGTCGAGCCGTAAACCTTCTCTGCCAATGTGCCTGGCTTGATCTCACATGGATATGCTCCCAATCTCATTGTTCCGCCCATACCAGTGATGTTCTTCTGGCTCTCCATCAAATCCACTACCTTGTGCGGTGTCTTTGAATCCATCTCTGCTGAGTTGGCGTCGGCATAACCAAGTACATTTCTCGCAAACTCAATTACTGCGCACTGCATTCCAAGACAGATTCCGAAGAATGGAATATTGTTCTCTCTTGCGTATTTGACTGCAGTGATCTTTCCTTCAATTCCTCTACCTCCGAAACCTGGAGCTACAAGAATACCGCTCATTCCTGCAAGTTTTTCTGCAATGTTGCTTTCGTCGACATTCTCACTCTGGATATAGTGAACCTTGACCTTAACCTCGTTGGCTGCTCCAGCGTGAACGAAACTCTCGCTGATTGATTTATAAGCGTCTGGCAACTCAACATATTTACCAACCAACGCGATATCTATAGTCTTCTGTGGATTCTTGAATCTTGATAGGAAGTTTTTCCACTCTGCCAAATCAGGCTCTTTTGATGTGTCTAGACGCAAGTGGCGCATCACGACCATATCAAGTTCCTCTTCGTGCATCATCAATGGCACCTCGTAGATTGTAGGTGCATCCATACACTCGATAACTGAATCTTTAGCGACGTTACAGAACAACGCAACCTTTGCCTTCATTCCATCATTCAATGGGTGCTCTGTACGAAGCACCAAGATGTCTGGCTGAACTCCGTTCTGCAACAAATGCTTAACTGAGTGCTGAGTTGGCTTTGTCTTCAACTCTCCTGCAGCTGCAACGTATGGTACATATGTCAAGTGGATGCAGACACAATCGTCGCCAAGTTCCCATTTCAACTGACGTACAGCCTCGATATATGGAAGTGACTCGATATCACCTACTGTTCCTCCGATCTCTGTGATTACGATATCATATTTCTTTGTGCTTCCAAGAGCCATGATATTACGCTTGATCTCATCTGTGATGTGAGGAATGATTTGCACTGTCTTTCCTAGGTAATCACCACGACGCTCTTTGTTGATAACGTTCTGATAGATACGTCCTGTAGTGACATTATTTGCTTGAGTAGTTTCTACACCCAAGAATCTTTCGTAGTGTCCTAAGTCCAAGTCTGTCACCGCACCATCCACTGTGACGTAGCACTCACCGTGCTCATACGGATTCAGTGTGTCTGGGTCGATATTGATATATGGATCCAACTTCTGAATAGTAACGGACAAACCTCTTGATTGCAAGAGTTTAGCCAATGAAGCAGCGATGATGCCTTTGCCAAGGCTGGAAGTAACGCCTCCTGTGACAAAAATGTACTTAGTATTCATTTCGTTTATGTTTTTAACGATGCAAAATTACAAAATCTATCGTTCGTAGAATGTGTAAAAACTAAGATGCCTTAGATGATTTTGAAATTGTGACGAATCGTAAGTAAAAATTCTTGTTTTGCTTATAAAACGAAATTTGTTATGTTTATTTTGTTATGAATCGTAAGTATTTCTCGTTTTGTTGACTTTTTCATAAAAAAAGAAAATCCCCATCTTCCGACGGGGATTTCATTTTATTGATAAGAGTCCTTTTCTAATTAAAATCTTGAATTTTTATTCTCCTGGTTCTGAAGTTGTCAATTTCCCTTCAATTGTTGTAACTCTGCCTTCCAAACCACTGACATCAGATTTTAAGGTAGTGACATCAGAACTCAAAGTAGTCAAACCGTTGACCTCAGAATTCAAAGTAGTGACATCGGTCTTTAGACCATCAACATCAGAACTCAAAGTAGTCAAACCGCTAGTAGCTGTCTTCAAACCACTGACATCCGAATTCAAAGTAGTGACATCGGTCTTTAGACCATCAACGTCAGAACTCAAAGTAGTCAAACCGCTAGTAGAAGTTTTCAAACCACTGACATCCGATTTCAAAGTAGTGACATCGGTCTTTAGACCATCAACGTCAGAACTCAAAGTAGTCAAACCGCTAGTAGCTGTCTTCAAACCACTGACATCCGATTTCAAAGTAGTGACATCCGTCTTTAGACCATCAACGTCAGAACTCAAAGTAGTCAAACCAGAAGTTGCAGTCTCCAAAGCACCAACTCTATCCTTCAAACCGGTAGTAGTAGTATTGACAGTTGTCTTTAGACCTTCAACATCTGTATTTAATGTAGCTACTGTAGTACTCAAACCATTAAGACCAGCGGCAGTCAAAGCTGCTTGGATAAGAGTGTTGACATCAGCTTTTGTGAGATTGCTATTTTTTAATGTCTTGACATCATTCTCTAAAACAGAAATCTTTTTAGCCAATGTTAGACTGTCTGCCTTATGTTTGGCTTCAAGAGCTTTAATGACCGCTGCCAAAGAGTCGTTTTTACTATTGACTGACTGAGCCCAACCAATGACCTGATTCATCGTTCCATTAAGGTTGGCGATGCTTGTTGCGTTATTGGCTATTGCAGATGAATGGGCTTTGATAGCAGAATCAAGTTTGCTGATTTCTACATCAATAGCTGCAACCTCAGACTCTATCGTTTTAGTTAAATTTTTGTTAAGATCCTCAATTTTGTAGTTGGCATCTTTTCCTAAACTGTCGATTTTAGCATTTGTGTTTTTATCTGCTGTTGCTGCGACATTTTTAGTTACGTCACCGATACTGTCGATTGCGGCAGATAGACTCTTGTTTGTGTTGTCAATTTTAGTGTTGACTGACGCAATTTGCTGGTTGAACTTGTTGTCTAGGATAGAGTCTTTCTTTACTAACTCTTTGATTCCTTTTTCGTTAACAGAGATCTTATTTGCCAACGTGATGTCGTCAGCTTCAGCTTTTCTTTGAGCAGATGCAATCTTGTCGTCGAATTTCTTAAACTCAGATTGTACAGACTCGATCTTTTTGTCAGCGTCCTTCTTGTTGTCGGAAACAGTAGAAGAAAGAGTACTGATTGTAGTCGACAATCCGTTTACTCTTGTGTCTGTGTTGCTGATTGCCTGAGAAAGAGAACTTGCTGAGTTAGCTAACTTAGTGATATCTTCTTTTGAAGCATAGTCAGTCATTCCTGCTTTAGACATGAAATGCTGCAAAGTGTCTTTCTTCGCATATAGCTTTTGAATCTCTTTCAAGTATTTGTCGTTAGCTTCAGACAAAGATTTGTTGTCCTTGATCACTTGGCTCAATTCTTCTATCGATTCAGCTGTACTTTTCGAAAGAGTATTGACGCTTGCCTTAGTTGCGTATGAAGAAAGTGTGTCTTTCTTTACGAATAAAGAGAATTCAGACGATGTTGAGTATTTCTCAACATTGGATTGTAATTCAGCTATATAATAGTTACTTGCATTGACAACAGCTTTCAAACTATCGATTCTGTAATTGCTAGATCGAAGACCTCTGTTGTGCAAATCCATAACGTCTTCCTGAGTTGCATAGTTTAGAAGAATCTTTCTAGTGCTGTCTGCTGCATAACTAGCAACTTCGTCTTTCTTCGCGTACTCCGACATCTCTGGTTTTCCAGACAAATCATCCCAACGTCCTGAGAAACTGTCTGCTGATTTTAGGGAATAAAGTGCGTAAGGCACGCTGCTTACAGCGCTTGTTGCAACAGCGGCATCAGTCAAATCACTGTTTGTCGATGTTGTTGTTCTGATGGCATAATTGGATTTGCCCCAGTCTATCTTGCTGAAATCACCTTCTTTCTTGCTGCCTTCTCCAATTTTGATAGCGAAAGAACCATTTAGATTGGTCTTGGCATTGTGCATTTCTGAATATTCTACATTATATGTGCCTAAATATTCAGTCATGATCTCGACTTTGATATAGACAGTCTGATTAGCAACCAATGAACCTGAAGTAGAGCGGACAACGCTCTGGTAGTTGAAACTCTGTGGCGCAGCTGCATTGACATTTATAGCCATGAATGGAAGCGACGCTAACAATATTCTATTAAATATATGTTTATTCATATCGAAATTTTTTTACTTGACTATGACTTTTGTTGTGTATTTCTTATGCTTTCCTTGTGTGAATGCTACTACGTAGACTCCTACATTTTTTAGATTCATTGTGACTGTACGGTCTACTGTAGAAATTGGGGCAAGTGCTAGGCTACCTTTGTAGTCGAACACAATAATCTCTCCTTTATTGATTTCGTCAGCATT
This sequence comes from Paludibacteraceae bacterium, assembly GCA_045642085.1. GTDB lineage: Bacteria > Bacteroidota > Bacteroidia > Bacteroidales > Paludibacteraceae > UBA1723. The sequence continues at coordinate 47,647 of JAZUIF010000095.1, read as the reverse complement.
GAATCCGTCCAAAATAAGGTCGAAATCCTCTCCTTGCTTGACAAACACACTCTCTGTAGCAAAACCTTTCTTATCGGAAGCTGCAAAGTGAAGCGACTGTGGGCATATGGTTTTAAGACCTTCGTCTGTGCCGACAATCACGCTGTAAGAACCGTTCAAACCTTTCTGGTCTTGATAGAACTTGTTGGTCTCTCCCGACAAATTTTCGCCGTCCTTCTGCCACTGGTAAGTGTAGACTGTCTCTCCTAAGTCGCCAACAGTAATCAGATTGTCGATCTTTGCAAAGATGAACTCTTTGTTATAGCCGACATTCACGCTGACTTCTTCAAATGTCTTTTTGTATCCGTCGAAATAGTTCACTGTCATGTTGACTGGTACTGCGTGACCGCCTTTGCCATAGTTGGCTGGCAATACGAAGGATGCTATAGCCACACCGTCTTCATGTTTGAACTTTTTATTCGTGATTTTTGGGAATGAGTCGACGCTACTCATAATTGAGTACGATTCGATATCGTTTGGAGCCCAGTTGGATTTCAACTTGATTAAAATCGTGTCTCCTGGGCAGTAATTGTCTGCAAGCTGCAAATCGTATGTTCTCTCGTCGACAATAGCATTAAGAATAAGATCCGACGACGGCATTCTTTCTGGAAGAATGTCATCCCAACTGATGAACGCTGAGTCATGTCCGACGTATGGATCCTTTACTGGGACGATGAGATCACCAGTGTAGAACGTGTCGGCAGCATACTCTTTGTCTGCAACATAATAATGGATTATATGTCGAGTTGTAGATAAACCGATCTCATAGCCATTTGAAACAACAATTTTCGCATTTGCATTATTGTTGTCTGAATAACCAACTATTGCTTCTCCTATTGTGTATGTCACTTCAAGCGATTTGCCGCTTCCTATCGCAGAACCAGCAGATAATGTGGCGGTCTGGCTTAGGGAGCTGGTGACGAAACAACTCGGTAAAAGCAAGGTTATCAATATTTTACTTAAATCCTTTTTCATCATAAACATATTTGGGTTGAAAATTATACAAAAAGAAAAAAACTACAAACACTTTTATCTAAATATTCGCTAAAATGTTGAAAAAGAATTGTGAATGTTGAAAACGTAGAATGATGAAGGATGAATGATGAATGATGAATGATGAACGATGAAATGATGAAATGATGAAATGATGAAATGATGAAATGATGAAATGATGAACGATGAAATGATGAATGGTTAATCGTTAATCATTAATCGTTAATCATTAACCAAAAAAAAGACGAGGTCGCCCCCGTCTTTTGTTATAGTATTCGCTTTTGTCAACGTTTTTAGATAATCGGAATGTTGTACTCTTTGCACTGAGCGTACATATCTTCTGGCCAGATGCTGCACTGGATCTCACCGATATGTGCCTTGCGAAGGAAGAACATACACAAGCGGCTCTGTCCGATACCTCCACCGATTGAAAGTGGAAGAGAACCCTCAAGCAATCTCTTGTGGAAGTAAAGCTCCTTACGGCTCTCCATATTCTCAATCTTCAACTGACGCTCCAATGCCTCTTTGTCGACACGGATACCCATTGAAGAAAGCTCTAGGCTCTGTCCTAGGATTGGATTCCATACCAAGATATCACCGTTCAAGCCAGGAAGACCATTATCTCCGATTGTCGACCAGTCATCGTAGTCAGGAGAACGACCATCGTGCTTCTTTCCGTCGCTCAACTTGCAGCCGATACCCATCAAGAATACAGCACCATATTTCTTAGTGATCTCATTCTCACGCTCTTTTGGAGTCATGTTAGGATACATCTTCAAAAGTTCCTCTGCGTGGATAAAGAAGATATCCTCAGGAAGCTGAGGTTTGATTTCAGGGAAACGCTCGTAAACCACGTACTCAGTCTTCTTCATTACTGAGTAGATTCTCTTAACGATATCTTTCAAGAAAGAGATTGTGCGATCCTCCTTAGAGATGTGTCGCTCCCAGTCCCACTGGTCAACGTAAAGAGAGTGAAGGTTATCCATCTCCTCGTCAGGACGGATTGCGTTCATATCAGTGTAAAGACCGTAACCATTCTCAATACCATAGTCAGCAAGCATCATACGCTTCCATTTAGCAAGAGAGTGAACCACCTCAGCAGTACGCTCGCCCATATCCTTGATTGGGAAGCTAACTGGTCTTTCAATACCATTCAAATCATCGTTGATACCAGTTCCCTTCATAACGAAAAGAGGGGCAGTCACACGACGCAAATGAAGTTCAGCGGAAAGACAGCTCTCGAAGAAGTCCTTCACGCACTTGATGCCTAATTCAGTCTGCTTTATGTCGAGAATTGGCTTATAGTTAATCGGCTTTATAACTTTCATTTTGTTTAATTTTTCTTTATTGAGTTTTCTTACGAAAGTAAACTGATACAAAAGTATATCTTTTTTTTATATATCGGCAAATTTATCTTACAAAATGTTAATAAAATATTGAATTTTGCCATAAATATGTTTGTGAAATAAGGATTAGACATGTAATAATGATAGAAATGTAAGTTTGAAACAGTACTTATGATATTTCATTTTTATGCAAAACGGATTGTGGAAGACGTCTAATTTTTATATTTTTGCACTGTCTTGAAAACACCTGTCAGGACAATGGCTCCGTAGTTCAGTTGTATAGAATGTCAGATTCCGGTTCTGAAGATCGCGGGTTAGAGTCCCGCCGGAGTCACTTTTTATGATATTTGATTGAGGGTTAAGGATTGATGGTTGTGGGGGAACCAGAGACATTGATGATGTGGAAAACTAGTATATAATTGTCCTATCAAATTATAGTAACTCGAATTTTTTGTTTTAGGTGTTATTGTCGGTTTATTTCACATATTCGACGTCACTCAGCAAGACCTTTATGGCTTCGATGAATCCATGCTTAAAGACTTCGCTATGCTGGTATTCTTTGTAGAGAGAATTGTCACCCTTACGCATTTTTCTCATAATGCGATCTACGATAGTTACCATTGCAGAATCTACAGCCTGATTGTCTGGATTACCTACTACCAATGACTGATAGTCTTCATCATCGACTACAGCTTTAGCAACTCCCAATAGTTTAGTTTTCTGGTCATCAGGTGTGGCATCCCAGCCCTTAAACCATTTATCGTTGAAATTTTGAAGGATTTGATCTAGAGTATCTTTCGGATCTTCGTTAACTCCACCATTAACCATTACTGGTTTTAATGGGTCGATGACTGTCTCCTCATCATCCAACTTGATCGTTTCATTAAGAGCCGTTCTACGAAGACCGTATGTATTCAAGTCTACTGAATCCAAAAGGTCTTTTAAATCTGAAATTCCAGGTTTCGGAATGACAAGTTGAGGAATTAGGAAACGCAAGAACCAGAACAACTTCTCCCAATCTGCTTTCTCAAATGGAAGGATGGCAGCGACTTTACTGTAAACCTTAACGAATTGCTTACATTTCATTTTAAAATCAGGCTTGCCATTCTCATCCCACTCAATATCATTATTGAATCTATCGGCACATTCATCAATTATTGGAGACCATTTGTCTGCCTCTGCACCATTCATATAGAGATCAATAAACTCATCTACCTCATCCATTTCAAACACTCCGAATGATAATAGAGTGTTCTTTAACTGATGCAATACGTTAATATCTGTAGCTTCAGAAAGAGTTGTTGCGGTATAAAAAGGATCAAAAGCATTCTTAATATCTTCAGTTTTGTTGTAGAAGTCAAGAATAAACAAATCTTCACTACGTTTTCCCAAATCTTGAGCGGCTCTGTTTAGACGGGATAATGCCTGAACTGCCAATACTCCATCCAAAGGTTTGTCAATATACATTGCACATAGTTTAGGTTGATCGAAACCTGTCAGATATTTATTAGCCACTACCAAGATACGGTAGTCGTCAGAGTCGAAATATTCAGGAGTCTTACTTTCCGGAAAACCATTCAATTCCGCTTCTGTATATGTTTTGCTAAAAGATTCAGCCACCATAGCACATGGCTGAAAATTATACTTGGATTTATAAGAACCAATCTCTACCTCTTCCACAATAATCGATGGCTCAATTTTGGATTCTCCGTATTCCTTTACATTATCTTCTAAATGCGATTTGATTGACAATTTATTCGACAAAGCCTTCTCTCCAGAAAATGCGATAAGAATCTTATACGGCATTTTCTTATTCTCAATTAGTTTGCATAGTGCTTGATAGTAGAGAATGGCACACTCAATGTCTTTAGTCACCACCATAGCCTTAGCCTTACCATTCAGCTTATGGCTACGGAAAACCTTAGCGTCAAAATGAGCTAACATTACATCTGCTTTTGCTGCAATGGTCTTTGGCTCTCTCTCAACTGCTTGACGAAGCAACTTCTGAGCTCGGTCATTATTGTATTCTGGATTTTCTTCTATGCTCTTAGTCAACTCATAGTAACCCTTGTATGTTGTATAGTTAGTGAGTACATCCAAGATAAATCCTTCCTCAATAGCTTGCTTCATACTATAAAGATGGAACGGATGGAATCGTCCTTCTTCATCTTTCGTGCCGAATCTTTCAAGTGTCTCTTTCTTTGGTGTGGCTGTGAAAGCGAAATAAGAACAATTGCTGCTCATCTTCCTGTCTTTCATCAGTTTTTCCAACAACGCATCAGTATCACCACAATCAGTATCGGAATCTTTCTGCACCGTCGCATTTAGTTTGTCAGCAGCTATTCCTGATTGAGACGAGTGAGCCTCGTCTATGATTACTGCGAAATTATGATCTGAGACGTCGGAAATTGCGTCGCAAATAAATGGAAATTTCTGAATGGTTGTGATGATTATTCGCTTGTTATTCTCAATTGCTGATTTTAAATCCTTTGAAGAATCAGCATGAGCCACAATCTTATCGCTCTGGCCAAAAGCCTTTATATTATCTGTAATCTGTTTGTCCAGAATTCGACGGTCGGTCACAACAATCACAGAGTTATATAATGGAGCATCGATAGCCTTTGCTCTGACTGCACTTAAAGAATCAGGGCAAACACGTATCAGTTTGAAAGCCAACCAAGTAAGGGAATTAGATTTTCCCGAACCTGCAGAATGCTCGATGAGATAAGTCTTTCCGACGCCATGATTTGCGACGTCGGAAATCAATTTAGACACGACATCGAGCTGATGGAAACGAGGGAACACCAGTTTCTTTGCATTCTTCATTATATGAGACACTTTCTTTTGAGTCTTCGCTTCATCATAATCAAACAAGACGTAGTTCATGATGATATCAGAGACAGTGTCCTTCTGCAAAACATCCTCCCAAAGATAGGCAGTCTTATATCCATTAGGATTAACTGGATTTCCAGCTCCCTGACCGTTAGCCAAACCTTTATTGAACGGCATGAAGAATGTTTTGTCTAAGTTTAATTTAGTAGTGAAGAAAACATCATCTTTATCCAAAGTGAAATGAGCCAGACAACGACCGTAATTCAACAGCGGCTCTTTCGGATTACGCTCCACTGATTTATATTGCTTCTGACCATCATACTTAGCAGTCTGGTTAGTCCAAGGATTCTTCAATTCAAAAGTGAAGATAGGCAAACCATTAACGAACAATACCATATCAATCTCCAACCCTGGATTAAGGAGAGAGAATGTTTGCTGACGAGTAATAGAAAATTGGTTTGAAGCATAATCTTTCTTAGACTTTTCTGAATCAGCAGCAGATGGTTTAGGGTAAAACAATGATAGTTTGATATTGTTCACCTCAACACCCTTTCTTAGCACTTGAATGACACCAAAGGTCTTTATATCAGCATCAATCTGCTTCTCAAGGTCTGTCTTAAGATCCTTGCCAACATATTTGTCCAGTTCACTTTGCTGAGTGGACTGAAGAAAAGACCACAAACGACGCTGATCCAACGCAACCTTTTTATCAAAGTCGCTTGGTTTACCCCAATAGTATTGTGAAGACAATGGCGACTGAGCATCAGGATTTATCAGTCCCGACACTTTACGTTCTTCTATAGTGCTACCTACCAAAGCTTTCTCAATGAGTGCTTCAAAGGCTTGTTCGTTTGTTTTTGATGTGGCCATATCCTATTATTTATCAGTTATTACGAAGATATGGATTTTTTTAGATTATGAAATAAGTTTATGAATATTTATTTCATCCAAATACCACCTTATAAAATCCTTATAGCTGGTTTTCAATCCATGAGCAAGGTCAAAGCCATTGCCAATAATTACAAGTCTATTCATAGTATGATGTTTATTGTCTGATTCCGATTAAATTCTTTCTTCCAACATCTTTCTCACCTCCTTGTCGAAGTCAGAGTCTATCTTTTGGGTCTTATTGAATATGTCATATTCAGCAGAGGCTTTTTCATCTGCCATAGCTCTGGAGATTTTCCCTTTGTCTGGAAGAATCTGGTATTTGCGGAAAGAGATGAATTCATTAATGCTAGATGCAAATTGTTGCATGTTGAAGGTGTTTTCTCGCTCTATAAGATCTTCTATGTAATCAAAGTAGCCAGAGACTAATCTTTCAAGCTGACGAATTTCCTTTTCGTCAAGATAGTTTTTGGCAATCTTGGTATCCGATTTGAGAATTCTTCCGTCCGGAGAGTTTTTCCAAGTTTTAAGACCCATGTTCTCCTTTTCATGATCGGCATGGGTATAAATTATTTCAGGAGCAGTTTGACCTGTGATAGCATAATGGAAACGGTTTTGCACCATCATGAAAAACTCCTTTGTCACGTCTGATTTTGCATCATAGTCTATTGCGCATTCTGCATAAATGTCTGTTATCTGTTGCCATATACGACGTTCGCTTGCTCGGATGGAACGAACTCTTTCAAGTAATTCTTTAAAATAGTCAGTTCCAAAAACTGCTTTACCTTGCTTCAAACGTTCATCATCCATCGCAAATCCTTTGCGGATATACTCATTAAGTACTTTAGTGGCCCACTGACGAAAACGAGTGGCGCGAAGCGAATTCACTCTATATCCTACTGCTATTATAGCATCAAGATTATAGAATTGAGTCAAATAATTTTTGCCATCAGAAGCAGTTGCCGAGATTTTCTCGGTAACTGAATCTTTCTCCAATTCACCAGAATTAAAGATATTTTTCAAATGAAGTCCGATATTGTCTGTCGAACAATCATATAGCAATGCCATCGCCTTCTGGCTGCACCAAATGGTTTCGTCTTTGACTACCACCTGCACATTGCCGCCTTCTTCAGGCATGTTATATAGAATAAAATCTATTTCTTTCATTTAGTTACCTTTACCTTTCCTGTTACCACTTCATTGATTATTATCTGCTTGCGCTCCTGTAGGAGGGAAATTTGCTTTGAAATCACAGCAATTCCATTTTTGATGTTATTCAATTTATTGTCAATAAATTCAACAATACGAATTTGTTCAGAATCTGATGGATATGCAAAAGACACATTTTTTACTTTTGTTCCTGTAATCAAAGGCTGAGCATTGCTTGTATTCAATCTATTGAAATCAGCTGCTATCATTACATAATACAAAAATTTATGCTCTAATGTAGACAATATTTGAAATATTAATGCATTATCTGTAACAAAAACAGGATCCTCCACATATCTTACATTACCACATAAAGCACCAACTCGTCCAATTACAAAAGCGTTTTTTTCTATGTTGAATTTATTATGGTATCCCATCAAACCATTTCCTCCCCATACAGGGTATTCTCCTTCTGCTCTGACATCTTCATTTTTTATCCCATCTCCGCTTTTGATAGAACCATGAAATTTAAACTTTGAAATTTCCCATTCCTCCGGTATCTCCCCAATCCAATCCACACCAGAATCCTTCATCTTCACATTAGGATTCAAACCTTTTGTCACTGCATTATTGATGATGATCTGCTTGCGTTCGTTTAGTAAATCTATCATCTTCTGCTGCTGGGCGATGGCTATATCGATTTTGGAGGTTACGGTGTCGAGGTATTCTGCTATTGCTTGCTGTTCAGCGAGAGAAGGGAGTGAAATAGGATTGTTTAATAAATCCGTTTGGGTCATACTGGGTATAGCTGTTGAGGTAGAGTACAAACCAAATGGAATTGTTGTACCAAGATAATACAGATATCGACAAATCATATTTGATTTGGCTTCCGCATAAAAGACTGTATCAACGGCCCAAAAAGCACCTTTGTAATGGAATGGTTTGTCAATTGTACCTTTCCTGCCAAAGAAAACCACCTCTCCATTAAACATTTCTTTGTTAGAGTATGCAAATTGACCGCCAGTTCCAATTACGGGAATGCCATTATTAGATTCATATTCTTTATAATCTCGTCCATTATTTAATATCATGCAGTATTTTAGAGGTACGACCTCCCAATGACTCGGAATCTCTCCAAGCCACTGAACGCCGCTATCTTTATATGTACTATATCTCTCCATACGCTAGTCAATTTTATCATCGTCAGTATCTCGCTCTATTAAATCGAGACTTTCTTCATAAATTTCTCGTACTCGCTGCTGAAGTAGCTTTTTGTCTGGCAACAATAGTTCATATTGTGCAACGAGTGTAGGAGATAGAGAACGGCTCATCGCATACTCCACAACTTCGTCGTCCTTACTCGTACAAAGCAAAATGCCGATAGAGGGATTTTCGTTTTCGTATTTGACATCCCGGTCTAATGCCTCAAGATAGAAATTGAGTTTGCCAAGATGTTCGGGCTTGAATTCCTCGGTCTTTAATTCGAACGCACAAAGGCATTGAAGCCGACGATGATAGAAAAGCAAGTCAATGCGGTAGTCGTGATTGCCGACTTGCACACAAAACTCCTCATCGATGGCAAGAAAATCTTTACCAAGCTCTAGTATTAGTTTCTTCATTTTGTGCAGCATAGCCTTGCGTAATGAATTCTCTGGCTTTGCTTCCTCGCCTGTAATAAACTCCATTACGTATGTGTCGCGAAATATCTTCTCTGCCTGTGGAGCGATTTCTCGTACCAGTGGTGCGAGTTTTACAGGAGACACAATGCTACGCTCATACATACAGCTGGTGATTTGACGATCAAGTTCTCTTTTCTTGAGCCTTTCCTTTATGCAAAGTTCAATGTAAAACTCCTTCTCTGCATAACTTTTACATCTACTCAAAATGATAAGATTGTTTGACCATCCAATTTCTCGCACCAGTGGTGCGAGTTTTTCATTTTCAGAATAAGTCTCATAAAACTGACGCATTCTCCAAAGATTGGAAGCAGAAAATCCACTTACATTGGGTTCATTCTCTCCAATATATTTTGCCAACTCATTGACAGTACCTTTGCCCCAACCAGCTTCGGTAATACGATCTGATATGTGTTTGCCTAAGTTCCAGTAGAGATCAATCAGTGTGGTGTTTGCCACATAATAGAGGTCTCGCTGTGCTTTGCGAATCATATCGAGAGCGGTTGCAAAATCGTTGACGTTATGGTGTGTGATAATTATTTCTTTTGCCATTGTCTTTGCCTCTATTACTTCATTTCAAAGAGTGATTTGATAAATCCTTGACTCTGCTCATCAAGTGCTAGAATGTCTGCCTCATTCTCCTCTAACGAACGAAGTGGAGCTGGCTTGTAGAAATACTTGTTGAAGCTTATCTCACAACCAATCTTAGTAGGAGGTAAGTTTATCCAAGCATCTGAAACGTATGGTCTGACCTCTCTCTGGAAGTATTCGTAGATGTCCTCTTTCACAGGAATCTTCTCACTGTCACGAAGGTCGCTGTCTGTCTCATACTCAATATAGGTGTTCTTCTCGCCATTCACATAGCCGTAGTCGGCTAACATATTATCTTTAATTCCGAATACAGACTCCAGTTTCTCAATATCCTTGCTGTTTGCTTTGTGAATCTTTTTAATCACTGGCTCTGCTGTAGGGTCGGCTTCTGACATTGATTTAGCGATGGAATTAAGAACAGCTGCTGATACTTTGACATCTAAGCCCTTAGCTTTTTCTACTATCAAATCGTTAAACTTATTGAAATTCAAGTAGACATCGGTGCCGATGGCATGCATAAGTGCTTTTGCCACATTCTGAAGATCGTTTCGTTCTTTCCATTTCTTAGGATCGACGTGGGAAGCGAGCTTCTTATCTGTCATCTTTATCTCATTCTCATTCAAATATTCTTTGACAGACTGTATATCTTTATCTGACAATGTTTCAAAAAGTTTGTTGCCGTAAGTCTGGAATAGATATTTTGAGAATTCGACGTCGGAGCTGTCAAACAACATCTCATCAATCTTGAGTGCATTGAATTGGCATTTCAGACGCAATGGTCGCTCAATAGTCACATTGTAGTAACGGAAATCATCACCGTCGAAGATTTTAGAACCAACCTTCTTCTCATCAGACGATTCTTGTTCTACGAAGTCCATATACACCTTCAATATGGCATCACGGAATTGGTCGGAGATAGTACAGTTTCTAGAACCTTGATTTTTACGAAGTTTCTCAAACGCCTGAGACGCATCAATAAGTTGAACCTTATTTTTGCGATTATCAGCCTTTTTATTTGTTAGAATCCAAACGTAAGTGGAGATACCTGTATTGTAGAAGATATTGTTTGGAAGCTGGATAATAGCATCCACCAAGTCGTTTTCTATTAAGTAGCGACGGATATTGCTCTCACCACTTCCAGCGTCTCCAGTAAACAGTGAAGATCCGTTGTGAATGGAAGCGACTCTTGCTCCCTGAGGTTGAAGATTTAAAGGCTTCATCTTATTCACCTCTTCCAAGATGAAAAGAAGTTGTCCGTCGGATGTACGTGGAGTACAGTCTAAAACCTCCTCGTCGCCAGCAAAATTGGTAAGGGCAAGTTCAAAACGGCTGTCCAATAGGGCTTTGTCGTGATAAATCTTCTCCTTATCTGTTTTCCATGACTTTCCGTATGGAGGATTTGTAAGCATATAGCCAAACGACTGACCAGCAAAGCCATCTTCTGTAATAGTGTTTCCATGATGCATGCCTTTGGGATCCACACCCTTGATGATAAGGTCGGATTTACAGATAGCGTATGTTTCAGGGTTTATCTCAGTTCCTGATAGTTGGATGGCTGAGTTCTTCACACCGATACTAAGCAGATACTCACGTCCTTCCGTCAACATACCACCAGAACCACAAGCCGGATCGTAAAGAGAGATAATCTTCGGTAAATTATCCTTGACAGGCTCAAAGATCAGATGAGCAAGCAAAGATATGGCATCACGAGGAGTAAAGTGTTCACCAGCCTCCTCATTATTCTCTTCGTTGAACTTACGAAGCAACTCTTCAAAGATAGTTCCCATACCCACATTGGTTAGGGCAGGTAATACTAAGCCATCAGGATCAGAAGCGTCCTTGTCTGTAAGATTGATATGTGGGTCAGTGATACGCTCAATTATCGAAAGCAAACGGTCGTTATCCGCAAGTTTTCTAGCCTTACTATAATATTCGAAATTCTTAAGCACATCACGGACATTCTCACTATAGCCATTCAAATACTCAACAAAGTTGTTGTAAAGAAGGTCATTGTTATCAGTAGCCTGAGACTTAAGACGGTTCAATGTCCACTTACTGGTATTGAAATAAGTCAGACCAGTGATATCAGTTAGGATACCCTCATCAAGATCCTCCAAGCCACCGTTCTCCTTAATCTCTTCCTCAACCTCAGCCTTTGTAGGTTCAAGAAGAGCGTCAAGACGACGCAACACCACCATAGGCAGAATTACATCACGATACTGGCCACGAAGAAATACATCACGGAGAACATCATCTGCGATATTCCAGATGAGTGAAACCATTTGACTGTGAGAACTATCCATATCTTTCTATCAATCTTCTTAGTAATTATTCGGGATAAAGGTATTAAAAATAAGCGAGACGTGAAAATCTTTGAAGATTATAAACTTGACAATAATAAATATAGATGTTATTGGGTACCTCACATATAAGATATCTTCTTTTTTAGAATTTCCATTTTTTTTTGTATTTTTGCATTGCGAAAGCATATGATGAGATGATTTATATGCGACGTCGCTGAATATATTTAATGCTATATGATTGCTTTAATGCGTGGTGTTTGTATCTTTTGCACTATTGTGGCGTGATGATAATCAGTGATATTCATTTTTTTTGTGACGGTGGAAATCTGACAAATTTCATTGCTTGTCCTGATAAATTTGAGTTGTATATTTTATAGAAGACAATTAAAAAGAAATAATTTACCTTCAAACAAAATGTTGAAGCGAGTTTTGTTAATATTAATGGTGACTTTGTTGATGGGTCCCTCTATTATTTGTGCTCAATCTAAGAAGGGGACTCGACCACAAGCCACAAAAACATCAAAAAAAGACACTCTTTTTCTAAAAAGACTTAATGATAGATTTTCAGCTGGTGATGCTGCTGAAAAATCGTCTGTAATAGACTTTTATATTGATAGTGTTGGTGTCGCTTCTAACGACTTTTTGAAATTCATCACATTCACAGCTTCTCCTTTTGATTTTACAAAACAGCAGAAAACAAGAATTTTTGATTCTGCGTCGACTAAATATAATGAGACTCGCATTCTTACATATCTTAACTTCTTTAAGGATCATAACTTTATTCCTTTGGTTAAGGAATGGTATGAGAAAAGTGATAAAAGAGGAAAGTTTACCTATGAGTCTTTAATGTTTGAGTTTAGGGACAAGGAAGTTAGCGACATGTGGGAGGGTGCTTTGAAAAGTTGTTCCAAATCTACTAAGACAGTCCCTGCCGTGATAGGAAAGATGTTCCCTGTTATTTGTGGAAGATTTCCTGATAGACGTTTCTGCGATCTTATCATCGATTTTATGATAGATCACGAAAGCCAGTATTTTGTATTTAAGGAAAAAGGATTCTCTGAATTCGATGATGTGGTTTATTATATCAGTTTTTTCCTAGTTGACAGAGTGAAAGGGTTCCCTGATGCTTTCGTTTTTAATAAGTATGAGCGCAGCAGTGGCTTGGAAAGATATGTCTCTTTTGCTAGAGCCGACAGAGAACTCATATTAAAATGGTGTCGTGCACATCGCCGCGACTATGAGTTTGAAGAATAATTAAGCGTTGGCGATTATGAAATCGTCGTTTAGTATTTTTTGAAATCTCCCCACAATCGCGTCATCTGCTCCTTCATTTTAGCTTCTGCGGCACTGTCGCCTCCATTCCATAGCTGAACACCTGAGATGGCGTCTGGCATATACTGCTGAGCGTAGAAATGACCTGGATAATCGTGTGGATAACGGTACTCTGCACCATATCCCATCTGCTCCATCAGTTTTGTCGGTGCATTACGGATGTTGAGAGGCACTGGTAAGTCGCCTGTCTTCTGCACCATATCAAGAGCTGCACCAATAGCTTTATAAGCTGAGTTGCTTTTAGGACTTGTAGCAAGATATATTGTGGCTTCTGCCAAAACGATTCTTCCCTCTGGCCAACCGATCTTCTGAATCGCGTCGAATGCCGCATTGGCAAGAAGCAATGCGTTTGGATTGGCAAGACCGATATCTTCAGCGGCCGAGATGACAAGTCGACGGGCAATAAACTTAGGATCCTCTCCTCCAGCCACCATTCGTCCGAGCCAATAGATTGCAGCATCCGGGTCGGAACCACGAATACTTTTTATAAATGCGGATATGATATCGTAATGAAGCTCACCATTCTTATCGTAGGCACTTGGATTCTGCTGCAGACGGATGGTAATCAAGTCGTCGGTAAGCTGCACCGTCTCCTTATCCTGCTCGGCATTGCAGACAAGGTCGATGATGTTAAGCATCTTTCTTGCGTCGCCGCCAGAGAAACGGAGTAGGGCATTGGTTTCCTTTAGCTCCACCTTTCTTTTTTTCAACTCATAATCAGTGGCGATTGCCTTATCCGCAAGACGCAACAAATCCTCGTTTTCCAACGGTTTCAACACATATACCTGACAACGCGATAGCAATGGAGTAATCACCTCGAAGGATGGATTTTCCGTCGTCGCACCGATCAAAGTTACCACGCCTCTCTCCACAGCACTCAATAAAGAATCCTGTTGCGACTTGGAAAAACGGTGGATCTCGTCGATGAATAAGATAGGGGCTTGTGTGTCGAATCCACGTGAATGCTTAGCCTTTTCCAGAACCTCACGGATATCTTTCACTCCGGAAGAAATCGCGCTAAGAGTGAAGAAAGGCAGACGAAGTTGCTCGGCGATTATTCCGGCGAGAGTCGTTTTTCCCACTCCAGGAGGTCCCCACAGAATGAATGACGATATTTTTCCGGAATCAATCATACGACGAAGCACCGCACCTTCTCCGATGAGATGCTGCTGTCCAACATAGTCCTCCAGCGACTTTGGTCGCATTCTTTCTGCTAATGGCTGCATTTTGCTTAATAAATGTGAAAATTCACCACAAAAATACGATTTGCCTGTAGAATAATCTAATTATTTTCTTTTCATTTGCATCAGAAAACTAAAAAACGAAAGATTATGAAACAGACTAAATTGATATTTGCTGCAATCGCAACATGTTTGCTATTCAGCTCAGCTGACGCATTCGCTCAGCGTTCTCATGGAGGTTCTGAGTCATCAGCTCGTCCAGCAACTTCAGTTCGTTCAGAGTCTTCATCTCGTTCGGCTGCTACTCCGGCATCTTCGTCGTCTTCTAGCAGTTCTTCGAAATCGAATGTGTCGTCTCGTAACGAGCGTCAGGGACATACTCCACAGACAGCACATCAAGCAAAGCCTGCTGCACCAGCAAAGGCTCCTAACCATGTAGAACGTGGACATGTGTCAACATCGTCTTCAAGTAAGCATTTGCAACCACATAAGGTGGCACCTGCAGCTAACTATCATAAGCAGCCACATTATGGTTCTGCAGTGTCAATGAAGAAGGCTACTAAGCATTCGCATGTGATCAAACATCATACAGGCAATTACTACTATCGTGATGGTATCTTCTACCGTTATGTAAACAACAAGTATGTGATTCATCGTCCATATGTAGGTTTTCGTGTAGCAACAATCCCTGAGTATCGTTTGGTTAAGGTTCATGGTGTATCATACTACTACTACTATGGTACATTCTACTCATTCAGCGCTCCAACACGTGAGTATATTGTTGTCGCTCCTCCTGTAGGTGCAATCGTAGAGAGCATTCCAGAGGGATACGAGAAAATCGAGATCAACGGTAATAGCTACTATGTAGTTGGTGGAGTACAGTATAAGGCTGTGATCTTTAACGGCGAAATTTGGTATGAGGTAATCAAGGTCGACGACGATTATTGATTACAGTGTTAGATATGAATTAAACAATGAGAAAGACGGGCAGCGATGTCCGTCTTTTTTAGAATATTATGTAACTTTGCATCGTATATTCAAGAATAATATTCTATACTATGCCACAGATACAGACATTGGATGATATTGACATCCGTATATTGCAGGAGTTGCAGCAGAACAGCCGACTTACTAATAAGGAGTTGGCCGCTCGTATCCATTTGAGCACTACGCCTACTTTTGAGCGCCATCGTCGACTTGAGCGTGAGGGCTATATCAAGATGTATACCGCTATTATCGACGCGGATAGAATAGACAGAAGTTTTGCAGTCTATTGCAATATCAGTTTCAAGCAGATCAACCGTGAATTGGCGGATAGTTTCCGTGAGATTGTGTCAAGTTGGGAAGAAGTCACAGAGTGCTATAATGTGAGTGGCGACTGCGACTTTCTAATGAAGGTGAATGTGCGAGGAATGAAAGAGTATCAGGAGTTTATTCTTCATAAGGTAGGTGAACTTGATTATATTGGCCGTGTGCAGAGTGTTTTTGTGATGGAGACACTGAAGCAGAACTACGGAATTAGATTATAAAGTTGACGCTGACGTTAATGTTAACGTCAGCGTCATCATTTATTTTACGACAGGCATCGAGGCATTCTGCCAACCCATAATTCCTGAGTTTAGCTCAATCACCTGATAGCCTAAATCTGCCATGACGTTAGCTGCCATCTTGCTACGTTTTCCTGAGCGACAGTAAACAGCAATTTTCTTGCTTTTGTCTAGTTTAGCTGCCTCTGTCTGAAATTCGGCACTTTTCACGTCAATATTCAACGCTTTTTCAATATAACCAGACTTGTATTCTGCTGGAGTACGTACATCCACCACAACAACAGAGTCGTTCTTGATTGCTGCTGCAAATTCAGTCACAGATAGAGAAGTGAACTCTCCTGCATTGGCTGCAACTGCTGAGCAAAATCCTAATGCTGCTAAAATCCTTTTCAATCTATTCATTGCTTATTGTATTGGTTTTTAATCTCTTCTTTGATAGAATCCTTATCTAATCCGCACAACGCATAAAGTTCCTCTGGTGTGCCGTGCTCAACGAATTTGTCAGGCAAACCAAGTCGCTTGACAATCATTGGTATGTCATTGTCGTTGAAGAATTCAGTTATGGCAGAGCCAAAACCTCCGTTTTTCACTCCGTCTTCCACTGTGATGACACGGTTGAATTTCTTGCCGATCTCTCTCAATAGGTCCTCATCCAATGGTTTGATGAAGATCATGTTGTAGAGAGCAGCGTTGATTCCCTCTTCACGAAGTTCACAAATAGCTTTCGCTGCTGTGTTTCCGATTGGCCCGACGGTAAGCACTGCCACTTTTTCTCCGTCTGTGATCATTTCTCCCTTGCCGACGGTAAGTTCTTCAAGTTCACAATGCCAATCCTTCTGTACTCCCTTTCCACGTGGATAGCGGATCATGAATGGACCTTTATCTGGTAGTTGAGCCGTGAACATCAATTTACGTAGCTGGCTTTCGTTGATTGGCGAGGCTATGGTCATGTTTGGCACCACACGGAATGATGCGATGTCGAAAGCTCCGTGGTGAGTGGCACCGTCAGCACCTACTAAACCGGCACGATCGAGACAGATCACCATGTTGAGGTTCTGCAATGCGACATCGTGGATCACGTTGTCGTAACCTCTCTGCATGAATGAAGAGTAGATGTTGCAGAATGGCATCATACCGGCTTTAGCTAGTCCGGCTGAGAATGTCACTGCATGACCTTCTGCGATACCCACGTCAAATGTACGGTTAGGCATCTCATGCATCATATATGTCATGGAGCAACCAGTCGGCATGGCTGGAGTTACTCCTACGATTTTGTCGTTATCACGTGCTAATTCAAGCAGTGTGTGGCCGAACACATCCTGGAACAAAGGTGGTTGGTCTGTCTGTACTGCCTTGATCTTTTCTCCTGTTGTGACATCGAATTTGCCTGGAGCATGCCATTCTGTAGCAGCCTCCTCAGCTGGTTTGAATCCTTTACCTTTTTTTGTGATAAGGTGAAGAAGTTTTGGACCCTTGATTCGTTTCAAGTCTTCCAAAAGAGATACCAATTCAATGACGTTATGACCATCTGATGGACCGAAGTATCTGATGTTCAATCCCTCGAACATGTTCTGCTGCTTACCCAACAATGATTTGACAGAGTTGGTAAGACGTGTAAGCTTGCCTTTTCTCTCATCGCTGATATAGCCAGCAAATCCTTCACGGATGCGGTTGTAGCGAGGAGAAGAGGTTAGTTTCAGTAGATAGTCACTTACTCCGCCGACAGCAGGGTCGATAGCCATATGGTTGTCGTTGAGGATGATAAGAAGGTTGTTGTCGCAGATAGATGCGTTGTTAAGACCTTCAAACGCAAGACCTCCTGTCATCGCACCGTCGCCAATGATAGCAATGGTATGATTGTCTTTTTTCTCAAGTTTTGTGGCAACAGCCATTCCAAGAGAAGCTGAGATGGAGTTTGAAGCGTGACCTGCTATAAATGAGTCGTAATCACTCTCGTTGGGGTTAGGAAAACCACTGATACCGCCCAATTTACGTTTTGTGCAAAATGTTTTGCGTCTTCCTGTAAGAATCTTGTGACTGTAAGCCTGATGACCCACGTCCCAAACAATATTGTCGGCTGGCATATCGAACACATAGTGAAGGGCGACGGTAATCTCAACCGTGCCAAGACTGGATGCAAAGTGACCTGGGTTGTGCGACAGTTCATCGATGATGAATGCACGCAACTCATTACAAACTTGAGGCAGTTGCTCTACCTTAAGTTTCTTCAAATCCGATGGATATTCGATATTATTTAGTAGACTATCTTTCATTTCCATTCTTTTCTCACTTTAATCATCATATCCAACACTTGGGCAATAACGCTGTAGTTGGAATAGTTGTTGACAATAAAGTCAGCCTTCTTTATTTTGTCGTCGTCGTTGGCTTGGTTTGCCATACGTCGGCGGATATCTTCTTTATTTGCGGAATCGCGTAAGGCGACTCTTTCTATTCTTGTTTCTGTTGGAGCATAGACAAGGCAAACTTTGTCTATACATTTCTTATCGAGTCCACATTCGTAGAGAATGGCACTCTCCAAACCAACAATCTCTTTCTTCTGTTCCACACACCAACGATTGAAATCTTTCTCTACCGCTGGATGGACAATCTCCTCAACCTTGGCTAACAGTGATGCGTCTGAAAAAATCATAGACGCCATCTTTTTCCTGTTGAGATGCTCTCCTTCGTACACATCGTCGCCAAGAAGTGATTTTATCTTTTGCATTACGTCGGCATCATTCTCTTGAAGCCATTTGGCTCTGGAATCGCAATCGTAGACCGGTATGCCTAATACTTTAAGCATTTTGCTGACAACACTTTTGCCAGATCCAATACCACCTGTTATGCCGAGTCGCAACATCATTATTGATTTTTTTGTTCAGATTTCTCTTCGACAACAAACTCCACCTGCTCTGGATGCAATGAGACTTCAAAAACACCGTCAGAATTGTTTTCAATCTCAACTGTGACTTTGTTGCTTTTGTTGTTGATTTTATTGTAATCAACGATAAGATTGAATGATGATGGCGACACTTTATCCCAATTGCTTATTCCGACTTTACATTTCACTCCAACCGATGCGGGGAAAGTCCTTAGCGTCAGATTGGAAGGCAAGTTGATAGCTTTGATATTGACCGCCTCAATCATTTTTTCAGTAATCTGTTCTGCTTGAAGCTCTACAGTTACTCGACTCTCTTGGAATGATATGTTTTCGCTCTTTCTGAGTGGAACAATCTTAGTTGTGTTTTCATACACATCATTGAAGAGAGAGTCTGCTGGCACTGTTTCCAAAAAGTTTATCTTCGCCAATTCTTCAGCTGTGCCATAGATTTCAACTGTGTCTGGAGTAATCTTGATGTCTCCATTCAAGATATATTGAGGACGAAGGTTGATGTTGCCTACCAGTTTGACTGGAACCGTCTTCTTTTCTATCTTGAAAATTGACACTTTTATTGTGTCTGGGGAGTAGCTTTCGATTTTTGTATTTGAGTTAAGCTGCTCCTTCAGAATGCTTTCGAAACTTTTTGAATAGATAAGGTTTTTGCCTTCTTGAAGTTTTTCATGTCCGATTTTGATAGTATCGAATCCGTAACCAAGAAAAGCAAAAGCCATCTTAGCATTGTATTTGAACAGCGTCTGCCATTGGTCGGTTACTCTAACCTCAAGAGCAGAACATAAATGTTCGCTTTTTTGGAATCCTTCAGGAATATTATCATATTCAATAGGGATTCGTATTGTAGACTCTCCTTTTTCAGAAGATGCCTGCATCAGCCATAGGGTAGCGGATATTGTCAAAAAAAACAAAAAGACCCAAAGGTCTTTGCTCATCACAAATTCCCTGGCCTTTTTGATTTGATTCTCTATGAAATTTAGAATTTCGTCCTTCACTACACTCTAAAAGCTGAATAGATAACTTTATTTTGTAGATGCAACTTCGTTAGTTGGATAAACGTGGTTGATGTTTACGCTGATGACCACGTTTGGCGCAATCTCAATACGGATTGTCACACCGTCAGCCTCCAAACTTTTGATCTTACCGAAGATACCAGACTGAAGAATAATTGGATCACCAACTTTTAGGTTGGCACGGTACTGTCGGATTTTCTTCTCTTGCTTCTTCTGGCTCCAGATCATATAGACGAAGAAAGCACCGAAGACAAGAAGCATTGGTAGCATTGAGCCAAGACCTGGCTGAGCCTGTAGTAGAATTGATAATAGATTCATGTTCTTAGTATTTAATTATCTTGTTTTTGGTGTTATCACCGCAACTTTTGTCAATTTGTTCTTTTCCTTTAGATCTTTCACAATTGCATCAAGCACACCGTTGATGAATGTTGAACTTCTTGGAGTGCTGTAGTATTTTGAAAGCTCTACGTATTCGTTTAGTGTCACAACGATTGGAATCTGAGGGAATGCGAAAAGCTCAGCAATTGCAGTCTGAAGGATGATTCTATCCATAAATGCGACGCGATCCTTATCCCAGTTTTTGATGTGAGCAGTAATAAGTTCGTCGTACTCTTCTTTGTTGTAGATCACCTTTGTAAGCAAAGTCAAACCGAAAGTCTCATCAGCTGGATCACTGAACTTAGGCATCAATTCGTAGTCGTTAGGAGTAGTCTCTTCGTAACGTGCGATTGTCTTCATGATGAAGCTGATTACTGTCTCAGTATCATCATTCCAGTAGATCGACATGCCTTCCAACTCATCATTCAACATCTGGTTAGATGTAACAACACTCTTGTAGAAAGCACGCAAGAAACGGCGGTCGCAGTCGTAGTCGCGCTCGCTAGCTTCTGCTGTCTCGTAGGCCTGTGAAGACAAAGCCTCTGAATATAGAGAGTTGATGATTTCAGGATGCTTGTTCCAAGATAGTTTGTTATCCTCTAGGAATTTGTTCAAAGTCTCATTCTCAGCAAGCTGTAGCGCAACCTTGTTTTCTGCCAAGAAGTCAGCAGGTGTCTTTTCGCCACTGTCAAAGTTAGCGTCACCAGCCATCTGGCATCTCTTTGCGATAGACTCTTTTCTTGTTTTTGCATAATCACATACTTCAACTGCAAGTCTTAGCAAAAGCATATAAAGTTCGTATGTCTTGTCTAGAGAAATTGACAATTCATTCTTTGCATCGTTGACATCTTTGCTGTTGCTCTTGTAGTACGAAAAAAGTATCTGAATTACTTTGATTCGAAGAAGGATTCTGTTTATCATTGTTATTTTCAATTTAGCCTTGCAAAATTAGTAGAAAAATTGCAAAGCTTGAAATTTTTTTTGTGCAAAAACACATTTTGCTCGTATAAACGAGGCCCTTTCAAAAAAGTAGAGACGCACGGACGTGCGTCTCTGCTTTTTTATATCAGTGCGTCTCTGTCAATTTGCATCAATGCATCTCTGAGATTTGCATCAGTGCGTCTCTGTCAATTTGCATCAGTGCGTCTCTGATGATTCGCTTCGTATATTTGCAAAATTGTCTCTACGAAATAGATTATTCGGCATCTGAGTTGTTAACCAACTTCTTCATTCCGTCGAAATTGAATCCTAGAGAGAATCTTAAAGTTTTGTCTAGTGGACAATTATAGTTTGAGTGAGCTGCGATCAAATATGCGGCATTGATTTCGAACACTCTCATCTTGAATCCTACACCAGCTGCAAAATACTTTCTGTTTCCTTTTGTCTCGTTCTCATGGAAGTATCCGAAACGAGCCATGAACATGTCTCTGTATGAGTACTCAGCACCAAGACTCCAAGTGATTTCCTTGATCTCTTCTCCAAAACCACCTGAGTCACCGAATGACTTGAACATACCTTTGACAGTTCCGTATCCATGATACTCCTCCAAAGCCTTATCGAATTCTTCTCTTGTTTCATAGTCTGCCTCTATTGGTGTAGTAGGCACAAGTAGCTTGTTCAAATCCCACGACAAAGAGAATTTGTTGTAGATGTCGACTGGATACTCAAAGTTTACTCCTAGTCTCCAGTTTGTTGGGATATATTGGTAAGTCAAACCATCATCGTATGTTGCCATAGCACCAATGTTAGAGATGTTTGTACCTATGCTCAATTTTGCAGTTCTCTTGTCTGACAAGTCAAAAGGACGGCAATATATAGCAGAGATGTCGGCAGCAACTGATTTTGCGGCTGAGTTTACCTCCTCATCTATAACTCCGTTCATCAAGTCGGAGAATATGAATCTCAATGCAACTGATGCACTCCAATACTGGCTTAGTGCACGTGAATATGCAGCGTCGATTGCCATTTCGTAAGGTTTGGCAGTTCCCTGTGAAATGACTTCTCCTGAAGGACCAGGCATATCAGACAAGTTGATTTCTCCGTATGAGAAATATCTTAATGAAGCTGACAATGCCTGTCTGTCATCAAGTTTATAATAACCAACTAGGTATGCCAAGTCGATATCGCTAACAATTCCTCTCAACCAAGGAGTGTATGAAATGGCAATACCTCCCTTGTTTTCCATATTGGCATATTTTGAAGGGTTCCAATATTGAGAATATACGTCAGCAGATGTCGCTGCTCCAACGTCTCCCATACCACCACCTCTTGCGTCAGGTGCAATACTCAATGATGGTATCGCTGTCTGTAGAGGGTTGAAGTAATCGCTTTTCTTCTCTGCGCTTACACTCAATACGGATAGCATAGCTGCTCCTACCAAAGTCGCTTTTATTCTTTTCATCTATTTCGATTTTATTCTTTTCTACTCAATTAACGTGCAATATTACAATTTATTGTGCAATAACCACAATTTTTTCTGTTTTTTCTGCAAAATCTGATTTCTCAGTAGCGACGCGAACATGCAATAGATATATTCCCGGTGCTACTTTACCATACTCATGAAGATTCCATTCGAGTCTCCAAGTACCATCTGTTGGTTTGTCTTTAAATTCCTTTCTTGAAACCTGTCGTCCTGACAATTCAGACATTGTGCATTCAAGTGTTTGAATTTCATCTGGTCTGTTGGTCTTCACGTATAGAGTGAACTGGTCTTTTACCGGATTAGGGTAGACTGTTAGTGTCTCTATCTCTGGAGAGATGCTTTCGCTCACGTAAATATTGATTGTATATTCAGATGAGTTGCTCTGCAAATCCCATGCTTTGACTTTGATTGTATGCCAACCTTCACTTAGAGCCTCTTCAATATGGTAGTCGACGCTTCCCTCTGTACAGCTTCCCATGCTATACTTGAATTTTGAATTAAGAGAGATGACGTTCTTTGTGTTGTCGTCGATAGTCAAAGTGATATTATGACCTATACTGCTACCAGTGGCGTTGATTCCGCTTGCATCAGATAGGTTGATGTTTATCATTGGAGTCGAATTGACTTTGTAACCATCCTTGAATTTCTCTCCATTTGCCGTCATATCGATCTTTGGTCCGACATTGTCTGGCTCAACATCTGATGAGCTTCCTCCTACAATTAGATCTGAATTTGCTCCCATGGCATGCCATTCGTTTGTCTCATCGTATGCATACATGGATAGTCTTCCATATCCGATTTTGTAGTTGATATCTTTAGGGATAATCATCTGTATGTCAAACTTTCCGTTTGTTACGATTGAAGAACCAGAATACAAAGTGCTCTGACGATCTCGATATGTGTACGGCTCAATATTCGCTTTGTTTCCCAATGTAAATGCTTTTATCTCCTTGTCTTTGAGTATCGCATTTACAATTCCGTTAAACTGGCTGAGCTCGTTTCCATTTTCATCTTCTACATGACAATAAATCTTTACTTTAGACAATGCCTTCAAAGTATCTGTTTTCTCCTCAGTGCCATCCATGTTCAATGTCACAATGGAATCGATGGCTAAGTTCAACTCTGGGACTTTTAGCTTTATGCCTGGGTCTCCTAATAGAATGTAGACCATCTTGTTGGAATCCTGACCTCTAATCGTCTTGGCTGCCTTGTATATTTTGCCCAAACGGTAATCGTTTTCAGGATTAAATGTCTGTCTCAAAAAGTCCTTGTCCAATGATAGGTTTGGTGATGCATACGCTGTACGCACAGCTCCGATAGAAGCGATGGCACCTCCATTAGGGTTAAGGATAATCTCTTCTCCATAGCTAGATCTGAAATCGTCGTACTGAGAAAGATTACAACTTCCTGCAAACCATACTGGATATATCTTGTTGTATATTGACTGTACCTGAGGAATTGAATATGAATGCTCGGAACTGATTGCGTTGTATGAACTATGTCCTAGATAGTTGAAAATCAATGCACCTTCAGCAAACTTCTTATCAATTGCATCAGTTACTCCTGGGTATCTGCGTGATCCACCACTTAGGTCACAAGTGAAGTTGTCCCAGTAAATTCGTGTTATATTCATTCTTGGCTCTGTTGACTCCACTGCAAATATAGCTTCCTCCTGATGTGATATAAATGAGTGGAATCCAGATGTCGATGTCTGCTCTTCGTTGTCGTCTGTCAAAGCAATGATTTTTGTTCTCCATTCTCCAGACTCAGACGCATAGTATTGTTTTACTTTGTCGACTAGTGCCTGTGCCTGCTCTACTTTTGTGACTGGGAATCGTCCAACACCTACGTTGATTCGTTTGTTTAAATATAGGTTGTTGTAGCCTAATGTCTCGTCTTCTAGATAACCGAAGTAGTCGTCGCATGAATAGCTGGATGTCTCGTTCAACGACTTGACAGACTGATAAGTGACCATCTTGTTGAAGTCAGTTATTTTCAGTTTACCTCTGTTGTCGTATGTGCCGTCTCCAACCAACAATAGATATTGTGGATAAATACCGTATTCAGATACTGCCGCTCTATCCCATAGCATCTTCATGAATGCTCTGATGGCTGTTGGATCAGGTGTTCCACTTGAGAATTCATTGTACACCTGTTCATCTGTGACTACTGCCACACTCATACCATCTTCTTTCTTATGGAATTCAGCCAACTCTTTAGCTGGTCCGATGAACTCAGGGTTTGTGACTACTACATATTCTATGTCTCTGAGTGCGTGTAGGTTTTGGTTTGCAACTTCTCCTACGACCTCAGGTGTCTGGAATCCTCCTCCCCAGTTGACTAGAATGTATTTTCCGACAGTAGGTCGAGTCTTCACAGTGAAAATAAGACTGTCTTTACTCAATCTGGTAGGGATTCTTTTGACATCGCCAATCTCCGACACGTCCCAAACCTGTAGATTCTGTGTCGAATTTAAAGCTGCGTATGTGATGTTTCTTTCAATAGACGAAGGAGAAACAGGAATCATCTGATAGCCCACGTTTCCTTTCAAATTACATTTCGCAGCTGCTATTATATAGTCAATGTATCCTGCACCAGTTGTTGTACTTGTCTCGTATTTGTATGTGACGGACATTGAGTTGGATGAGGTCTGTGTCACTTCTGCATCCATAACTGATTCATAACCAAGGTCGTAGTGTGTTGTCTTATCGAATGTCTTTTTCTTATCAGACAAATCTGTAGTCAGATAAAATGCTCCTTGTGTCGACGACGCAGACATGACGTTGCTGTAGATTCTTCCAATCTCTCCTGCAATCATATTGCTGAAGTAGAAAGTGAATGTTTTGCTGTCGCCATTGCTGAACTTGTTTCCGTACCAGTTTCTTCCGGTTTTGGCGATATTGATATCATCAAACTTCTGCCATCTGATAGCTGTGTATGATGTCTCTTTATAGAATTCTTCTTCTAGCTCATCCGCAACCTCAATTCTTTTGGCTTCTGTATCTTCTTCGTGAAGAAAATAGTAAGAATAGTCGGAAGTGTAATTCTCGGATAGTCCAATATTATTGGTTGCGGTTGCTCCAATTTTTGTTAGTCCGACTACACCTCTTAGGTAGAATGCCACTCTGTCTCCTAAGTCTACTGTCGGCTGGTCTGCCAAGTCGTCGACATATGGGTAGCTGTCGGTGAAGTCTTCATTCAGCATCTCTCCTCCATATCCGCGTAGATGTACGTTCTTAGGATTTGAAAAGCCCATTTTGCGCAATTCGTCGTATGTGAATGAGTAAAGACCCTCTTCCTGAACTCTGATTTTTACGGTACGTCCACTAGAGAGCACAGATTTGTCGGTGTATGAACGTAAGAATTGAGCGTTGACTCCGCTCATGGAAGCCAATGTTAAGGCAAACGTGCATGTTAAAATATTTCTTGATAACTTCTTCATACCCTATTATTTAATTATTATTTGACACTGAAACTCAATAATTCCTGACCTTCAACGAATCCTTTGATCTCGTCTCCGATCTCCACCTTGCCAACTCCGCTTGGAGTGCCTGTGAATATCAAGTCTCCTGTCTTCAATGTGAAATATTTGCTAGCCAATGATATGATTTCTGCTATTGATGTGATCATATCCTTGCTGTTTCCTGTCTGGACTGTAGTCCCGTTCTTAGTCAAACAAAAATTGATGTTCTGTAGGTCGGTAAATTTGCTTTTGTCGACGAACTCACCCACTGGAGCTGAATTGTCGAATCCTTTGCTGATATCCCACGGAGCCCCTGCTTTTTTGGCTGCTGCCTGCAAGTCGCGAGCTGTAAAGTCGACACCGATAGTAATAGCGTCGATATAACGATCCGCGAATTTCGGAGCGATATTCTTGCCCATCTTGCCTATTCTCACTACAAGCTCAGCCTCATGCTCCACCTGCTGTGAAAAATCTGGCAGATAGAATGGCTTATTCTCGCGAAGTAAAGATGTCTCTGGCTTTAGAAAAAGCACTGGCTCTTTCTTCTCTTCTTTATATAGTTCTGCATTGTGGGCACCGTAGTTCCAACCGATACAAATTATCTTCATTTTATTCTATATATACCATTTTCGCAAATTTAAGATTTTATTTTTCTTTTTGAGCAATTTGACCTAATTTGTTTTTAACATAAAACGAATATGTTGGGCTTTTATTGTGTGCGAAAACAAAGAATTTGGTTGAAAATATAGATTTTGACGTAAAACGTGTATTTTTGTTTTATAAAATAACGAAAATGAAATTAATATATGGATTGGAAAGATTCGCTATCTGCGCTTAAAGGAACATTGCCACAAGGGGATCCTGAACCAGTTGTGGAAGAAAAGGTAGAGGAGAAGGTCGACTCTCAAAATTTGATTGTGAGCTTTGAAAAAAAGGGTAGAGGAGGCAAGGCTGCCACTATCATCTCTGGTTTCACTTGTGATTTGGAAACAGTTCGTCAGATTGCTGACACATTAAAGAAGAAACTTGCTACAGGAGGCTCGTATCGTGAGGAAGAAATTCTTATTCAAGGAGATAAGCGTGATGCTGCTGTGGAGTGTCTGAAGAAGATGGGACACAAGGCTAAGAGAGGAAACTGAGTTTAATTCGTTATGCATAATTCATAATTCGTAATTGTCGGTACGAGCCAACTACGAATTATAAATCATAATAGACGGGGCATGCTCCGTCTTTTTTATTAAAATGATGGATATACTAATTAGTTTGGATTATACCGACAATTATACATTCTGAATTATGAATTCTGCATTATATCAGGATTCCGTTGCAATGATCCACTTCATGTTGGATGATTTGAGCGGTAAAGCCTCTGAATTTCTTTCTTTGAGGTTTGAAGTCAGTATCTAGATATTCCAACTCTATTTCATTGTATCGTATAGTCTTTTTTACTCCTGGCAATGAAAGACAACCTTCCTCTGCTGGATAAGGTTTTAATTTCACAGTAATCACAGGATTGATGAATGCGACCTGTTTGTCTCCTACACAAACGACGATGATATTTTTCAAGACGCCGATCATGTTGGCTGCCATACCCACGCATCCATCCAAGTGGGCGCGTAGAGTGTCGAGTAGATCAGTCACTACTTGTTTATCGTCTTCTGTTGCTGGCTCAGATTTCTGAGACAGGAACATTGGATCGTGCATTATCTCTTTTACCATATTGGCTTTTTATTAAATGTGGATTCTCAGTCAACGTCAGCGTTAACGGTTATAAAAACATCTTACCCCACTTATCAAATTGATTTAGTGATTCTTCACCGAATTTTTCTAGTTTAGCTCTCGACCTTTCAAAGTTTCGTTCAACCCCAAGATGAGTCTTGCTGAAGAATTTATCGGCGAAACAGATAATCTGTTCTTCTATGCTCACAGGACGCATGTCGCGGTGAGGAATAGGAAGTTCCTGTTCAATAATTTGTTTGAGCGACAAGCCAGTGCCTGTGTGTCGCTCCGCCACCAATGCATGACGAGGCAGACCTTCTGCTTGAAGCAATTCGCTGCCGAGAGTGCCATGACAGATGTAAGGACGATCTCCCTCACAGCAGATGTCGGGAGCATTGGTTTTGAAAATGCCAATATCGTGAAGCATCGCACCTTCCTCCACAAACTGACGGTCGGCACCAAGTTCAGGATGTGCGTCGACAATCTGCAACGCTTTGTCTGCCACCTCTCTAGAGTGAGTCACCAAGATATTATAAAGCTCACTGTTCTCGTCGTAATATTTTTTTATTATTGCTATTGGATCTACCATAAGATTTTCTTTTTTGCAAAGATACAGAATTTTTATCAAACCAAACGTTTGCCATTTTGAGAAATGGTTTGATGCTTGACGTCATCGTACTTCATCAAGAATATCATCTGGAGATTTTCCCATAAGTGTTATGGCAGACATTTTATTTCCTAAAGCATTGATAGAATGTCCACAATGATAAAGACGATCGTCAATGATTAACCATCGATCGTGCGATTCTTTTTTCCATTTAAATACCTCTATAGCTTCGACTCCTTGTTGACGATTATGTTCGTCACGAAGACGGGCTATGCCAGCACCTACTCCCACGGTGTATATCTGACCGACAACCCCAGCTGGTCGTGTGCCAAGAATATCAAAGGTCCTGGCATCTATGTATCCGTCTATAATTATAGCTCGATGTGTAGCTGATTTTATCAGATTTTCCAAGGCGACTCGAGCTGTAAAGAACTCGCCATTGAAGAATACCATTTCAGCTGGAGGCGTAGATGTGCGAATGAAAAAATCGAGTTGTTGCTGTTGCTGGTTTTGTCGTTGTTCTAGAAGAAACATTCTTTCAGATTGTAAATCAAGACGTGTATCAAATTGGCGTTGTATTGAAAGAATCTGTTGATTGATAGAGTATCCTTTTAGCAAATGTTGCTTAAGAATGTTAGTCGCCCATTTGCGAAAATGAATTCCTTGTGGAGAGTGGACTCGATAGCCCACAGAAATTATGACATCAAGATTGTAAAATTCAATATCATCAGTTTGTGTTTTTCCTTCGATAGCTCCGTGTCGAGTGGAGTGTGCAAAAAATGCACACCCCACTCTGGAGTCTACTTCTCCTTGCTCAAAAATATTTGAGATATGTCGACTGATAGTGGTGCGATCACGACCAAAGAGTTCAGCCATTTGCTTTTTTGTAAGCCATACGGTGTCTTGGTCAGAATCAATTTTAACTTCAATCTTGATGTTCTCATTAGGCTGATAAAGAACGATTTCCCCTTCGTTAGACAACATTGGATTTGTTTCATTTGGCATTTTGTACTGTTCCATTTTTACGTTTATAAGTTTATAACTATAGCAAATGATTTGCTTTGACTAATTTCAATAAACATTCTGTTAGCGAGTGTTTATAAATCTTCGTCAAAGTTACAACATTAGATTAAAAGAACAAAAAAATTTGATGTCAACAGAGAAATCTCATCTATGAATCAAAAAGAAAAGACCGCTCGTTGTCAAAACGCACGGTCTTCAAACACTTAACCAATTAAAATTTCTATATCTTTTATTCTTTGTTTTGCCTCATTCAGCAAGCTGCTTTACTTGCAGCTTTCTCCGCTTCTTTTTTTTCCTTGCGGTATTTACGGAGCTCCTCCTGTACCTTCACTAGTCGCTGGTTGGAACTACCTCTCCAGTCGAGACGCGGATCAAATTTAGACTGGTCGAATCTGCCGTCTACAATCACGTCAATATAGCTTAAAAGTGGTACAATCTCCTCAATTTCAAGAAGTTCTTCAAAACGGTAACCTGTATAAACCCAGATATTTTTACCTGTTTCTTTTTTGACTCTCTTCAAGATGTAACCAAAATCTTTTGGATTGAAGAATGGATCGCCACCGGAGAAAGTGACACCATCGAGAAGCGGATTCTCGTTGATAGCCTCAACTATCTCATCTACCATACTACGCTTCAATGGAAGTCCAGCCAACGGATTCCAGCTATTCGGGTTCTGACAGCCAGGGCAATGGTGTCTGCATCCCGACAGGTAGATCGAATAGCGAAAGCCCGGACCATCCACGATAGTCTCTGGGTATACTTTCATTATATGTAGTTCGCCGATTACGTCGTCCATGTTATTTGTTTTACGATTGCAAAGTTGGGAAGAAAAAATAGATTTAAGGTCAAAAAAAAAGAAAAGTTGCATACTAAAATCATAACTCGCTATTATGGGGTAGGATATGAAAAATGATTTGAAAAAAGTGTTAAAAAGTTTGTTTATTCACTCATGATTCCAATGCGAATAAAAATGCAAATATGTGTTAACATTGGCGTTGCAAGTATGTTGTAAGTCGCTGAAATATCCTTTTTTACCAAAAACTAACGAAAAATATCGGCTTTTATTTGCAGATATAGAGAAATCAAACTACCTTTGCACCCGCAAATGAGAGCCTAAAGGCTATCAGTGTGATTGTCCTATGGTGTAATGGTAGCACACCGGTTTTTGGTACCGTTTGACTAGGTTCGAGTCCTAGTAGGACAACAGGAAAAGACGCTTGAAAGAGCGTCTTTTTTCGTTTATAATTGTCTGTTCCGATATAATAAACAAAAATCATTAACCCGACACTCAAAATGATTGACACAAATGATTGAATAGGGTGTTGTGACCTTTTTCTTAAATCATTTGCAAATATTTCTATTTCACATTATTTTTGTGAAAATTGACAAAGAACGATATGAATAACCGAAAAATGACTCCGTGGGCTTGGATTCCCACTCTTTATATGGCTGAAGGTGCACCTTACTTCGCTGTGAACACTCTAGCTATGCTTTTCCTTTCTGAAATGGGTTTGAGTAATGCTGACGTGGCTCTCTACACTTCTTGGATGTATCTTCCTTGGGTTATCAAACCGTTCTGGAGTCCGATTCTGGATCTCTTTGGAAGCAAAAAGATGTGGGTCGTGGTGATGCAGTTCATTGTGGCGATTGCTCTTGCGGGTGTCGCTTTCTCTGCGCCTCTCGATTTTTGGCTTAATGCGTCGCTGGCTTTCTTCTGGCTTTGTGCTTTTGCTTCTGCCACTCACGATATAGCAGCCGACGGTTTGTATATCTTGGCTTTGGATACTAACCAACAGTCGTTCTTCGTCGGTATCCGCAATACTTTCTATCGAATCAGCACGGTGCTTTGCCAGTGGGGATGCTTGGTGTTGGCTGGTCAACTCTTTGAGGGAAATGTTGAGGCTGGAATGGAAGTTATTCCTGCTCATGCAGGTGCTTGGAGTACTGTCTTTTATATAATGGCTGTGGCTTTCCTTGTGCTTTCGGCTTATCATTTTGCTTTTTTACCGAAGGAGAAGAACGAATCCCAAAATCAGAACGTAGTTGTGGCTGAAGCGTCTAATGAAAATGCTTCTAAGGAGAATGAGTCTGGAATTTTAACATCACTAAAGAATAATTTTCAATCCTTTTTCGCTAAATTCACAACGCGTGAGTTGGTGCTTGCTCTGCTTTTCATCTTCACTTACCGACTTGGTGAGGCTCAACTTGGTAAGATTGCCCAACTTTTCTTGAAGGATACGATCGAGCATGGTGGACTTGGTTTGACATTGACTGATGTGGGCAATATCTATGGTCTTGTCGGCGTGATTGCTTTGATGACAGGCGGTGTGCTTGGAGGTATCGCAGTGTCGAAATATGGATTGAAGAAGATGATGTTCCCAATGCTGTTGTTTATGAATATCCCGAATGTGGTATATATTTTCTTAAGTGCGACACAGGCTACGTTCCTTCCTACCATCTATTGTATGGTTGCCGTCGAACAATTCGGCTATGGTTTTGGATTCACAGCCTTCACACTTTATCTTGTCTACATCTCGCAAGGCAAATATTCCACTACTCACTACGCTATTTGCACTGGTCTGATGGCTCTAGGTATGATGATTCCGGGAATGATTGCGGGGTATATGCAGGAGATGTTGGGCTACACTAACTTCTTCATTTGGGTATGCATCTGCACAATTCCTCCGTTCTTTATAGCATCAATGCTTAAGATTGATAAGGAATTTGGTGTGAAATAAAATGTGATGTTAACGTTGGCAAGAACGATGAAATTGATAAAAAGTGTTAACGTTAATGTCAACGTCAACGTAAAATATTAATTTTGCATTAGAATACAAACTTTAAAACATAAAATAATGAGGCTAACAGGAAGAAGAACATCCAGCAATGTGGATGACAGACGTGGAGTAAGTGGAAAAGCTGTCGGTGGCGGTAGTCTTTTGGTTGCTGCTGTTGTTGGTATTTTCACATACCTTCAGACAGGTAGTGTGGCATCTGGTCTACAGGCTGGATTTAGTAATTATGCAAGCCAGCCAAAGGTTGAGACAGGAAATGGCTACAAGCCAACTAAGGCAGATGAGGAGAAGTATCAGTTTGCAGCACAGATCCTAGCTGGTACTGAGGATGTGTGGACAGAGGTGTTCAAGAATTCAGGCATGACATATAAGGCTCCTAAGATGGTGGTGTTCCGTAACTCAGTATCATCAGCTTGTGGAAATGCGACTTCACAGTCTGGTCCTTTCTATTGTTCAGGCGACCAGGCAGTATATATCGACCTTGATTTCTTCGATCAGTTGGAGACAAACTACGGTGCTAAGGGAGATTTCGCAAAAGCATACGTTATCGCTCACGAGGTAGGTCATCATGTGCAGTATCTTCTTGGTACATTGCAGCAGGTGTCGCAGCAGCAAGCAAGAATGTCTCAGGCAGAGAGCAACGCTTTGAATGTGCGTCTTGAGCTACAGGCCGACTTCTTCGCTGGTGTGTGGGCGCACCACGATAACGCTAAGTACAACTCAATGGAGGCTGGAGATATCGAGGAAGGTTTGAATGCCGCTACTAAGATTGGCGACGATTATCTACAGCAGCAGGCTTACGGTCGTACACAGCCAGAGACTTTCAACCATGGTACATCAGCTCAGCGTTCACGTTGGTTGAAGAGAGGTTACGAGACAGGTGATCCAGGCAAGACAGCAAAGTCTATCTTTGAGTTGCCAGCATCACAGCTTTAATAATTCATAATGCTTAATGCATAATTCATAATGGGCTTGGGGGAAACCTCAGGCCTGTTTTGATTGATGATTGATGTTTGATGGTTGATACTAAAAAAGGTCAGGAGTTTCCTCCTGACCTTTTATAAATCAAATCAATAATGATTATTTCAATTCATCACGATGTAGCTTAACTGGCGACTTAGCTGTAGCCTGAAGTTCTCCAGTCAATACCTTTACAACTGCCTTCTGAGAGAATGTGTCGATGCTGTATGCATTGATCTTTGTTGGAACAATCTCTTCGTAAATCTCTGTAGTGTAAGGGTTTGCATACGAGATTGCGATTCTCTTGCGTGGATCCAACATATTAGCTGTCCAAACACCCATCGACTCTTTCTTCTTAAGTAGACTTGAACCAACTGGGCTGAAATAATGGTTCTCGAAGCATACAAGTACCTTGTCGAACTTGTATAGAGAATCGATCTGCCAACCCCATGAGTAGAAGTATGGGTTGTTTAGGATAGTCACCTCAAAACCACGGCTCTCAAGCTCTCTCTTAGTCACTGTGAACATCTCTTCTTTCATCTCCTCTCCGATCTCAATCAATAGGACTTTCTTGCCATCCTCAGCCTTGATTGGAAGAAGGTTTTCTGAGTTTTCAACAAGAGTCACAGCCTTCTCTGCGATTCTTGCACCTGTATTCTTAACGAACTCTTTGTCCTCAGCTGTCATAGGAGTTGCGATCTTGTGATTCTCCTTTGTGTTGTATCCGAAATTCTCACGCATCGCCCAAACACGCTCAACTGCGTCATCCAAACGTTCCATAGGAATCTCTCCACGTAGGATTCTAGCCTCAACAGTATCCATGTATGCCAAGTCTGGCCACAATACGATATCAGCACCAGCAACGAAACACTGTACGGATACCTCAAGCTCGTTCTTGTAGTAACCTGCACAACCTCCCATGTTCAAAGCATCTGTAACGATAACTCCACGGAAGTTCATCTTGTCCTTCAACAAATCAACCATAAGCTCCTTAGAAAGAGTTGCAGGTGGAGTGAAACCGTTGACTTTCTCTGTCTGGAATGCTGGCAACTTGATGTGTCCGACCATAATAGAAGGAGCACCGTTGTCAATCAAACCTTGGAATAGTTTGCCATATGTTTTTGTCCACTCTTCCTTCGACATTGAGTTTGTAGTTGTCATCAAGTGCTGGTTGCGCATTGATACTCCGTCGCCTGGGAAATGTTTGATTGTCGAGATAACACCTTTTGAGTGCATACCTTTCATCTTGCTTGTCAAGATAGGAAGAGCAATATCAACGTCGTCAGAGATTGAACGCTCAACAACCAACTCCTGAAGAGGGTTGAAGTTAAGGTCTGATACTGGGTGAAGAAGCCAGTTGAATCCCATCTCACGCGACTCCAATGCAAGAGCTTGCTCAGCATCGAATGCCAATGCTGTGTCGTTGGCTGCACCAAGTGACATTCCCAATGGTAGGTGAGTGTATTGAGAGTATGTTTCTCCGATACCTCTTTCGAAATCCTCACAGAAAAGGATAGGGTATTTAGCGTTGTCGTTATAATCCTTCATTACGCCTGGCATCACCTCCAATGGTGACTTTGGAGCGTACTTCTCTTTGATGTACCAGTCTGCGATAAAGATACTACCGACAGGATACTTCTCCATGAATCCTTTGATAGATCCGCCTCCTATAGCCGCATGATCCAAAGGTTTAGCCACGATCTGCATTGTCTGTCCGATTTTCTCACGAAGCGACAATGATTTCCAAGAAGTGTCTTTTGCAATTGGTCCGTTGCATGCAGTCGACTTAGCACACTCTTTGTTCGACGCAGCTTTGTCAGCAGTTTTTGTGCATGATGTGCCAAGCATCAAACCGCATAAAAGTGATAAATAAATTTTCTTCATAAAAATGAAAGCCTGTAGTATGTATAGTTTATAATTTTATTGAATTAAAATGATGTAAATCATCATCAAACACAAACGTTACAAAAATAACAAAATAAATTAGAATTTAGAAATTCGGAATAAGGATTTAATTTGGAATTTGTTGTCTTTGCAAAGCTGGAATTAAAACGACGGAATTGCTGGGAAATGATGAAACAGCATTAAATGATGTCTTGAATTATGAAATCTTAGTTCTTTTTCCAAACAAACCATCTATCGGTGCTGGACCATAGACATCCCCACCCTTTACTACATAAACAGGCCATGATTTCATTTCCTTTTTCACATTTTCAATTCTGGTTTTGGAGTCACTATATACCGTCTTAAGCCAATTGATAAATTCTTCTGGATCTTTTGATTTAAGATTACGCTCAAAAGCTGGTTTTAGGAATCCAAAAACGGATAGATCATCTTTTAAAGTGAGCGGATGGAATTCCAAATCCGCGTCTAAAAGAGAATGAGTATCATCAATCTGGTTGTATCTATACACAATGTTTATTGAGAAATGATAGTCTGAATTCTTCTCATTAAACAAACTCTCCTTTTTCAATTTCTCAATAAAGGTTTCAAATGTACCTCTATGACGTTGCAGATCTTCGTTTAACGCGGCAACTAACGTCCGATTGGAAGAGATTAAGTGGCCAAAGTACGATGGACTGGCAGATAGAAACAGTTCGTCTCTCAACTCAGAATACTTTCCATATTTAAGTTTTAGGTTGTCCCTGTTTACAAGACGAAGAGATTTTGCCGACTCATTATCACCATTGTTAGAATATATATCAGCAAGCACATGAAGTTCTGTGATAGCCTCATCAAACGATTCCATTTGCAACATCTTTACTTTAGCCAACAACGCATCTTTCTTCTTGAAAAGAAATGCGATTTTTTTAAGAAGATCCTCTATGCATTCAATTTGTGTAGACGAGAAGCATTGAGCGTCTTGCACCAGCTTCAAATAGTTTTTCATGTTCATAGGCATATGATTTATATGATTTCAAACCGGCTTTACATTATATAATACAAAGTATTGATGTTTGAACCCAACTGCCAGAATACCTATACCACTTGCTCCAGAATTATTGGGAATTCGCCATACGCTATACAATCAGGCAAAGACGAGGGCTGGCCATCCTCAACAAAGTTGCAATCTATCAAATGTATAATATTTACCATAGTGCCAACCACATCACGAACCGACCCAAAGCAATGTTCATCTTCCCAACAATGAGGCGAACGTTCAAACCAATACAAAATAGCTTCGTCTTTACAAAATGTCTTTATATCTTCAAAAGAAGGATCCATTGGCAAATTAGAAATTCTAATCAACTCTGCATTCACCTTTTCCATTAATTGGCGACGAGCCACAAACTCGTCACTTTCTACTTTATCTACATCACAAAGATATTCCCAAGCTCTTATTCTCTTTTTTGGCAATAACACATTAGCCATAACCTTATGATACATGATTGTTAGAACATCCACAGCATCACTATTTAAGACACCTGACTTGTGTTTTGACACAAGAGCATTAGCCTTTCTTAAATGCTCTTTCCTTTTTTTCATAAACTCTATAATTGTCTCATCTGAAAGATCTGGCAACTTATCCTTAGGAGAAGCTAAAAATCCCATAATTATAAATTATTTAAACTATCAATATCATTTAACCACAGAGGCTCAGAGTTCTCAGAGATTAAAAACTTTCCGCTAACCATCTTGAAAAACTCACCTTGAGGCACAATATTGATACTATATTTCATTTTTTATTTTAACTATTTATTATTTTAAGGAAATCCTCTTGCGACAACATTGGAATACCGAGTTCCTCTGCCTTACTGATTTTCGCCTCGTCAGCCTCGTCTGCAATCACCATTAATGTCGTGCTTTTTGTAAAAGATTTAGCCATATATCCTATTTTTAAGGTTTTTTGAGCTAATTCATCTTTTGTGTATCCCTTTATTTTTCCATTCACAAAAACATATTCATCTGAAAATAAATATTTTAGTGGAATATTTTTCTTAAAGTATGAAATTTTATCTTCGGGCGACATTCTATCCCATAGCAGACAGGATCCTTTTTCAAATATTCCTGCTTCTGAGGCATTTAAGTTATAGACTAGGAAATGGCAAGAAATGAAATTTTTCATACCATTTTCAACACTCTCCTCGGTATACAAGTCTTCAAGTATTAATAGTTTAGCCATAATAAATTCTTTTAATATATATAAGGATAAGTCCATGTTACTTTTAGTCAAGCAACCTGGACTTTATAAAACTGTGATTAATATATAGACATAAAGATTACAATCTTGCTTATCAAACAAGATAATCCCAACTTGATGTCCTTGGGTTTTCTCCCTCGTCTTCTTTACAATTCGAACAGATATAATCCTGAATTGTATTGAATACGAAGTCGAAGTAATCATCTAAAGGTTCACCATTTCCAATCATATATCTGGCAATCTCACTAAAAGTGACGGTTTCTTCTCTTAAGCGATGATCGGAATCATCATTATATGAAATTTTTACGGTGACAGGTTCATAGAATTTTGCCAATAGAGCATTCATTCCAGAAAGGAACTCATCGAATTTCTCAACATTCCACCTAATATTTACATAGATTGGTGTACCATCAACATCTACAACCTTGCAACGTTTTTCATCAAAGAACCCTTCTTCATCAGATGCGATAACCATCTTGTGTTGCTGCATTATTTTATTGATTTCAGCAAGAGCCTCATCAATTTCAAGACTTTCACAATCAACCATCAATTTAGTTGCCAATGCAACTGCCTCTGCAGCAGTTTCTGACTTATTGTATGAGCCTTCTCCGTTGATAGCATATTTAGCCAACTCACGGCCACTTGCACTTGTTCTTGAACTTAGGCAAGTGATGATGTCTTCATTAGATCCCGATCTAACGATTTTCACATCGTCATCAAATTCTAAAAGCTGCTTCACCAATCTCAGTGATAGTATACTTCTTTCCATCGTGCTCTATTTCTGATGGAATAACAAGATCCGTATCGGTTCCTTTATAACGAACAATCGTACAGCAATCACTGTAGAAATTAAAACTAAAATCTTCTAATTTCATAATATTAATTTTTTATTTGCTTTTATCCTTCGCAAATGTTATAGTTTAGTCGCACATGGATAAACACTACCTTTGTAAAAACAAGTAGAGATGCACCCTTTATTAAATCACCGCAAATATAATTAAAAACTCAATCATTACACCCCCCTTAGACATATGTTGCGTAATATTGTTATTAAAAACAACAAATTCAATTTCCGCCTACAAAAAGTTGTAATTCAATATTATAATGAAGTTCAGAGGTATTTGCAGATGCGTTAGGAGGTGAGTTAGTGTCAATAAATCGAAACCGGGCCTTAACAATCCTCAGTTTTGGACAACTGCTATATAACTCCTTTTTTATCACATTATTATGATCATCATTTATTAAGATAGCATCTCATTCTAAATGCAGAATATCCGCCTAATGGATTCATCGAATGTTCAATCATAGATTTATTAGTTCTGCTCTCAGACGGGTACTTTTCTCTGTAAGCAGAAATGTTCTTCTCAATGTTTTCATTTATCATTTTGAAGCAATCTCTATTCAAACTAAATCCATAATGATCCCCTATAAATGAAATATTATTGTTTGTTTGAGAAATTCTACTTGTCGACTCAACCAAAATATAATTATTCTTCTTTTTATTATATTTTTTAGTCGGCTCAGTCTTTTCCCAGTACTCAACCACTAATACTCCTTCGTCTACACGCCCAACCCAAAAAGAGGAGATCCCAAGTTTTCCTGATATATAGATCATGTCATCAAGGCAGATATTGAATAGAGCGAATAAATTCCCGTCTGTGCTTGTTACAATATTTTCATAGCACTTGTAACCAACTGTTTTTGCTGTCAAAACAAACTCGTCAACATCCATTGTTTTGGAAGACGGGAATATACCGAGACTGAGAATGTTTCCATACTCAATCACATCAAAAAAATCTTGAATCTTGCTATTGTTAGAATCTTTATTTCTATCCATAGTCTTATATTTTTATTGTTTAGGTTATATAAGACGTTAGGAGAGAAAGTGAACTAAAATATTCTTATTTGTATCTTTACAATCCTCGTCATGGACAACGATTAAATAATCTCCCAATTGTTTGAAACACAAAAAAGGCTTGGAGTTTCCTCCAAGCCTAATTATGAATTGTGCATTATGAATTATGCATTAATAAGATCTTGCAAACAATACTCTGCACTTACTTGGCTTACCTGTCACCATACATTTGCCTGGCTCTTTGTCGCCAGCGATGTATGAGTCGAATGGCACGCAACGGATTGTTGCCTTTGTCTCTTCCTTGATAAGTGCCTCTGTCTCAGCTGTTCCATCCCAGTGTGCAAGGATGAATCCACCTTTCTCGATCTCTGTCTTGAACTCCTCGTATGTGTCTACGCTCTTGATGCTTGCGTTGCGGAAATCCATTGCCTTCTTCAACATGTTTGTCTGGATGTCGGCAAGTAGATTCTCTACGTATGCAACTGTATCTGTCAAGTTGATGCTCTCCTTTGTCAAGTTGTCGCGACGAGCTACCTCGATAGTGCCGTTCTCCAAGTCTCTTGCTCCCATACATAGTCTTACTGGTACTCCCTTCAACTCGTACTCTGCAAACTTGAATCCTGGACGCTTCTGTGAATCGTCGTCGTACTTAACTGAGATGCCCTTAGACTTCAACTCCTTCATGATTGGGTCAAGCTTCTCTGCGATGGCGTTCTTCTGATCATCACCCTTGAAGATTGGCACGATAACCACCTGGATTGGAGCCAACTTTGGAGGAAGAACAAGTCCGTTGTCGTCTGAGTGAGTCATGATCAACGCACCCATCAAACGAGTTGAAACACCCCATGATGTTGCCCAAACGTAGTCCATTCCTCCCTCACGGTTCTGGAACTGTGCGTCGAATGCCTTTGCAAAGTTCTGTCCCAAGAAGTGAGATGTACCACTCTGAAGAGCCTTACCATCCTGCATCAAAGCCTCGATTGTATATGTGTCGACAGCACCTGCGAAACGCTCTGTCTCACTTTTTACTCCCTTGATAACTGGAACAGCCATCACGTTCTCTGCGAAATCACCGTAGACGTGAAGCATCTTCTGTGCCTCTGCCTCTGCCTCCTCACGTGTCTCGTGAGCTGTGTGTCCCTCCTGCCACAAGAACTCTGCTGTACGCAAGAATGGACGTGTACGCATCTCCCAACGCATTACGTTTGCCCACTGGTTGCAAAGGATAGGTAGGTCACGGTAACTGTGGATCCAACCTTTATATGTGTTCCAGATGATTGTCTCTGATGTAGGACGAACGATTAGCTCCTCCTCAAGTTTTGCCTCTGGATCGACAACAACGCCGTCGCCAGTCTCGTTTGTCTTCAAACGGTAGTGTGTTACAACTGCACACTCCTTAGCAAATCCCTCTACGTGCTCTGCCTCTCTTGAAAGGAAAGATTTTGGGATTAGAAGTGGAAAATATGCGTTGACGTGGCCTGTCTCCTTGAAACGAGTGTCAAGCTCGTGTTGCATCTTCTCCCAAATAGCGTAGCCATAAGGTTTGATTACCATACATCCTCTTACAGGCGACTGCTCTGCTAGGTCTGCCTTTACTACCAAATCATTGTACCACTGTGAGTAGTTCTCAGCGCGTGGAGTCAATTCTTTTGCCATATATTATTTTATGTTTTTTCTTAGTTTAATACTGCCTTGAAACGCTTGATGAACTCATCTGCATCTGCCTTTGTCAAGCACAAAGGTGGAAGTAGACGCAATACGTGTGTGCCGCTGCAACCTGTGAAGACGTGCTGCTCGAACACTAGCTTTGTACGGATCTCTTTGTATGGCTCTGTCAACTCGATTCCGATCATCAAACCTTCTCCACGAACCTCTACGATCTTTGACGACTTGATAGCCTTCAACTGATCCATCAAGTATTTACCTACCTCTGCTGCGTTGGCTACCAAGTTCTCTTTCTCCATGATGTTTAGCACGCTGATTGCTGCTGCACATCCAAGGTGGTTACCTCCGAATGTTGTACCAAGCTGTCCGTAGACTGGCTTGAACTTAGGTGAGATCAACACTCCAGCCATTGGGAATCCGTTAGCGATACCCTTAGCCACAGTGATCATATCTGGCTTAACACCAAGGTGCTGGTGAGCGAAGAACTTACCGCTACGTCCGTATCCACACTGGATCTCGTCGCAGATAAGGGCAGTCTCGTATTTGTCGCAAAGCTCACGTAGTCCGCTCAAGAACTCCTTAGAGACCATACGGATACCACCGACTCCCTGAATGCACTCAAGAAGCACAGCGCACACGTCGCCCTTAGAGATCTCCTTCTCCCAAGCCTCAAGATCGTTGATTGGAAGGTAAGTCACGTGGTTGTTAGCGTTGATTGGAGCAATGATCTTTGGATTGTTTGTTGCCTCTACAGCAAGTGATGTACGGCCGTGGAAAGCCTTCTCCAAAGTCAAAACGCGTGTTCTGCCGTTAGTGAACGACGCAAGCTTCAATGCGTTCTCGTTTGCCTCAGCTCCTGAGTTGATTAGGAATAGTGAGTAATCCTCGTAGCCGCAAGCCTTTCCAAGCTTTGCTGCCAACTCCTGCTGAAGCTTATTGATTACTGAGTTAGAATAGAAACCAAGTGTTGCTACCTGGTTGCTGATTGCTGATACATAATCAGGATGTGCGTGACCAACAGAGATTACTGCGTGACCACCGTATAGATCAAGGTACTCCTGACCTTTCTCATCCCAAACCTTGCATCCTTTACCTTTTACGATGTTAACATCTAAAAGAGGATATACGTCGAATAGATTCATTATATATTGTATGAATTATTGTTCTTAAATTAGTAATGCCGACGCGACAGTGTCACGTCGCACGCAACAATTAGAATGCGACTGACTTCAAGTTCAATCCCATCTTTTCGTCAAGTCCGAACATCAAGTTGAAGTTCTGGACTGCCTGACCTGACGCACCCTTCAATAGGTTGTCGATCATAGAGATGATAAGAAGTTTGTTGCCGTGCTTCTCAACGTGTACGATTCCCTTGTTTGTGTTGACTACCTGCTTCAAATCTGGATTCTTGTCCATCACGAATGTGAAAGCTGAATCTTTGTAGAAATCTTTGTAAAGCTTGATTGCTGCCTCTTCGTCAAGGTCGCACTCTGTGTACTGGCTTACGTAGATTCCTCGTGCGAAATCTCCACGTACAGGAAGGAAGTTGATATCCTTATCGAATGATGGCTGAAGATTTCTCATCGTCATACCGATCTCGATAAGATGCTGGTGTGTGAACGCCTTGTAGATAGAGATGTTGTTGTTTCTCCAGCTGAAGTGTGATGTCGCACCTGGCTTAACACCTGCTCCTGTTGATCCTGTGATACCGTTAGTGTGGATTTCATTCTTCAACAATCCTGCTGCTGCAAGCGGAAGAAGTCCGATCTGGATGGCTGTAGCGAAACAACCAGGGTTGGCAAGTTT
Organism: Paludibacteraceae bacterium; assembly: GCA_045642085.1. Classification (GTDB taxonomy): domain Bacteria; phylum Bacteroidota; class Bacteroidia; order Bacteroidales; family Paludibacteraceae; genus UBA1723. The sequence goes on along the minus strand of JAZUIF010000095.1, from coordinate 5,030 downwards.
TGTGGCTTTACGGATTCTCTCACGGTTAACCTCTGGCAAACCATACACGAAGCCGTTGCTCTCATCTCTGTAGTCCTGTGAAAGGTCGATGATCTTGATGTTTGCTGGCACGTCGTGGCTCTCCAAGAATTTCTTGCTGTCACCGTGACCTGAACAGATGAACATTGCATCGATAGTGTCGAACGGCAATTCATCAGTGAACTTGATATCAGTCTCACCGAACAAACCTTCGTGAACCTCATATAAATAGTTGCCAGCATTACTTGTGCTGTTGACAAACTTGATCTCTACTTGTGGGTGGTTGACTAGGATTCTTAGCAACTCACCTGCGGTGTATCCTGCACCACCTATGATTCCAACTCTTACCATCGTAAAAAAATTTTTGCAAAGTTACCAAAACTAATTCATAAAACCTTATTTTTTTTAAAACATAAATTGGCATAAATTATCCACGAATTTTTTCATGAATTTTTTTGATTTGTTTTTTGTGTTTTTTTATCCTTCTGATTCATAATCATACTCCCAGTCAATATCTTTTTGGTATAAAAGCGTCATATCCTTATCAAGTAGAATGCATTCATTTGTTTCTTCAATGTATGCATATCTTTCACCTTGAAGACTTTTATTGCCGAAATTGATCAGAAGTGCAACTGGTTTCTTTGTTAGTCGCATATAATTGAAAAGTTGTGCACGATGTTCTGGTATCAATCTTTTCACACTCTTCAATTCTACAATTATTTCGCCTGCTAAAATATCTATTCTGTATTTTTTATCAAGTTTGTGTTTTTTATAAAAACACGGTATCTCTTGTTCTCGCTGGTTTTCTATTCCTTTCTCTAGTAATTCAAGATGAAGAGCTTCTTGATATATGGGTTCTAATAATCCCCATTTTAGTTCTTTATGAACGCTCATGGCTGCACCTATAATCTTGTATACGTCATCTTTGTACTTGTTGAAACTATCCATATGTTACTGGTTATACCACAAATAATCCAGTAAATTTATGGATTAATTTGTGGCTAATTTGTTATAATTAATGTTTAAATATGTTCGCATCGCGAACAAAATTTATGAATTAATTCGTGGTTAATTCTTGATAATTCGTGTTTTATAATGTTTAATTAACTGTATTTCTTCTTTCTCACAAACAAATACACTCCGGCGAAGATGCCAAGCAATAGCACTGGTAATAATACATTTAGGAGCTGCCAGAACTGTCGAGCTCCGATCGACGACGCTTTATTAAGCAATCGTAGTTTCACCTCTCTGTTTCTCAACTGCATCCATCCATCATCGTCTGTCAAGTAGTTGACACAGTTGAGTAGGAAGTCGCTGTTGCCAAACTGCTGGTTCATGTACTGATCGTAGCCGAGTGGCAAAACTTGTGCGTTGGCTCCGAATCCTTGCACATCGTTGCGGATAACATCTGCGTCGGCTATAACAATCATCTTTGTCGGCTGGCTCTCTGTCTTCATTGGTGCTGTCGACTTGATTCCCTCCGGTATCATACGGTTTTTGAAGATTGATGAGAACTGACCTTCGAGTAGGGCTGCGGTCATCATATTGCGGATGTTGAAGTAGTAGCCAGTCTTCTCCACATTGATGATATCCATGCTTACGATAGATGGTATTGTCTGCACATGTGTGCTTGATGATGTCAATAGAAGCGGAGTCTTGATAATCTTTGTTGTGTCGCCGACAAAATCCAGTGAACTTACGAATTCTGTCTTGACTGGTGTCACATTCTTTGTGATGGTGTGGAACGGATAGGTGATCAACAACGGTGAATAATACCACGGTGCTGGTTTGAAATCAGGTTGGTCTCCCTCTCTTGCCATATTCACAGGAATCATCGAACACTGCACATCCTGTAGCAAAACAGGGTTGATGCGCACTCCGTAGCGGAATAGCTGGTCGTCGAGATTAAGCTGATTCACGACTCCGATTGTCTGCGACTCTTTGCTGAGACTGTCCAATGAGATTTTCACCGCGTCGACAAGCCACAACACCTTTCCTCCATTCATTATGTATTGATCCAACACATATTTATCTTTCTCTGGAAGTGCCGACGTCGGACCTGCCACAATTACAGCGGCGTAGTTGTTAAGTATATCGTCACGATTGTCAATAGCACCGAAGTCAATGCTATAATATTGGCTCAATGTCTTTGTGAAGTCGTATACGAACTGCTCTGGCCACTCTCCATGTCCCTCCAAGAAGGCGACGCGAGTGTCACGCTTGTCAGTAAGTAGACGAAGTACGTTTGTCAATTCGTACTCCAAACTCTGCTCTGATAGGTTCAAATTCTCCTCACCACTTTTGCCCTGCACATTTTTAAGTAGGCAAACTGGACGAGTTGATTTCTTTCCGCCAGGAGTTTTATATGTTATCTCAGCCCATGGAAAAACAACCTTCATAGTTGGATTTCCTTCTGCATCTTTGTCGTAAACAGGAATACGTCGTAAACCACGTTTCTCTAACTCATCATATTTCTTGTCACGCTCCTTTGCACTTTCGGCTGCTGACGGATTGACAAACTTATATGAGAATCCTCCACCAGAATAGACGTTGAACTCATCCAACATCTCCTTTGTCGCCTTACGCAAACGAAGGAACCCGGCGTTCAAGTCGCCATCAAGGTAGACAGTGACAGAGAGATCGCCCTCGACATTACGAAGCATATATTTAGTGTTATCAGAAATACTATAACGCTTCTCCTGAGTCAAATCCAATCTGAAGAATAGTTTGTCCGAGAAAACGCAGAAGGCGACTGCGGCAACTGCCACAATCGCAATAATGTATTTATATATGTTATTTGCGTTCATATTTGCAAAATATCAATTGTTCTTTAATCATCAACCTTCAACCCTCAACCCTCAACCATCATCATTTCCATCGCAAGCTTTCCAGCAATCGGATGATATCTTCTCTGATATACTCTCTCACTGGCGCTACAGAATCCTGGTTGGGAGTGTTGTTGAAATACAAGGCTCCACGGAAGAAATGCTTCACGCTGTCTGTCGCAACAAACTGTATGGCTGAGGCTGTATTGCCTTTAAGCTCGTAGAGTAGGGCATACACTTTTGATGAATCATCCTGGTATGGCTGCTCCGTGATATCGTCCGCTTTTATTGTATGCTTGTATACGAATGATCGTGCATCCTCGTTGACCTCACGGAAGTTGCCCTCTACCTTCTTGTAGCTGCAGTAGATCTTGGCATTCAAACGTGGATACACAACGTCCACCCAGTATGGCTCGTCTTTTGTCGCCTTCCTTTCTATCGTGGCGACATCAGCGTATTCAAATTTATATGGGAATGAATCGTTGTCAAACTTCACATACTCCTTCTCCGGCAATGCGATGCGGAAGTAGCCGCGCGGACGAGGCACGTCGTTCGAACAGCTTGTGATGGCGGTGATGATTGCCACCATTATTGTAATCACCAGTAGTTTACTTCTTTTCATCTGGCAAACGTAGTTTTATCTTTTTAATTCTTCTTTTATCTACGGATACTATTTTAAATATGTATCCTTCATGAACAATCTCATCTCCGAGCGACGGAATATCTCCCTTCAATGATAATATCAATCCAGCCACAGTGTCGGCATCGACATCCAGAGCTTCAAAAATACCTGCGTTGATCTTGTCGATCTTATAGAAATCAGAAAGCGGCATTTTGCCTTCAAGCAGGATATTGCGTTTGTCGAGCTCAGTATAAAGCTTCTGCTCCACATCGTGCTCGTCGCTGATATCTCCGAAGATCACCTCAAGGATATCCTCCATAGTCACGATTCCAGATGTGCCTCCGAACTCATCCACTACGATTGCCATATGCATACGTTTCACCTGGAATTCACGAAGCAGATCGTCGATCTTCTTAGTCTCTGGCACGAAGAACGGAGCACGGATGAGATGCTGCCAGCTGAAATCGTCGCCACGATCAATATAATTCAAGAAATCCTTTACATATAGAATTCCTTTCACATTGTCGACAGAACCATCGTAGACAGGCATACGAGAGTACTCGTTGTCACGAATCACCTTGAGCACATCGGTATATTTGTCGCTATAGTTGACGGAAACCACATCGACTCTTGGGCGTAGGATCTCATTCACAGAGATACTTCCAAAAGTGACAATGCTTTCGAGAATATCTTTCTCCTCCTTGTCTTTAATTCTTATGGAGTCGGAATTCAGAGTTTGTGACAGTTCATCAAGTGATATATTCTTCTGACGTTTGACACCCAAGCGGCATTCGATGAATTTCGAGTGCTTGAGCAATGCCGCGCACGGATATAGTACGAATGATGCCAATCTCAATGGTTTGGAAGAGTAGTAAAGCCAAGCCACACGGTCCTGCTTGTTGATCTTATGAGGCCATACGTCGGCACATAAAAGAATCCAAACGAATGTGAGAATCAAAACAGCGGCAATAATTCCCCAAGCATATGGGCAATCCTTTGTGGTTGCCAAGATTGTGGTCGTCCAATTAATAATGAATAGGGCGACAGCAATGATTCCCGCAATCGAGATCCAGTAGCCAAGTACCACTGTCGACAGAGACTGCTTTTCGTCGTTCAGTAGACTCTTCAATCCAGAATAACCGGCAGAATCATTCTTCAAAATCTTGTTTTTGTCGGCATCCGAGAGCGAAAAAAGGAAGTATTCGCAATAAGAGAATACAAAAACTGCTAATGACGCAAGCCCCCATATTAGGGCTGCCAAACCATACATGCACCATTCCGGCAAGGGACCGGAATCAGCGGAACTATCAAACAGTACTGAAATGTCCAAAATCAAAAATTTAGTTCAACATAAGATATTTGGGTACAAAGATACGAAAAAAACGTTAACCTTAACGTTAACCTTAACTTATTTGGAGTGAACCCAACGTAGTCAAGGTCAAGGTTGACGATAACGCTAACCTTAACGCTAACCTTAACGCTAACTTTAACTAATTCGGAGTGAACCCAACGTAGTCAAGGTCAGGGAAGTCGGATCGTAGCCATGTCGTTCTGTGAGCCAAGGA
>JAZUIF010000094.1:0-42885 GCA_045642085.1 Paludibacteraceae bacterium | reverse complement strand
TGGATTTTCCTTCCTGCCGCTGGACGTCGCTATGGTCTTTCGAGCTACGATGTGGGTTCTAGCGGCTACTACTGGGGTTCTCCTGTAGACGAGGACTATAGCTACAACGCTTACGGACTTTACTTCGATTCTAGCATTAAGCTCACGGACTACAGCAGACGCAGCCTCGGGCGCACGGTCCGTCCTGTCTCTGATATACGTTGACGATAACGTTGACGTTGACGATAACGATGACTGATGTGCATAATGTTCTAATCGGAGAGTGTGATTATTTATAATTTCGTAATTCCCCTTTTTTTATTATTTTTGTGGCAGAAAACAAATTATTAAATCTGCATATTTTGGAAACTAAAGAGATAATATTGGTGTCGATTTCCGGTCCTGATCGTCCGGGCTTGACTTCTAAGATGACGAGCATCTTGGCTCATTACGGTGCAACAATCCTTGATATCGGTCAGGCTGATATCCACAACACTTTGTCGCTCGGCATCTTGTTCTCAAGCGACCAGCAGGTGTCTGGATTCATCTTGAAGGAGATGCTTTTCTCTGCGTCGACTTTGGGAATCAATGTCCGCTTCGATACTATTAGCGAGAAGGAGTATTCCGATTGGGTGAGCATGCAGGGTAAGAACCGTTATATCATCACTATGCTTGGTCGTGATATCTCGGCTGACTTGTTAGCCAACGTCTCTGGTGCGTTGAGCGATCAGGGGTTGAATATCGATTCCATCACTCGTCTTTCCGGACGTATTCCTTTGCATGAGGAGAATTCCAATGCCAAAGCATCTGTCGAGATGTCTGTGCGTGGCACTCCGAAAGATAAGGCTGCTCTTCAGTCGCATTTTCTTCATCTGTCGAGCGATTTGGGTTATGATATCTCTTTCCAGGAGGATAATGTCTTCCGTCGCAACCGTCGCCTTGTATGCTTTGATATGGATTCCACTCTTATCAAGACTGAGGTGATTGATGAGCTTGCTATGCGTGCAGGTGTGGGCGACGAGGTTAAGGCGATTACAGAGAGTGCTATGCGTGGTGAGATTGATTTCTGCGAGAGTTTCAAACGTCGTGTGAGCCTATTGAAAGGTTTGGATGAGAGCGTGATGATTGATATCGCAGAGAATCTTCCGATTATGGATGGTGCAGAGCGTGCTTTGCGAATGCTTAAAAAATTTGGATTCAAGATAGCCATTCTCTCCGGAGGTTTCACTTATTTCGGAAACTATTTGAAGAAGAAGTTCGACTTGGATTATGTCTATGCCAATGAGCTTGAAATTGTCGACGGTAAGCTTACTGGTCGTCATCTTGGAGATATTGTCGACGGAAAACGTAAGGCTGATTTGCTTCGTTTGATCGCTCAGGTTGAGGGATTGGATCTTCAGCAGGTGATCGCTGTGGGCGACGGTGCTAACGATCTTCCGATGATTTCGTTGGCTGGACTTGGTGTAGCTTTCCACGCAAAACCAAAAGTTAAGGAGACAGCCAAACAGTCGTTGTCGAATTTCGGCCTTGACGGTTTGCTTTACCTTCTTGGTTTCAAGGATTCATATATGGAGTAAGACGTTAACGTTAACGTTAACGCTGACGAAAACGAAAACGAAGACTGAATGCGTTATTTGATTACATTCTCATATCTCGGCACCAACTATCATGGTTGGCAGATTCAGCCTAATGGCAATACTGTGCAGGAGGAGCTCAACAAAGCTATCTCCACGCTTTGTCGTGAGGAGATCTTGACTACTGGTGCCGGACGAACTGACACTGGTGTGCATGCCCGTATGATGACAGCGCACTTCGATGCTAATAATCATATTGGCGACGGTGCACAGTTTGTCTACCGCATCAATAAACTGTTGCCTAAGGATATTGCCGTCTCCGCAATCAAAGAGGTCGACAGCGAGTTTTCAGCGAGATTTTCGGCAACTGAACGTACTTATCGCTACTACATCACCAAAGATAAGGATCCGTTTACGCTCGACACCGTGGCGTATATCAATTTCGATTTGGATATAGAGTTGATGAACAAAGCGGCGTCGATACTATTTGAATATGAGGATTTCACAAGTTTCAGCAAAGTGAACACCGATACCAAGACCAACAACTGCACGATCACTCATGCAGAATGGTATATGGAAGGAAACATCCTCGTCTTCAGAATTTCAGCAAATCGATTCCTTCGCAATATGGTGCGTGCGATTGTCGGCACGTTGATCGACGTGGGAAGAAAGAAAATCACGATTGCTGATTTCAGAAAGATCATAGAGAGTAAAGACAGGTGTAAGGCATCCACGTCGGCTCCGGCATGCGGATTATTTTTGGAAGACATTAAATATTAATAAATGTAGAGACGCGAGGTCTCGCGTCTCTACGGTTATCGTTAACGTCAACGTCATCGTTATTATGTTAGAATCTTTATTGCAGACAGATTATAGTCTGATGGAGACACTTAATTTCCCAGCTTATCATAATTTGAACTGGGACACATTCTTCTTCAATATTTCGAAGATAGGTATCTGGTTTCCACCGGTGCTATATATGCTTTACGTGATTTTCCGCACGAAGAAAAAAGAGGGATGGCTGATATTGATTGGCATAATCCTTGTCTTTCTATTGACAGACCGAATCACATCTGGTTTGATGAAACCATTCTTTGCACGTCTGCGTCCGAGTCATGATCCAAACATTATGGAGCATCTATCGTATGCATTTAATTACACAGGAGGTAGATATGGATTCCCGTCGTCGCACGCGGGAAATTCCGTTGCCATAGCGACGTTTCTGACATTATTGTTCCGTAATAAATTCCTTACATCCACCATTTTTTTCTGGGCAATACTGTGTTCATATTCACGAATTTATCTTGGTGTACATTTCCCAGGTGACATTATGGTCGGCTCTCTATGCGGATTATTGCTCGGATGGGTATCGTTTAAAATCGTGGGATTATTGAAAGAGAAATTCCCTCAATACACATGTGACGATCCATTCCGTCTATCACATATCCACACATTATGCTTTTTATTGCTTGCAGAGATAGCGATTATAGGAATCGTCAGTGGAGTAGTGGTGAGCTACGTGCCGATGTGATGAATATTCATATTGCATAATCAGTGATTTGAAATGCATAAATTGCATTGTATATTGCATAATTGAAAAAGTATACGTTTAATTGTGCGTTACAATCAATTTTTGTAACTTATGATTTGTTATAATTGTCCCTAGATATTTTATAAATCTTAAGTTGGCTCCCTAAAAATGTGATATTAAGTAACAAACTGTCTGTTTTTGTTATAAATCGTCAAAAAAAGCAAAGGGATTTGGTTGTAAGGGAGATAATGTTTATTATCTTTGCAGATATTGATAACTTTTTATTAAGCGAAATATAAAATGGAAGGATCTTTAATAGAACAGGCTGTAACGCTTATGATAGTCGGTATGATTACCGTCTTCGCTGTGTTAGGCCTTGTTATTATGTTGGGTAATGCGCTTATCCGCTTCGTCAACAAGTATGTGCCAGAAGAAGTGGCTCCAGTTGCACCTAAGGCTGCTGCACCAGCACAGGCTGCTATCTCTCCAGACGTTATGACTGCTGTTGAGTTGGCTGTTGCTAAAATCACAGGTAATAAAGGTAAGATTGAAAAAATAGAAAAAATTTAAGATAAATCATGGCTAAAGAAGTTAAATTTAGTTTAGTATTTAGAGATATGTGGCAGGCTGCTGGCAAGTATGTGCCAAGAGTAGATCAGCTTGTCAAAGTTGCTCCTGCAATCATCAAGATGGGTTGCTTCGACCGCGTTGAGACTAACGGTGGTGGATTCGAGCAGGTAAATCTTTTGTTCGGTGAGAATCCAAACAATGCAGTTCGTCAGTGGACTAAGCCTTTCCACGAGGCAGGAATCCAGACTCACATGCTTGACCGTGCGCTAAACGGTTTGAGAATGAGCCCAGTTCCAGCAGACGTACGTAAGCTATTCTATAAGGTTAAGCATGCACAGGGTACAGATATCACTCGTATCTTCTGTGGACTTAACGATCCAAGAAACGTAATTCCTTCTATCAAATACGCAAAGGAGGCAGGCATGATCGCTCAGGCTTCTCTTTGTATCACAAGCTCACCAATCCACACTGTAGATTACTACGTTGAGTTGGCAAAGCAGTTTATCGAGGCAGGTTGTGATGAGATCTGTTTGAAGGATATGGCTGGTATCGGTCGTCCAGTATTCCTTGGCGAGTTGACTCGTAAGATCAAGGAGATTAAGGACATCACAATCCAGTACCACAGCCACGCAGGTCCTGGTTTCAACATGGCTTCAATCCTTGAGGTTTGTAAGGCAGGTTGTGATTATGTAGACGTTGGTATGGAGCCTCTATCATGGGGTACAGGTCACGCAGACATCATCGCAGTTCAGGAGATGTTGAAGGACGCTGGTTTCAAGGTTAAGGAGATCAACATGGCTGCATATATGGAGGTTCGTACTCTAGTTCAGGAGATGATGGACGACTTCCTTGGTTACTACATCCCAGCTCGTAACCGTCAGATGAACTCACTTCTTATCGGTCCAGGTCTACCTGGTGGTATGATGGGTTCTTTGATGACAGACCTTGAGACAAACCTTGAGAGCATCAACAAGTGGAAGGAGAAGAACGGTAAGCCAAAGATGAGCCAGGACGAGCTACTTATCAAGTTGTTCGACGAGGTTAAATATGTATGGCCTATGATGGGTTACCCATGTCTAGTGACTCCATTCTCACAGTACGTTAAGAACATGGCGTTGATGAACGTAATGCAGATGGAGAAGGGTAAGGAGAGATGGTCAATGATCGCTGACGATATCTGGGATATGATGCTAGGTAAGTCAGGTAAGTTGCCAGGTGAGTTGGCTCCAGAGCTTGTTGCTAAGGCAAAAGAGCAGGGTAGAGAGTTCCACACTGAGGATCCTCAGAGCAACTACCCAGACGCACTTGACTCATTCCGTGAGGAAATGAAGAAAGAGGGATGGGATTGTGGTAAGGACGACGAGGAGTTGTTCGAGCTTGCAATGCACCCACAGCAGTACCGTGCTATGAGAAGCGGAAAGGCTAAGGCTGATTTCGAGGCTGATTTGGCAGAGAGAAAGGCTAAGAAGCAGAACGCTGGTGGCGGTTCAGCACTTACATTGCCTCAGACAGTTGTTGTTGAGGTTAAGGGTGAGAAATATCAGGTTGTTATCGGTGCGAACGATGGTAAATCGGCAGCTCCAGCAGCATCTTCTGCAGCTCCAGCAGCTTCAATCGGCGCAGGCGAGGGTAACGAGTTGACTTCTCCACTAGAAGGTAAGTTCTACTTGGTTAAGGGTAACGGTGACACTCCAGTTAAGGTTGGTGACACAGTTAAGAAGGGACAGACAGTTTGCTACGTTGAGGCAATGAAGACATTCAACGCAATCGCAGCTGAGTGTGATGGTGTAATCACAGAAATCTGCCTAACAAGTGGTTCTTCAGTTTCTGAGGACGATGTACTAATGAAAATTAAATAATAAGTACGATGAACAGTATTATAGAGAACATTTACGGTATGACAGCCATCAGCGACATCGCTGCTAATCCTGGCTTCATCGTAATGTATTTGCTTGCCTTCGTGCTACTATATCTTGGTATCAAGAAGGAGTATGAGCCATTGTTGCTTATTCCTATCGCATTTGGTGTGTTGATCGCTAACTTCCCTGGTGGAGGTATGGGTGTTAACGCAGTCGACGGTGAAGGTATCGTGACATTAGCTGTAGCAGCAAAGGATCTTGCTAATTTTGAAATCGGACACTGTGGTGTAGTTGACATCATCAATCCAGCAACAGAAGGTGCAAAGGGCTTGGTTAAGTTTGATATCTGGAACATGACTCTTCCTGCTATCGCACACGAGTTGGGCTTGATGAACTTCATCTACTATATGTTGATCAAGACTGGTTTCATTCCGCCAATCATCTTTATGGGTGTAGGTGCGTTGACAGACTTTGGTCCAATGTTGCGTAACTTGAAGCTTGCCGTTTTCGGTGCTGGTGCACAGTTTGGTATCTTTGCTGTATTGTTGATTGCCGCTGCTTCAGGTAAGTTCGATATGAAAGAGGCTGCTTCACTTTCAATCATTGGTGGTGCTGACGGTCCGACAGCGATCTTTACAACAATCAAGTTGGCTCCTCACATGCTAGGACCAATCGCTATTGCTGCTTACTCATACATGGCTCTTGTGCCAGTAATCATTCCTCTTGTAGTGAAGTTGCTTTGCTCTGAGAAGGAGTTGAAGATCAATATGAAGGAGCAGGATAAGCTTTATCCTTCAGGTACAGAGTTTAAGAACATGCGAGCACTTAAGATTTTGTTCCCAATCGCAGTTACATGTATCGTAGCGATCTTGGTTCCATCAGCAGTATCATTGGTTGGTATGCTAATGTTCGGTAACTTGATCAAGGAGATTGGTGCTAATACATCTCGTATCTTCGACGCCGCATCTAACACAATCATGAATGCTGCAACAATCTTCCTAGGACTATCAGTAGGTGCAACAATGACAGTAGATTCATTCTTGAACCTTCAGACAATCGGTATTGTAGTAGGTGGATTCTTCGCATTCGGTCTTTCAATCGCCGGTGGTATCTGTCTTGTAAAGATTTACAACTTGATCTTTAAGAAGAAGATCAATCCACTTATCGGAGCAACTGGTCTATCAGCAGTGCCAATGGCATCACGTGTTGCAAACGATATCGCATTGAAGTACGATTCAAGAAACCACGTATTGAACTACTGTATGTCATCTAACGTATCAGGAGTTATCGGTTCTGCAGTTGCTGCAGGTATCTTGATCTCATTCTTGGGATAATCTGATTAACTAAGAATATAAGAAAAGCACCGTCGAAAGATGGTGCTTTTTTTGTGCCATGTTAATTACCATTATGTGTAAACGAAATTTCACTCTATGTATGAGATATAATTATGAAAAATAATTACTTTTGTACGGTATAATATAAAATTATTGAAGGATGGTAGCAAATGATAAAATGATCTTGAGCAAGTTATCGGAAGAGGCTCGCAAAGTGACGCCTAAAGGTGGTCATGTATGGTTATATGGGTCTCGTGCACGTGGTGATGCAAAGGATGACTCAGATTGGGATATACTTATTCTTTTGGATAAGAAGAAAATTAGTACGGAAGATTTCGAAGAAGTTGCTTATCCTTTAGTTCGTCTAGGATGGGATTTTGATGCTAATGTTTCTCCCCAAATATATTCTACAGAAGAGTGGAAGAAGATATCATTTACTCTCTATTATAAAAATGTCATTAATGATAAAATAGAGATTATATGAGTACTTTGACTGATGAGGAAAGAGGAATCTTGATAGGTTTAGAATATGCTAAATCTATTAAATTACTTGAGGAATGCGATAAGGTTATACAAATGGAGATGTGGAATATGGCTGCTAATAGGTTGTATTACGCATTGTTTCATGCTGTATCAGCATTGCTTATTAGTGCAGAAATACCGGTTGGAAGCCATAAAGGATCTCATTTAAGATTTGGAAAACATTTTGTTCAAACTGGGATATTCCCTCCATCTTCGGGTAGGCTTTATTCTCAAATGGAATCGCTGAGGGAGAGAGCTGATTATAATTGTGCTTTTGAGGCTGAGAAAGATGATGTATTGCCGTTCTATACTCCGAGTTGTGAAATGATTGAACAAATTGGGGAAATGTTGAAAATAGAGAAAGAATCCACTGATGGAAGTAATGTTTAATGGTACATTGGATAAATTTCTCCAAACTTTAGAAGGTAATTTCAATTAATGATGAAATATAATTTGATTACAACAAAATAATACTAAGAAACAGAAAGACAATTTATAACAACATATAAATTAACATAACAACATCAGACTATCATTGTGGTCATCTTAAAATGTAAGCGTCGGAAACTCACTTTTTACAGAATAAACACCACTCCAATGATGGTTGGCTTTCGTGTGTAGACAAAGGCAGGTTTTAGGCCTGTCTACAGTCGTATGAACAAAGCTGACGCCAAGATAAGATAGAAAGATGTTCATGCCCGTTTGGGTGTGAGCATTTCTTATCTTGGCAGAGGTTCTGTATTCATCCGACGCTTACTACCTCAGATGACCGTAAGAAGGCTTACACCCTTCTTTATGTCTTATAGTCAGCATTGTTAGATAGAATGATGAGATGAAACTATCTAACCTATGCAGAAATCAAAAGTTAAAGCCTTTGTCGACCGATGGAGAGACAAAGGTTATGAAAAAGGTCAGAGCCAGATCTTTTGGGTGGAATTGCTTACCGATGTGCTCGGCGTACAGACACCGTCGGAAATAATATCTTTTGAGGATCAAGTCAAGCTTGATCATACCTCTTTCATTGATGCGTATATCCAAAAGACGCATGTGATGATTGAGCAGAAATCTATTGACAAAGATCTTCTTGCTCCCATTAAGCAGAGCGATGGCTCAACTCTCACTCCTTTCCAACAGGCAAAACGTTATTCTTCTGAGCTTCCGTATTCTCTCCGTCCACGATGGATTGTGACTTGTAATTTTAAGTCGTTCCACGTCTACGATATGGAGAATCCACAAGGCGAACCTCTTGTAATTCTTCTTGAAAATCTTGAAAAGGATTTCCATCTTCTTAATTTTCTTGTAGATAACACAAAACAAGAATTAAAGCATGAGATGGAGGTCAGTATCAAGGCTGGTGGTATCGTTGGACAATTATACGAAGCTCTTCTCTCTCAATTTGGCGACGTCGTGACTGATGAAGATCTGCATTCTTTGAATGTGCTTTGTGTCCGCCTTGTATTTTGCCTGTATGCTGAAGACGCGGGGATTTTTGAGAAAGATCAGTTTGTGAAATATCTTCAGACATTCCAACCTGAAGACTTGAAAATGGCAATTGAGAATCTGTTTAAGGTTCTTGATACTCCTGTAGACAAACGAGATCGTTTTTTGCCAGAAAAACTGAAAGCGTTTCCATACGTCAACGGATCACTTTTCAAGCAGCAGGAGTGTGAAGTCATACCTCCATTTACAATTGAAACTGCCAATGTTCTTATCCTTCACGCTAGTCTTGAGTTTGACTGGAGTCCAATTAGTCCGACAATCTTTGGTGCTGTGTTTGAATCCACGTTGAACCAGGATACACGACGCAAGGGAGGAATGCACTATACAAGCATTGAGAACATTCACAAAGTGATTGATCCTCTTTTCATGGAGTCGCTCATCGACGAGTTTGAAAAAATCAAGGGAATGCCTAATGGAAAGCAACGCATACAGCAGTTGACACAATTCCAGGATAAACTTGCATCTTTGAAATTTTTGGATCCTGCGTGTGGCTCTGGCAATTTCTTGACAGAAACCTATATCTCATTGCGTCGACTTGAAAACAAAGTGATCGCATCACTTACGGGAGGACAAGCGATGATGGGAATAGAGGAGTATAATCCTATCAAAGTCAATATCCATCAGTTTTATGGAATCGAGATCAATGATTTTGCTGTAACCGTTGCCACTACGGCATTGTGGATAGCAGAAAACCAAATGATGGAAGAGACGGAGAAAATCATCAAGTTCAACAATGATTTCTTGCCATTGAAGAGTTACGCCAATATCAAAGAGGGCAATGCCTTGCGTATAGATTGGAAAGACGTGGTAGATCCCAATGAACTGAACTATATTATTGGAAATCCGCCGTTTGTGGGAGCTAGATGGATGAGTAAATCTCAAAAAGATGATGTCCTTTGGGTGTTTGGAAATAAATGGCAATGCGTTGGTGATTTGGATTATGTATGTTGTTGGTATAAAAAAGCGGCAGAATATATTCTAGGATATAAAATAAAAGTGGCTCTTGTCTCAACAAATTCAATTACACAAGGAGGTACTGTTTCAATTTTATGGAAACCTTTAATTGAAAAAATGGGAATAAAGATTGATTTTGCGTGGAGAACATTCCAATGGGATAGCGAATCTTCTCTCAAGGCTCATGTCCATTGTGTAATAGTTGGATTTTATGATACTTCAATGTTTGAAAATCAAAAGGCAATACTTTATTCTTATGGTAAATATAAAGAATGTAATAATATCAATGGTTATTTGGTTGATTCTAAAAATATTTTTATTGAAAAGCGAATGAAGCCAATATCTGATGTTCCTATCATTTGTCTAGGAGGACAAGCCTTGGATGATGGTAATTTGATATTGTCTGAATCCGAGAAAAATGATTTGTTAAAAAATAATCCTTATTTGGAAAATTATATCCGACCTTATATGATGGGGAAGGATTTTATAGATCGTAAACCACGATATTGTTTTTGGCTTAAAAATGCTTCCCAAACTATTATAAGTAAAAATAAAGATCTTGTTGAACGTCTAAATAATGTTCGTCAATTTAGATTAAAAAGCGAAAGAACAAGTACATTAAAAGCTGCAGATTCTCCTGCATTGTTTGCGGCTCCATTTGAAAGTGTAGGCGATTATGTCGCGATTCCTAAGGTTTCATCTGAACAGAGAAAATACATTCCGATGGATTATTTGTCTAAGGATATTATCCCTGGAGATAAAATATTTGTTATGCAAAATGCTTCATTATTCCATTTTGGAGTAATGACTTCTATTGTTCACATGGCATGGATTCGTGTTGTTTGTGGAAGATTGAAAAGTGATTATAGTTATTCAAATACAATCGTTTACAACAATTTCCCATGGCCAACACCAACGGAGAAGCAGAAAGAGAAGATAGAGCAGACGGCACAGTCAATCTTAGATGCACGAGCACTGTATCCTGATTCATCTCTTGCTGATTTATATGATGAGATCACAATGCCTGTAGAATTGCGTAAGGCTCATCAAGCAAACGACAAAGCTGTGATGGAGGCGTATGGATTCAAACCGACAATGACGGAGAGCGAAGTGGTGGCGGAATTGTTTAAGATGTATAGTGAGTTGGTGAAATCGTAGAGACGCACGGACGTGCGTCTTAAAAAACGAAAGTGAGTCTCTGAATATTGCCAAACTACCGAAAAATCTGCATTTATGTATTGCAAAACTACCGAAAAATCTGCATTTTGTATTGTGAAAGTGCCGAAAAATCTGCATTTATGTATTGCAAAAGTGCCGAAAAATCTGCATTTTTGTATTGTAGAAGTGCCGAAAAATCTGTATTTTTATTTGTAAATGTTTGATATTTAATAGATTGGTATGCTTGAAAGAAAGATGTACAAAAGTCTTTTGGATTGGAAAAACAATAAAGACAAAGAATGCCTTTTGATAAAGGGTGCTCGTCAAATAGGAAAGACATATTTGGTTGAAGAATTTGGACGAAAAGAATACCAATATTTTATAGAGATAAATTTTGAACAACGTCCAGAATTGAAAGATATTTTCGATGGTGATTTGAGTGTTGATGAACTAATAAAGAAAATTTCTTTATCAATTCCAACTGCTAGATTTGTTGAAGGAAAGAGTTTATTGTTATTGGATGAAATACAATCATGTCCACAAGCAAGAACATCTTTAAAATTCTGGGCTACGGATAATCGTTATGATGTGATAGCGACAGGTTCGTTACTGGGAGTCAATTATAAAGAGGTATCGTCTTTTCCTGTTGGTTATGAAAGACAAATCATGATGCATTCTCTTGATTTTGAAGAGTTTTTATGGGCAAAAGGAATAACTAAAGATACGTTGGATTATTTAAAAGGTTTTCTGAATAATTATGATTGTGTGAATATCTCAGTTCATCAGCAGATGATGAATTATCTTCGAGAATATCTTGTTGTTGGAGGAATGCCTGCCGTCGTGAATAAGTTTTTGGAAACCAATAATTATGCCGAAGTCCATAACGAACAAGAGAAATTGGTACAATCATATTTGAATGACATTGCCAAGTATGCACCAAATTCCGACAAACCTAAGGCACGTAATTGCTATTTGTCGTTGCCTCGTCAACTTGCAAAGGAGAATACAAAGTTCCAATATTCTGTTGTAGAAAATGGAGGCACAGCTCGCAAGTATGGTAATAGTTTGGATTGGTTAAGAGATTCAAACATAATTACTTTTTGTAATAATGTGTCGACACCGAAATTTCCATTAGTAGCTTATGTTAAACCAGAACAATTTAGAATTTATGCTAATGATATAGGTTTGCTTGTCTCTATGTATGGTTTTGATATGAAAAAGGCTCTAATTGATGACACTTTAGTCGGAGATAGTAAAGGTGGTATATATGAAAATCTAATTGCTGATATGCTTATAAAGAGAAATATTCCGCTAAGATATTATTGTAGAGAGGATTCTTCTCTTGAAATTGAGTTCTTGATAGAAAAAGAAGCCTGTATAATTCCTATTGAAGTTAAATCCAAAAGAGGAAAGTCAACATCTCTTGACACAATCCTTAAGCATGATGATGTAAAATTTGGATATAAGTTCTCTGCGGGAAATGTAGGACAAGAAGGGAAAAAAATATCGCTTCCTTTTTATATGGTTCCTTTTGTTTTGTGAAGTCTTAAACAAAAGTAATTTAAAACTAAAAAATGCCGACATTGCTGCCGGCATTTATTTTTATGTGGTTGTTGAAATGAATTAGCCAATCTTGCTGATTCTCTTCAACTGCTCCATATCGACGATTTTAATCTTTCTTCCGTCCATAGCGATGATTTTCTCCTGGACGAATGACGACAATGTACGGATGGCATTTGATGTTGTCATATTCGACAAACTTGCCAAATCCTCACGTGAAAGGTAGATGCCGATTGTAGCTTGATCCTCTTCCAAACCGTAGCTGTCCTTCAAGAAGAGTAGGGACTCTGCCAATCTACCACGGATATGCTTCTGAGTCAAACTTACGCTTCTTGCGTCGGCGATACCAAGGTCTACTGACAATGTGTGGATGAAATACCAAGCAAGCTCAGCGTTGTGTGAAATCAAGTTTCTGATTACCTCTTTTGGTATTGTATAGATGACTGTTGGCTCAAATGCAGAAGCACAAGTCACATAGTTCTCTCCTGCAAACATCGCACGGTATGCGAATGTTTCGCTCGGACCAACCATACGCATGATCTGGTTTCTGTTGCCGACACCTCTTTTATAAATCTTCACTTTACCCTTAACAACGCAAAGCATGTGTGTAGGGACATCACCTTCAGCATAAACCATCTCGTTCTTCTTGAATCTAAGAATACCGTAGTTCTGCTTTAGATATACAAGCTGCTCGGGAGTCAATATCTTCCAAATGTCGGATACCTCCTCGATACTTTTAAGATTGTCATCAATACGTTTTACCATCGTCGTCTATTTCATTAGATATAGTTTTGCAAATATACGAAATTTCTGCTAAATAACATATCGAAAGAACATATTTTTTACTTTATTGATATTTTTGTTGATATAAATAACATTTTTATATGATTTGTGCCTAAAAACTTTCTATTTGGTTGTAAAGTCGCGGCCAATATTTACATGTGGCGGTATTTTTTATACATATTTATTGTAAGAAATACTACATTTTCCTATTTTTGCACAAAATTTAATGTTTAGATTAAAAAGCGTCCTCTTGTGCCGGAAAATATAAGGTTGATGCATCGTCAAAATATTCTGGGCATGTCGACGGAATACTTATAATAATGAGAAAATTTGAAGATTTACAGATTGCTGTAGCCGGAACTGGTTATGTGGGACTTTCTATCGCTACTTTGTTAGCTCAGCACCATAAGGTGACTGCTGTTGATGTTATTCCAGAAAAAGTAGATATGATCAATAATAAGAAATCCCCAATTCAGGATGAATATATTGAGAAGTATCTTGCTGAGAAAGAGTTGAATCTAACTGCCACTTTGGATGGTAGAGCAGCTTATAAGGATGCTGATTTCGTTGTGATTGCAGCTCCTACAAACTATGATCCACAGAAGAATTATTTTGACACATCACATGTAGAGGAGGTGATTGATCTTGTGCTTGAGGTTAATCCAGATGCTGTGATGATCATCAAGTCGACTATTCCTGTCGGCTATACTCGTTCTTTGTACGTGAAATATGCTTTGCAGTTCTTGTACAAACCAGAGCTAAAGGACAAGAAATTCAATCTTTTGTTCTCTCCTGAGTTCTTGCGTGAGAGCAAGGCATTGTATGATAATCTTTATCCATCTCGTATCATTGTTGGTTATCCTAAAATCATCAATATCGACGAGAAAAATTTCACTGAGGAAAATGCCGCTATCAAAGCTATCGCTAATCCTGATTCTGAAAATTTCGCACGTGTTTTTGCAAAACTTTTGCAGGAGGGTGCTTTGAAAGAGGATATCGACACTTTGTTCATGGGAATGAAGGAGGCTGAGGCAGTTAAGCTTTTCGCTAATACTTATCTTGCTCTTCGTGTCAGCTATTTCAATGAGCTTGATACTTATGCTGAGGTTAAGGGTCTTGATTCTCAGGCGATTATCCAGGGTATAGGTCTTGACCCACGTATCGGTTCACACTATAATAACGCTTCATTCGGTTATGGTGGTTACTGTTTGCCAAAAGATACTAAGCAGCTTTTGGCTAACTACAATGAGGTGCCACAGAATATGATGACTGCAATCGTTGAGAGTAACCGTACTCGTAAGGATTTCATTGCAGACCGTGTGCTTCAGAAGGCTGGTTACTATAGCTATGCTGAGGGTAGCTACGACGCAAGCAAGGAGCGTGAGGTTACTGTCGGAGTGTTCCGTTTGACTATGAAGTCAAACTCAGATAATTTCCGTCAGAGCTCTATCCAGGGTGTTATGAAGAGAATCAAGGCAAAGGGTGCTCAGGTTATTATTTATGAGCCGACTCTTGAGGACGGTAGCACATTCTTCGGCAGCAAGGTTGTCAATAATCTTGATGAGTTCAAAAAACAATCTCAGGCTATCATCGCTAACCGTTATGATTCTTGCCTTGACGATGTACTTGACAAGGTTTACACAAGAGATATCTTTAAGAGAGACTAATCAAAGATATTGCTTCATAGCAAATTTGCGTTAATCACGAAAGATAAAAGAATGAACGAAGATTTGCAAGCAAAAATATTTTGGTTTCGTACTTTGCATATTGTAGCTTGTCTTTTCACGTTAGTTGTAGGTCCTGCTTTGCTAAATAAAGCATTTGGTCATCTAGGTGGAAGTGGCGATGGTGCAGGAATGCGTGCTTTGGGAGTTCTAATTGGTTATGCTGCTGAATTGTTAGTTGCGGTACCTGGGCTTATTATAATACACAAGTCGCATCCCAAAACGTTGGTTTCGCCAACAATGATTTTGATGACGATTGCTTCGGTATTTATGTATATTTCCGAAATACCGTTGTACATCATTTATACTTTCGCGATGTTACCAGTTTATTTTCTTGTTTCTCGGTGGGTAGATAAGAAAATCAATAAAATTTTTGAGTTTTAACTAATAAACGACAACCATAGTAGACTATGATTGTCGTTTTTTTATCTAATTGAGATTAGTCGCACAAAAACTGTTTCTTCACAAAATCAAAGAATGATTTAGACATTGCTTCGTTATCTTTCTTTGTATAACGGATGTCTGTGAATACCTGAGCCAAAGATTTCTTATTGTTTTCTGCAACGAATTTCTTGTTGCTTTCCATCTCATCTTTGTAACCGAAGATTTTTTTGATGTCCTCAGCTGTGTAATCTTTATATTCTTCTTCGTGAATCCAACCAGATGATGCTATTCTATCTGTTTTAGCTGGCTCTGATTTTGGATATCCGACAGTGATTGTAGTGATTGGCACAACTCGTTTGGGAAGCTTCAAAATCTCAGAAATCTTCTCTGCGTTGTATGTTGTCGTACCTAGAAAACAGATTCCCAATCCTTCGCTTTCTGCTGCGATTGCAAATGTCTGGGCGAGTAGGAGAGTGTCGATAGCTGCGGTGAAGAAACTGAACTCGTTGTCGTAACCTGGCTCTGCTCCTGATTCCTCACACCATTTCACGAATCTGTTGTAGTCAGCGCAAAAAGTAATTGAGACTGGTGCATTAGTGTATGTCGCCTGATTAAAATGAGTAGGAGCAAGAGCTTTCTTTTTCTCTTCATCTCTTGTCACGACGACGCTGTAAAGTTGCATGTTGCCAGTTGTGGATGCATGGCCTGCAACCTCAAGAAGACGGTTGATCAACTCTTTTGACACTTCTTTGTCGCTGTATTGTCTTACAGTGGCGCGACTTTCCAAAAATGCTAACAAATCCATTATTTAGTGTTTTATTTTGTCATTCTTTTGAAATTTCTCAATCCTGTACGTAGGAAGTCAATGAATTCAGATGAATTTTCAGTGAATCCCATCGGATGATTGATTGGTTTTCCGTTTGGATCAAGTAGACAATAGTATGGCTGTGCGTTTGCTCCAAACTTAGATCTTTGAAGATAACTCCATTTCTCACCTACAGTTGTAAGTTTGATTTCTTTGCCATTTTCGATTACTTTCTCTACTCTAGAAAGTTCTGTTCTGTCATCAACGTAAAGAGAAACAAGTATGTAATCCTCAGTTAGCAATCCCTTTACACGTGGTTGTGACCAAACTGATGATTCCATCTTTCTACAATTGACACAAGCATGTCCTGTGAAATCAACCACGACAGGCATGTTTTTCATCTCGGCATACATCAAAGCATCGTCGTAATCTTTGAATGTTGCTGAAACTTTATCGTTATAAAGATTGAAATCTTGTGTGCTCAATGGCGGAACAAAAGCACTGACTGCTTTCAAAGGTGCTCCCCATAATCCTGGTAGCATGTAAACACACATGCCAAAGCAAAATGTGGATAGGAAGAATCGGGGAACTGTGACGACTTCCACGTCATCATCTCCTGCAAACTTGATTTTGCCAAGAAGATACAATCCTGCCATCATGAAGATTGCTATCCATATTACAAGGAAAACCTCACGGTCCATTATATGCCATCCGTAGGCAAGGTCTGCCATGGATAGGAATTTCAGTGAGAATGCCAACTCGAAGAATCCAAGCAATACTTTAACTGAATTCAACCAACCTCCAGAACGAGGCATATTCTTAAGCCAGCTAGGGAAGAATGCGAATAGGGTGAATGGGATAGCAAGCGCGATGGCGAATCCCAACATGCCGATTGTCGGAGCAAGCATACTACCGTTGACAGACATGTCTACAAGCAGTGTGCCGATGATCGGACCTGTGCAAGAGAATGAAACAATCACAAGAGTGAATGCCATCAAAAGTATTGATAATAATCCTGATGTTTTGTCGACATGCTGGTCGATTTTTGTGCTCCAAGTCGAAGGCAGTGCTAGATCGAAGCCTCCGAAGAAAGACATGGAAAATAGCACGAGAAGGGCAAATAAAAATATGTTGAAGATGGCATTCGTAGACAATTGGTTCAATCCGTCAGCTCCACTGATTGCTGTGATCACCACGCCGACTAAAACATAGATTGTGATGATGGATAGACCATATACGATTGCCGCTTTCTTGCTTTTTTTAGGGTCTTTGCCACGTTTTAGGAAGAAACTTACTGTCATCGGTATGATTGGCCATACACAAGGCGTTATGACGGCAATAAATCCACCAAGCAAGCAAGTAAGAAATGTTTTCCACAAAGAATCTTTACCTTCGTTAGTCTTCACCTCACCGAAGGACTTCATCTCATCGACTACATTTGCCCATGTATCGATTCTTTCTCTGTGGTTTTCCGCACTGACTGCAATATTCTGAGTTGAGACTGAATCGCTATCCTGCGTAGAGTTCAGATTCTTAATTGAAATTAATGGAGTCGACGATGTTTGCTCGTCGACTTTTTTATTTTCAACTTTAACCTCAGCTACTGCTGATTTATTTTTTTTTTTTGCTACAGCGTTATGTTGCGAAAGATCGAATTCGTACGTTGTAGGAGGCAAACAATTTTGATTGTTGCATGTCATATATCTGATAGAACCTATCAGGGTGAAGTTGTCTTTGTCGGCAATCTTAACCTGCTGTTGGAAGGTAGCTTTATTCTCATACCAACCAACTGTCACATTGAATGCCGGCTCAAACTGCTCTATGACTTTGCTTCTTGGATTGATATCTGATACGACCTTAACTCCATCTACATCAGAAAACATGAACGACGTAGGCACCGGACCGTCAGTCACCTCTTTGGTGCTGTACATATGCCAGCCTTGGTCGATTGTCGCTTCGTATGTGATTGTTGCTTTTCCGTCGGCTGAAATCTTTGATAAATTGACTTCCCATTTTACAGGGTCGAGAATTTGTGCGAACGAAGGAATGCACACAAACAAAGCGAATAACAAATATAATGCTTTATTTTTCATAGGCATTAGTAGTTTTATTAGTATTGGTAGTCGCAACAAGAGCGAGCCTCCAAAATTGGTCTGATGAAATTTTTAGCAACGTCGACATGCAATGGATGCTGAGCGTACTCTTTTAATCCTTCCATATCGTTGTGTGTTGTAGTTAGCGCGATGTCAAACTGCTCATTTGGGTTGCAGTTGATTCCGACTTCTGCAGTAAGAAGGGTAGGGACTTTCTCAACAAGTGCTGATAGTTCACTTTTGATCTTCTCACATGTTGCTAGTCTTTCTGATTCTGAGTTGAAAGGCTTGAATTTGAATAATACTATATGCTTTACCATATTTTAATCACTTTTATCACTTATATTACAAAAATATAAAACAGCATCAAGAAAAAAAAGATAAAAATGATTTTTTTGTAGAGTTTTTAAACTCAATATCTACTTTTTATTACATTTCAACCAATAATTGATGGCAATTATATACAAGTTTTCCAAACAAGCTTCTTTTATACGTTCGTCCTTTGTTTTTTCATTGTAGAAGGGTTAGATCCAAATTTATTGTTTATTATTTTCATTCTTCGATATTTGGCATAAAAAAAGAGACTGCCAAAATTGACAGTCTCTTGATTTCAAAGAATAGTCTTCTTTATTGAGCCAATGCAGCTGCACCACCAACGATATCAAGCAATTCGTTTGTAATTGCCTGCTGACGAGTTTTGTTGTACAAAATCGTAAGCTCGTTGATAAGTTCGTTTGCATTATCAGTAGCCACCTGCATCGCTACGACACGAGCACCATGCTCAGATGCGTTAGAGTCGAGTAGGCAAGCGTACATTCTTGTACGCAATGCTTTAGGCAATAGAGACTCAAGGATCTCAGCCTTACCTGGCTCAACGATGTAGTCTGCAGTCGACTCGTCGACGTTGTCTGAATTTTTGTCAAGCGCGATTGGCAAGAACACCTCTGTCTGAAGCTTCTGCACTGCAGTGTTCTTCAAGTGGTGGTAGACTACGATAACTTTATCGAACTCTTTAGCCAAGAACTTGTTCATCAATTCATTTGTGACTTCACTGATTGCATCGAAAGATGGGTGGTCTGCCATATCGTTGTTTGATTTAACAACTGGCACGCCAAGCTTCTCCGACTGCTCTGTAATCTTCTTTCCGATAGGGTAGACAACAACCTCAGCACCACTATTCAATTGCTCTTTGACAACGGCGTTCAATTGTTTTGCAACATTTGAATTGTATGCGCCACAAAGGCTTGAATTTGAAGAGAAAGCTACTACAGCTACTCGTGATACTGGTCTTACCTCTGCAAAAGCCGACTGGAAATCAGTCTCAGTTGCCAAGAAGTTACCTAAAATCTTGTTTAGGCGACTCTGGTACGGAGTGATAGACTCAATAGCGTATTGAGCTTTTTTTAGCTTCGCTGAAGACACCATCTTCATAGCTCCAGTAATCTTCAATGTTGAGTTTACTGAGCCAATTCTCGCTTTTACTTCCTTTAATGATGCCATCTCTTACAGAATTAAACAGTTGCTACACTACTTCCTGAATTCACCTTGCTGATTACAACCTCAGCCTCGCTCTTAAGAATAGCCTTGATATCGTCGTTGATGATACCCTTCTTTAGCTGATCAAGTACGTCAGCCTTGTGTAGGTGCTCAAGACGCTCGATATAAACCTTCTCAAACTCGTGAACGTCCTCTTTAGCAAGTGCGTTCAAGATACCCTGAGTACCGCAGTAGATAACAGCGATCTGGTGCTCTACTGGATATGGAGTATACTGTGGTTGCTTCAAAAGCTCTGTATTACGAACTCCCTTGTCGATAGTCATCTTAGTTACAGGGTCCATATCACCACCGAACTTTGTAAATGACTCCAACTCACGGTACTGAGCCTGATCTGTCTTAAGTGTTCCGGCGATAGCCTTCATAGCCTTCACCTGTGCAGAACCACCCACACGAGATACCGAGATACCTACGTTGATAGCTGGACGGATACCTGCGTTGAACATATTTGTCTCCAAGAAGATCTGACCGTCTGTGATGGAAATTACGTTTGTTGGGATATAAGCAGATACGTCACCTGCCTGTGTCTCGATGATTGGTAGGGCAGTAAGTGAACCGCCTCCCTTAACCTTACCCTTCAATGACTCAGGTAGGTCGTTCATCTGAGCTGCCACTGTATCGTTGTTGATGATCTTAGCAGCACGCTCCAATAGACGTGAGTGCAAGTAGAACACATCACCTGGGTAAGCCTCACGACCTGAAGGACGCTTCAAGATCAAAGACACCTCACGATATGCTACGGCCTGCTTTGACAAGTCATCGTATACTACCAATGCGTGCATACCTCTATCACGGAAGTACTCTCCGATAGCTGCTGCTGCAAATGGTGCATAGTACTGCATAGCTGCTGGATCAGAAGCTGTTGCAGATACGATGATAGTGTAGTCCATTGCACCGTTCTCCTTTAGAGTGTTAACGATGTTGGCTACTGTACTACCTTTCTGACCTACGGCACAGTAGATACAATATACTGGCTTACCTGCTTTGTATGCCTCCTTCTGGTTGATGATGGCATCAATGGCGATGGCTGTCTTACCTGTCTGACGGTCGCCGATAATCAACTCACGCTGGCCTCTACCAATTGGAATCATGGCGTCGATAGCCTTGATACCTGTCTGCAATGGCTCTTTTACGGGTTGACGGAAGATGATACCTGGTGCCTTACGCTCCAATGGCATCTCTACCAATTCTCCCTTAATAGGTCCCTGTCCGTCGATTGGGTTACCAATGGCGTTGACAACACGACCAACCATGCCTTCTCCTGTGAGAATAGAAGCGATACGTTTTGTTCTCTTTACAGTGAAACCTTCACGGATCTGATCTGTAGGTCCAAGTAGCACGGCTCCTACGTTGTCTTCCTCAAGGTTCATTACCACTGCATTCATTCCGTTTTCGAACTCAAGCAACTCACCAGCCTCGGCGTTCTGCAATCCGTAGATACGAACTACACCGTCGCTTACCTGAAGCACCTTACCAACTTCCTCGAATTTTACTCGAGAATCGATGTTCTGGAGCTGCTGCTTAAGTACGTCAGAAACTTCGCTTGCTTTTATAGACATAACTTAAATTCTTTTTTGATTGATAATAGTGAGAAGATTAACACTGTACGTTCTCAGAATTTGAATATCTCAATCTCTCTCTGATAGAGTCGAGTTGCGACTTGACGCTAGCGTTAAGCTGGTATGTTTCCACCTCCATGATGAATCCACCAATTAGAGAAGGATCAACTGTTGCGTCAAAATCGATATTCGCATCTGTCACGTTTGTCAACACCTGACGGAATCTCTTTTCCTCATTGTCTGAAATAGGGCAGGCTGTGACAACTGTCGCTCTGACCAAATTCTTCTTCTTACGGTAAAGATCCTGGTATACAAGTGCAATACCCTGAAAATAATCTTCTCTCTTATTTTCAACTACTAAATCGACAAACCTTGTGTATTCAGCACATACACTGTCGCCTGCCATTGTGTTAAGCAATTCCTTCTTTTTGTCCTTGCTTATTGTTGGGTTAGCAATTGCGTCTTTAAGTCCCTCTACATTGACGAATGTCGCTGATACGAGCTTCATCGCATCGTACACTTTGTCGGCAACATTAGCTTCTGTAGCGAACTCATATAGAGCCTTTGCGTATCTTGCTGAAATTTTACCAGTGTTCATCAGTTTTACGATTTAGCGATATTTACTTCATCCAATAGCTTGTTGATCATATCAAGTCCGGCCTTGTCGCCAGAAAGCTTCTCACGTACCACTTTTTCAGCGATACTTACTGACAACTCTGCAACCTGAGTGCGAATCTCTTTGATTGCGTTGTCACGCTCCAATTGGATGTCTTCCTTAGCTTTTTCAAGCAAATCCTGCGCCTTCTTAGCTGCTTCTGCCTTTGCGTCGGCGATGATTTGATCTTTCTGCTTAGAAGCTTCTTTTAATAGTTCCAATCTCTCATTTTTTGCCTCAGCAAGCAATCTCTCTGCCTCTGCGTTTGTTCCCGCAAGACGAGCATTTGCCTCGTCAGCCCTCAAGATTTTACTCTCGATTTCTTCACTTCGTTTATTGATCATCCCGACAATAACAGGCCAGCCAAACTTACCTAAGATGAATAAGACGGCCCCGAAGCATATCACCATCCAGAAGACCAATCCGAAGTCAGGGGTCAATAATTCCATGTGAACGAAAATTTATTCTATTATACAAATAGAGCCTATTATACGAATAGAGCCAAGATACAAACGATGATAGCAAGGAATGCAACACCTTCCACAAGAGCGGCAGCAACGATCATGTTGTTACGAATCTCTCCTGCAGCCTCTGGCTGACGTCCCATAGCTTCCATTGCAGAACCACCGATCTTACCGATACCAAGACCTGCACCGATAACTGCGATACCTGCACCAATTGTTGCACCTGCTTTTGCTAACAATGCTGGAGCGGCTACCTCCGAAATTTGAGCCAAAATTGCTAATGATAACATAGTATTAAATTTTTTTTGTTTTTATTTCTTTTTGTTTCGTGTGCTTTTTAAGCATCACAGTGTTTTTTTGTTTTGTTGTTTGAAACGCGCGTTTGTGCGTCTCTACGTGATCTGCTTATTAGTGCTCTTCGTGGTGTGGCTCAACCTGTGCCAAACCGATGAACAACGCTGATAGGGTAGTGAACACGTAAGCCTGAATGAAGCAAACCAAACACTCAAGGCATGTCATGAAGATTACCAATGCACAAGAAAGGATAGACACTCCTGAAGCTGCGGCTACACTCATCTGTGCGAAGATGAAGATCATTCCGATAAGCACTAGCTGCATCACGTGTCCTGCCAACATGTTGGCGAAAAGACGGATACACAATGCGATAGGCTTTGTGAACATACCGATAATCTCAATCAATGGCATCAACGGAACTGGGAATTTCAACCATGTTGGAACCTCTGGGTTGATCATCTCTAACCAATAATGCTTTGTTCCTGCCTTTAGGTTAGTGAATAGGAATGTGAAAACTGCCAATACCATTGTACATGCAATGTTTCCTGTCAAGTTTGATCCAAATACTGGGATTAGACCTAAGTAGTTGTTAATCAAAATGAAGAAGAACACTGTAAGTAGGAATGGACTGAATTTCTCAACGTTCTTTCCAACACATGGCTCAATCACATCTTTCTCAATCATTTCGATGATAGGCTCCAAAAATGCCTGCATTCCAGTTGGCTTTCTCCAGTAGTCTTCCTTATATCTTTTTGAGATACTCAAGAAGATCCAAAGTAGTAATCCTGTGCTGATGAAAAGGAAAAGCACATTTTTTGTGATTGAGATGTCCCAAGGACGCTCTCCTGTGCTTACCTCAACGATCTTGCCTGCATTTGGCTGGCCTTCAGCTGCAATTGTGTAACCGTTGTACTCTTTGTAATGACCGCCATGGCCAAGTTCACTCGACATGAATACGTTCAAGCCATTCTGACCATACACTATACATGGCAATGGAATTGCGATGTCTCCAATAATATGCCATGAATATGAGTCGCCGATATGTCCGAACACCAACTCCTTGACGTCGATTTTGCCTTCGCCTTCGGATTCATGATGCTCATTCGCCTGTGCCACAATCGGTGCAAGCAGAATCATCAGGATTGTTATAAATTTACTCAACAAATTCATGCGAATCTTTTTTTATTCTTTAACTTCGCTACTCTTATCTGAAACCATATCATTGAATTTCTTCAAGATAACTGCTTCGTAAACAGCGTAGCATAAATAACAGACAACGACTGAAGTGATGAAACTGATTTTTTGCTCTCCCACGCAAAACACATACACTAGACAAAATGCGACTAGCAATAATAGTTTGACGGTGCGAGTGATCAGATACTTCAAGTGGAATTTCTTCGCGTCTACAATCGCTGCCTTTGTGATTGAAATTAGAATTAGTAATGTCAATAAGTAGAAGAACGACGGAATCAACGGAAACATACTGAATTCAAACTCAGGCATAATTGCAAACACCAATTTACCAATAGAGTAGAGTAGTGCCGCTACCGCAAGGTCTGAATAGATAATGATTTTCTGATAATTCTCTCTGTTCATCACCTCTTATTCCAATACTTTTTCTACACAGACTGAAATTTCGTCGTTTCTAACCTCTGCAAAACCACCGTCTACGCGAAGAGTTGTTGTCTCGCCTCCTGAAACGTAGACGATCTCTCCCTCTTTTAGTGACGAGATGATAGCTGCATGGTGTGGCAGAACCTCAAAACCTCCGCCTGTACCTGGAAGTTTTACACTTTCCACGTCCCCTGAAAAAATCAGTTTATCTGGTGAAATGATATCTAATTTCATGTCGATTCTTATTTAGCAACCTGTGACATCAACTTTCTTGCCTTCTCCTTAGCGTCCTCGATTGTTCCGACATTCAAGAATGCCTGCTCTGGAAGATCATCGACTTCACCGTTGATAATAGCATTAAAGCCTTTAATTGTCTCCTCAATTGGAACCATCACACCTGGTAGACCAGTAAACTGTGATGCTACGTGGAATGGCTGAGACAAGAATCTCTGGATTCTACGAGCACGAGCCACGATCAACTTATCCTGCTCTGACAACTCCTCCATACCTAGGATTGCGATGATATCCTGCAACTCCTTGTACTTCTGAAGAATCTGCTTAACGTTCTGAGCACACTCGTAGTGAGCGTTACCGATAACGTTTGGATCCAAGATACGTGATGTTGAATCTAGTGGGTCTACAGCTGGATAGATACCAAGCTCAGCGATCTTACGGCTCAACACTGTTGTTGCGTCCAAGTGCGAGAATGTTGTTGCTGGAGCTGGGTCAGTCAAGTCGTCGGCTGGCACGTAAACGGCCTCAACGGCTGTAATTGATCCATTCTTTGTTGATGTGATACGCTCCTGCATACGTCCCATCTCGGATGCCAATGTTGGCTGGTAACCTACGGCTGATGGCATACGTCCTAGCAACGCTGATACCTCTGATCCTGCCTGTGTGAAACGGAAGATGTTATCCACGAAGAATAGGATATCCTTACCACCCTGACCTGAATCACGGAATGTTTCAGCCACTGTCAAACCTGACAATGCAACTGAAGAACGTGCTCCTGGTGGCTCATTCATCTGTCCGTAAACCAATGTTGCCTGTGATTTTGCAAGTTCCTCGTAATCGATCTTTGAAAGATCCCAATCTCCTTCTTCCATCGATTTCTTAAACTCCTCTCCGTAACGGATGATGTTTGACTCGATCATCTCACGAAGCAAGTCGTTACCCTCACGAGTACGCTCTCCAACTCCCGCAAATACTGAATAACCGTTGTATCCCTTTGCGATGTTGTTGATAAGCTCCATGATCAACACTGTCTTACCTACTCCGGCTCCACCGAACAAACCGATTTTACCTCCCTTTAGGTAAGGCACCAATAGGTCGATGACCTTAATACCTGTAAATAGGATTTCTTTTGAAGTTGCAAGCTCGTCAAACTTTGGAGCTTCTCTATGGATTGGTGAACGCTGTACATTCTCAAATGTCTTCATTCCATCTACTGGAGCTCCTACGACATTTAGCAAACGGCCTTTAACCTGCTCACCCATCGGTACAGAAATTGGAGAACCCAACGCCTTTACCTTTAATCCTCTCTTTAATCCATCAGTTGAATCCATCGCGATTGTTCTAATAGAACGCTCTCCGATGTGCTGCTGACACTCTATAATCAATGGAGATTGTCCTTCACGTTCTACCTCTAGGGCATCGTGAATCTGTGGTAATGTTGCATCCACTTCAGCAAAACTGACATCGACTACCGGTCCAATAACCTGGATTATTTCACCATAAATTTCAGACATAGCGTGTTTTTTTATTGTGGTATTAATTTTTTTAATTTCCTTTTTCTATCTGGCAAAAGCACAGTCGCCCACGCTTTTGTTATTGCAAATATATTTATTTTTTTAGATTGAAAAACTTTTTAACAAAAAAATAACGGGTTGTAAGAATATATTTCTTGTTTTTTACAGACTGTAAATGTTGTTTAGCATATTCTTTCGAATTGTTATGTTTTGTTATGTCCTTCTATTCTCTTTTTTCGACGACGATTTTATAGTGTACTTTTCGTGGAATATATAGTCTACAAAGGACTTTTAGAAAAATAGAGGAATGTTGATGCATCCCTCTATTTATACAAATCGTTAAGAATCTTTATGCATTATTCTGCATCTTTCTTCTTGAATGTATGCTTCACTCCAAACTGGGCCACTCCTTGATGTCCGAATCCGTATTCCATGAATCCTCTGATTTTTTTGTTTCCAAGCTCAAAGCAAAGCGGTGACACTTGACCACTGAAGTGTTGTTTGCCGAATTCTGTCCCTCTCACTTCTTCATCGGCATTTTCTCTTTTGATTTTTGAAAATCTAACTCCGGCTGCTAATTTGCCATACATGGAAACATGCTCTTTTTTGAAATAATAGAATGTCGCTTCTGGCATTATACAAAAGATGTGTCTGCTCAGTTTTCCGGATTCTTTTTCTATAGTGTATTTATTCCATATATATTTATACTCATCAGGGTAATTATTATTTGGACCTTGATAGATGTATTTGTCAATATCTAAATTCATTTTTTGGAGCTCGTAACCAAAACAAAGCCCAATGCCAAAATGATTACCCAATGTACATTCATAATGAATGTTATAATTTATTGGTGGTGTTTGCAAATCTCTCCATGCGTATCTGTAACACGACTGCCCGACAATAGGATCTTCTCCAAAATAGGGAGGTGCTAAATCAACATCTGCATTTTCGTTTATTATCTCATGAAGATATGAGTAACTGAATAACCCTGCTCCAAGTGAAATTTTGTGATCTGATTTTGCAAAACTGCTTAAGAATGTTCCAGACAATAGAGCAAGACTGAATATTGTTTTTAATGATGTATTTCTCATTGCTAATTATTAGAATGTCGATTTCTTGTCAATACAAATATAATGGATTTGAGAAGATTGACCAATACCTGAATTTGAGTATATCTTATGCAGAGTTTTTTTTATTAAAACATAAAGAGACGTGGATCTTTCCCACGTCTCTCTAATAAAGTAAGATTTTCGTTTTCGTTATCGTCAACGTTATCGTTTTATTATCTTTTCTACATTTCCGTCTGCAACTATAACATAAATTCCATTTGGCAAATTGCTCAAATTAAATTCGACGTCTTCGTTCATTGCTTTCTTTATCGCAATCGTTTGTCCGTTGGAAGCGTGTAGGGTAGCGATACTTTCTGGATTTGTAAGTTTGACTCTGACCACGCTGCTTGTCACTGTTGGATAAACAACGATCTGATTGTTATCGATTGTCTCAACTTCTGTCGGATCGTCTTCAATAATGTTGACTTCAACATTCTTCAAATCCATGATGCTTAGAATATCTACTTGCGATGCTTCCTCCGTAATGCTTAGTTCAATTGCCTGAGCATTGATGCCGCTTTGTGTCACTACCATCTGTCCGGAAAATCCTTCATACGATTTGATGTCGCAAGTGTAGATGATTGTCGAGCCTTTTCTTTCTATATCGATGTCGACTTGTGCCTGTGTCAACATCTTCAAGAATGATGCCCAATCGTCGCCCCATGATGTCTTGAATGTGAAACTTCCTTCGCTATCAAATTGGTATGCGTCTGATCTGATGAATCCTGTCTTTCCGTTGATAGTATTCTTGATGATGAAGTTGTTCCAGTTGTTCTTCTCTCCGTTTGAATGGAAATTATTGAATGAGTAGCGTGCGTGGAAGTCGCCATTGAATGTCTTGGATGCTCCGCTCTTTGTGTTGAATGCATCTTTATAGGCTCCAAAGTTGGTTACTGTTCCGATGATTTCTCTGTCTTTCAAACTTGCGACTGTCATCTTCTTTACATCTAGATATGTGCTTTCTCCACCAAGATAGACTGTCAACGCTGTCTTTGGCGAACTCTTTGATAGCACTCCATAGATATCCTTTCCGTCGACAGCAGCTGATACGTGGATTGATGCTCCCTGACGGATTATCTTGACGTTGATATCTTTATCATCAAACTCTTTCCATGTCTCTGGGTTGGAATATGTCACAGTTGAGCCTGAGAATGTCTCGACACTGTATCCGTCTGCTCTTAATGCCCAGAAATTGTCGGCATTCTCTTCGAATCTCAAAGCCCAGTTGTCCCAGTTGTTCTCGGCTTTATTATAATTGTGGAATAAGAAGGTGATTTCAAAATCTCCTGCAGGAGCGTCAACTTTCAAGAATTTGTCTGTCTCATTCCAAGCCAACGTCTGTTTCTTGTCGCCGACACGATAGAATGGCTCGTAAACTGTCTCTGTTCCACTTTTTGTTTGTGGTTTACGGAATGCCCACAAGCATAGCTCATTTGCTGGATTCATAGCAGTCAAGCAAAGTGTCTTGCGTCCGTCATCTTCCATTCTCTGATCGAGTAGGGTGCCATTGAATGTGCCGACAGATGTCGTTAGTGTGATGAATTGTTTTCCACCTGCGTAATCGTATTTCCATGAGCCTGTATAGTCGGCTGAGATTGAATGATCGGCATTCAAACGCATTGTGCCTGGCTTGTTGCAGACAAGTTTCTCATAGTCGACAGCATTGTGTGTAAGCACAGTGTATTCGCCCATTATATCCTGATCTTTGTAGACGGTCTCTTTATCAGTATATTCGCCAAGACGAGTTTCAAATGGGGCAACAAGTGGCCAACCGTCGGATGCAAACACCATTGGATGACTCTCTACGTGGTGCCAACCATAACCGTTGCCTGTGTTATCTTTTGAATGATAGATGATATAGCATTTGCCATCTTCGTCCATTAGAGCGGAGTTGTGTCCTTGCGCTGTCTGTCCGCCTCCCACTTGGTTGTAATCTGAGATATTCTTATTGTTGGTCCACCAACCCCATGAATAGTTCTGCATCAACGATACTCCGTAAGTCACGTTGTTGCCATAGTTTGGATAGATGGCTCTGTCGAAAACAGCGTCGTCGCCAGTGACATCCTTGAATGGACCTGTCACTTTATCACTTCTGAATAAACGCATATTATATCCGCCCTCTGGAGAATAGAATCCGTACGACATGAATAGGTAGTAGTAGCCTTTTCCGTCGCCATCCTTCATATATTCAATATATGGACCTTCACCGCTGACATAATATCCACCAGCGATATGTACTCCCATATATTCATC
Source organism: Paludibacteraceae bacterium (assembly GCA_045642085.1). Classification (GTDB taxonomy): domain Bacteria; phylum Bacteroidota; class Bacteroidia; order Bacteroidales; family Paludibacteraceae; genus UBA1723. Next base: position 13,305 of record JAZUIF010000094.1, on the reverse strand, counting down.
ATAACGTAGACGTTTTCCATCCCATACTGCTCCATTTACTGGAGTATATCCATAATTATATGAGTAGTCACGAAGACCAGTCTTATTATCAAGCTTGAGCACGAAGATTCCACCGCTCCATGAGCCGTAGATCATCCACAACTGTCCGTTTTCATCGTACATCACGTTGGGGTCGATACAGCTTGAACCGTACATTCCGCCCCAACCACCGTCGGTATAATATCTGTTAGGAATTGTGCTTTGTCCTGTCACTCTTTTGAAATCATTGTTTCCTGCTCCACTTGATTTGCTGTCCATTCCACCGAACACCACCGATCCGACTCTCTGGTATGGACCCTCGATCTTGTCGCTGGACAACATACAGATGCTGCTCATCCAGTCGTCGCCATTGATAGAGTAGTACATACACCATTTCTTCATGTCCTTGTTCCAGATGATATCTGCAGCCCAAAGATTCTCCTTAAGTTTATTCGGATTATTGTTCCAACCAGACCATGTTGTGTTTTCTCCAAACACAGAGCAAAGGTCGTTGGAAACTTTGCCGTTTACAGCGAAAGTGGGAGTGAAGGCGGTCCAGTCGAGCATATCTTTTGAATAGGCCGCACCAAGTTGCGTACCCATAATATAATAGTATTTAGTACGGTCGCCATTCACGCTCTGCTCTGGATAGCTATTGCCTTGAGCATCTTTGTATACGATAATGATAGATGGGTCGTGCACTGGTACCTGACCAGCCCAGATTTTTTCTATCAGTAGTGTGCCTATAAGCACAACGATAAAAATCTTAATAAAGTCCTTCATAATATTAAATCTTTTGCTTGCGTCAAACTCAAGACTTATTGAAGAAGAAGTCTTAATTCTAATGCATGATAAACAATAATCTTGATTCCTGATTGTTAAAGAAAAAGTGGGCAAACAGACATGTCTATTTGCCCATTAGTAAATTTATCTTTTATCTCTTTATCACTTTCTTTGTTGTGACATTGTCAGATGTTGTGATTCTAACAATGTAGATGCCTTTCTTTAGTTTTGTGCAGTCGACAGAAACGTTTCCTGCCTTGTGATTGATGCTCTTTTCTGTTAATCCAGACAATGATATGAATTCAATTTTTGCATCAGACTCGTTTGGAATATAGATTTCCAAATTGTTGTCGACAATTGTCTGCATTAGTGTAGCCTCATTATTTACTATCTTGACTGAAGATGGATCGTTGATTACTGTGATTAATCCGTTTTTGATGACTTCAGTCAAACCACCGATTGTTTTGGCACTCCATGAGTAGCTGCCTGTATCAGTAGGGGTTCCGCTCATGTAGATTGTATCGTTGACTGTATTTGTCTCAACTCCGTTTGGCAAACCTTCGAATACTACGCTCTCACAGTTGGAGTAAACAGCGTAGAATGGCAGGATCGCGTTGCCTAAGATTATATTCTCCTGATTCAATGCGTTCTCATCGCTGATGTTCAAAGTGGCATCACCTGTGAATCCGTTCTTAGTGACTGTGATGCAACCGCTCTTTGATGCGTTATTCTCAGCTCCTACAGTTGTGATTGTATAGTTGAATACTCCAAACTCAGTAGGGGTTCCGCTGATAGCGACTTTTTTTGAACTTCTGTCGATGCTTACGCTGATACCGTTTGGCATACCTTCCACCTTTACATCGTTAGCGTCAGACCATGTATATCCGAAACTTGCGATTGGTTGGCCTAATTCGATAGTCTGCTTGCTTGAACCAGAACCTGTCTTTGTGATAACCGGATCGTTTACAACTGGATTTGGATCAACTGGATCGATTTGTGAACCACCACATGCACTTCCTACAACACCTTTGCCTTCCACTACGTTAAGAGTCGCACCAGCACCATTGCAAGCAGTCAAAACTGATTGTACTTGATTGGCTGCAATCTTCTTCCAATTGTTGGAATAAGCGTTAGATGGATTGAAAGAACAGTATCTTACTGCTGTTGAGCCGGACACATTCTGTGTGTAGCAGTCGACAAGCACTCCGCCAGACTGCTTTGAGTTATCATAATCTGCAATCGGATTCTTAACTCCGATGAATGCGCTCTTTTCTACGTAGCACTGAGCCTCCTGACCTGCAGCCACGCAATAGTTTGTGACTGAACTGTTCCATAAGCAGTTTACAAGGTGAACCTGTCCGAATCTCACGCGTGGCATACGCTCCTTACAACCTTCTCCCCACCAGCAGCAAACGAATGTAGTGCGAAGTTTTCCACGGTCGTCAGTGTAAGAGTCGCTTGATCCCCAAAGATTAGTGAAACGGTGATCGCCAGATCCACCAGACCCACCAGCCAACGGAGCCTTCAAATAGTGGAATTTACACCACGATACGCAAATCTTATCTGATTGCTTTTTGCAGTCGAAGTTACCGTCGACACCATCTTGGAAATCGCAGTGGTCAACCCAAACATTCTGACAATTCTCAATGCAAAGATTATCGTTTCCATCGCAGTCGTAAGCACCAGCACTCTTGAAAGTTACATTACGCATTATGATGTTTGTACAGTTCTTGAAATACAAGATACCTGTGTTGCTGGCAGTAGTACGTTCGTCGCTATATAGATAAGATCCAGGCAAACCTAATATTGTTTTGTCTGATTGCCTTTCCATACGTAGCATAGATGTAAACTTAATGGCACCCTTTATATAAATAGTCAATTTGCCACTTGTCTTAAATGCGGCCTGCAACTCACTAACTGAAGAAACAGTCACACTTGATCCACCAGCACCACCTGTAGTGCCAGCACCGAATCCAAGCGGAGCATTCGCATCGTACTCCGACAACTGAGCGTTTGCTATAAGAGCTGCAAAGCAAAGTAAGGTTGTAAATAGTAGTTTTTTTATTCTCATGTCAATTAATTTTAAATGTAATATCAGGCTTAACACCTGTTTTGTGTGTTGATTTCGTATATTGCAAAATTCGTAATTATATCTGAAAAAGCGATGAAAATGAGTATATAGTTAGAGTGGTATATGTAAAAAGATGGGGGAGAAATGTAACAAATGGGGGAGAATGCTATAGTTTATATGCTAGATTGGGGTTTATAATAAAAAATGACCTATATGTCGAGATTGAACATATAGGTCAAAATGAGGTTTGTTATTCCTCTACGATAATGTCTTCGATTTTGGCTCCCACCGTCGCTACAAGATCATTTGGTGCACATTTGATCTGCAATCCTCGTACTCCGGCTGAGACATACACATATTCATGGTCAGTGACGGTTTTGTGGAAAAATGTAGGGAACGGTTTCTTCATTCCAAGCGGGCAGCAACCTCCACGGATGTAACCGGTAGTAGGTAGCAACTCCTTCATCGGAATCAAATCGCAGTTTTTGTTGCCAGACACTTTAGCCGCTTTCTTCAAATCCACATTCTTGTTGCCAGGAATGACGCAGACGAAGTGGCCTGTCTTGTCGCCTTTAAGCACAAGAGTCTTGAAGACGCAGTTGATGTCCTCACCAAGTTGGGCTACGACATGTTCCGCACTCAAATCGTTCTCGTCCACCTCGTAGGGGATAAGGTCATATTTCACTTTATTGCGGTCGAGAATTCTTGCCGCGTTTGTTTTATTTATTTTCGTTGCCATTGTTTTCTATACGTGTTCCGTCTGGGTTGAATGTTGTTGAATATACGTTTTCGTCAGGCAGAATGTCTTCTCCGACGATTCGTAGATAAACCTGAGTTGTGGCACGCACATCTTTCTCGCAGTAAAATGCGATTCTGTCAAGGTCCTTTTCTTTGTAGTAGACTTCTGCCACTTGGCTTCCGTCGATGTCGTCCTTAGGAGTAGTGATGCCAAACAATGCACAAAGCAGTTTGAGCTGGACTGAGTGTCTTGTGTCGCCACATCTCCACAATTCCATCGTGTCGATCCACTTCATCTCCCATGGCTTCTTGCCCGCAGTCTGAAGTTCAACTGGTAATGGAATATTGTTGATTATCATTCGTCTGGCAATGAATGGTAAGTCGAAAGACTTTGAGTTGTGTCCGCAAAGAGCCAAATCGCCATGCACGAACGCAGATGTCTGGTTGACGATGCCTGCGAATCCCATCAAAAGTTCCTTTTCATCGTCAGAATAGAACGATTTGATGCGAAGATGACGTTTGCCATCTTTCAAGTGTAGCAAGCCGACGGAGATGCAGACAATCTTTCCGAATTCTGCGTATAGTCCGCCTCGTTGGTTAATCTCTTCTTCAGTAAGATCTTCCTCTGTTTTTGTCACTTTCTCGATGAATAGGTGACGTAGATCTTTTGGAATCTCTTCAAGTTTGGATGCCATTGGCACCGTCTCAATGTCTAAAAACAGGATGTTTTCGCTTCTCATTTTTTGTACTTTTTTATCCGCAAAGTGAATACAGATCACCTCTTGGATTGATTAACATTACTGGTATATTGCTTTTTTTCAATACTTTCTGTTCTTTCGGTCCGAACACGATATCATCCAAACCGTAATCGCGGGATGCACTGCATATTAGCAAGTCCGCTCCCAATTCAGCGGATTTTTCCACTGCTTCAAACTCAATCTTGAAACTGTCTTTAGTGGCTTCGACGCGGGAATGTTCCACTCCAGCGTGGTCGAGTAGAGTAGCGATGGCCTCCGTCGTCTCCTTGGCTTTTGAACCGTAGTCTTTGGCTGTCATCAGCATAATCTTTGATTTGAAGAAACGTCCGAAACTTGATGAGAATGGACCTTTCTCTCTCTCTTCGATCAAATAGTTGATAGGGACAAGAATCTTGTCGAATGCGATCTTCATTCCTGGTTTACAGAAAAAATATGGAGTACGCAATTCTCTGCATAATTTCAGCATTTTACGTATGCTGGAGTCTGGAGTGATCTCAAACACAAGCATAGAAGCCTCAGCAGCCTCAATTGTAGATGTGAATTCAGATGCACCAGAGATCACGTTTATGTCGACATTAATCGATTTTTCCGCCAATTTATCCTTGTAGGCATTCAGGTGTTCACGACAATTATCCACGTCGGATTCGCTATTGGCAATAGATAGCAGACATATCTCTTTCGAGTATGTGTCCGACAATTTTTTTGCCATCTCTATCGCTGTATCTGGTTGGTGATTACCGTCTACCACCACAAAAACCTGTTGTTTCAAATCCGACATGTTTTTTCTGTTTTATTTGTTTGATTTCGCATTTAGCATTTCTAATTCAGCATTTGGAATACATACACATCTTTGTATTCTCTTCCTATGCGTCGCCAATTTTTCAATGTGGCTGTGATTTCAAAACCTGCAGATTTCATCACCGAAATGGAAGGCTCGTTTCCCGTCTCCACATATGCGTAAAGCATTTGGAAATCAAGATGGGAGAAGCAATAATCGCAAAGCAGACGCAATGCTTCGCGTCCGTAGCCATTTCGTCGACATTCATCTTTGATCACAATCCCGATTGCAGCTTTATGTGAAAATATGTCCACATCGTAGATGTCGACTGCTCCGACGATGTTTTTCTCCTGATTCTCAATGATAAAACGTTGCTGACCGTTGGCCCAGATACCGAGTGATTCACTCTGGATATATTCCTCCATCGTAGTGCGTGAATATGGAGCCAAAGTGTCCGACACAGACCAATTCTGGCTGTCGTTCTCAATTTCACATAGGAAATCGACGTCGGCAACCTCCACATTCCTCAATTTTACATTTTCTCCGACAAGGTATCTTGTGGCCATGTTTGACGCAATTTTTAGCAAATATAGTTTATTTTTAGCCAATTATGCGTAATTTTGAAGCTAAAATATTACGACAATGGAAAATTACAAAGAGATAGACGCTAAGGAGATTAGCGGTAATTTGATCAAGAAGATTGGTGACGAGTGGTTTCTAATCACATCTGGCGACAAATCTAAATTCAACACTATGACTGCCAGCTGGGGTGGAATGGGTGTGTTCTGCGGTAAGAATGTGGCTATTTTTGCTATCCGTCCAAGCCGCTACACATTTGAGTTTGCCGAGAAGAATCCTACACTTACTCTTTCTTTCTTCAGCGAGGATTACCGTAAGGCATTGCAGATCTGTGGATCTAAATCAGGTCGTGATTGCGACAAGGTTAAAGAGGCTGGTTTGACTGCCATCTCTACTGAGTCTGGAAATATGACATTCAAAGAGGCATCTTTGGTGATGGAATGCACAAAGATGTATGCTCAGAAGTTGGAAGAAGCTTGTTTCATAGACAAGGAGATGGTAGAGAAGTGGTTTAAGAATGGCGACTACCATACTTTGTACATCTGCCAGATCGACAAGGTTTGGACAAAGTAAGAACAATAGTTAACGAAAGGGCGATGCCTTGTGCTCGCCCAATATTTATTCCTAAATTAACTTATTATGAGCGTTTTTAGAGTATTACTTTGCATTTTGTTTCCTCCATTGGCAGTTTACGACCGTGGATGTGGAAATATCCTTATCACGTTTATTTTGACATGTTTGGGTTGGATCCCTGGCTGTATTGCTGCACTTGTGATTCTGAATAAAGATTAAACAATTAGAGACGTGGATAATCCACGTCTCTTTTATTTTAGAATACAAAATTCATAAACATCTGTTTGATTGATGCTGACTTATGGTCTTTAACATCCTGTCGCATTTTGGCTATTGCTGTTTTGAAGAAAAATCTTACTAAATATTCGTCTGTGTTCTCTTTTCTGATAGCATTCAACGAATCCAAATATTCAAGTCTGTCTTTTGAATCAATCACAATCATAGGCTGATTCATCTTTTGAAGAATGTAGTTGCTGAATAATCTTCCTATTCTTCCGTTTCCATCGCGGAATGGATGTAGGTATTCATAGAATCCATGGAATCTGGCAGCAATTATCATTGGATGCTGCGACGCTTCATCAATGGCTTTTTGTGTTGATTCAAGCAATTTTGGAACACGAGAAATTAGAATCTCATGATCACCAAACACTGTTTCTCCTGCACACATATCTGTATCTGTGTACTCTCCAGGCACGGCACCAGGTACTTTATAGGGCAGAGTAGTGTTCATCATTATCTTATGAGTCTCCTTCAACAAATCCTCGGTTAGAGGTCGTGAAATATCACTCAATAGGAATTCGTAAGCTTTGAAGTGATCGAGGATTTCAAAAGCCTCAAACAAGGTTTTGTTTTGAGGAATCAATCCTAATCCTTTTTCTTTTAATTCCTGTGTATCGCCAACGGTGAAACTGTTGCCTTCAATTGCGCAACTATGTGCAGAAAACAGGATTTCATGTCTGGCACGAAGATCCTCTATCGCTACTTTTGTACCGATAGTATTTTCATACTCTTTAAGAGCTTCTTCGTATTCTTTTATCTCAGACGTGAACATTTCCTGCATTACGTTTTGTCAACGTCAACGTTAGCGTTAACGTCATTCTTTACACAATATCTCAAACTCTTCGTTTTCGCCGTCAATCACAGTTGATGTGCGTTCGAAATCAAGCATGGATAGTCTGACATTCAAAGCAATGACACTTTCGTTAAAAATCTTTTTGCGTTTCATCAACTCAGGCTCTGCCAACGCTTTGTCCAACACTTCCAACGCATCCTCGATATCTTTCGCGTCGACTGACGATAGATCATGCATCTCATCCGATGGATAATCGTCTGTGATCTTGCATAGACGCTCCATCTTATCTTCGTCTAGAGTCTTCACCAATTCTACCTTTTCAGCGAGTTTTTTTACTATCTCTTTGTAGTTTGGTTTCTCTGTATTTCTGGAGATACAAGAAAGGATTCCAGTGCATTTGTTGATCCAGTTGTCGCTTTGTTTTGCGAAATGGAAGAAATCACCTGGCACTTTGCTTCCGAATGTGTCCTCAGCCACAAGTAACGCGGCGATAGTGATGTGGTGTTTATAGCCGCAGATAGTTTCTAAACGGATCTGTGCAGCTCGTTTAGCTGGCCATGATATTTCGCCTATGTAGTTGATATATTTCTTGTAGACCTCCTCGCTATCCATATCCTCGTATGTTAGCGTGTCGACAATAGGCTGCATGATTGTGTCAAGCAAATCAATATCTGTGACGTTTTCTGCTATTGCTTGGTCAAGTTTCTTCTTTGCTATTGAAACAGACTCTTGAACCTCTGCGTAAAATTTATCTATTAGATTGTCAATGTTCTCTGACATTTGTTTTCTATTATATAAGTTATTCTTTTTTACATTTACAGCTACTAGGAATCCCTATTAACCCTCAATCCTCAATCATTAATCATTAATCATTAATCATTAATCATTAATCATTAATCATTAATCGTTAATCGTTAATCATTAATCGTTAATCATTAATCGTTAATCATTAATCGTTAATCATTAAAAATCGCTTTAATTCTCTGCACCAAAGTCGGGTGAGAATAGTGGTAGCTCACAAATAGAGAGTCTGGAGTAAGGTTGGAAAGTGAGTCTGCCGACAATTTCTTCAATGCAGTCACCAATTCCTCGCCCTTTCCATGCTTCTTTGCAAAGGCATCAGCCTCATATTCATACTTGCGTGTCAAATTGTTGACTAGCCAGCCTACCAATGTTGAGATTGGCGACATCAATAGCATGAATGCGTATAGGCTCAAGTGGAATGATGGAATGTCACTTCCAAATACAGCAGCCAAATCAGCGTTTCCTGTCGACGGATCACCCAAGAATAATGATGATAGGAATAGCATGAACACCATATTGAAGATGCCAAGAATCAACTGTTTAGTTGTATGCTTGCACTTCTGATGTCCGATCTCGTGAGCCAAAACAGCTACTATCTCATCGTCTGTCATCTTGTCTTTCAAAGTGTCGTAAAGGCAAATTCTTTTTCTTGAACCCAATCCAGAGAAGAAAGCGTTGGCTTTTGAACTACGTTTGCTTCCGTCGATGATGTAGATGTCGGAAATCTCAAATCCAGTCTTTTTGCTAAACTCTTCAATCGCTGTGCGTAGTGAACCATCCTCAAGTGGCGTCATCTGGTTGAATAGCGGAACAATGATTGATGTGTAGAACATCATGAAGAAAATCATTATTCCTGCCAAGATTGCCGAACCGATAATCCAATAGTTCACTCCAAGCCACTGGTAGACGTATGCCAACGCTGCTACCACCACCGTCATCAAAACCATGGAAATCAACATATTCTTGATTGTGTCGCCAATAAAAGTGCCGACAGTCATCTTGTTGAATCCAAATTTCTCCTCAATCACGAAATTCTTGTATGCCGACATCGGGATTGAGATGATGTCCGAGATCAAGTTTGTCAAGACTACGAAAATAGCTGCAGTCCATGGCTCTGATAGCCCGAAACTTCTTGCAAAGTCGTCAATATACTTGAAAGCGAAGGTGAAAAGCAAGATTAGAGTCACTGCAAGCGAAACGACGTCAGTGAAATTGCCAAACTTATTGTTTGCGGCAAAATACTCCTGTTGCTTGCGGTAAGCCTCCTCACTGTAAAGTCCTTCTACCTCTTTCGGAAGCGGTTGAGTCGACGCGATACGGTTGCGGTGGTCGAGATACTTTTCCCATGCAGTCTCCACCACGATGAATGCGACGATGATAAAAAATAAAGTTGTGTATGTCATGATATTATGCCATTGCTGGTTTTATTCTACATAAAGCACCAAGCCTTTCAAGTATTCACCTTCTGGGTGATAGATGTTGACTGGGTGGTCGGAAGGCTGAGTAAGCTGGTGAAGGATTCTCACATTACGTCCTGTCATAGCGGCTGCTGAGAATACTGCAAGACGGAACTGCTCTTTGTTTACAGCCTGTGAGCAAGAGAATGTGAATAGTATACCACCTTTTCTGATTTTCTCGAAAGCTTTGGCATTCAACTTCTTATATCCGGCCAACGCACGCTTCAACACATCTCTATGCTTTGCAAATGCTGGTGGGTCAAGAATGATTAGATCATACTCGCCATCCTTCATGTCGTCAAGGAATTTGAATGCGTCTGTGGCTTCTGCTCTGTGACGATTGTCGCCAGGGAAGTTCAATTCCACATTCTCCTTTGTCAATTCGATTGCCTTTGCAGACGAGTCGACGGAAGTGACGCTCTTCGCACCACCACGCATAGCGTAGAATGAGAATCCACCTGTGTAGCAGAACATGTTTAGCACGTCCTTATCCTTTGAATAACGCTCAAGTAAAGCACGGTTGTCGCGCTGGTCAACGAAGAATCCTGTCTTCTGTCCCTTTAGCCAGTCAGCCTTGAATTTCAAACCGTTTTCGATTGCGATGAAATCAGCCTCGTTGGCGCTACCGATAAGATAGCCATCCTCCTTGTCGGCATCTGCCTTGTAAGGCAAAGTTGTCTCAGACTTATAGTAGACATTTTCGATCTGTCCGTCCATCACCTTGATAAGCTCCTTAGCAAGAAGATCCTTGATATTATGGATTCCTACAGAGTGAGCCTGCATAACGGCTGTCTTGCCATAGATGTCGATGACGCATCCAGGGATTCCGTCGCCCTCACCATGGATTAGACGATATGTATTATTGTCAGCTCTACCTGCGATACCGATAGCACGACGCATCTGGTAAGCCTCCTTTAGTTTTGTATTCCAGAATTTAGCTGTTGGCTCCTCCTCCTTGAAAGAGAAGATTCTGACGGCGATGCTGCCGATCTGATAGTGGCCGACCGCACAGAAATCACCTTTGGATGTGAAAACTTTAACTACGTCGCCCTCTTTAGGATTGCCTTCAATCTTTGCAATAGCACCTGAAAACACCCACGGATGGAATCTGAATATAGCCTCTTCCTTTCCGTTTTTTAATATTACTCTACAATTTGACATAATAATTCAAAATAATATGCAAATGTAGCGAAAAACTAATGATTTGTAATAAAAAATAACGGCATTTTGTCTTGTTTATAAAATTATAGGTAATTATACACGTGTTGTCCAAACTAGCTTGTTTTTTTACAATCGTAATACGGGCTCGCTTAAGAGGTTGGGTTATAGCCCAAATAAATCAAAAATGGACCCTTGGCAATCCTCTTTTTGAATAATTGCTAAATAATCTCTAAATCAGATGATATTGTCATGAAGAATAGTTTTCATTGATGTGGAAAAGAAGATGAGCTATTTTGTAATTCTTTAATAATTAATTATATCTTTGTGGCGTAACAAATGCGAAAAATTTAGGGAGTTATAATACTAGTCATTAGTCTAATTAATAAAGATAAAAATGAATTTAAAAGATATAAAAAGTATTGTTCGTAACTATTTAAGTTTGAGTGATGATAAACAGGCAAACAGTGAAATCATCGAAAGCATTACGAGCGGAACTCAGTTTAAAGGTACAAGTCTTTGGATTTTGGTTTGCGCTATTTTAATAGCATCCCTTGGATTGAATATGAACTCCACGGCTGTGATTATCGGAGCCATGTTGATTAGCCCACTTATGGGACCTATCATGGGCATCGGGTTGGGTGTCGGCATCAGAGATAATAATTTGATTCGCAGCTCGTTGAAAAACCTTTTTGTGGCCACTTTGTTCTCTCTTTTGGCAAGTGCTCTTTATTTTTTGATTTCTCCTATCAATGATGCACGTAGCGAGTTGTTGGCTCGTATTCAGCCGACGATATACGATGTGATGATTGCCTTCTTTGGTGGTTTTGCCGGAATCATCGCTACTGGTTCCAAATCAAAAGGAAATATCTTGCCTGGTGTTGCCATCGCCACAGCTTTGATGCCGCCTCTTTGTACGGCAGGCTATGGTCTGGCCACTCTACAATTTAAATTCTTCTTCGGAGCAATGTATCTCTTCCTGATCAATGCCGTTTACATCGGATTGGCTACTTGGCTTGGAACCATTGTGTTGCATCTGCCAAAGATGGAGGTTGAGACGAATGTCGACGGGGAACAACAGCCATATTTCAAGAAAGGATGGGTATTTGCCATGCTATTTATTTTCCTCATTCCAAGTCTTGTGACGACAGTCGGCATAGTTAGAGAGAATGTGGTGGAATCACGTATTTCCGGCTATATTCATGGCGAGTTTGATAATTTGGGAGATACGCATCTGATTAGTTATGAATACAATAAGACAGATTCAACGAAAGTGATTCAAGTGAATCTTTTGGGTGTTCCGTTGGACAATCATGAAATTGATATTCTTGCTGCACGCATGGGATCTTATGGTTTGGATGATGAGTTCAAATTGAAAGTGGTGCAGGGTGGTACCGACTCTCCTGAGATTGATGCCGCAGCTTTATCGGGTAAAATTATGAAGAATGTCGTGGAATATTACGACGTGACAATCAAACGATTGGAAAGAGAGAACGACAGTTTGAGAATGGTGATAAAGAAGCTGCAGGAGCCAAAGGTTGAGCCTAAAGCAGAAACTAAGGCAGAACCAAAAAGCAAGGCAAAGAAATAGAAATAAGGCATTTTGCTCTCTTCTGCTCAATTTTGTGGCACTTTTGCTCTTTTCTGCGATATGTAAATGCATTATCTTTGCAATATGAATTAATCAATTGTATACAATCACTATGGAAGACATTATAAATGATGAGGTTTTAGGCGAATTAAAGTATCTTAAAAGTAATAATTGGGGTAGACGTTTAGATTGTCCTATTCTCAATTCTGATGGCAATTTAATTCTTAAAGTTCAAGATCCCAACAAAGAAGGCATTCTTGATGTGCAAAGAGAAGCCTACAAGACTTACCTTCAGAATGAGGAAAAATATAAAAACTGTGTGACGGATCTGCTCTTGGACTATTACAAATGGAACTACGAGGTAATTGCACGCACAGTATCTGGATTGCCTGAGAGTTGTCACAAAGATGTTATTACAGATAAAGAACTTTATAATGGTGCTGTAGCTTTATGGTATCTTTTCATTTGCAGAGACGGTAGTTTCGGATACGCATTCGGATGCTGCTGGGATGTGGATAATGGCTTAGCTGTATTATTGTCAGAATCAGAGCCACGAGTGATTTCAAGAACCCAGCTTGAGAATCTCCACAAACTTAATGATCCTACTGTCGGTCTGCTTGTCCACGACGGCAAGAACGCATGGAAGGGCCTTGAAGTAAACAAATTCTTTGGCAAACCAGAGAATCTTGAGATTGAACTTGAGGGTGGAGTGGATGAAGGCATCACTGAAGCCCAGCACAAAGCATACGCTGATTATTTGGAGAAGAAAGAGGTTCATTTCGCCTCATTGACAAAATTGATGCTTGATATCTATGTCGGTGATGAAAAGAAGGCGAATGATATGTTGAATATGGGGCAAAAGGTTGTCGTTGGAACGTGTTTGCCTAAATCTCTATATATAGACCGTGACGGCAATTACGGATGG
>JAZUIF010000093.1:0-8833 GCA_045642085.1 Paludibacteraceae bacterium | reverse complement strand
AGAACTTCATCTACGACGGTTATGTTAAGGCGTTGACTCTTGCAGGAACTCATTATACAGATACTCTTAGAAGCTGTAAGGAATATGAGGTTTCTGGTAATAAGGGAGTAGATGCAGGACGCTATACCGTGATTCTATCATTGACTGATCCAACTAAGACAGTTTGGTCGGATGGTTCTGTTGACGATATCAAGATGACATTCTCAATCGACAAGGCTCAGGTGGAGATTCCTGTTGCAGACAATAGCAAGTTTGTCTACACTGGTAAAGAGCAGATGTACATGATTGAGGAGAGTGGTCTATATGAAGTTGAGGGCAATGTTCATACACTTCCAGGAAAATACACAGTTTATGTGACTTTGGTAGACCCTAGAAACTATGAGTGGACAGACGGTTCTGTAGAGGCTCAGACATATAGCTTCGAAATCAGAAACGAGGAGACTCAGTTGATTCCTGTCGCAATCCCTTATGTTTCAGATAAGAATTTCATCTACGACGGTGGTATTAAGGCGTTGACTCTTGCTGGTAGCCACTATATGGATACTCTTAGAAGTTGTAAGGAGTATGAGGTTTCTTGTAATGAGGGCGTAAACGCAGGACGCTATACTGTGACATTGTCGTTGGTTGATCCAAGCAAGACAGTATGGAGCAATGGAACTACAGACGATATCAAGATGTCGTTCACAATCGACAAGGCAAAGGTTATGGTTCCTGCAGCCGACGAAAGAAAGTACACATACAATCGTTTGTCTCAGACATATAAGATTGCCAATAGCGACGTCTACACTGTTTATGGAAATTCTCGTACAAACGCTGGACATTACATCGTTACTGTCGCTTTGAATGACACAAAGAACTATATGTGGAGCGACGGTACCGTTGAGGACCAGAAGTTTGACTTTGTGATTGGCAAGGCTTCGGTATTGATGCCAAAAGCTGACAATTCAATCTATGAGTATGATGGAATGCCTAAGAGATACAAGATAGAGGAGAGCGCTCTATATGATGTGACTGGCAATATCCAAACTGATTATGGCAAGCATGAGGTTGTGGTTTCTCTTGTTGATGCAGATAATTATGTATGGAACGACGGTACTTCTGGAGACTTGATTTATGATTTTGTCATCCGATATAATGCGCCTGTCAAGAAATCAATTGAGATTCCAAGTGTGTTGGATAGAACGTTCGTTTATGACGGTACTGCTAAGTCGCTTGAAATCAATAAGACAGCTTACTTCTCTGTTTCTGGCAATGAGGGAGTTGAAGTTGGACGTTACACAGTGACATTGTCGTTGAATGATCCTGACAATACAGTTTGGAGCGACGGTTCTGCTGAAGACATCAGAATGTCGTTTACAATCAAGAAGGCACAGGTTGAGATTCCTGCCGCTGACGAGAGCAAGTTCGTCTACACAGGAGATGAGCAGACTTATAAGATTGTCAAGGATTCTCTTTACAAGGTTGAGGGCAATATCCAGACAAAGCCTGGCAAGTATGAGGTGCTTGTATCATTGACTGATCCTAAGAATTATGAGTGGAGCAACGGAACAACCGACGTCTTGTCTTATAATTTCTTGATTCGTTACGATGAGCCAGAACGTATGCCTGTCGCTATTCCAACTGTTTCGACTAAGAAGTTTATCTACGACGGAACAGTCAAGTCTCTTGCAATCGCAGCTAATCCTGCTTACAAGGTGTCTGGCAACAGTGGAGTGAATGCTGGTCGTTATTCGGTAATCTTGTCGTTGGTTGATCCTGATAATACAGTTTGGAGCGACGGTTCTTCAGATGATATCAAGATGACATTCACAATCGATAAGGCTCAGGTTGAGCTTCCGGCTGCAGATAATAATATCCACGTCTACGATGGTTATGATAAGGTATATGGCTTGAGAGACTCGTCGGTATATACAATCGATAATAATATCCAGGTTGAGGCTGGACGTTATGAGGTGAGCGTTGCTTTGAATGATGTCAAGAATTATGAGTGGAGCGACGGTACTATCGATGATTTGAGATATAGCTTCGTAATCAATAAGGCTCAGGTTAAGATTCCTGCTGAAGATTCAAGAATGTTCATCTATACAGGTGATTACCAGGTTTACAATGTTGAAGAGAGTGCTCTTTACTCAGTGTCTGGAAATTATCAGATGAATGTCGGCAACCACGACGTCGTGATATCGTTGAATGATTCAAGAAATTATGAGTGGAGCAACGGTTCTATTGGAGACATCGTCTATAATTTCTTGATTGTTAAGAAGGAGATCGACGTCATTACAGTCAAGATTCCAACTGTTGAGATCACTAAGTTCACTTATAACTCAACTGCTCAGACTCTTGAACTTCAGGACACTGACTTCTATACAGTGGCTGGTGTGACTAAAACATTTGCTGGCAAGTATGTCGCTACAGTTTCTTTGAGAGACAAGGAGACAATGGTTTGGGAGGATGGAAGCACAGATGACATCGCAATCCCTTATACTATTACAAAGGCAATTGTCAAGACTCCTGCCGCTGACACTACAAAGTTTGTATATGACGGTAATGAGCATGTTTACGGAATTGCAGCTAATCCATTGTATAAGATTGATGGAAATGTCCAGACTTTAGTCGGCAGACATTCGGTTTCAGTTTCGCTTCTTGACCGTGCAAACTACATGTGGTCGGACGGTACAAGCAACGATTTGCAGTATGAGTTCGTAATCAAGTTGAAGGAGACAAATATCCTACCGGTTGCAATCCCAGTTGTTAGCAACTCTAACTTTATCTACAACGGATTGGTTCAGGGCTTGGGTATTGTGAAGAGTCAGTATTACACAATTTCTGGTGATTCGGCATTAGTCGCTGGTTCTTACACTGCTACAGTTTCGTTGAATGATAAAAAGAACACATCTTGGGCTGACGGTACAACAGCTGATTTGGTAATCCCATTCTCTATTGCCAAGGCTAGGGTAGCGATTCCTTCAGCTGACACTGCAAGATTCGTCTACAACAGAGACACAATCGTTTGCCCGGTTGTTGCAAATCCAAACTATGTGGTGTCTGGCAACGCAAATGCTTTGGCTGGAAACTATCAGGCTGTGGTTTCATTGATTGATAAGGCTAATACAGTTTGGGAGGATGGCTCTTCTGATGATGTCCTAATCCCTTACTCAATCGACAAGATCAGATTGGAAAGACCAGTTGCCGATTCTACTGAGTTTGTTTACAACGGAGACACAATGGAGATTGCACTTCCAGCAAACGAGTGGTACAGCATCACTGGCAACATAGGAGTTAAGGCTGGTAAGTATGCGGCTAATATCGCATTGGTCGACAAAGCAAATACAGTTTGGAGTGACGGCACTACAGATGATGTAGTCGTTCCATTCTCTATTGCTAAGGCTCAAGTTATGATCCCTGCCGTCGACTCTACATTGTTCGTCTTCACTGGAGACACATTAGTTTATGCAATTGAGGAGAATGAATATTACACAGTCAAGGGCAATGTCCAGTCTATGATTGGCAAGTATTCCGTTGTGGTATCGTTGAAGGATGGAGATAACTACAGCTGGAGTGATGGTTCAACACTTGATTTGATCTATCCATTCGTTGTCAACGAGCGTGAAAACTTGATAATACCTGTGGCATACCCAGTAGCTGATTCGCTAGCATTGGTTTACAATGGAGAGATGCAGACATTCAATATCATTGCCGATTCGAATTGCGTCGTCTCAGGAAATGTAGAAATGAATGCTGGCAGATATATGGCTACAGTTTCTCTTGTTGATAGAAACACAATGGCATGGGAGGATGGAACAACTGAAGATATTAAGATTCCGTTCACAATTGCCAAGGCACAGGTTGAGATTCCGGAAGAGGATTCAACAGTGTTCTTGTATAATGGAGCTGAGCAGACATACGTCATCCCAGAGGATTCTTTATATGTTGTCGACGGAAATGTACAGACTGAGGCTGGCAGATACGACGTTGTTATCTCTCTAATTGATATCAACAACTATGAGTGGAGCAACGGAACAACTAATAATCTAGTTTACAGATTTGCTATCATTCTTCCTGTTGAGCATGAGAGAGTTAATCCGGAAGATATCAAGCTTCCAGACCAGACAATCGTGGCTGGCGATACAGTGACTCTATACGACAAGGTTGGCGATTATAATGTTGACATCACATTCGACAGCCTAGCCAAGGAGCAAGGCTTTGAGGATATCAAGGTTATGAAGGGCGACAGTGGCATTCGCGTCGTCGTTCCTGAAGATGCAAAACCTGGTGTTTATGATGCGAATGTCACAATCACAGATGACTATGGAAAAGTTGTTGATACAACGCTTCATATAATGGTATCATATCCAAGTGATTTGATTATCAGAGTTTTGAGCGACATGATTGCTGTTGACAATAGAGGAAATGAGTTTGTGTCGTACCAGTGGTATAAGAACGGCAAGAAGATCGACGGTGCAGACAAGCAGTTCTATTGTGATCTTGACGGAGTGAATGGCGTTTACAAAGTTCAGGTTGTCAATATAGCTGGAGACACATTGTTTATTGCGGAGCGTGAATTCAATTCTATTGTGCCTTCATTCAATATCACATTGAGCAAGAACCCAGTTAAGACAGGAGAGACATTCACAGTCACAATTGAGGGAATCGGCAATCCAAACAGCCTAGCGTCTACAATGTTGATTGTGTACGACATGAAGGGTGTAGCTGTAATAAGCAAGTTTGGAGTCGAGAAGCAGAACACAATGTCAATCGGCAACGTCGGCGAGTATATCGTAGTTGCAAGATCTGCAGAGGGACAGACGGTCAGCAAACATCTGTTGGTAAAATAAATAAAATTGCATACCCCTTCGCCCACGGTAGACGCAATGCCTAGCGGCATTATCGTCAACCATAGGCAATTTAGGTGAACCGTTGCCACGGTTCGCGTCCAACCGTGGTAACGGTTGTCCTCACAGGCCACGGGAGCCGTGGAGGCGGAGCCTTCGCGGCTACCGCGGCCTAATAACATGGCCTAATTATGTTGGCATATACATGGCCTAATTATGTCGGCATGTTTTACAATTTTTAACACTTGTTGATAACTCCTTCTATTAGTCTTAATGTGAATGTTATAATATTTGGTACTTTAGCTTGATTTTTGTTATATTTTAGCAAAATACAGGCATTTTGTATGCCTCGAGCAAATGGATTTTTTTTTAGTATAAACTACGTATTATTATATATTTATGAGGGATTCTTTATTTACGTTATCGAGATTTTGCCTTCTTTTTCATAAAAGGATAAGGCGTGCGATGCTTTTGTTGTTTACCTTCTTTTTTAGTTTGGTAAATGCTGACACCTACGAGATGATGGTGGATGATATCTATTATATTTTTGATACATCCAATGATGAAGCGATTGTGACCCATACATCGGATTTTGATAAAGATCAAAATTATGAAGAATCCTATATAGAGATTCCAGATTATGTCTTCGCATATAATTATGAGAAGGGGTATTTCATGGATTTCCCTGTGACTGCAATTGGAGATTCTGCTTTTGCTCGTAGTTATAATCTTGAAGAAATCTATTTGCCCTATACAATAAAAAAGATTGGAAAATCTGCATTTGAGGGATGTGTAAATCTTCCTGGTATTGAATTGCCAGAGGATGTGGCAGTGATAGAAAGCTATGCTTTTAAAGGTTGTTTGAATCTTGCTGATGTTAATCTAAATTATAATCTTAAAACTATTGGCGATGCTGCTTTTAGCTATTGTGAAAATCTAAAGGAGATTGGTCTGCCTGCTTCATTGGATTCTATTGGAGAATCTGCATTTGGAAATTCGGGATTGGTTTCAGTTAAAGTCCCTAATGGAGTTAAATCATTAAAGTTTTCTTTTAGTGATTGTCCTGATTTGGAATATATTTCACTACCATCTACTCTTACCTCAATTTTTATAAATACTTTTATTCGAGATCCTAAATTAAGAGAGATTAATGTCGATGCATCTAATCCGGTGTTTAAATCAATCGATGGAGTATTATATGATAAATCCGGTACTGAACTTGTATATTATCCAGTAGGAAAAACACAAAAAAAAGTCGTCATTCCTGATTTTGTAAAAAAAATTGGCAAGTGGTCTTTCACTGAGAATAAAAATTTGGAAACTATCATAATACCTGGGTCTGTAGAAACAATAGGATATAAAGCATTTCAGCAATGTTTTAATTTAGAAAATGTTGAAATGTCTGAAGGTACTAAATTTATTGAAACTGATGCATTTGTTTCTTGCCGTAATTTGAAAAATATTAATTTACCTAATACGATAGAGAGAATTGGTTTAGGTGCTTTTACATCTTGTCATATGCCATCAACAATTGTTTTGCCTAGTAGTTTAAAAGAACTATCTTCTAATAGAATAAATGAAGAACGATGTGATGGACCTACCATTTGTTTGCCAGATGCTGTGTTTGGTTCTGGAGCTTTTTATAATTGTAAAGGAATAAAAAATGTAATTCTTCCTGAATCTATTACGAATATTGGTGAAGCAGCGTTTGCAGAATGTGAAAACCTCGAAACAATCAATATTCCTGCTTCGGTGACAAGCATAGATGGAAAGGCATTCCAGAATTGCAAGAATGCTGTTGTCACATTGTGTAGTGATAAGTTTTCTCCTACTGATGATGTATTTAAGGATGTTAAGGAGGTTGTGTTGTGTGATGAGTTAAAGCAGCCAAGTGAGCCAGAAACTCCAGTTATTAAAATTGAATCTTTGTTTGCCAAAGATGTGTGCCCTTCTTCTTATAAGTATGTTTATGGTGGAACTGTAAAGGTGGAAGGAAATAAGGATTATACTGTTTCCGGATTTAAATTTAACGTTGTTTCAGGAGTGTTGGAGCCTAATGAAATAAAGATTTACGTCAAACCTGTTGATTATCCAGAACCTGACTATGTCCTTCGGGCACGTATGGATAATTCTATGTTCGAATTTGATGGTGGTATAATTAAATTTGGATATCCAATGGAATATGAATATACTTTGATAAATGAAGACGAGTTTAATAGTGATTATAACGTTAAGGTTGTTTTCAAATATTGGAAAGGAAAAGAATATGTAGAAGTTTATGATGAGCTTGTTGTTAAGAAACCAGCTAATCTAAATCCATCATTTGAAGTGTCAGCTAACCGATATGGTGATGATATTGTGATCACTAAGGCGTCTTATAATGAAGAATTGGCTTCTGCTGATGGATATAGCTATAAGGTAGACTATTTTCTAAACAACCGTAAACCTTATGAATCTCTATCTGAGTTCTTGAATAAAGATTCGATTCTTGGAAAGGCAGACGACTTAGGTAATGATTATTATTTAACGGTACAAGATAGTAAAGGATGTGTATACACCTTGCCTGAAAGAACACTATCTGTTGCTCCGCCTACTCTAAAATGGTATGTCGACTCAAGTACAGTTAAATCATATGAGGTAGATTCTGCAAATCATGTAATCTCTCTCAATGTTTGCCCTGGTGCTGAGGCTAAAATTACGCCTTATTTTGATTACGTTGACATAGCATTGTCAGATATTTATTTTGAGATTTTAGATGATGGATATGACAAAGTATCTTTTGTTCAATCTAATCTCAATGGTGTAAAGGTTTGGGTTCCTTCCAATGGCCGTCGCTGTCATGGTGCAGACTTTGGGTTTGATTGTGATGGATCTATTTCAGTCAAATCTGGAGATTACGCTTTAGTGTATGAATATCTTGTGAATCGTAGCGCTGCTGGAGGAGAATGGAGAATTAACGTAATCGAATCTCCAAAATTGGCTAAGCTCTATCCACGATTTACTTGTGAGGGAGATCCTCTTGTTGTTGACGCTTCGTATGTGTCATCTGTGGATTCAATTTATTTGATAGATGGCTATGAAAGAACTCCTATTGAATATTCTTGGAATAAAGAGATTTTGACTATTTCTAAAACTGAAAATAAAAAATTTTATGATGGTCGAGGATATGAAATCTATTTGACAAACTCTGACGGATGTCAGGAGAATGTTTGGTTGAATCCTCATGGATATATGCTTTATAAACCAAAGACATCTTATACTGTCTATGCCGATGGTAAGGAGTTGGGTATTACTAGCACAGTAGATGCCGACGGTCAGAATGTTTGGGTTGTCGACTCTGTTTGTGCCGGAACAACATTGAAGATTAAAGTCCGTAATAATTCTGATTATTCTGATTATAATTGGCAGTCTTACTCTATTGTAGATGCTGCAGGTAATGAATACTCTGATCCGCAGCATGCTTGGTGGTCTCCAGTCGATGTGTATGCGTTTGAATATAAAGTCCCAGAAATGTGGCAGTCAGGTGAGGCGAACAGATTCAGAGTAGTTTCTACTTTTGATCCGAATCTAACTTTTGAATGCACTATGACCCAAATACTTGTGATAAATGCCAAGGCTCGTCCTGTATTTAAGGCAAATGATGTAGAGACTTGCCCCGATCAATATTTTGAGGTTGTATTGTCAGATGGTGGTAATGATGATAATCGTATTGAAAAAGTCGATTATGAGTTCTATGGCTTGAATTATGCTATTATCGATAAACAATATAATTTGGGTATTGGAGAAGTTGCATACTTCTATGCTCCAGAACCAACTTTAGGAACTAATTATGAAGTAAGAAGTGTCGCCACAGCTTATAACGGTTGTCAGTCGACTATAGAAACTCCAGTAAGTATCTACTCGCAGCCTCAATTCAAGGCTCAGGTGATAGATGGAGGCAAAAATGAGATCACAGGTCCGGTATGCAAGGGTTCTGAATATGCTATCAATTTTATAAACGAGGG
>JAZUIF010000092.1:0-11761 GCA_045642085.1 Paludibacteraceae bacterium | reverse complement strand
GCAACCAATATACACAAGTATTGTTTGAACAGAATGCACTACCAAAGCAAATGCTTTAGCCTCAGGTGCAATTGATTCACCAAGATAAAAAATCAAAGCCTGAATTGTCATAAAATGCCATGCTCCAATACCTCCCTGAACGGGGGCAATAATACCCAAAGCTCCCATCACATAAATAACCAACCCTTGGGAGAAACTGATTTCTTTAGTGAAGTCAAACGCCCAGAAACTGAAATGGAGCATCAAATAATAGCATGCAAATATTAAAACAGTATATAATCCAAACAGAAATTTATTGTCGACATCCTTCGCAGATAACATTCCTAATTTGAATTTTCTTAGACTCTCCACTCCTTTCGCATACAACTTGCTTTGATTTCTAAATCTTAGAAAGACAAAAAATGCTACTGCGAAAATAGCCAAGATCACAATTATGAATGGATTCGTAATGATAGATAATAGTTTCGACGAAAGATCGGCATCTTCAACCAACGAAGAAAGCATTCCAAATTCTAAGACAAAAGCGAGCATCATGATTATGGCTGTCATTATCACATCAAATATTCTTTCTGTGACTACTGTTCCTAAAATAGTAGTGAATGACAATCCTGAATATTTCTTTAACACTCCACATCTTGCAACCTCACCAGCGCGTGGCAATATGAAATTTGCGAAGTAGCCGACTAATACCGCCAAAAATGAATTAGTCAAAGTGACTTCAAGACCAGATGCTTTGATCAACATCTTCCATCTTAAAGCTCTGAAAAGATTACTTAGCAAAGCCAATAACACAGGCAACAATAGCCAAAAGAAATTCGCATTCTTGATATAAGCAATCTGCTCATCCCAATTTTCATCTGAATAGATATAATAAAGGATAGCTACGCTTAACAAAAGTGGAACAACAAATCCGAGTATGCTTTTAATCTGTTTCAACTTGATATACATAAAAAGTGACACCTGCCTTTGCAGCAAGTGTCACTGAATAATAACTAGTTAATATTAGTTTGCGAAACCGAAACTAACTTCATAAATGTTCATGTAAACAGCACTGATGAATCCAATTACTAGGATTGCTACTACACAAACCAAAAGTGCAATACGGCTCATCATATCAATCTTGATTGTCTCAATTGGAGACTCACTCTTGTTGATGAACATCGCCTTTACAACTAACAAATAGTAGTAAAGTGAGATGATTGTGTTAAGCAATGCCAAGAACACCAACACATAATCACTAAGCACCTTAGACTCTGCTACTGAAGCAAAGATAAAGAACTTACTGAAGAATCCTGCAAATGGAGGGATACCACCAAGTGAGAACATTGCAAGGGTCATTGCGAATGCAAGCTTAGGATTAGTTGTGTAAAGTGCATTGTAGTCATCCATACCTACCTTACCTGTCTTGTTCTCGATTGCAGAAATGATACCAAATGCTGCAAGGTTAGTGAACGTATAGATCAAGATGTAGTAGATTGTGCTCGACATACCAATCTGTGAAGATGCGTAAACACCCAACATAATGTAACCTGCCTGAGATATTGAAGAGAATGCCAAGAAACGCTTCAAATTCTTCTGGCGAATAGCAAACAAGTTACCGATTGTGATTGTGATTACAATCAACCACCATAGAATGTTCTGCCATACATCAGGCTCAGAAGCAAATGCTTTGTATAGGATACACATGAATGCAAACACTGCAGCTCCCTTAGAAACAACAGACAAGTAAGCAGTAACTCCTGTAGGAGCTCCCTGATATGTATCTGCTGTCCAGAAATGGAATGGTACAAGAGAAATTTTGAAACCAACACCAGCGATGAAGCAAATCAAAGCAAAGATATGCAATGGAGTAACATTTGCAAATGCAGTCTGAACCTCATCAAAATATAGAGAACCACATACACCGTAAATCAAAGAGATTCCAAACAACATGATTCCTGAAGAGAATGATGCTGTCAAGATGTATTTAGCAGCTGCCTCTACACCCTCACTACCCTTCTTATTCATAGCAACCAAAGCAGCCATTGGAATAGATGCAGTCTCAAGACCAATGTAGAAGAATAAGAAATCTCCGGCAGACACCATAAAGTACATACCGATCAATGTCGAAAGAGTCAAGAAATAAAACTCTCCCACTCCATTCTTATTCTCATTATTGTTCCACTCGAAAGTGAAGAAGAACACGATCAAAGTACCGATGTTAAGAATATTCTTAACCAATGTTTGAGCCGCTCCTGAAACGTACATTCCGGAGAAAGCATCTTGTGCCATGTCGGCATAAACAGAGAAACCGGCAATAGTATGCAACGCAAACGCAGCAATGGCCAAGTATTGGAACGCCTTTTTATTCTTGATGATAAGATCAGCTAGCAAAAGGACAACCAATACAGCTACGAGTGAAACCTCGTGACCCATTGATAAAAACTGACTATAATCTAAATTCATAGTTGTAATTTTTTATTAGTTAAGCATCGCAGCAACTGCCGCCAAACTCTCACTGATCATATTTGAAATCCAAAGTGGATACAAACCGATGATTGCGATAGATACGATCAAGCCAACTGTAGCGATCTTCTCATACCAGATTGCATCACGTAGTGGATATAGATGTGTCTCACCGTGGTGCTCTGACTCATAGAAGAATTTGTCGCCATCCTTTACAATCTTATATAAAGGTCCGAACAAGATCTTTCCTACTACACGAAGGATATATACAGCAGTGATCACAATTGATGTACATCCAGCTATCACAATTACTCTGTGGAACAAATCTTCATGCTCGAATGAACCAACGAAGATTGTCATCTCAGCAACGAATCCTGACAAACCTGGAAGTCCTAGAGAAGCCATACCTGCGATAACATAACATACACACAAGAAAGGCATCACCTGCATCAAACCACCTAGATAACGGATGTCACGTGTATGTGTCTGTCCGTAGATCATACCGATAAGAGCAAAGAACAATGCTGTCATCAAACCGTGAGAAAGCATCTGAAGGATTGCACCTGTCATTGCTGTCTGATTCATCATCAAAAGTGCGAATAGCACCAAACCACAGTGGCTTACTGATGAATAAGCGTTGATGTACTTCAAGTCGTTCTGAACACAAGCTGAGAATGCTCCGTAAACAACACTGATACCAGTGAATACGATAAAGATCCAAGCCTGCTCTTTGCAAGCCTCTGGCATAAGTGTCATAGCGACACGGAAGCAACCATAACCTCCAAGCTTCATCAATACTCCGGCGTGAAGCATTGACACGGCTGTAGGAGCTGAAGCGTGACCATCAGGAGACCATGTGTGGAATGGGAACATTGCACCAAGAACTCCGAATCCTACAAATGTAAGTGGGAAGAAAATTCTCTGCCACTCAACCGGCATAGCTGCATTCTCAGCAATCTTTACAAGGTTGAATGTAAGATCTCCATTCTCTGATGAGAAATAATAGATACCGAAGATACCTACCATCAAGAATGCTGAACCTCCCATTAGCATCAATGTAAGCTTCATTGCAGCGTACTCTTTTTCTCCACTTCCCCAAACTCCAATCAATAGATACATTGGGATCAATGCGACCTCGTAGAACAAGAACATTGTGAACAAGTCGATTGAGATAAAGAATCCGAACACTCCGATCGAAAGCATGATAAACCACAAGAAATACTCCTTGCACTTATCCTCAACTGCGAATGACGCAAAAACACCAGTGATTACAACGATTGCAGACAACATAATCATCGCAACCGATACTCCATCCACGCCTACTGCGTATGTGATGTTGATTACACCTTCATACCATGTGATAGGCTCCAAACCTGCATTATAGAACTGCGAAACTGAATCAGTCTCTCGCCATGCAAGAAAATCCTGAACCAAGTAGCCTGCCATACCAAGAAGTACGAAACCTCCGGCTGCCATTGTCCATCTGATAGCATCCTTCTTCTCTCCTGGAATCAAGAAGACTACCACCAACATGACTAGCAATACGACTACAAAAGCTGATAATATATTCATAGTATATTACTTACTTTATTAATACTCCGTTAATAATAAATCGCAAACAACGCAATTGCAAGAACGCCCATCAAGAAGCTCCATGCATACTGCTGAAGGTTTCCACTCTGAACATCACGAATATCGTATGACAACTCACGTGAGATCCATGCCAACAAATTCATGAATCCGTCGATGACGTGACGATCGAACCATGCGATTGCAGTACAGATACCACCGAAGATGATCTTACGTGTGATGAACAAGTAAATCTCATCGATATAGAATCTGTGGCTTGCTGAGATGAACAAACACTTAGTAGCCTTGCAACATCCAACAAACTTGTCTGCCTTGTCATTCTTATTCTTATATAAATAAGTAGCGATACCGATACCAATAAGAGCAACAACGATACTTGCAATTGCAATTGTCCAATTAGTCTCTAGCTCATATCCTACTCTATCTGCAGTAATCTTTTCTGGGAAGAATGGGAATACCTTATCCAACCAAGTGAAGCAAGTGAATACTGAAAGAACAATCAAAGGAATGTTCATATTCATTGGTGCCTCGTGTGGTGTGTGATGCTCGTGAGCTGGATTCTCTGAATACCAGAAAATACGGAAATACAAACGGAACATATAGAATGCTGTAAGACCAGCAACAAATGCCTGACATGCATACAAAACTGGATCATTATGGAATGCAGCTACCAAAATCTCATCTTTTGAGAAGAATCCTGAGAATGGAGGAATACCTGCGATTGCCAAACATGAGATCAAGAATGTAATGTGAGCGATTGGCATGAACTTGCGAAGGTTACCCATAGCCGACATCTCGTTAGAGTGAACCGCATGGATAATACAACCTGAACCCAAGAACAAACATGCCTTGAACATCGCGTGAGTAAACAAGTGCCACATTGATGCTGTATAACCCAAGCACTCCTCATGATGACTTGCGTATCCTGAAACTGCAAGAGCAACAAACATGTAAGCAATCTGAGAGATTGTAGAGAATGCAAGCACACGCTTGATATCTGTCTGAGTACATGCGATAATTGCAGCGAACAATGATGTGAATGCACCGATGTAACCGATGATTGTCAAAACATCGTGTGCCTCAAAGAAGTAAACTGGGAACATTCTTGCTACCAAGAACACACCCGCAACGACCATTGTTGCAGCGTGGATAAGTGCAGAAGCAGGTGTTGGACCTTCCATTGCATCTGGCAACCAAATGTGGAAAGGGAACATTGCCGACTTACCAGCACCACCTAAGAAAATTAAGAACAATGCGATTGATGGAACTGACAATCCTAAGAATGTCAAACCACACATTGTATTATTTACCAAAGTGGCATGATCTCCTGAAACTGCTGTCAACTTCAAGAAGTCGAATGTCTCTGTATAGAAAGACAAAATCAAAATACCGATCAAGAAGAACATATCAGCAAAACGAGTTACGATAAATGCCTTCTTTGCTGCAGCTACTGCAGATGGTTTTGTGAAATAGAAACTGATCAATAGGAATGAAGAAACTCCCACAAGCTCCCAGAAGATGTACATCTGGAAGATGTTAGTTGCGACTACCAATCCCATCATTGCAAATGTAAACAATGAAAGTACCGCATAGTAACGCTGGAATCCTTCCTCACCGTGCATATAGCCCAAAGAATAAATATGAACCATAAGCGAAACAGTAGAGATAACAACCAACATCATTGCAGAAATTGGATCAAGCATGAATCCAATTGAGATAACCAAATTGTCTGTCATCTTCAACCAATCATAGTTGAAAAGAATATACTGCTTGTGATAAGCATCTTCTACACCCCAGAAATAATTGATTGAAATGTAATAAGAGACAATAGCTACTAAAGACAAACCTGCAGTACCAACCCATCCAGCAACGTTTGGATTAGACTTAAACAGTTTGTTGCCACATAGTCCAAGGAAAAGGAACATCAAAAATGGCAACGCCAAAATCAAATGTGCTATACTTGAAAACGCTTCCATATCTGATTAATTCTTTAATTCGTTGATACTATCTACACGAATGTTCTTCAACTTTCTGTAGACATTGATAATGATTGAGATAGCAATTGCAGTTTCTGCTGCAGCAACAACAATCACGAACAAACTGTAGATATATCCTTCTAGACGATCTGGATATAGGAATCTGTTGAACACGACGAAGTTGATGTTAACTGCATTTAGAATAAGTTCAATCGCCATCAAAATTCCGATAAGATTCTTTCTTACGATAAAGCCATACACTCCGATGAAGAAAAGAAGTGTGCTGACCACCAAATATGCTTCTACTGGTATCATCTTAATCCTCCTTTGATTTAGTTGCAACAACAATTGAACCTACGATACATGCCAAAAGCAAGATGCTGACTGCCTCAAATGCTAACAAATACTGAAATTTATCTGTTCCCATAAGAGTCTCACCGATCATCTTCATATCTACCATTGAAGCAGCGGCGTCTGCGTCTTCCTCAGCTACAAAGCTGTACTTGCTCATAGTAATGAATGTAAACACAGCACCTGCCAAAGCTGCGACACCTGCGATTGCCTTGTTTACAAAAGTAGTCTCCTCAGTGTCTGTACCAAGATTCTTAACCAACATGATGGCAAAGATCAACAACACAAGAATACCTCCTGCGTATACAGACAATTGTACAGCTGCGATAAACTCATAGCTTAGAGTCAAGTAAAGTCCTGCAACTGCAAACAGAGTAAAGAACAAATAAGTAGCGGCACGAAGAATCTTTGTCGACGCTACAGACATGAATCCGCAAACGAGGATTACTGCTGATAGTAAACAGAATACTATATTATTAGCAGTAAATAGCTCCGCGAAATCAATAGATGTCAAAAATTCTGCCATATTACTGTTGATTTTCATTTTGTCCAGCTGCAGGAGCTGCCTTTGGTGCCGCAACAGCAGGCTTTCTCTCGATTGCCTTGCTTCCCTCTGGGTTCAACTGCTTTACCAATGCTGAACGGTTATACACTGCGTGCTCAAAATTATTTGTCCAAATGATAGCCTTCTGTGCACACGACTGTGTACATAGTGAACAGAATGTACAGCTACCCAAGTCGTACATAAATTTGTCAAGCACTTTCTTTGTCTTTCCATCCTCAGTAGTGATACTCTTTGTGATCACTTCCAACGACTGGTTAGGACAATTTCTCGCACAAAGACCACAACCGATACACTTATGCTCGTTCTGATCGTTTATGTCGAATACAAGCTCTCCACGGAATCTCTCAAACTGACGCGCAGTCTCGCGATCCTCTGGATACTGCTCTGTAACCGGTTTTCTCCAGAAATTCAGGTTTGTGATGTACATACCCTGCAACAAAGCATACATTCCAGAGAATAGATCCTTTATATATTTAATCATAACCTCTTATATAAAAGTCGTTTTTATAAATATGCCACCCACAAAGCCATGCATAGCATATTTAGCAAGCTGATTGGCATCAAAATCTTCCACTCTAAGTGTAGCAACTGATCAATTCTCAAACGAGGGAATGACCATCTTACCCACAAGCTCAACATTACCAAGCTGAATGCCTTTGCGAAGAACCACAACCATGATGGAATCATATCCATAATTTCGTTGAATCCTGCTGCGAAATCAGCATTGATGTGTAGTGGCTGCCATCCTCCTAGGAATACCATTGTTCCGATACCTGCGATAGTGAACATGTTGACATACTCACCTACGTAGAACAAACCGAATGTGATACCTGAATACTCGATGTGGTAACCAGCTGTAAGCTCTGACTCTGCCTCTGGAAGGTCGAATGGGCCACGGTTAGTCTCGGCATGTCCTGCGATCAAATAGATGATCATAGCGACAATAACAAATGGACACTGGAAGATGAACCAAGCACTGCTCTGAGCCTCGATCAATCCTGAGATCTGCATTGTTCCACCAAGGATAACCATTGTAAGCAATGACAAACCTGCAGAAAGCTCATAACTTACAAGCTGAGCTCCAGCACGCATTGCACCAATCATTGTATACTTGTTGTTGGAAGACCATCCTGCCAACAAAATACCTACTACTCCAAGAGACGAGATAGCTAGGATATAGAAAACACCGACGTTGAAGTCGACGCCAATCAAATCTTTGCTGAACTCAAGAGCTCCGAATGTACAAAGAGAACCGATGATGACAAGGAACAACGCTGTGAAGAACAAAAGCTTGTCATTCTTCAACAACGGAATAATCTCCTTCATCAAAATCTTGATCATATCTCCGAACGGCTGAAGCAATCCCCAGAATCCCGCTCTCATCGGTCCGACACGACACTGATAATAAGCACAAACCTTTCTCTCCAAAAGGATCAAGATAAGCGCGATCAATGCATACGCTGCAAGGAAACCTACGCCTATTAAGACATACTCTATAAGAAGAGTAAGCCACTCTGGACATGCAGAAGACAACGCTTCATGAATCCAGCTTAATATTCCTCCTACTTCTAACATAATTTTAAGAATATCTGTGATTATTATCTATCAATACAAGGGATGACATAGTCAAGAGAACCTCCGATCATGATCAAATCCGCAATCTTTGTATCCTTACAGATTGGATCCAAACCAGATACAGCAACCATACTTGGAGAACGGAAGTGAATTCTGTATGGCGACTTGTCACCAGTACTCTTCAAATAGACTCCGAAATCACCACGTGCATTCTCTACTCTCTGATAATACTCTCCTTCTGGAACCTTTACAATTGCAGGAACCTTAGCACGGAAATCTCCCTCAGGAATCTTATTGATCAACTGCTCAATAATCTTAAGCGACTCCTCGATCTCCTCCAAACGGATCATATAGCGATCGATTGTATCACCACCTTCGTGAAGAATCTCCTTGAAATCAACCTCTGAATAAGCGGCGTATGGAGCAATCTTTCTCACATCACAATGCCAGCCAGAAGCACGTCCGTTAGGGCCACTCATACCAAGAGCAACTGCATCTTCCTTCTTAAGCAATCCACAGTTGATCATTCGTCCACGTGCGATTGGGTTACCAGTGAACAATGTGTGGTACTCCTTGATCATCTTTCTCAAGTATGGGATGAACTCGTTAACTCTGTTGACAAAGTTAGGATGGATATCCTGAGCAACACCTCCGATTACGTAATAGTTGACCATCAAACGACCTCCAGCAGTCTCCTGGAAGATATCCATGATCTTCTCACGATCACGCATACCGTAGATGAAGGCTGTGATTGAGCCCATATCATTACACATACATGCCCAACCCAACAAGTGGCTGGCGATACGGTTCAACTCGTCAAAGATTGTACGGATGTACTGAGCTCTCTTAGGAATCTCAAGTCCCATTGCCTTCTCAACACACATACACAAAGCATGACGGTTCATGCTACCGCATAGGTAGTCGAAACGCTCTGTTAGGAATAGCATCTGTGGATAAGTCATGCTTTCCATCATCTTCTCTATTCCACGGTGGATATAACCGAAGTTTGGATCAATCTTCTTGATTGTCTCACCCTCAAGAGAAACTCTCAAATGCAAAACTCCGTGTGTTGAAGGGTGCTGTGGTCCGAAGTTGACCACGTACTCATTCTTTCCGAATAGTTTAGTATGATTCTCTACAACCTCTCCATTTCTGTTAAGAGTGATTGAAGGTACATCCTCACATGCGTCCATATCATGAACCTTAGAAGGGATTCCCTCATTTGGAGTGTTGTCGTAGTTCTTTCTCAATGGATAACCTACCCAATCAGGACGCAAGAATAGTCTACGCATATCAGGATGGTTCAAGAAACGAACACCCAAGAAATCGTAAGCCTCACGCTCGTATAGGTTAGCACTCTTCCAGATGTCAGAAACAGTCTCAATGATAGGATCCTGTACATCTGTAGTCATTGTCTTTAGCACCAAGAACTTCTCCATGTCTGCCGACTTGGAAATATGGTATACAACCTCAAAGTTCTCTACATTATCGACTGCAGTAAGGTTGATTAGGTAATCCCAACCATCATTATACAAAGACTCGCAAACCTTATGCAAATCATTCTTGTCGACACTGATTGTAAAGTCTGCAGCTTCTACCTTAGTGCAAGAAGACGAAACAGACTGAATCAATTTTAATGTTTTCTCCATTATTCTGCTCCTCCTTCTGTTAACTGATTAGTTTCAGATTCTGGTTTTACAAGCGTACCATCTGAATTGTACTTCGACAAGATAACAGAACCCTTATCTGGATTCTCACGCTTGTTCATCTTGAAGATAGACTCAACACGAATCTTTCTCTGCAACTGCATCATCGCGTATAGCATAGCCTCTGGACGTGGAGGACAACCTGGAACGTAAACGTCGACAGGGATAATCTTATCCACACCTTCTACCACATGGTATGAGCTCTTGAATGGTCCACCAGAAACTGTGCAACCACCTACAGCGATAACATACTTAGGCTCTGACATCTCATCGTATAGACGACGCAATACAGGAGCCATCTTCTTTGTGATTGTTCCAGATACGAAAATCACATCAGCCTGACGAGGCGAGTTACGAGTTACCTCAAAACCGAAACGAGCGAAATCATGACGGGCTGCAGCCACACACATGAACTCGATACCGCAACATGATGTTGCAAATGTCAAA
Organism: Paludibacteraceae bacterium; assembly: GCA_045642085.1. Classification (GTDB taxonomy): domain Bacteria; phylum Bacteroidota; class Bacteroidia; order Bacteroidales; family Paludibacteraceae; genus UBA1723. Next base: position 1,106 of record JAZUIF010000092.1, on the reverse strand, counting down.
GGCCATACAGAGTATGAACGACCCCAGTTGACTACCTTATCCAATGGTGCGCACATGATGCCTACACCACCCTTCTCTAATTCGTCGATATACTTCTGGAGCGACTCATTGTCTCTGAAGTCCTCAGTCTTCATCGACTTGATTTTAATGTCTTTTACTTCCATTCCAACGCTCCTTTCTTCCAAGCATAAGCCAATCCAAGTACAAGAATTACCAAGAAGAACAAAATAGCTAGTATTCCGCCTTCTCCGAGATCCTTAGTGATTGTTGCCCAAGGGAACAACAACACTGTTTCCACATCAAACATAAGGAACAACAGTGCAAATAGGTAATAACCTGGTTTGAACTGCAACCATGATGTGCCTCGGGTCGGGATACCACACTCATATGGCTCTCCTTTCTGTGCATTTGTACTCTTTGGCGCTAGTAGTTTACCAATGATAACGGCAGCAAGTACCATTACAATGGCAGTAACCATAACGACTACAAAGATTTCACTTGAACCCATTGTTATTATTGTTTATTATTATTTATTCAAAATAAAAAAGACTACAACAAACCAACGTATTGATTTATTATAGCCTCAACATTTATCTATTATGACATTGTAAGATCCACGGACGGAAGAATATGCAGAAAACTGCACTGAGCCAAGCTGCCCAGCACACACACATGCTTTCATGTCAGAAATCATTACTATGTCTTTTTTAAGTATCATTTTATAGTTATATCACATCACTTTTACGACCATTTTCTTAGAAAAAAGTCGACAAAGCACGAATATGCACAATATTCAACAACAAAAATGATAAAGAATTTTTAGTCTTGCAAGCAAAAAAAGAAGAATTTTTCTTTCATTTTGTCGACTTCTATGCCGAGCAACACACTTTTTTTAAGCGAAAAAACACGTTTCTCAAACAAACCGTTTACAATTGAAAACAAATTTACACTTTTTACTTTCAGTTTATAATACCTTTATCTACAAACCGTACATTTTGTAATTTTTAACAATTTGATAAAAAAAAGGTAGCGAATCAGCATCGTTTATTACTTTTTTTAACAACAAGCACGTATAAGCAAAGAATCGATTATTAGAGTAAGTAGAA
>JAZUIF010000091.1:0-55663 GCA_045642085.1 Paludibacteraceae bacterium | reverse complement strand
TAGGTTCTCTCCCACTGAGGATCCTGTAGCGAAGTCTGTTCCACTCTTCCATGATATCTTATAGTCGGACTCTACTCCGTCTACAAAGTCCAATGTCACTTTTTCATCACCCTTGCCTTCACAGAACTCTGGCTCGTCTGTATACTTTCCTTTTGGCATTGGATTGAACTTGATGTAAACGATATCAGAAGTTTCACACTGTCCATCAGGGAACATAGCATCAACAGCATAAAGCATAACTGGCAATTCATCAACTCCTAGATAATCGTCATTGTAAACAATCTTGTGCTCATTTACCTTACCATTCATCACGACTTCGGCATCAGACATGTCTAAATCACTAGGAAGTTCGACACCTTCAAACCATTTGATTGCATAACCAGCGAAATTAGGAGAAGCCCAATTGCCCTGACCAGGAGTGATGTCCGCCTTCTGAGAAAGGACAACTTCATCTCCATAGCACAAGTCTAAGACTCTTTTTCCACCTTCATTCTTAAACCTCTTGTTTGTACTTCCAGACAACTGGATTTCAATATCCTTGGCAGGCTCCGTACAATCTTCACATTCGGTTCTCAATGTCAACAGATCAGAAATTGAATAATCTGCACAAGCATCATCATCGCTAGCTAAATTTGGTGTTGCTATAAATTTATTTGCAGTAGCCTCACTAGCAACGATAACTCTCATATAAGCTTTTTCCGGTTTTACTCCGTTTTTCTCAAGTTTATCGATAATCTGATCTGAATTTAATTCAAACTTATTTATTTTTTGAATATCAAAATGTTTCCAATTTTCTTTATCATCTGAATACTGCAAAACATAATGTTGGTTACCTCCAAAGAACTCTTTCAACAATTTTGATTCAGGCATTACAACTTCTATGTCGTCAGAACACACTGCTGTATCTCTAGTTAAAGTTACTTCATTATAAAATGCAGTTACCTGAGGTGGAGCACAAGTCAAAAACTTGATATCATCAATACCAACGTCATTACCACTATTCCAACCTTCACCATTAGCTTCAATTCTAATTACAACTTCATCTGTATTATCCAACAATATGTCTGGAAGAGAAACTTTGTTCCACCCAGAATTTTCACTAACTATTATATCTTTCTGCAACAAATTATCATAGGCATCTTTCAACACACTGCTTCCGTCCGCTTTTAAAAGGCTAATTGTCATAACAGGTGGAGTACCATTACTCATATTACAAACCGAACACTCAAACGTAAGCGTTTTACCTTCACAAAGTCCAGAAATTGTATTCTCAAAAATAACACCTTTGTAAGCAGGAGCAACATTAATAAATAGACATGCACTATTGGGAAGTCCTGTTGTCAAACTTGTATTGTCGGATGAGACTCCATCATACCAATGGGCATTATCAGACGCATAATTATTCTGAGGTGTTTTTGTTATAAGAAAGCCATGCGAAGTAGGCACAATTACGGCATAATTACCATCACCAACCTGTGAGGAATTGTCAAAATCATGTCCAGGAATAACAAATGAAGTGTTCGAACGTAACGGAAAATCAACAGTTGATTCATTGCCTTTTTTATCGACATATGTATACATGTCTGGGAAGTAGCCAAAATCCTCATTAAAAACTTTCTTTTGAGAAGCTGGGTGTCCATCGATTACACAACAAGTTTTGGGCTTAACCTTAATTATGTTACTTGTTTGTCCTTGTCCATTTACGGTACAACGATATTCATAAACGGTATCGTCTGGATCATCCACAGAAGTTTCATCAAAAGCAGATACTTTTGTTGAAACACTTGTCCATGCTCCACCATTTACTCTCTTTTCCCAATTATATGATGTTGCATCGTAATTTCTGTCTAATGTTAAAGGAATCTGTTCTCCTTTACATGGATTCAGATCTGCTGTTCTGACTTTAGGATTAAGACATCCTGTGACTTTAACATCCTTAATTCCAAAAGGGATAGGAGTATTTGGATAATAAGAATATATATGAAAAGAAAATTCAGTAGCATCGTCTGGAACTTTTCCTGTAAAAGTATAAGTTTTACAACCTTCATCCGCCATTGTTATAGCAGTACCACTTTTGAAATAATCCACTTCATCCTTACAACTATGATTATTAAGTTCATAGTTGGAACCAACTTTAATACCTTCCAATTTAACAGAGCTTTCCCATCCAGGATTTTGCATCATATAAGATGGTATAGTAGCTTGGAATTCAGGAGAATTTACATTCACCACATTACAAAGCGTATACTCCACATTAAATTTAGATCCTGGTCTTGCATTTGGAATCTGAATATTAAAAATTTCGGACGTACCTTTATATTTAGCGACAAGCATTGATCCTGGCAAATCTCTAAATAGTAAATCATCTGGATCATAATCGTCTCCTGCTACTAAAGTAGGATCTGCAGCAACTGCGTTAAGCTTAAATGGATTCGTAGCAATTGCACAAACAGAACTAGTGGCAGAATTAAAATCCTCCAAATCCTCAGGAGCTGGCAAACCAGTATTCATCTTCACTCCCGTTGGACCTTCACTGGAGACATCATCAATTGAGCAATACTGCCAAGTTGTCGCTTCACCCCTAGGGCTAAACGACGTCGAACCAAGATTACTTTCACAATCTTGTGCTTGTGCAGTTCCAATCAAACCGCACAATGTTGTCAAGGATAAAAACCTTAGACTAAGTATATTTTTTATCATAAATCCTAATGTTTTCAACTTGAAAAAATCAATATGTATATACCCTAATATAAATTATAGCAAAATTACATTATATGAACACAATACAAAAGACAATAAAGCCAAAAACGCAACCATTATGTTGCTTAACATATTTTAACACACAAAAAAAGAGATATGAATTAAATCATATCTCCACGAAAAGAATAAAATATCTTATCAATTATCAGATGGAATATCGCTCAATCGGTCAACGATTACGACATCCTCCGTATTATCAACAGCGACGTCGTTACCCTTAACAAATGCCATAGTCTCAACCATTGCTATCTCAAGAGGCAAACCTAAAGCTTCACAAAGGAAAAGAATTGTGGCGGAAGAATCCTCATTAACATCAGCAGTCGTCAACATCATCTCGATGACCATTTTCAAGACGTCGCGTCGACTATCCTCTGGCACTTGTTCTCCAACAGAAGCGATATAAGTTGTCACTTCGTCGTCTTCCATAGGTGCCTGTTTTGTTATCTGCTTTTCAACAGCACGTCTGAAAACATCAGGTTGTTGAGCAAAGTCCTCCGCAACCTTTTCTATCAAATTATCTTTTTCTTGCGGCACATCCAACTCCGACCAGAAAGTCGCCGCACAGAAAGCAGCAAGCTGTTCTCCAAAATTCAACATAGGCATAAAAAATAAAAGCCACTCAACGATTACTCGGAGTGGCTAAATATATCATATCATACTAATTATTCCTGTTCTGCGTTAAATGCAGGAGCCTCTTCTGAAGAAGGTGCTGATGTCTCCTCTACATTAGCCTGATAATCGATTTCATCTACTGCTTCACCACCTTTGCTTCCTACAAAGTGAGTAGCCAAAACCGACAAAACAACTAAAGCTCCCCACAAAGACCATGTAAGCTTCTCAATAAAATCAGTAGTCTTCTGCACTCCAGCAATCTGATTTGCACCTCCGATGTTCGACAAAAGTCCACCACCTTTAGAATTTTGAACCAATACTACACAAACCAATAATACTGAAATAATCAAAATAAAGATAATAATTGCTACGTATTCCATATTATGTTACAAATTTTTTATCAATTTTTCCAAAAACTCAATTTGGTCTGCAAAGTAAATACTTTTTTCTGGATTTTTATCCATTAATTTACGAAAAGTTTTAATTGCCTTCTCATATTTATGCTGTTTCACATAAATTTTAGCTAATGTTTCCGAAAAAAGCTCCTCTTCCGGTTGGAATTGAACAGGTTCAGAATCTTCTGAATGAGAATCATCAGATAGTGCAGACGATGAAAAATCACCTAAATCAATTTTTGGCTTTCGCAAACCTCCACCTTTCATCAAAGACGCCAACGTATCTGAACCTATCAGGTCGGCAGTGTCCTCCCCTATATCAGGACGCTTCTCTAGCTCTTGAAGAATATCAACCGATTGTGGAACTGGATTAACTTCACGAACATATTTACTTTTGACATTAGACGTCAAATTTGCTTCGTCTTCCTGATAATTTTTTTTATCTCCTACTTTAGATAGTGTTTGGAATAGCAAACGACGATCAAAAATAGAGAATGAAGAATTCTTCAATTCTTGAAGATAACGAACGTCTACACGTTGTTTAAGTTCCTGAAGATAAAGCAAACGGAATGATGAGACATACGGAAATTCCACCGTCAACATTTCCAAATCATGAAAGTCGGCGGTTGCATATTTAGAATCAGCAAAGAATTCCTTAAAATTGCTCATATACAATTACCAGTTTGCAACAGTGGCATTAAATATCTGATCAATAAGCTCTTCAATAATAGTCTCACACAACATTTCTTGAACCTGATCAATAGTCTGAGTATTAGAAAACTCTTGATAAGAGCTAAATGAACGTTCGAAATTTTCCGATGTGTTTGATCTATTCACAAAACTTACTTTTACAACAACCGTCAAACGAGTCATGGTTGATGATCCAGAAGAGTTAATTGCACTTGGAGACAACGAATATCCTGTAAACTCACCCGAAATCTGAAGATCCCCATTTTTGGCAACCTGATTTAGACTCGTTTTTGAAGAGAACGTTTCTTTCAACTGTTCTGTAAAAGTCGGAGCAAGAGCAGGATAAACCAACGATGCTCTATTAGGGAAGTTAGCAATGGAAATAGTTTTCACTTTGGTATAATCAAGAGACGAACCTGTAAAACTATATGAAACAGTGCAAGCCGACATAACAAGTAATGCCGGAATCAAAAGCAAAAGGTATTTGAATTTACTCAAGACCATACTCTTTAATCTTTCTATATAAAGTGCGCTCCGAAATATTTAATTCTTTAGCAGCTGCACGTCTTTGATTTCCATGTTTTTCCAAGGCACGACGTATAGCGTCTTTTTGCAACGAATCCCAACGTAAGCCTCCTTCATCGATTACTTCAACATCCTGAATGTCAGAATCTCCCTTATCTATCTTAGATGTTTTAGAAGAGTCGGTATCAGGATGAATACTTTCAACCACAGGGACAGAATGAATTGACTGATGAATGTCATTGGTCAAAGGCTTTTGCAAATCAGACTGATCAAGATTCACGTCGTCAATCTTTGCATGACCTTTAGAAACAAGTTCATTAATCACATGTTTCATATTAGTCACCTGCTTCTGCAAATCAAAAAGAACCGAATAAAGGAATTCTCGTTCTTGCGAATAAGAATGTCCACCAGATTCTTGAGTAGTTGACAACACTGGCATATTATGATGCTCAGCTAACGGAATATAGTTCAAGAGAACATCACGTGTGATCAGTTTGTTATCTTTTTCAAGAATAGAAATCTGATCAACAATATTACGCAACTGACGGACATTTCCTGGCCAATGATATTGAAGCAATGCAATTTTAGCATCATCAGTCAAACGAATAGACTGAGTAGAATATTTGTTTGCAAAATTCGCAGCAAAGCTTTTGAACAATATTGCAGCATCATCACCACGTTCTCTTAATGAAGGCAGCTGGATCGAAATTGTATTTAGACGATAATACAAATCCTCTCTGAAGGTTCCGTTTTTTACGCCCTTCTCCATATTAAGATTAGTGGCAGCGACGACACGAACATTTGTTTTAATAGGTTTAGAAGAGCCTACACGAAGGAATTCTCCGGTTTCAAGCACACGAAGCAATCTTACCTGAGTGGTCAATGGCAATTCTCCTACCTCATCAAGAAATATTGTTCCACCGTCGGCAACTTCAAAGAATCCTTTTCTTTCAGACACAGCACCAGTAAACGAACCTTTTTCATGACCAAATAGTTCTGAATCGACAGTACCCTCCGGAATTGCTCCACAGTTGACTGGAATATATGGTCCATGCTTGCGTCGGCTGAACTGATGAATAATTTTAGGAAAGAATTCCTTACCAGTACCACTTTCACCAGTAATCAAAACAGAGAGATCAGTTGGGGCAACCTCATGAGCCACCTCAACAGCACGGATTAATCGGCTGTCGTTGCCAATTATTCCAAATTTAGCTTTAATCTCGTTTAGTTCTTCTGGTGACATGACAAGTTCAAATTTATTCTCTTTCTGAATTGTGGTTCTCCTTCTTCATCTGCTTACGGAGAGGATTAGCAGAGAACTCTGCATAATCATTTCTTTTCTTGAAAATATCACAAGCCAAATAAAGAGCCGAACGGAAAGAGTCTTCTCTAACTTCTCCAACACCAGCCTTATCATAAGCGGTGCCATGGATAGGTGCTGTACGGATGATTGGCAATCCTGCAGTAAAGCTGACTCCGTTATCTTGTGCAATAGCCTTGAATGGAGTCAAACCTTGATCGTGATACATTGCAAGAACAGCATCGAAATTTGCAAAATTACCAGCTCCGAAAAAGCCGTCTGCAGGATAAGGTCCAAATGCCAAGACGCCATTACTGTTAGCCTGACGGATTGCAGGGATAATGATATCTTGCTCCTCACTTCCAAGAGTTCCGTTATCTCCAGCATGTGGATTTAATCCCAACACTGCAATACGAGGACGGACAATACCGAAGTCTTGGATCAAAGTTTTATTTAATATCTGAAGTTTCGACACGATAGCATCCTCTGTGATAGAAGCTGACACATTCTTCAAAGAGCAATGAGATGTTAGAATAGCCACGCGAAGAACATCGCTAACCATCAACATAACACCCTTATCGTTTGGAGAAAATTTCTGTTCTAGATACTCAGTATGACCTGGGAAGTTGAACTTCTCGGCATTAATGTTTTTCTTATTGATTGGAGCAGTCACAAGGACATCAATCAAACCGTTCTTCAAATCATCAGTTGCACGTTCAAGAGCAAGGATAGCAGCATCACCAGCCTCCTCCGACTCTTTAGCCAATTCTACTTTTACATCTTCAGAGATGCAATTAATAACATTCGAACGCTTATCATTAGCTTCAGCTGGAGAATTAATAGCATTAAGGCTAAAGTTTTCAATTCCAAGAGCCTTTCTGTGAAAAGCTGCGACTTTAGAAGAACCATACACAACTGGAATACAGAAATCATTAATTCTTGTATCCACTAGCGTTTTAATTATCACTTCGTATCCAACACCGTTGATATCACCTTGAGTAATACCAACAACTATCTTTCCATCTTTCATAAAAATTCATTAAGTGACGCAAAAATAAAGAATAATTACACCAAAAGCAAATGCAAGGAAAACAAAAAAGCAGTCAGGAGATTCCCGACTGCTTTTTTGTAATATTCTCGAAACTCTAAATTACCAGTATACGACTGGACAAGAGTAACGATAATGTTTAGGAGCCATTGCATACACTAGAGAAAATTCATGAGACCATGAACCATTAGTCTTATGAGATGTGAACAAGTCATAAGTATAGTATGCCTGAATTCCCTTGTAACTACCACCGATCATGAACGATACAGTATTGAGTTTTGCATAATTCACACCGTCTACTTTCATGTTACGGAAGTCGTGACGATAGGCGACACCGAGCATCATATGGCTTACAAAAGCACCAATATTTACGCTACCGATGTTATAATCGCCCTGATGCTGGTAATGCAAAGTTCCCATCACATAGTTTTCAGCCTTACCTCTATTACCCCACAAACCAGCAGTAGACTCTAGATTGTGCATATAGCGGGCGTGAATACTATAACGACGAGGCAACTCAATCGCATCATTGTTGATGAAGCCATATCTAGGTGCAGAAATGTGGTAAATTGCAAAACCTGCACTAAACATATTTTCTCTCACATAAGCGGCACCGAAAGTAAAGTCTGGGAAACCAGTCTTATCTTTTTGGTTGTCATCTTCCAAAGAGTTGTCTAGCAAAGATCCATTCTGCCACTGGTCGCCATAAGCACCATCCTCACCAACTTTCTTGATGAAAGCGGCGGCTGTCAAACCAAGACGAACATAATGGCCATCAGTCACTCTGATATTATGGCTATAAGTAAGACCAATCTCATGACTCTTAAACTCTTTAGCCTGACCATCGTATACGTAGTGGAAACCTACCGAGCTTACCAACTTAAAGAAGTTCTGGTCGTAGGTGATACGCATTGTCCTATACTCATTCTCAAGTTTAGGCCACTGCATGCGATAGTTAAAGCCTGCTCTGTAGGCGTTTGATTCGCCTACATAGCATGGGTTAAGAGAGAATGGAGAGGTTGCATGGCCAGTCAATGAATAATCCATTTCCTGAGCCGGTTCATCAGCTAAAACTGAAGTGGCGAATGATGCCATCAACATTAAAACACTTAACTTCTTCATTGCAAAAACCTCCATTATCTAATTAGTGTAATCTTACCTTTTTCCTCACCGCTCTTAGTGTAAGAGCCTACAGTCGACTTATAAGAGCAGCTCCATCCGTAAACACCTGGAGAACAAGGTTTACCCTTGAATGTTCCATCCCAAGCATCACGCATGCTGTGACCCTCGAACACAACCTCACCAAGACGGTTGTAGACGATGAACTCGAACTCAGTAACAAAGTCGCTAGCCTCGAACTGGAACTTATCATTCAAGCCGTTTCCATCTGGAGTAAACTTGCTAGGAGCCCAAACATCCTGCCACTTATAGATGTATGAATGTCCGTCATACTGGCATCCGTTCCAGTCGACTGCATGGACATCGATTCTAATAGAATCCTCCAAGACATCGAATGTATGCTTAACAGCCTTACCCTTCAACTCTGTACCATCCTGAAGTGACCAAGTCCACTCTACTGGGTAAAGCTCGCTTGTAGGAGTACGTCCTGACAAACTTACAGTGTTATAAGTCTCGTCGATCAACTGAGGATTGATTACATACTTGACAGAATCAAGAGTATGAACCTTAATCTTCATTGAGTCAGCGCCAACACACATGTTAGTGTCAGTACCGTAAACATATACCCAAGCACTATCCCAAACAGCAGCGTTAATCTCTGTACGATCAGGATCATTGTTGATGTCAGCAATTGGAGGATATGAGTTCCATGAGTAAACCTCAGCACCTGTAGCAGTGAAGTTGATTGTATCACCCTGGTTAGGACATACAGAAGACTTGCTAGCCTTAATTCTAACCTTTGGCAATACCTTCAAAGGAACTGTGACAGTCACCTTAGTTTCACAGTTGTAAACGTTGAAACCAGATACTGTGTAAGATACAGGGCTAACAAGATTAGTACCTGTGATCTCATCTGAAGTATCACCAGTGCTCCACAAGTAAGAGTCAGCACCAGAAGCCACAACTGAGTAGTCGCTACCTCTACATACATATCCATCAGTAGCAGAAGCACCCTCACCACCTGTAATTGCAACAGACATCATTGGAGAAGGCTTAACAAGCACCTCGAATGTCTTCTCTGTTGTACAGTTGTTAGCATGTCCTACCAACTTGATTGGCAACATTGTTGGAGCATCAGGGATAAATGATAGGATCGAGTTAGGAACCGTAGAATCATTTGGCAAAATCCACTCGTAAGTAGAAGCACCCTGAGCGATCATCTGCAAACGCTCACCCTGACAGATCTCAGAATCACCAATGTAACTCAAAGTAGGATTTGGATATGTAGCCACTGTAGCCATAGCCTTATTGCTACATACATCATTCTTAGCTGTCACATAGAATGTATCAGCCTTCTGTACATAAGCTGTGATTGTGTCGCCATAAGTATTACCCATGATACCATTCTTAGAGCTCCAGTAGAACTGGTCGAACTCACCATCAGTAACTCTAGCGATCAACTGAACTGAATCACCCTCACATACGATTGGAGATGAAGTCTGAATGTGAACCTCTGGCATCTCAAATACCTGGATGTTGATTCTCTCAGTTGAAGAACATCCGTTGGCATCAGTACCAGTTACCTGGTAAACAGCATTCTTACGTGGATTTACAACAATTGTATCATTTCTTTCACCAGAACTCCAAACGTAATCCTTAGCTCCAAGAACTGTAAGCATTGTTGTATCACCCTGGCACAACTCATTATTACCATAGATACTGATACTTGGTAGAGGATTTACAATCACTGGGATCGACTTAGAAGAAGTACATCCGTAAAGTGATGTTCCAGATACGAAGTAAATAGTATCGTGAGTTGGTTTATCAATAAACTTGTTACCAACTGAGCGATCACCCCATTCGAATGTCTTAGCACCTACACCAGCAACATTTAGAGAAACCTTCTCACCCTCACAGATAACTGTGTCACCTGTAACTGTAAGAACTGGAGCAGACTGCATCTTAACAATTCTACTTGCAGTAGACTTACATCCATTGATATCAGTACCAACTACCTCGAACAATGTCTGATCCTCTGTAATCATCTGAGTTACGACATCACTCTGACTCTGAACTCCCTTAGTCCACTCATAGTTGACAGCACCTGAAGCTGTTAGAGTTGCAACGTCACCCTCACATACATAAGTGTTAGGACAATCTACGAATACCATTGGAGTATCAAGCACTGTGATATCAACCTGCTTAGATACTGTACATCCGTAAGCATCCGAACCAGTCAAGAAGATGCTTGTGCTATACTTAGGTTCAGCAGACATGTGTTCATTGTTAGCACCTGACATAGTACCGAACGACCAATTATATGTATCAGCACCCTTGGCATCAAGTTCAAGTTTCTCACCCAAACAGATTGGCTTGTTACCATCAGTCCAGATAACTGGAGTAGGACGAACATCTACTGTGATAGATGCTGTGTTCTTACATCCGTTAACATCACGACCCTCAACGAAGTAAGTTGTCTGAGTCTTAGCTGTATCACCATAAGCATCCTGAGTAGACAAGATTGAATCACCTCTCATCCATACGTAAGTGTAAGCACCGTGAGCCTGAACTACGAACTGCTTGCCAGCACATACATAAGAGCCATCCTGACCGCGAATATCAAGAGTGACAGTTGGAGCATCAACCTTCTTAACTGTATGAGAGATCTTGTTTGTACAACCTGTACGTGTATTCTCTCCAGTTACTGTGAACACCATATCATCTGAGATAAGTGCCTTCAAAGTATCCTGCATTCCATAAACATTACCCTTGTCGTCAGTCCAAGTGAAATTATCGAACGAATCTTCCTTATCACCGTAAGGAATCAACTCTGCATAAGCATTATCACATACGTTGCGATCACCCTTGACATAGATTCTTGGAGTGTTCAACACACGTACTGAAACGATAGCATTACCAGGACAAGCTCCAGGAGCATCTGTTCTAGTCACCTTGACCATATAATCCTTGCTCTGAGTTACAGAAGGTATAGTCAAGATCTGATTGTTAGTAACATCAGCTGGAGTAAGGTTAGTCCATGTATACTGCAATTTCGACAAATCAGGAGTGCCACCTACAAATGAAGAAGCAACCTCAAGATTGAAATTATCAGCACCACCACACAAACTTACTGTATTTCCTTCAACAACTCCGGCTGTAGCAGAATTCAAGTAAACATTAGGAGTCTGAAGTACTGTAATCGGAACATCAAGTTTTCCGACACAACCTCTATCATCACCATAAGCAGTGTAAATACCCTCTGAAGTCACAGCATCAACCTGCATTGTTGCAGACTTAGAAATAGTATCTGTACCACGCATCCAGTAGTAGTTAGCAGCACCACCTGCATTTAGAACTAGGTGTTCACCACGACAGATTGATGTCTCACCACTGTAAGTGATAACTGGAAGATCCTGAGTACGGATTGTAACAGAATCCTTAGCCTGACATCCTGTAACATTATCAGTTACTCTTACGACAAACTTCTTAGGAGTCAAATCGTTTGCAGTCAAATACAAAGTATCTATTCCAGACCCTGTATTCCACCAGTAACTGTAATCTCCATTAATACGTGGAGAAACTGCCAACTTATAGTCGCTGCCTAGACATGCGGCTGTATTATCACCCTTAACACCACCGATAGTGTTGAACTGTACATTTGGAAGATTGTTAACCAAAACAGTGAAGTACTGTCCTCGCTCACATCCGTTTGTACCAGTAACATTAACAAGATATCTAGATGATGTCGATGGGCTAATCTTCAACAAGCTAGAATCTGTACGAGCAGGATCATCCCACAAGAACTTAGTTCCTCTAGGTGCTAGAAGGTTAAACTCTGCAGTATCTCCCTTACAGATTTCAACTGTATCACCACCTAATCTGTTAGAAACCTGAGGAGCATATTCAACTACGACAGGAACTGCGATTACAGACTCACAACCGTAAGTATTACGAGCATAACCTAGATAAGTCTCAGACTGTTTAGCTGTCAGATGATATGTATTTGTATTAGATACAATTTCATCACCCTTAACCCACCAGTTCTTGATCATTGAAGTAGTAGTATCTACAACATTGATATTGAATGGTACATTCTCACAGATTACAACCTGATCCTTAACTGTATCACCCTGAGCTAGTGCCATCAAATGAGGTGCATCCCAAGCAAGAAGATCAACCTCCTCGAATACACGACAACCACCATCATAAGCAGAAACAGTAAGCTTAGACTGTTCACCTGCATCATGTAGAGGGAATGTTACAGCATCACCTGTTCTATTAAACAAGCCATTAGCAGTAGTCCAAGTATAGCTATACTTTTCACCCTCCTTAGCAGGGATTGCCTTCAAATCCAAAGAACCTCCAACACAAGCGGCACGATCTCCGTCGATTGTAAACTCAGGACTCTTGACATATCCAAAGTGGAAATCTATAACTTCTTTACATCCAGTCTCCTTTATCTTAACACCAACTGTGTAAAGGTTATTATCGACATCTTCGATTGGACGCTCTGCTATTACATTGTGCAATGTGTCAGCATCTTCGACATAATCACGGTTGCCATGTTCTTTCAACGTCCAGTTGTACAACTTAGTTCCAGCGCCACTTGCTGTGACTACCATATCACTAGGAATTCCACGACAAGGGATTGTATCAGATACCAAGAACAATGTAGGTTTCTGGTTCATCTTAAGTTCCATAGTAGCCTTAGTTGAACATCCAGCCAAACCTCCTGTGATATTGAAATGCATATTTCCATCAGGACGGAACTGAAGAACAGCACTTTCAGAGACTTTCTCTCCAGTAGATGTATTAATCCACTCCCAAGTAGTAGCACCTGTCATGCGTAGAGCAAGAGAATCACCATCACAGAACGCAACATCAAACTTATTATTTGCATCGTGTTCAATGTTAGCATCAATAAGAGCTGAACCACCATAACCTACATGCAATAGCAAATCTGGAGCAGTCACACCCTGTACTTGTTTCTCCTTTTCAGCCTTACAGCCATAAGGGTCAGTAACTGTACATGTGTAAGTGTATGGATTCAATCTTGCATCTGTAATAATAGGAGCGATTGAATCTTTACTCTCATTTGTTGACCAATAGTATGATACATTTGGCACAGATGATTTAGCCTTAAGATGAGCCTGATTGCCAGCACAAACCTGATCCTCTCCATCAATTGTCAAATCAGGAGCACGGCGTACATTTACATAGTAACTAATTGGTTCAGAAGTACAAGTTCCATTAGATCCATAAACGACTACTGGAGCAACTGCTGAATTTGCACTGAATTCAGTTGTGAATTCAGACTTAGTATTTTCTGGCTTATCTTTCTGATCCATCCATACATAAGTAGAAGCACCACTTACTCTGAATGTGTATTCAATACCTTCACATACATTCTGAGGACCATATACAGTCAACTCAGGCAACTGATTAACAACTTGGTTATATGGAACCTTAGTTGAACATCTAGTTCCATGTTTAGTTATGCTTGTTCCTGTGACCTCAAACAATGTTGTTCTTTCAGGAATAAATGTAAGCTCAGGAACCTCGACATTCAAATCACGATTTGAATCATACCAGCTGTATTGATATAGAGCTTTCGATCCTGTAGGAAGAACTGGTTTTAGAGTAACGCTCTGACCAGCACAAACTGTAGGTTCCGAACTTTCTACACTGAATACAGGTAATGGTGTTGGAGTCAAAGTTGTTTCAACTGGAGTACTCTTACATCTAATTGAATCATATCCGTACACTCTAACCTTAACCGGAGTAGTACCTACTTCAATAGATTTTGAAGAACCCCAACCAAGTAGTTCTGGAGTTGCACCAGTAACGTCATACCATTCGTAAGTTACAGCACCAGCAGCTACGACTTCTCCTGCAGTATTAACACATGGTTCATATTCTCCAACTGTCTTGTCGATAACAACAGTAGGAACAGGACGTACCTCAACATACATTGGGAATATGCTGCTACACTTAGTTCTGTCATCTGTTAGAGTAACAGAGTAGTTAGATCCTGGAGAGACTGGTGTCACTGTTCTTGTAGGAGATGTTAGATCAACATTAGGATCATATATATCTGTCACAGGACCTGTAGGAGATACATTATTCCAAACATATTTGATCTTACCAATCGCATTGATAGGATCCACCTTCAATTCAGTCGTACCATTGTAACATACAGCCTTGTCGTAAGAAGGGAATGCAACAGGAGCATTCTTAACCTCAAGACGGAACTGCAAACGGTCTACACAAACACCACTTTCTACATCAACCATATAATTACCAGAAGCCTTTGGTTTGAATGTGTATTCATTAGTATAAGTTTTCTTCTGACTACCATCTGGCAAATACCATGTATATGGATTGTTTCCAGGAGTGACATTTGCATCTGGCTGATTTAATGTACCTTGCTTAGTAACAGTCAAAGTGATATCAGCGTTATCACAAGCAAATTCATTACCTGAATACTGAAGTGCCTGATGCTTCTGAACATTAATTGGCAACTCAATCTTAGAAGCACATGGACGCTTAACATCGTTAGACTTAACATCCAAAACAACAGTCAAAGGCTTGTCTCTCATCTGTAGAATGAAATTAGGATTTCCTTCTGAAGTCTGAGAAAGTGCATTTGCAGTAGGAGTTCCATAATCCTCCCAAACAGTCCACTTAACATTTGTGTACTTAGGAGTTTTATCTGCCTTCAAATAATCCTCGATCACAAATTCAGAAGATCCATTCTCACAGACAATTGATGGTGCCTGAAGAGCAGGACTTGGTGCAGGAACTGTATTGACTGTGAATGTAGTCGAATTAGTACATGAAGTATTTGCATCCTTGATCATCAAAGATATCGAAGTTGGTCCAGACAAAGAAGGATCACAACTAAACTCATTACCAACACTTACAGTTCCATCATTAGGATCAGTCCATGAATAAGTGTAACCAGCAATAGGAGCACCAACAAACTCTATCTTGTTATTTGCACAGATAGTGTCATTTCCAGAAACATTGATAATTGGCTTATCAATCTTAGTGGCAGTGAAAGATACCTCTTTTGCTTCACACAATTTATTATGATCAGAATCATACAACGTAGCTGCTACGCTATAAACTCCGCTCTTACTTACAGTATAGCTCTGAGTTTCATACTCATCATAATTATCAACAACCCATGACCAATCATCCAACATATATCCCTCATTAGGTACAGCATTGTAGTAACTTGGAACAACTGTTTTAGATTCGCCATCACAGAACTGAAGTTCTTTCAATGTAGGATTAATTGGAGGATTAGCTACACCAGGCTCTTGAATTGCAAATCCGATAATCGGTTTATTCAAGATTGTAATTTCCTTAGTTGCCTGACCCTCACACTTATTAGTGTCGACAACAACTACCGAAACAAGTTTATTCTTACCAGGAGTCATTCCTTCTGCAGTGATCTTAGCACCTGTCATACCGGAAATAGTCTCTCCACTCCACTCATAGCTTTCTACAGGGACTTTCTTAGGTGAACTGTATTTAGCCTCCAACTTAATAGAGCTACCACTACATGCCACCTTGCCACTAAAGATATCAACAAGAGGAGACTCTGAAACTTCAATCCACTTTTGAGTTGTAGAAACACACTTCAAAGAAGAACTTGAGATTGCATAACCATATACCCAAGTGTCAACCTCTGGATTTGCAGTCAAACGGTTGCTTTGTTTCTTCCAACCCTCGACATTATCGCCAGATCCACTTGGCTTCAAAGTTCCATCAAATGTAGGAGTGCTTGCCTTTTCAACACTGATAAAGCAATATGCATCACTTGAAGTAGCAGCATCAATTACAAGACCCTTATAATCATTATCATTGATATGACAATAATGGTTCTTTGAATTAATACCCTTAACACCCATAGTTAGAGAAGGAAGAGCTTCCATTTCAACTGTGAATATCATAGAAGACTTACATCCCTTACCACTTTCGACAGAAACTTCATATGTACCAGGTCTGTCGTACTGACGTTCATTATTAGAAATCTCAGTACCACCCTTCCATGCAAACTTGCTATCATCTGTAATATCAGTTGCTGCTACAAGCTTAGCAATTGAACCTTCACAGAATTTAATAGATTTGTCTCCAATAGTACTAATCTTGTTGTGAGCATAAATCGAATTATTAGGTTCAACCATACTCAATGTGAATCCTGGAGTAGTATCATACAATACAGTTACAACACCAGAATTAGAGCAACGATCATTAGATACAGTATAAGTAAATTGTGATTGCAATACTTTCACTTCCTTACCGTCTACCGTCTTAGTTGGCATATTTTCCTCTCTAGGCACTGTCATATAAACATGCTGACTAGAGACTGTATCCACGTCTTCTGAATATGGGAACACACCTTCACCAGACCAAGAAATACGCTTGATCTTATCAGTCACAGCCTTAGCATCAAAGTATACGCTGCTTCCTGGACAGTGAGATGACTTTTCAATATTCTCTACTACGTCAATAACTGGCAATGGATAAGCTGTGTATCTATAATCCAAAGTTGCTTTACACTCAGCTGATTTATTTGTGTTATCAACATTCGTACCAGTATACTTTTTCTGAGTAAACAACTTAGTTGCAGTTACAATCTGAGATCCAACACGAGGTGATTGAATATCTTGCTCGATAGTAAATGTCAAATCAGAACCAGCTCCATTATTTGGTTTAGTAGCATCATAGTTAGCATTCCACATAATGTTATCTGGATCAACACCATAAGAAGTAGCTTTCAATGTCAATTCCTGATCAGCACAAGGAGAGCCATACTCCTGAACCTGAATTGTTGGCTTAGTCTCAGTGTTAATGACTACATACTTAACCTCAGACTTACAATAAGTTGAATTATCAGCAGCCAATTGAGCATAGTAAGAATAACTCTTTGCACTTGAAAGAGGCTCAGTTGTATACTTACCAACCACATTTGAATAAGCAACATCATCAGATGCCTTAATCCAGAATGTATACTTAGCCTTTTCTGTTGAAGATACCGGAGTTCCATTTACCTCAACATCAGCCAATTCGATATCTACAGTCTCTCCATCACAAACTTTATCGATGTAGCTGATAATTGGACTACCTGAAGAAACTACTTTAACATTCTTAGATACGATATCACTCAAACATCCGTAATTATCCTTTGCCTGTGCATAGATATTATAACCAGAAGCACCATCATTAGAAGTAACATCCTTGAAGATCACTGTCTGACCGTTAACGACATCAGATGACAATGATGAACTTACAGAAGACCAAGAGTAAGTGTAATCACTAGGATCAACACCAACTGCAGGCTCTGCAGTTACTTTCAATGTGTCATTAGCACAAACATTTGCAACAGAAGAAATGCTGATTGTTGGTTTCTTTGAAACACCGAAGTTTGCCTTGAATGTTTTATAACATCCTGTATGAGCAGCATCAGTATAAACCGTCAAAGTAACTTCTTTTGCATCAGTAACGTTGGTAATAGTTGTGCTTGTTCCTTCATTTGATCCTAAATTCCATACAAAATCAACACCCGGAACAGCAGTATTCAAATTGATTGCGTTTACAACCAAATCAGAACCCTCACATACCTTACCATTTACACCACCAGAAATAGCATACTTAGGAGCCTCATTTACATTTACAGTAAACCTAGCAGATACCTTACATCCGTTCTCTCCTGTACCCTCAACATAATAGTTTGAAGTACTACGTGGTGCAACTGTGATCTGATCACCATATACTGGGCTTCCATCTACAGTAATCTTCTCACCGTTAGAGTTAGAACCAGCATACCAACGTACATTATTCCAGTCGACTTTAGAATTCTTAACCTTAAGGATAATTCCATCATCACCAACACAGAAGTTTCTTGTAAAGTTAGCAGTTGAATTATCATCATCAAATGGAGTGACAATTGTAGCTGAATATGTGATATATTCAGTCTTCTGACATGAAGGCATTTCCTTAGACGATGCCACAACAGCATATTTTCTAGTACCAGAATTCAAAATCTGATTTGTAGTAGAAGTAGGCTCTAGAGTTCCACTGTTATCAACATACCATCTCTTTGAATAGTAGTCCAAACCTGCAACTCCATTCTCTGAATTAGTCTTAAGATCGAAAGACTCACCAGGACATACGCTTACATTAGAACTCAAGTTGACATTAGGAAGATCTATAACCTTCAAGTCAATCTTCTTGATCGAAGTACATACACCGCTTAGATTAGGATATTCACCCTTAATAGTAATATATGAACCAGCATTAGAAGGATCAATATTTTCCTTTTTTATAAGAGTAGATGGAGTAGTACCAATTGCATTCCATGTTGTCGAATGCTCTGCATCAGCATATGACCAGTTCAAAGGTTTATCTGAGCTAACCTCAACCTCACCCAAAGAACCGTCACAAACAGTTACCACTGAAGGAGCAACGATTTGAGGAGCAACGCTTAGATTAACATCCACTGTAGCAGGAACTACAGGACATCCATACTGGTCGAGAGCAGTAACAGTATATCTAAATGATTTGTTGACGTTAACTTCCTCATTGTATGTATACTTGTTGCTTGACATTGCAGTTCCATTGAATTCATAAGACTTGAATCCACTTGTGAATTCTAGTTCTGCATCTGTATTACTACACAAATCTACAGCCGCACCATCTGAATATTGAACACCATTAACAGACGAATTACCGTTTACAGCTGCCAATTTCAAAGTCTGCTGAGTTGCTTGAGTCAAAAGCGTACTAGCCTCGAATGGACATCCATTGCTAGAAGAACCCTTAGCTACAATTTCAACAAATCCTGTAGTAGAAGAAAGTCCACTTACAGAGTATGGCTGATTAGCAGACAATGTCTGGCTGAATCCTGTGATCTCGCTTCCACGAGTACCAGCAGAGGTACCAGTAGAATGCTCATAAGCCTTCCATACATAAGTATTAGTAGATGTAGCATCGTTGATAGTGAATGTCATCTTACCATCAGGACACAAAGCAGATGCACTTGCCTGGATTGAGAAATCAGGAACATCCTTAGGTTCAACAATAATAGTCTTCTGAGTAAAACAAGTCAAACCATTGATATAGTTGCTATAATCTCTAACCGCATATACAGGGATATTTACAAGGTCAGAAATACTAGTGACATCGTGTGTGATTTCAGAATTTGCCTCGTTAGATGCCTTATTTCCGATCTCAAATTGATTACTTCCCCAGAAATAATAGATAGGAGAAGCTGTTGTTGAAGTATTAGTTGATGGATTCTGAATTCTCAAAACAGCATCACCACCAGCACAAACCTCAACTTTTTCAGCAACCTGAAGAGAAGGATAAGACAAAATATATGCTCCAACCTTAGCAGATCTTGTACATCCATTTCCAGAAGCGACAACAGTGAAACGCATTGTCTGGTTCAACTGTGGAATTGTATAAGATCCATCTGTTGGATCACCATCTGCCACCCAATTATCACCGGTTTCATCATAATAAGCAAACTGTACTCCATTCAAAGGAGTGGTAATACCACTAGGTGTGATAGTAGCAGGACTTCCAACACAAGCATAAGCTGTAGGCAATCCAAATGTTGGAGCACTGTTGATTGTAAACCAACGAGTTTCCTTAGTGCTACAACCATCTGCATTTGTCACAGTAACCTCATAATCATATCTTGATGAATTTGGAAGAACAACTTCCAAAGTTGGAGTAGTAGCTCCTGTGCTCCATGCATAAGAAACGATATCATTTGTTCCTTCGATCTTAGGAGTCAAGATTACAGTCTCACCAGCACACTTGCTAGGATCAGTCACAACATTACCATCCTTATCGATAGATGTAATAGTTGCAGGTGTTTTAGCATCTAACTGAGGTTTTTCCTTAACAATAGTCTTGAATTCACGTTCAGTATGACATCTCACACCATTAACTTTATACTCGATTGTAAGTTTAGTTGTCTGATTTGCATTTAGACCACTCAAATCAACACCTGTATTATCATCAGGTGCACCATCCCATTTATATGTAGCATCACTAGAAGCGACACTAGCAGAAAGATGCAAAGCTCCAGTTTCACCCTTACAGAACACAATTTCATCACTTTCAGGCGATGTACTTGTGACAACCTTACCAGTATTAGTGTTTTCTGCAATGATAGTCACAGTAGGAAGAGAAAGCGGAGCAATAGTGATATTAGACCATGCCGAACATCTCAATGGATCCTTACTATCTACAACATTTATCCAATATGTTCTTGAATAAACAGGATCTGGATCGACAGTCAACACTCCATCAGTCACATTAGTCATTGGTGTTGTCTTGTCTGAAGCATACCAATTAACAATATAGTGATCTTTTTCAGCCGGATCAAGCGGATTATTAATAGCACTACCATTAACTATAGGCTTCAAGGCATAAGATGTTCCGACACAACCCTTATAAGTTTCACCTTGTTTAACATTATCACTATTGTTAACATCCACAGTCAATTCGATCTTACTACTTGTTGTAATTGTTACTTGAACAGTCTCCGATTTACAATCATCAGTGTTCGTAGTCGAAATCTTGACTATACGATCATCTCCTGTCTTTTCGGCAGAAGCTGTGAATTCAAACTTAGATGTTCCAGTCGCAGGATCAAATGATTCACCTGTCTTCTGACCATAACCTGAACTAACAAATGAAACTGTATTATCATTAGCATTAGTAGACTTAGCTACGATTGTTACATCATCACCATCACAGAATGAAGCATCCTGTGTCAAGACACCATTACGATAAATTGTAACTTCTGGTTTCTTAGGTGTTGGTTTAATTGTAACAGGGAACGTTGCAGTAGCCTCACATCCATTTTCACTCTTAGCAGTTACCTTTAGAGTCGTATTCTTTCCTGGATGAGTAAACTTAGCATAGTAGAAGTCAGTCTCCGTACCATCATAAGTAGAACTTCCGATAGTTATCGGATTTGTTGTAGTGGCTAGAGTACCAAGATTATCCTCGAATGTAGGTGTTGAAGGAACCTTACCTCCATCAACATTGAACTTAAGATAATAAGTTGGCTTAACCTTGTCAACATCAGGACAAATATCCAACGATGACAATCCACTCTCAGCATCTGTCAACTTGATTACAGGCAATGCCTTAGCATTAATGAATGTATAGTCTGTTGCCTTACAAGCTCCACGAACAGCTTCAACCTTAAAGTTGTAAGACTGTCCTGCTTTTTCTGGAGAATAAGGAATAGAAGTAACATTCTCGTAAACAAGACCAGAAGTCAAATCAGTGATTGTAAACACCTGATTTGCAGAACCTGTGCTTGGTTTAACAGAAATCTCGCTATCAATACATGGATATTCATCGTGAGTAAACTGAATTTCTGGCATACGGTCGATTGCGACAGAAGTGAAGAACTTACCATCAGACATACAACCGAAGTTAGAGATACCACGCACATAGAAGTTTCTTGTTTCTTTTAATGCTGTAGGATTCTCAAGTTCCATGAACTGACCGATAGAAGCTCCATTTCCTAAACGATGAGTAGACTCATTGTATTCAGTAGAAGTTGGATCAACACTATACCACTCATAATCTTTAATAAACTCACCATCTTTTGCATTAGTAATAGATCCTGAAGCAGTAAGAGTAATTGTCTTATTCTCACATACAGCCAAATCAGTAACCGGAGTGTTATCAGGCAACAATGTGACAGCGATATCATTAATTGATACTAGATTAGCTGTCAACACTGTCCAAGTCGTTGACATATCGCATCCGTTACGATCAGTTCCTTCGATAACATAAGTTCTCTCTACTGATGGTTTGAATGTGATAGTAGCCGACTCTGTTGCACTACTAGGATCTGAGATAGTAGTTCCAGAAGTAGATGAAATACCTGCTTTAGCCCAATTTACTGAGATACCAGGAGTAGCAGTCAATGTAACCTCTGTCTGACCACCAGCACAAACGATTGGTTTATTGTCATAATGATAATCAGCATTGTCTGAGATACGCAATGTCTTAGGAGTATTAATACTTACTGTATAAGTACCACGGCTCACACATCCAGCCTCAGAAGTAAAGTCGAATGTGAATGTTGTCTTCTTATCTAGCATCTTAGCAGTTGGTGCATCAGAAGAAGCATCATTTACAATGACATCAGCATTAGAAGGAGTCACTTTATAAGTGAAGTCTCCATACAATGTTGATTGATTTACCAATTTGAACTCAACTTCATCATTAGCACAAACAGACAAATACTTATCTGTCTCTGTCGAATTTGGATAATATACTCCGGCACTACCCTTTGCAGTAATCGTAACGTTTGGTTTCTGTGCCTTTTCAACTGTAACAGGATAAGGAACAGATGTACATCCTCTCTCATTTCTAGCTACAACCGAGAATACATCCTTATCACCCTTGAACTTATATGTAGAAGGAATTGTATCTGAAATTAGAGATACAGACTCTGTCTTCTTCATTGTAAAGCGAGAAGAAGTCTGAGATGCACTACCATCAGTAGCAGGATTATAGATGATATAAGTCAATCCCTCCTGTGGGTTCTGAACTGTGATGCCGAAAGGAGTACCCTCACAGACAACATCTGGAGCAATAGCCACTACCTCAGGAGCAGCAACCATCTCTACAATAATCTTATTAGAAAGAGTAGACTCACAACCCTTTGTATCAACCACCTTTACATTATATGCTCCAGCTCCCTGATTAGAGAAAGAGTAAGTTGTCAAAGCAGTCGTTTCTGAAGTAGTCTTAATATCATCTTTATACAAGTGATACTCTTTGATACCATTAGAAGAACTTGCGATCGCCTTCAAATCTGCATCTCCACTACATAGATAGATATGACCATTTTCAATCTTATGTCCATCAGCAGCCAAAGTCACTGAAGGAGTAGGAAGAACATTGATCTTATATCTATCAGAGACAAGACAACCACATGAAGAAGAAACCTCGACAGTGACGTCCATATTTCTTTCTACATTACCTAATGCAAAATCTTCAACACTATTTTGAACTGTAACTTCACGAGTTGCGATTACATTTCCTGTAGCAGTCTCTTTTATTGAGATTGTTGCACTAGGACAATCTGTAGGTATCTTTGTTACAGTAACCTTTACACCTGCAGGACTAGAAGGACAAACCTCAGCAACATTATTTGTTGTTGTAATTTCAGATGTTCCATTAGTCAAAATAGCAGTAAATTCAGGTTTTTCACTAGGCTGAACCAATACACACTCAACCTCACTCTCACAAGTATTACCAGCTCTTAGAGACTTCATACGTGAACAAGCCCACATTGGACCAGTGACTGTAGTAGCAAACTTATATTCTGGAGTAGCAGTTTTCCAACCAGCTTCAGCCAACTTTTGTGTATATGGATCTTTACTTGAACTATTTCCAGCTTCCAACCAAGCAGTCAAACTAGCCTTACGTAGATATTTAGAAGTATCAGAGTAAGATTGATCAGTCTCCTTTTTATCAGTATTAGCCTTATACAAACGATAGTAGAAAGTCAACTCATCAGAAGAGAATCCACAAGCAGGATCAACATTGTTAGTAATAACAACCTGCTTATCGTCGATACACTTAGCCTCCGCAGTAATTGTGTGACTTGGACGTTTCATCAACTGAACTGTCTTTGAAACAGCGTCACTCGAACATCCGTTATCATCAGTAATAACCAAAACTGCAGTTGCTTCTGTCTCATCTGACTTCAATGTATATTTACAAGAAGTTGTAGGAGAAGTAGTCTCAGTTGGATCTACACCCTGAACCTTCCACTCATACTTTGCAATACTATTAGTAGTGTTGGAAATCTTATCAAGAATCACATCACCAGAAATCTTAAATGTAGTATAACCATTTCCAGTAATATTACTTGAATGAACATTCTTAGTAGCCTGACAAGCCGCATCTGCAGTCAAAGAGAATGTAGGACGACGGTTGTATACCACAACTTCAGAATATGGAACAGCATCACAAATAGTACCATCAATATACTTATGTGAACCACCAGCCACAAATCTTCTTCTTCCATCAGCTACGAAAGAAACAACTGAAATGTTATTCTCATCTAGAGCTATATCCTGATCAGCAGCTCCATCCACACCCTTCAATGTCAAAGTAGGCTTAAATTCTGCTTTAACATCTGGTGTACTATTTACCACTTTAATATAGAAGTCTTCGCCTTCACAAGGATAACCAGGATATGGAGTTGTAGCATCCTTCATTGCAACAAATGTTACTTTAGGAGTCTTAGCCTCATTCAAAGTATACTCGGCATAATTCTTACAACCATAAGAGATATTTCCAACTTCTTGGTTCATAATGCCCACATAACCCTTGAACACACCACTTGTGAAAGTGATATCAGCAAATGGTTTTACCAACTCATACTTAGAAGCTGTAGTCTCTCCATTTCTAACATTTACTACAGTACTATGATCACTAACAGTCTCAAAATACTTCCAATTTTTAGCACCAGAAGCATTAATAGTAACAACAGCATTTGAATTTGGACAGATATAATCAGCATTCTGATCAATATCGATTGTTGGAACAGGAGCCTCGTCAATCTTAATCTCATTACTGAAATCTGACTCACATCCCATACCATCGATAATCTTAGCAAACACAGACTGAGCTCTATCAAATTCATAAGTCTGCTTAAACTCATAAGAAGTACTGTTCAAATCAGCTGCATTAGCTGGTTCGAAATAAGGAGCATTAGGCTCGTTAGAGTTAAACCACAAATACTTACCATTTGAACTTGAATTGATTCTCAACTCTGCCTTATCTCCCTTACAGATATAAACATGGTTAGCATCCTTAGGATCAACATTACCCTTGATTGCCTCAAGCTTGATTGTAGGACGTGCAGCAACAGTGAATGAGATACTTGTATCTTTTGGACAAGAATAACTCTGAGTCACCTTATCTGTAACTTTGATTGTATAGACACCTACATTCTCAGGAACGATAAATTTATATTCATCAAGGAAATAATATTTATTAACATCATTTCCAAAAGGATCCATATTAGCTGTGCTTGGCACAGTAGTCTTATGCTCAATATTATTAAAATGTATCTGAGGAATCTTCGGATAATTTGAATAATATGTAACTGTGTGATTTAGATAATCATTCTTAGTGGCGCCCTTGTCGTTGAAATATTGACCATTAACAATACCAACCTTAATAGTAACCTCCTCACCAGGACAGAATGTAGTCTTGATGTTTCCATTCTTGTCATAGAAATTAGCCTTGATCTTAGGATTCTGATCTGGGCTAAATGTGATTTGCTCTATCTTAGAAGGACAAGTGATAGTAGAACCATCATCATTGTTTGTTTTCTGGATTGTAGCGTATACCTGATAAACTATATCATCACCATTCTTAAAGCTAGGTGAAGAATTAAAGTATCTATAGTTGTAGTATTCACCAGAAATAGCGCCATATATATTACCTGTATTAGATGTACCAAAACCTTCCTTGAATGGATGAGAAGCCTTCAAAACAAAGTCATTAGGGTCTTCAGTTTCCAAATTAGGAATTTTTTGGTCATATTCATCATACTCATAGATCAAATTGCCATCGATATCCACAACATGACCATCTCTGTTGATGATATTTGTGTCTTTATCTACAACAACTTTCTTACCCAAAGTATCTATCTGCTTAAACTCACGGAAATAATAAGACTGGTATGAATTTGGATTCACACAAACCTTGATAGCAGCATCCTCACAAGCAGGATTTGCATAATCAAGCTTAATGCTTGGCACATCATACACTGTAGTTGTTCTACCCCACTGGTTAGAAACACATCCATAGTTATCCCATACACGAGCATAGTAAGTTGTATTTGCATCTGGATGGAATTTTAGACCAGCTTCTCCAGTAATAGCTTCGCCTTTCTCATTAGTTGCACGTGCTATCCACTTATAAGATCCATCAGTAGTCTTGCCAAAGGTTGCTGAAGGATTGGTAATTGTTTTATCCTTAAACTTAGTTGCCGCATTTTCAGGACCTTCAACAAAATCCAATGCCTGATAAATATTTCCTGTCAAATAAACCTTAGCATCTACGATATATGCATCAGATGAAGCATTAGCAGTTACTTCAAATGAGAACTCCTCTCCCTTACAGATATAGTTTGGAACACCAAACACATTAACTGTAGGGTTTGTCTGCTTAATATCATAATCGATAGTTGCTATAGTAGGACATATTGTAACATCATCCGCATAATAACTTGAATCTGTGATCGCAATATGAATTCCATCAACAGACGCAGCTGGGAAGTGTGTATTTACAGATGGACCATGACCATGATAAAGTTGAACCCAACGGTCAGACAACTTAGTAGTTGTATACTGCTTACCATTGCGCTTCTTTACTCCCTTAACATTTACACTGAATGTATCAGCAAGAATCGCAGGCTCATTTCCTGTACTCTGACGGATATTTCTCACATACAATGCATAAACATCTCCAACACAGAAATAGCCGAATTGTGGATTCTCTTGATTTCTATCAGTAGCATCATAGTTGTAATATGACTTACTTGTAAGACTAGAATTAGAGAAACAAGATTTAGCATCTCTATAGTAAACAAGAGTATCATGATCATAGATAGGCTCGTCATTTGTTGTACGTGCATGTATCTTAGACGCAACTACTTTGCTCTTAGAAGCATTATAAAGTACCCAGTCGACAATAGGACCTTCTGTAGGAACAACAGAAACCGCAATAGTCTTCTCACATCCATCAGGAGTTGTTAACATTACTCCATATGGCGCATTAGATGCATAATTTTGAATTCTATATATTGGCTCTCCAGTTGTAGTTGAGAACATTGCTCCTACTCTTAGTGTATCCTTCATCGTTCCAGTTGGATTGCCACTAGCATCTTTGACTGGTGTCTGAACTCCATACTTGTTAATAATATTAAACTTGTATGAAGTAGGATCTGCAATTGTACCAATCTTAATAGATGTCTGGTTACCTGTACATACTGTGTTAGGGTCTGCATAAGCAGTGAAGTTAGGCACAGGAATCTTCTTCAAATACAATGTGTTTGAAGGAAGTGACATACATCCTGTTGTAGCATCAGCTGCAGTAACATAATAAGAGGAGTTACCATTTGCATCAATATAATCTGTCAATGAATTAGGCAACAAATTCTTATTTGTTCCAAATGTGGCAGCATCAGATACGTTATTTGTAGCATTATACCAAACATAAGAACCACCCTTAAGTGTTGATGTAGAAGAAGCTTCAATCTCACACTCAATACCTGGACAATAGTAAACGTCATTTCCGTCGACTCTTGTGTACTTAGTAGCAATCAACTTAACTGTAGGACGAGAAAGAATCTCGATTGTAGAAGACTTAGTTGATTCACATCCATCATAGTTCTTACCCACTACATCAAACTTAACAAGGTTTGATCCAGGGATGTAATCCATACCACCACGAATCTCAAAGAATGTTCTCTTTGATCCATCAGTACCATTATAAGATATTGTTGATCTCTGAACCTTAGTCTGTCCATTAACGACATAAGTCATCTCAATATCAATCTCCTTCTCAGTAGAAGCCAAGCCATCTGCCATGTTTGTTGCCTCTACATAAACCTTGAATGATGTATTAGGACAGATCTTAGTGATTTCAGTTTCTGGATCAGAAATTCCTGTGCTGATTGTAGAGAAAGTAACCTTCAACTCTGGGGATACAGACTGAACATAAGTAGCACTTGCAGTAGCTGGTGTTGCTGTACAAGACGCTTTCAAATAATCAGCCTTAGTACCACAAGTATTATCTGCAGTTACTGTAAATACTGTATTTGGAGCAACATCTGCCACAGGAATAGAGTAATAAGGTCTACCCTGTGCATCCTTACCTGTTATATCATCAGGCAAGTTACGTTTTACTACATTAGTATTTTTATCATTAGATAGAGTGTAAGATGTGAACATGCTGTTCATCAACAAATTGTTTGTTGTAACATCAGCATTACCATCACCAATGACAACAACAACTGGCTCATCTTTACATCCCTTTGCAACAGAAACTCGTGGAGTAGCAACTTCACATAGCTCAACAGTAATTGGAGACGACCATTCGCTGACACAACCCTTCGAGTCTGTCACTCTAGCCTTCAATCCTGTCACAGCACGCTTAATCTCAACAAATTCGTCTTTATCACCTGCTGGAACTGAGTAATTGTCGGCATCCCACTGAATCTTAGAGAATGTAGATCCTGTTTCAAATGTCGAATATGAATTTACAAATACAGATCCAGTTGGTGTTCCTGCAGAAGTACATAGATAAGCTCCGGCAAGACCGTCTGAAGTTCCTGCATCTACACCAGTCTTTCTAGAATCAGATGCAAATAGCTTGATAGTTGGATTCTTGTAAACATCAACAGAGACAACCGACTCTGCCATACATTCACTACGCTTAACTCCAACTGTTGGGATAATCGAAATATTGTGGTTCATAATAGATGTCAAACCATCCATTGCAAACTCAGCAACATTAGTTCCCTTAACTGTCTTAGTCTGTCCATCTACTGAAATATCGAAATCAGTAACTGAACTATAAGAAGTACCGTCGACATTACCAACCTTAACCGCAAGAGTATATGCAGTAGAAGGACATAGCTTATAATCATTACCACCTGTTGGTTGTGGAGTAAGTGTTGTACCAGCAACCTTTACAGATGCCACAATTACAGGTTTGTCAAGCTTTCTTACAGAAACATTTCTCAATTCGCCTAAACAAACGTCACCATTCTCGATTGTGACCTGAGCGAATGCGTAAGCTTTGTTGCTTGTCAAATTAGAAGCTTGAACTCCTATAGTTGCCTTATCAGATAGTGTATAAACATCTCCATCGAACGCTTTCTGATCAGCAGGAGTATCGAAATCACCATCTTTATCATAGATTACAGTGAACTTGTATGAATCGCCATACTTAGCGAATGAAGCATTCGTCTTCATTGCACTCAACTCAACTGTTTCACCTTCACAAACGACACTAGGATTAGCTGTTAGAGTCACATCAGGAAGAGAAACTGTCTTAACAGTCTCACTTGCAGTGGCAAGACATCCAGATGCATCCAAAGCTGAAACTGTATATACAACCTCATTACCAGCTCCAACCTTAATCTGATTAGGTTTACCCGAAACAGAAGTTAGAGTTCCTGCAACACCCTCTTGTGTCCAACGGAATTCAGAGAATGTACCAGTACCACTTGCCTCCAAAGTTTTCTCATTTGTATCACCCTCACAGAACAATGTAACTCCGTCTTTCTGAAGCTTTGCCTCATCTATAGAGGTGATTGTAAGTTTAGAAGGAGTACTTACACCATAAGTAAACTTAGTAGTAGCAGAACATCCATCGTTCTCAGCCACAATAGTGATAATCTCTGTACCTGCAGTAGACATTGCATCAAATGTAAGATCTTTAGCAGTGGCATTATCAGAAGTAGTCAATTCAGAACCTGTCTGCTTGTTAGAAGACAATGTCCATTCTGTTGTAATGGAATTATAAGTAGTATTCTTTAACTCGTAAATCAATGGAGTCTCCGGACATACAACTACTTCTTGAGACTTGTCAATCTTATTAGCAGCATCATCCTTAGAATTCTTATATACGTCGAAATCAATAGTAGGGAATGCATTTACCTTATACTCAAAGTATACAGTATAGTCACATTTCTTTCCGCCGACTGTATTCTCTGCCACAACAGCATAGTATTTAGTGCCAGCTGTCGAAGTACGTGGTAGGTCGATAACTCCTAATGTACGAAGACCAAGAGTTGTCGTGTTACCAATAACCCACTGTTTAACAGCCGAACTTCCTGATGGGATAGAATAAGCAGAGCCTGTCTTTGTAGCTTCATACAAAGTGTAGCGGTATCCCTTAGAGAAATCAGCAGAAGCATCATCCAAGAACACTCTGTTGTCGTCGTTAGGACAGATCTTATCCTTTTCTACCTGAGCAGAAACGATAGGAGTAGCCACCTGAGTCAAAGTCACAGTGACAGGATCACTGACACATCCGCTGCCATCTGTATACGTAGCGGAATAAGTGAAGCTTTCCTTATCAGCCTGAATTGACAATAGAGGGTCACTGATAGTCAATGTAGCTGCAGAGAATGTAGCTGTCAGACCATTATCGAATAGTAGAGATCCGCTATTAGCTGTATTTGTGCTACCGATACGAGCTGTAATAGTCGCTTGCTTAGCTGCTAGCGAAGGATCCGAACATACAGTCTCAACTGCATTGAAATCAAATGAAGGCTTTACTCCTACTTTTACTGATTTTGTAGCATCAGGAGCCTTACATCCATTATCAGTCACACAAGTGATTGTATAATTAAGAGTAGCCTCGTTGTTTGGAGCAGTGAAAGCATTAGATATTCTATCAGTTCCTCCTACAACCTTAAAGCTATCGACTTTAGCACCTGTGCCATCAAAGATCTTGAAGGTCTCCGCTACTGTAGATGTATTCTCAACCTTAAATGCAAATGAGGAACCCTGACAAACTACAGAAGGAAGAACACTTCCATCAACCTTAACTGGATTAGCAGTGAAACTTGCAGCAGGATAAAAATCAACACCTGCATTGAAATCTGTAGTACATCCATTCTGAGCAATAACTGTTCCTCTTACACTATAATTTGAAGAAGAGCTTATAGACGACGGAGCATTTATAGACTGAGTCAACGAAGTAATATCAGTATAATGCTCTGTTGTAGATGCTGTTTCGTCAGTATAGAAAGTATAGTCAGCACTCTTAAAGGTATTGTTTTCATTATCCTTAGTACTTGCAGTACCATTATCCACAAGAGTGACTTCAAATGAAGCACCAGTACCAGGACAAGAGCTAACATTTGGAGCAGTAATCTTAGGTAGAGGCTTTACATATACTTTGTAATTACCAGTAACTGTACATTGGCCTTCCATAACATTTACTCTCAACATTTGGTATTGACCATCTGCATCAGTACCTCTACCAGTCATATTATATTTCAACTTATTATCGAAATATGTAATCTTATTAGTAGAGGGATTATTACCAAGCATCGGAGTGTTTGACACACGAACCGTAGCAGTTGACAAATCTCCTGTCACATCGTCATACGGTCGAACGTAGAAATAGAAATTGTCACCATCACAATAAGCGTTCTGATCCTTACCTGCAAGACCAGCAGCAGTTAGAGTTAGATTATCCTCAGGAGAAGCCACCATTTCAAACTGCAATGTCGGCTTAACCTCAATTGCAATCTTCTCAACTATTGAACACTGAGGAGTAGTACCCGACATACCGTCAGTCACAACATTAAATCTGACCACCTCACCACCACGAGCTAGAGAAGGCACTGTGTATGTGAATGAGTATGCATCAGTTTTGCTAAATCGTACACCATCAGTCGGACCATAACTCTTTCCTTCTGCATCAGAAATGACATAATAGTTAGTCATATCAGCAGAACCATTGTTGATAGTAATAGTCAAAGTAGTATTAGGACAAACTGGATCAGAAGTCCAAACCTTAATTCCATCAACAACAGATGAAGTCAAAGACACAGGAAATCCTCCACTTTTTATAGACGGAGTCATTACAGGAGTGTCCAAAAATCTAGGAACGAAACTCTTAGATTCTGTACATCCATCGCTGTTGGTACAATCTATCACATATTCATCCACATTAGAAGAAATATTATTGATAGTAAGCTCATTAGTAGATGGATTCCAAGAGAAATCAGCTTGTGTATAAACATTACTTAATACAGATCTGACATTCTGGATTGAATTAGCTCCATCAACCTTGATAGTCAAAGGATCTCCAGGACATACTTTTGAAATATTACCAAGTAAAACTTTTGATTCATCCTCGTTAACATAAATAGTCCAATCAGCAACACAACCACTTCCTGATGTAGTTTCAGTACATGTCAAAGTATAAGTGCCGACTTCAGCACCAAATACGCCAAATTCATCAACACCAGAACCAACAACATTATTTGGCATATAAGTGGTAGCAGAACCATTATATCCAGGTTTAGAAGTAGTTTCAGTGAACGAGTTACCTCCTGTTTTTGACCATTGGAACTTATAACCAGACGCATTAGCATCAGAAGTATAAGGTATAAAGTTTGCTATACCACCAGGACAAACAGTTACGCTAACAACTCTTTTCTTAGCATCAATTACTGGAAGTGATCCTCTCTTGATTGAGCCTCTATCGACATACCAATCCAACTGAGGAGCTGCTCCAACATTTAATGTTTTTTCTGGAGTTATGTACAAACATCCCTTGCTATCAAGAACCTTTATATAATATGTATTCGCCGTTTTTTGTGCAGAATCAAGCGTTGTTCCATTGACAAGGAATTTATTAAGACCTTCCTTTACTGTAACATCATTCACCAAATAGTCAACACTATAGCTATAACCTTGAGCAGATGCGACAGTATTATCATATGAAAGGTTTTTAATTTTCATTTCACCAAACTGACAAGAACCGTCCAATTCAAAAGAAGGACGTAAGTTAGTTGGTGCCTTAACATCTGTATACTTTGTAATCTCACAACCCTTAGTTTTGAATACGATCTTTATATCATAATCTTCATTAAAATAGGCTTCTTCTATAAGAGTCTGGGGTGTCGCAAATGTTAAAGACTCATACTCCTTAATATCAGTACCTTCATATTCAGCTGGTTTATGAGTACATGTACTAGCAGCTACTGAAATTGTGGCAGTCAAAGGATATGACCCCGCTGTTTTTTTCTTAGCATAAATGTCAATAGATGTGATAGGGTCATAAGTCCAGCTGTTATCAGTATATGCATATTTAACACCTGCGACCGTCATATTCTTGTTACCATCGACGAAAACATCAAGTGTTCCTTCTTTATATGACGAAGGACAAGCACTATTTGCAACCAAAGAGTTCAACTCAATATTTGTAGCTCCGAACACAGCATATGAAGCAACAGTACACGCATCCTTACCAGATTCATTATTGCCAAAATTAAGCTTATTTTGTGACATTCCCATATAACATACCAGTTCATAGTTAACGGAGTTACGACCAACAAGCTTTATCTTATCAAAAGCTGCTGAATTCTCTGTAGGGGAACATTTAAATGAACTCTTATTAGTAATACCAGAAAGATCTGTAATATTACCATTCAATTTGTTTACATAAGCAAATCTGTAATATGCAAAACCATCAGGAGCAGACACTTCTAGAGGTCCATTGTTAAAATCACAATACTTTACATCCAAGTTTGAAGATAGCACTTTTGCGTCAAAGTATACATAACATGAATGACCTCCAGCTTTACAAGCATTATAGTTACAGTCATGAGTAGTTATCTGTAATGCAATTCTTGCTCCATTAGGAATATCCTTCAACGGGAAAACAATAGTACGCCATCCCTTACTTTCAGTATTGTAAAACTCGTAACCAGTTGAAAGCATACCAGTGGAAGTAATCGAACTACAACTTCCAACTTTTAAAGGTTTAGATGTATCTTCCTCTTCATCATTCTTATAATAGGAACATGACTTGTGACCTTTATTATCAGTCATATCAAACACATCCATTGAAGCAGCTCCACATGCGATATCAGTCCAACCTGCACTTGGTGTAATATTATCACAAGAAGCATTCGATAGTTGTGTATAACCAGCATTAATGAAATATGAAGGAGCTCCAGTTCCTCTATGAGACATATCTGGATTCTCTGCTGCAGCAAAATAGTTTACATACAACACATGCATTGTGTCAGTTTTTGTAAACTCATACACCATTCGCTCTGCAGATGCAGAATGCGATATACTAGATGATCGCATACCTGTTGTGAACTCAGGAGCATATCCATCAGTCGACGATCCACGCATACCAGACGCACCAAGACGACATGACCTCTTAGACTTTGGATACACGCGAGGATAGTAAAACATTGCATCGGAATGGATCGAATTTCTACCATTTGATCTTCCCTTATATCCAACATATCTATCATAATAACCTGATGTAGCATTCGTACTAAATTCGGTTTTAGAAATAACATTAAATCGATTTGCACAATACTCATCAATATGAGGGACATCGTTTAACCATGACTTCTTAAGAGTTGATTCAGCTGGTACCACATAAGTATAAGCAGTAGTTTCTATGTAATTATCTGCACGACCAGTACCTGAAAATAGTTTTTGAAACTCAGATCCAGTATTATTTTTTTTATCCTTTGTAGTAGCAGATGGCAAACCAGAATTTCCATATACAGCTTTATAAGCAGCCGCATATGTATCATAATCCCAATAGAAAGAAGAACCACCCAAATCAATAGCATTGTCACAATTCGAATTAGCATCCTGCCCTGTAAACAAAACTGCACCATAGTAAAGTTTCCATCCTGTCAATCCATTATGGAAATCTAGGTTCAGTTGTTGTCCATTTACACACAGTGAAACACCAATCATCAATCCACCTACAGCGACTCTTTTGAATCTCTGTCGGACAGATGTGACACACTCGGCAAAGAGCCTCCTGCCCTTCACCAAAACCGAGGAATCAGTTCCTCTCAACTCATGCCAGGCTGCGACGTCGTGCGACTTATCATCACTGACATCATGCTGGCGTTGGACGGCATCACCCGGCGTTGCTATAAGCCAACGCAGAAGCTTTGCTATCCAATCAACGAATTTTTGTAAAAATTCTCCCATGATTAGTTTATTATTTTTTTTATTATTTTCCATTTATGTCTTCTAATGTTTCTAATATAAATCCGCTTCTATATATACATATTTAAATAGTAGTCTTAATCCCCCACCGTCTATACATATTTATATAAGCACCTTTTATCATCCTTTTTATAGTTTTAATATCCTAATACTCCTATATTACAGGTCTTTTATCATAATGACGTAGCAAACAGGCGTCAATCATTATACCCTATAGGTTTATCAATCAATTTATTAACTCTAATTTACTCTATACTACAGTCCAAACCATAGTATAAATCCAAACAAAATTAAATAATTCAAGCCTAATAAAACGGGAGGAAAAGTAAAAGTTATCAACAATCGGAACGATTTGGATGTTGATAACTTTGACTACACACGCTGCCGACAGTTTCTCGGCAAGCCGACACACGCACCCGACAGTCTCTCGGCAAGCCGAGAGACAATCGGATACCATAGGCTAGCCTATGTGTCCCCCTCGGGGACAGCGCCTGCAGAGCTCACATCATCGTCCCCGAGGGGGACACATAACCGCAGGTTACAATAACCGATTGTACGTTAA
This sequence comes from Paludibacteraceae bacterium, assembly GCA_045642085.1. Taxonomy (GTDB): domain Bacteria; phylum Bacteroidota; class Bacteroidia; order Bacteroidales; family Paludibacteraceae; genus UBA1723. The sequence goes on along the minus strand of JAZUIF010000091.1, from coordinate 19,830 downwards.
CTTGTTGACGCACTGTCGACAGTCTAGATGGATGCACTGTCGAAGAAAATCGCTATCTTTGCACCAAACAGAAATAAACGATACAATTATGGAAATTCATTTTGCCCCATTACAGGGATATACAGACTCAGTTTTTAGAAAATTACACACCGAAATTTTTGGTGGTGTGGACAAATATTATACCCCTTTCGTACGCGTCGAACGTGGGGATTTTCGTAAAAAAGATTTGCGTGAATTGCCTGATGAGACGGAATGCAACACAATTCCGCAGATAATCGCGTCGAACAAACCAGACGACATTGAGAAAATGGTGTCGATGCTAGAGGAGAAGGGATATAAAGAGGTGAATATCAACATGGGATGTCCATTCCCGATGATTGCCAAGCATGGAATGGGATCAGGATTATTGGCAGACAAAGAGGCTGTCAAAGCGATGATTGATGTGTTGAAAGCACACCCGTCGATACAATTTTCATTAAAGACAAGACTCGGATATGACGATGAGAATCAAATATTTGAGTTGATTGACATAATCAATGATTTCCCTTTTACCGAGGTGACAATGCATCCTAGAATCGCAAAAGACCAGTATTCAGGAGAGATTAACCACACCAAATTTGCTGAGTTCACAAAAGTCTGCAACCATCCAATTATCTATAATGGCGACGTCACTACTACCGACGACATCAACAGAATCAGTAGTCTCTACCCCACTCTGAAAGGTATCATGATTGGACGCGGCTTACTGATGAATCCAGCACTCGCGTCGGAATACAAAAATGGAGAGACGATGCCAGACAAAGAGAAGAGAGACAAATCTAAACAATTGATAAAGAAGCTGTTTGCTCACTGTGAAGAATTAATGAACGGAGAGGAACAGAGTGTGGCTCATATAAAAGCGTACTTTGAATACCTGCTTCCAGATATCGAGAAACGCAATCGCAAAAAGGTATTGAAAGCCAACAAAGCCGAAAAATTGAGGGCTGCAATATCCGAATTTTTTATTTGACACACGCAGCCGACAGTCTCCCGGCAAGCCGACACACGCAGCCGACAGTCTCCCGGCACTAGAATCCGACAGTCTCCCGGCAAGCCGAGAGACAATCGGATACCATAGGCAAGCCTATGTGTCCCCCTCGGGGACAAGTCGTAAAGAACCAACATCACCGTCCCCGAGGGTGACACTCACGTACATCCCACATCACCGTCCCCGAGGGGGACGCATAACCGCAGGTTACGATAACCGATTGTACGTCAACTTGTTGACGCACTGTCGGCAGACACAGACTATCGGCAGACACAGACTATCGGCAGATACGCACTATCGGCAGACACAGTCTCTCGGCAGACACAGACTCTCGGCAGACACAGACTCTCGGCAGACACGCACTCTCGGCAGACACGCACTCTCGGCAGATACAGACTCTCGGCAGACACAGACTGTCGGCAGATACAGACTATCGGCAGATACGCACTATCGGCAGACACAGGCTCTCGGCAGACACAGGCTCTCGGCAGACACAGACTATCGGCAGATACGCACTACCGGCAGACACAGTCTCTCGGCAGACACAGTCTCTCGGCAGATACGCACTCTCGGCAGACACAGACTGTCGGCAGATACAGACTATCGGCAGATACGCACTGTCGGCAGACACAGTCTATCGGCACATACGCACTATCGCCAGACACAGTCTCTCGGCAGATACGCACTCTCGGCAGACACAGACTGTCGGCAGATACAGACTATCGGCAGACACGCACTCTCGGCAGATACGGTCTTTCGGCAGATACGCACTGTCGGCAGACACAGGCTGTCGGCAGACACAGTCTATCGGCAGATACGCACTGTCGGCAGATACAGACTGTCGGCACATACAGACTCTCAGCTCATGATATCGTCGACATCAAAATTGTTGATAACTCACACATTTATCAACAATAGCATAAAAATAGAATTATAGCATTGTCCAAAAGGTTTTGAAAAATTATATTTGTCGAAATTTTGACAAAAAAATAAGCAGAATTATGATAAAAAGAGTGTTGATTTCGTTGATAATGAGCGCATTTACTCTAAGTATCGCAAACGCTGCATCAGACATCACTGATGTAATCGAGTTGTTGAGAAAAGGTAAGGTTGAGAGCGCTTTGAAAACACGTCAGAAGGTGAAAATCACATCTTCTCCGGATCAGTTTTTGTATCAACTTAGCGAATGTTTAGCGTTTAACTGTAAGAAAAATCCACAGTATAATCCACTAAAAGCGTACGATTTCTATAAGAAAATCTCATACAGCGATTACGTTACAAATCAGCGAGTTATGAATTGTATGCGTGAAAACGGATTTGATTTAGAAACAGTGCGTATGGAAGTGGAAGCAAATCTACTTGAATATGCAAAGTCTAAAGGTACAGTTGATGCCTATGATAAAATCATAAAAGTCTGTGAATCATGCTCTTATCTTGACGATGCTAAGCGTGGAAAGGAAGATATTATCTTCAACAAGACGCTAAAAGGAGCTAGTTTGCGTGACGTAGAAAAATTCATTTTAGACTATCCTAACTCAGTCAATCGAGATAAAGCAATCAACATGCGTGATTCAATGGCATTTGCAAAATTGCCAAAGACAGCAGACGCTTATGCTTCATACATGGAGAAATATCCAGAATCGAAGTACGTTCCAGAGATTGAGAAAGGTTTGCTTCAGATGAGTTACGACGAAGCAAAGACAAACAACAACATCAACTCGTATGCGAAGTTCATCGGAATGTATCCAAACGAGGAAAAGAAGGTTAAGGAGTTTGAAGGCAAAATTGAGGACTTGCAGAAAAACTTAACTTGGAAGGTTGAGCCAAAGTTTAAGAACATTCGTCTTGCAGAAGATTCAATCGCAAACAAGAATTACTATCTTGTCAACGATTTTGGCAAATGGGGAATCATGGATTTCTCAGGAAAAGAGTTAGTTGCTCCTTCATTTGAAGATTTCTCAGATATCGCAGATGGTAAGTTGATTGCAAAGAAGGGTGGCAAATGGGGAGTTATCAATCCAGAAAATGGTTCAACAATTCTAGATTTTGTTGCGACTTCAGCTTCAGACATCAATGTCATCTCAAAAAATTTCATTGCATTCAAGCAGGGAAATTTCTGGGGATTGAGTTACAAGGGAGAAAAGACAGCTATTCAACCATTCGTTTCAGGAACATTGACTCCGTTCAAGTACAAAGTTATGAGAAACGGAGGAGTTGCAATGGCAGATGCAGGTCGTCTTGCAATTGTTGATCCACAAGGAAACACAAAAGTTGACCAGAAATACGATCAGGTACAGTGGCGTACAGCTGACGATATCGACAGCAAATACATCAAAGTTCGTCAGGGTAAGAAGTTCGGAATCTACAATCCAGAAGGAGACATGATCGGAACAATCAACCATGACATGATGCCATACTATGATCAGGACGGTATCGCAATCATCAAGACTTCTCCATCAACAGAAGGATGGATGGACACAACAGGAGCTTTCCTTTACTGTTCAGCATTAAGCGAGTATAAAGATTGCGGTGGTGAAGAAAAAATGATCGCCTACAAAGTTGGAAACAACTGGGGATTCTTGGATAAGACTTCAGCACGTGCGAACATCAAGCTTCAGTATGAGGATCTTGGAGAATGTTTCTCTGCAGGAGTAGCAAAAGTAAAGAAGGCAGGAAAGTGGATGTACATCAACAGAGCCGGAGAGGAGATCGTAAGCGTTCCAGAAAGTCAGAGCAGCAAGTTGACTCGTGCAGGTGGAATTATCTACTACGCCAACGGAACAAGCTATGACATGTACGACAAGACAGGTAAGATTGGTTCAATCTCAGGATTCTCAAGCATCGACAAGGAAGTTTCAAACGGCATGTTGATCGTAAAGAATGGTGGACAGGTTTGTGCATTGCAAGGTGGTAAAGAGTGTGTCACTCCTACTTACGATGACATGACTAAATACTGCAATGGTTACTCAGTGGTAACTAACGGAGACAAGAAAGGTCTACTATACTATGGTCAGACAGTATTGGAAACAAAATACGAAAAGATTCTTGATCCAAACCACGCTATCGACGGTAACTGTGAAGATTTGATTTCAGGTAAAGTTTCAGACGTTATTCTATTGAACGTATTTGAAAACGGTGGTTCAGAAAGAGTAATCGTAAAAGCAGGTAAGATCATCACAACAACTAAGGATGAGGTTCGCTTGAAGAAATTTGCTAACAAGTACACTGCTTTCGAAACTGCAGAAATGGGAATCTTCAACGCTGCAAAGACAGGTTTGATCAACCCAGACGGCAAGATTGTAGTTGAGCCTTACTACCGTCAGATCACAGCTCTTTCTAACGACTATTTCGTTTGTAAAGATGCGACTGGAAAATTTGGAGTGCTTGACAAATCAGGAGCTGAGGTTGTTGTTCCATTCGCACAGTCTATCACATCATTTGATGGTAAGGTTGTCGAGGCAGAGCTAAACGGAGACAAGATGTGCTTCAATAAGAATGGTGTGTCATTCCTTCCAAAGAACTCAGAGTTGTATGAGGACGGAATATACAAGAACAAGACAAACAAGAAGTTTGGATTGGTTGACCAAGCAGGACACATCAAGCTTTACACTAACTATGGTAAGATTACAGGTGTAAAAGAGAAATCAGCAGTCGTATTGCAGAACGACAAATACGGCGTAGTGAAATATTAAAAGCAAAACAACAATGTCAAAAAAATGGCAGATTAGAAATAGTCTGTCATTTTTTATGAAATATTGTAGGGGCGAACCCTTGTGATCGCACAATACCCTTGTGGTCGTCCATTACACTTGTGGTCGCACGAATAATCCAAAATCGAAATTCACGCCACGAGAAGATTAAATAAAAATGAATCTGATTATAGATGAAGGTAACACTCATATTAAATATGGAGTGTTTGAAGAAAACAGCAATAATGAGATTGCCCTCTATGAATCTGATGACTATGATGAAGATGAAGTAGCAGCATTAATCAAAAAGTACGACATCAAGCATGCAATTTATAGCAGCGTCAGAGGAGGCAATTTGAAATTGATTGAAGACATTAGTCGACATGTCGACTTTCTTCAACTGACACATCAGACTGAGATTCCTATCGCTAATAAGTATCGCACTCCACATACGCTTGGAATGGATAGAATTGCTGCTTGCGTTGGAGCCTATTCAATTGCAGGAGGAGACAGCAATATCCTAGTTATCGATGTTGGGACAGCAATCACATTCGACATTGTAAGCCAAGGAAAATATCTAGGAGGCAACATCGCTCCAGGCATGCAGATGAGATTGAATGCACTACATACATTCACCGCAAAACTCCCGTTAGTCGACATAAACACAGAATGGAAAGAGATTGGAGACGACACAAAGACCGCCATCTATTCTGGTTGTTACAGTGGAATTTTACATGAAATCGAGGGGTCATACCGCAAATTAAGCAAGAAATATCCCAAACTTTTAGTTTTTTTAACGGGTGGAGGTGCAAAATACTTTGAAAGCAACTTAAAAATTAAGATATTTGCAAAAGAAAATCTGTTAAGGATTGGATTGAATAGAATATTGAACGATAAATGTCAAAAGGAAAATTCATAAGCGCGTTGCTTTGCCTTGGCACAGCCATTGTCGCTACAGGTCAGAATAGCACCAGTTCACCCTACTCTAGATACGGGTTCGGAACACTGGTTGATGGAGCGTCAGCACAAGGACGAGGTATGGGAGGTTTGTCAATAGGATTACGTGACAACCAATTCACAAACTTCGGCAATCCTGCGACATACACAGCTATTGATTCACTCAACTTCAGATTTGAGATTGGAGCGTCACTAAAATCATCTTTTTATACCAGCGGGGATAATAAGAACAGTGATTTCTCAGGCAACATGGAAAGAGTCGGTTTCCAGTTTCCTATTAAGAATTGGATGGGAGTCGCTTTGGGTATAGAGCCCTACTCTATCACAGGCTACAACTATTCAGATTCTCAAAAGGCAATTGCGGTCAACAATGCAGACAACTATGTTGACTCCTACAACGGAAAAGGAGGAATCAACCAAGTGATACTTGGTTTGGGATTCAAGCCATGGAAGCCATTCTCTATAGGATGCAATTTGAAATTCTTGTTTGGAGATATCACGACACAGAGCCAAGTTAGTTTTGCAAACTCAAAGAACAGCAATTTCTATCACACGACATTACAAACGAGCAATATAGATGTCCGTGATTTTGCAGTAACTTTTGGAGCTCAATATGTAATTGAGACAGGAGAAAACAAGTCGTTAGTGCTAGGAGCAATTTTTGAACCTAAAAACAATCTAAACGCAGAAGCGACTAAAACTGTCATCACAGCAGGTATTGACACTCTAAACAAAGAATATGACAGTGCTTTCGAGCTACCATTAACAATTGGTTTCGGAGCATCATATAACATCGCTGACAAATGGGCATTCGGTGTAGACTACAAACTTCAGAAATGGAGTGACGTCGAATACTTCGGTGAGAAAATTTTTGAAGACCGATCAAAACTAAGTTTTGGAGCGGAACTACTTCCAAACCACAACAGTAAGAAATACTTCAACAGAGTAGCTTACAGATGGGGATTCTCGACAGCCAACACATATTATAAAGTGCATGGCGAGACAAACAGAGAAAACTTGTTAAGTGCAGGATTCGGATTCCCACTTAAAAGAGGACTAAATCCAACAGTGATCAATTTCACTGTAGAATACGGATTCACCACACTCAGCAACGAAGATATGATGAGTGACAAATTCTTGAGATTCGTGCTTAACGCGACACTGAATGAGAGATGGTTCGTACGCCGTAGACTAGAATAAGCGGCAAAAACAAAAAGTAGAAATAACATAAAATTAGGATGATATGAATACTAAATCATTATTTTTAGCTTCATTAGGCGTAATAATGAGTATGCCAATGATGGCAGAGTTGGGAGTTAACACCCCTAATTCAAAGTTTGGTACAGGTGAGGACAGCGTAAGATGTGTATCAAGTGTGTCTTTGTTCCAGAACTTTGCAAAGCAGAAGAATTGGAAGGACATGCACGATTCTTGGAAAACAATCACATCAGAATGTCCAAAAGCGACACAGCGTGCTTATACTGACGGAGCATTCATGTTGAAGTGGGAAATCGACAACGAGAAGGACGAGGCTAAGAAGAAAGCATTGTTCAACGACTTGATGAATTGTCATGATTTAAGAATCAAGTATTTCGGAAACGTTAAGAAATATCCTACTTATTATATTCTTGGCCGTAAGTCATTTGACTATATCAACTATTCACCTGCATTGACAGGCGATGCTACAAAGCAGAAAGCATACGGATGGTTGAAAGAGGCTATCGAGAAAGGTGGAGAGAACAACGAAGCAGAGGTTTTCAAGCAGTATTTCATTTTGTCTGATGGCATCTACAAGGAGAATCCAAATGTAAACAGAGATATGTACATCGCTGACTACATGAAGATCATGCCTATGATGTCAGCAGCAGCTGCTAAAGACTCTACTTTCGATGCTGCTATCGGTGTTGTAAACCGAGTATTTGCTCGTTCTGGAGCAGCAGAGTGCAGCACTCTAGACAAGGCATACGCTTCAAAGATTGAGGCAAACAAGAACGACAAAGCATTCTTGAATGACGTATTGAAGCTTTACCGTATTGCAGACTGTAAAGAGTCGGCTGTTTACTTCAAGGGTTCTGCATATTTGCACGCTATCGAGCCAACAGCAGCATCTGCAGCAGGTATGGCAGCTCAGGCGTTGTCAAAGAAAGACAACAGCAAGGCTATCCAGTACCTTCAGGAGGCTATCAAGCTTGAGACAAGCAAGAGCACAAAGAGCGATTACTATCTAAACATCGCTAACATCTACTTGTCAATGAAGAACTTCCAGGCTTGTCGTTCAAACGCACAGTCAGCACTTGCTCTTGATCCAACTGCAGGTCAGGCTTACATGTTGATTGCTTATGCTTATGCATATGGATATTCTACAATCGACGACGATCCAGTTATTCAGAAGACAGCTTACTGGGCAGCAGTTGACAAGCTAGAGAAGGCTAAAGCTGTTGATCCATCATTGGCATCTCAGGCTAACAACGCTATCGCTTCTTACAAGAAGCAGTTCCCTGACAAGTCTGAATTGTTCATGAGAGGTATCAAGGGTGGTACTTACAAAGTTCCAGGTTGGATTGGCGAGACAACAACTGTTAGATAATGCAACGAAGCGTAAAACATAACCATAAAGGCATGATTGTCAAGGCTTTTGCTTTGGCAATTATGTCTTTTTTTTCATTTTTTGTCTCATGCGACAACGACAAACTTGAGACAACAGATGCCATAGAAAGAGATTCTGTAGCAGGACAATATGCGAAAGATGTACATTCACTCATCTCAGATTCCGGAATTGTAAAATACAGGATGGAGACTAAAGAGTGGTATATTTTCGACAAAGTAGATACCCCATACTGGTTCTTTCCTCAAGGATTATTCTTCGAAACCCTCAATGACACAATGGGAACAGATGCTTCCATCACATCCAAATATGCAAAGTATTATACAGAATTGGAATTGTGGGATTTAAGAGACAGCGTAAAGTCAAAGAATATCAAAGGAGAGTATTTCGAGACAAACCAATTATACTGGAACCAGAAAGAACAAAAAGTCTATTCTAAGGAGAAAATCAAGATCACACAGGACAAACGAATTATTACCGGACGTGGTTTTGAGTCAAATCAGTCGTTCACAAACTATACTATCAAGAAGCCAGAGGGAATATTCCCTATTGAGGAAAAAGAGAACGACGAACAAAAGAAGGAGAATTCTAATTAATTATGTGGACAGGCATAATAGCATTTATATTAATTGCAACATATCTTTTAGAGTTCAATTTTGTTAGTGCTTACAAAAACAAGATTGACATAGGCGACAACCAGTCAAAATCTGGTTTTGCGGCCTATGCATCAACAAAAGTAAGAACATTTAAAGCCGGACTTAGGATAATTAATCTGGCATCAGCAATCGGCTGCGCATATATAACTGTTGGCCTATACAATATTTATATTGCCGCTGCGACATTCGTAGGAATATTCATAGCTTTAGAAATCATACTACGATCAAGTAATCTTGCGGAAAATCCCAACGACACTCTTGAGTCGACTTCAAGCATATTCCATTTTATAGCCTACCCTTTCGCCAGTCTGTTCAAAAACAAAGATTACGAAATCAGTGCGAACAGAAGTTATGAGCTAAACAATTGTACATCAGCAAATAACGAGAAGGCGGAAAATGAGGTTGAAATCTTTCAAAACACATTGGATCTATCTACGCTGAAATTAAAAAACTGTATAGTTCCACGCACAGAGATTACAGCTATTGAGGTAGGTTGCAGTGTCGACGAATTGAGAAAGCTATTCATCTCGACAAATTTCTCAAGAATTCTTGTCTACAAAGATAACATCGACCATATAATAGGTTATGTCCACTCATCAGACATTTTCGACAAGCCATATGAGATATCTGATATTTTGAATCCAATCATAGTTGTGTCGGAAGAGATGGCTGCCAACAAACTATTAAAAGTGTTGCAGAAGCAGAAAAAAAGTTTGGCACTTGTAGTTGATGAATTTGGAGGAACAGCAGGAATCATCACAATGGAAGATCTTATGGAAGAGATTTTCGGAGAGATTGAGGATGAATACGACAATGAAGACGAATATGTCCAGAAGAAAGTCAATAATGATGAATACATATTCTCTGGAAGATTAGAGGTAGAAGAAACGAACGATAAATTCGAGTTAGAACTACCGACATCACCCGACTATGAAACGATAGCCGGATTAATTCTAACCCATCACAACATATTGCCAAAGAAGGGAGAAATCATCAAAATAGGCAAAAAATATAGCTTTGAAGTGATGAAAGTTGAGACGACAAAGATAGATTTAGTAAAATTGAGAGTGTCAAACGCAATTTAACGAATATTATTTATTATATTTGCGTCGTTTTTTGTACGAATAATAATAAAAAAACTATAAAACTTAAATGGCAGCTTTACAGAACATCAGAAACCATGCCTCTCTACTTATCGGAATAGTAGCGTTGGCATTGTTGGCTTTCGTGGTGGGCGACTTCCTAACAAGTACGTCGACTATCATGGGAAGAGCTCGAAGCATCATTGGAGAAGTTAATGGAAAAGAGATTTCCATCGTAGATTTCAATGAGAAAGAAAAACAGTTCAGCGACATCATCAAACAGCAATACGCTGGACAGCAGGCACCACACGAAGGTGATATCCGCAACTTCGTATGGAACAAGTTCATCAACGACGCTCTAATTGAGAGTGAGATGGATGAAATTGGAATGGCAGTAACTAATGATGAGATCAGAGATTTGGTATCATCGGCAAACCATCCAATTTTGATGAGTATTCCATTGTTTAGAGATCAGAACAGAAGATTCAACCCATCACAGGTAGCTGCATTCCTTCAGTTTATCAGCAGACCAGAAGAGTCTTTGGATGAAAGTCAGAGAGCTCAGCAGCAGCAGTTGAAGGCAGAGTGGGCATACTGGGAAGGACAGATCAAATCTCAGCTTGCAAACGACAAGCTTGCAAATCTTGTAAGCGGTGCTGTAACTTATCCAAATGCCATCACTAATATAATCGACAAGATTTCAGAGAATGAGAAGAGTGCTCTAGTTATCAAGAAATTCTACGATCCAGCAAATAAGGACATCGAAGTTTCTGATGCAGAGAAGAACTCAATGTATGAGAAAATGAAGAAGGAATATTTTGCATTGAACGATGGCGGTTACAGAGCAGTAGACGCAATCATCTTCAACGTAAAGCCTTCTATGCAGGACTACGAGGATGCTAAGGCAGGTATGGAAGAGATGAAGGAACAAATCAAGAATGCAGAAGAGGCAGACTTGAAAGTTATCTTCTCTGATCCATCATCAGTATTCGCATACAACAACTTCTACCGTTCAGAAAAGGACATCGAGACAGCTTTCCAATCATTTGCATTCAACGCAAAGAAGGATTCTGTATCTGAGGTAATCTTTGAAGGTGGAGATTTTATGGTTGCCAAGAAGATGGCAGACGTGAAGATGGCTCCAGACTCAGCAAACATCAGCTTGATTGTTTTGGCAGGAGCAACTAAGGAAGAAGCTAAGCAGAAGGCAGACAGCATCAGAAGATGTTTGAACAATGGCGAGAAATTTGAGGATTTGGCTGCAAAGCACTCACTTGACCAGAACACTGCTAACAATGGTGGTGAGCTAGGATGGGTTAAGGAAGGTTTCCCATTGGGTACAGACGACTTTGACTCTAAGGTATTTGGTTCTGCTAAGGTTGGTGAGGTTTTCTCATTCGACATGCCAGACAATCCAATGACATTCCTTGTTAAGGTAAGCAACCTAACTACTCCAGTTAAAAAAGCTAAAGTTCTAGTTTATGGTACTAAGCTTGAGCCAAGCACAGACACTTATACAGATATGTATAATGCAGCTAACAAGTTTATTATCGACAACAAGACTAAGGATAAGTTCATTGCAAATGCAGACTCTCAGAACTTGGATATTGTACATCTTACTCCACTTGGAGAGAACGACCCATATATCCAGATTCTTGGACAGAACAACACACGTGAGATTATCAAATGGGCTTGGAGCCACGAAGTTGGTGATGTATCTGGTGTATTCGAGGTTGGTGACTCATACGTAGTCGGAACTCTTGTTAATGCAATTGATGGTGATTATGTTCCAATGGCAGAAGAGTATGTAGCAAAGCAGGTTGAGCTAAAGGCAAAGAACGAGGCTTGTGCTAAGAAGTTCACAGAGGAGTTTGAGAAAGAGAACGATTTTGCAAACGCTGATACAGTTAGTGCTTCATTCTCATATGATGGAGTTTCAAACATTGGTCGTGAGCCTAAGTTGGCAGCTGCAATTTCTGCACTTTCTGTAGACGGAGTTAAGACTGTAGTTGGAGACAGAGGAGTTTACAAAGTAAAGGTTCTTAACGAGAACCCTTCTAACTCAAAAGCAAACATCAATTCTCTAAACAGAGAACTTAAGTCTATGGTTGCTAATCGTATGTACGAGTCTCTACGTAAGAACGCAGACATAACTGATAATAGAGCTAACTTCTATTAATTAAGAATCAGATTGACTAATAATGGAGGCGGATTACGGTTCGCCTCCTTTTTTACATAAAAGAAGATGGAAAAGAAAAGACTGTTTGGAATGACAATTGAAGAGTTGCGAAATGTAGCAGCTGAACTAAACATGCCAAAATTCACAGCCACACAGATAGCCGATTGGATCTACAAAAAAGGGGCGGAAAATATAGAACAGATAACTAATCTATCTGCTAAAAACAAAGTCCTTTTGTCTGAGCATTACGAAATCGGCAGACGTGCTCCATTTTCAAGTGTAGAATCGACAGACGGCACAAAAAAATATCTTTACCAAATAGGCGAAAAATATATTGAGACAGTCTACATTCCCGACAAAGAGAGAGCCACACTATGTGTCTCTTGTCAAGTGGGATGTAAGATGAATTGTAAGTTTTGTATGACAGGGAAGCAGGGATTCACGCAGCACCTGACAACAAACGAAATACTTAATCAGATTCAATCAATACCAGAGTTTGAGTCGCTTACAAACATCGTATACATGGGAATGGGTGAGCCCATGGACAATGTTGACAACGTACTAAAATCACTCGAGATTCTGACATCTGACTACGGTTATGCATGGAGTCCCAAAAGAATCACAGTATCAACCGTTGGCCTTATTCCAGGCCTACAGAGATTCTTAAAAGAATCTAAATGTCATTTGGCAGTCAGCTTACACAATCCATTCACAGAAGAGAGATTGGCAATGATGCCAGTTGAGAAAGCATACAAACTAGAGAAAGTCATAGAAGAAATAAAGAAATACGACTTTACTGGTCAGCGACGAGTATCTTTTGAATACACCGTATTCAAAGGCAACAACAATCTGCCACGTCACGCAAAGATGCTCGCTTCCCTACTCCAGGGATTGGAATGCAGAATCAACCTTATCCGTTTCCACACTATTCCAAACATTGATTTGGAAGGTGCTAGCGATTCAGAGATGTTGGCTTTTGAAAGTCTGTTAAGGAAGAATGGTTTGAATGCAACAATAAGAAAATCAAGAGGAGAGGATATATATGCAGCATGCGGACTATTATCTTCAGAACGTAATAAAAAGTGTCAAGAATAAAATGAAAAGCGGAAGAAAAATAATGGCGATAGCAGCGTCGATCGCAACGCTGTTAATGAGCAGTTGTAACTCGACCGGAACAGGAGGCTATAAGCCTACAGTAACAGGCCAGAGTTATGAATTATTGGTGGTGGGCGACCAGAAAGTGTGGAAAGACTCAGTCGGCATACGAATGAAAGACTCCCTCACAAACGAAATGCCTTGTATGCCTCAATTAGAAAAGTTCTTTGAAGTGTCATTCTCCCCTACTGAAGGATTCACAGGTATTCTAAAACCTGTACGAAATATCCTTTTCTACGAGATTGACCCAACGATGTATACACAGTCGAAGATATCTGCAAGCAGAGACAATTGGGCTGAGACACAGGCAGTTCTTCGTATCACAGCACCTAGCAAAGACTCTCTAGAGGCTTTTTTCAATAAAAACATCGAGTTCATCCGTCGCTACTATATCAATGCAGAGAACGAAAGAGTTGTTCGTTTCTTTGGCAAATTCAGACATGTAGACTATTGCGACAGTGTCAGAAAGAGATTTGGAGCTGATCTTATCATCCCTTCATCTTTGACACAGGCTCGTTTTGAAAAAGATTTCGCTTGGTTCTCTAATGGAAATCCTGATTTTACAGAAAACATCGTGATCTATAAGATTCCATACGGAAATGAGAGTGACTTCATAAAGGAAAACCTACTATATTGTCGAGACTCAGTCATGAAGGCTTATGTAGGCGGACCATCAGAAGGTTCTTACATGACAACTCGTTACGAAATCATCCCACCAGAATCCTCTGTTCTTCCTACTGTCGATGGAAAATATAGTGTAGAGATACGAGGATTATGGAGCATTCACGGAGATATCATGGGTGGACCATTCGTCAGCAGAAGCTACGTAGATCCTGAAAACAAGAATATCATATCCATAGAAGCATTCATCTACCGTCCAAACAAAAGCAAGCGTTCCGCTTACAGACAATTGGAGGCTATGATTTCATCAGTTAAATTCGAAACTCAGCAATAAGAACTAAGAGACAGAAGCATCCATTCTGTCTCTTTTTTATAATTCTATTCCACAAAAAAACGTGTCAAAAAGTTTGCAGAATAAATATAAAACATTACTTTTGCAGCACGATTGAAAAATCGGGAGGTTCGCTAGCTCAGCTGGTAGAGCACATCCCTTTTAAGGATGGGGTCTTGGGTTCGAGCCCCAAGCGAGCCACTTATTATATTTTTTGGGGGTTGAACGATCTTCTAAGTGATTAGGAGGTCGTTTTATAATTTAAAAACAATTAAAATGAGAGCATTTCTTACAATTCTATTGTTGATATGTTCAAATGTCGTAATGACATTTGCTTGGTATGGTAATCTAAAAATCAAAGAGATGAGACCGTCTCAGGATTGGCCTCTTTATCTTATAATTCTTTGTTCTTGGGGATTGGCATTATTCGAATATTGCTTTATGATACCCGCAAACAGAATCGGTTCTAAAATCACAGGTGGACCATTCTCTCTTATGCAATTGAAAATCATCCAAGAGGCAATTTCCCTTATTGTTTTCACTATAGTCTCTACTCAGTTATTCAACGGAGAAGCCTTGCATTGGAACCATATTGTGGCTTTCGTGCTTGTGCTTGCAGCTGTAGCTTTCGCATTTATCAAATAAAATGGCAGACGAACAGGAAAAACTCTTCAATAGAAACTATATATTCTGCTGTCTGTCAAACTTTCTGCTGAATTTTAGTTTTTTTATAGTCATCCCGATTCTCGCGCTTTATCTAAAAGAGACTTATGAATCTAATGGTGCGGAAGTGGGATTTGTTCTATCTGTCTACGTGATTTCAGCAATGGTTATCCGCCCTTTTTCGGCGTACATAATCGACACATTCCCAAGAAAGCCATTCTTTGTGGGTTCACTCGCACTGTTTGCTATTGTATTTCTAAGCTATAATTTTGCATCCACAATTGGAATGTTCGTCATGTTGCGTGCTCTTCATGGATTATCATTCGGAGCGACAACAATCGGATCCAACACCATCGTCATCGACGTAGTGCCATCCAAATTCCGTGGAGAAGGGTTAGGATATTTCGGATTGTCAAATAATTTTGCTATGGCACTCGGGCCTATAGCAGGAGTCACTTTACACGATTATCTTCCAGCGGAGACTCGATACATAACAATCTTCAGCGTAGCGTTTGCATTGAGTTTCTTGGCTATTTTGGCCGCTTCTCAAATCCACACAAAGTTTCGACCACCAGTGGAGCGACCAGCGTTATCACTTGACAGATTTATTCTCACAAAAGGTGTTCCCGCAGGCATCAATCTACTGCTTATGTCGATCACATACGCAGTAACTATGAATTACATCTATATCTATGCGAAAGAGACAGGAATCGATATCTCTGCAGGAGCATATTATAGCTGTATGGCCATCGGAATAGCCACAAGCAGAATTTTCTCCGGAAAAATGGTCGACAGAGGGTTTCTCAACCGTGTTATTATTATCGGTGCGGCAATCGCCACTTTAGCATTCTTTTTGTTGGCGACACTACCCTACCTCAACATCGGAAACAAATCTATTATCTTCATAGCTAGTGCCATGATTATGGGATGTGGATATGGCACCATATTCCCCGCCTACAATACCCTATTTGTAGCACTAGGCAGAAACGATCAACGTGGAAGTGCGACGTCGACTTACCTGACATCATGGGAGGTAGGTGCTGGATTAGGTATCTTCTTCGGTGGTGCTATTACTGAATATATGGAGATTTCATCGTTCTACATCATCGGCACAATGCTCAACATGCTTGCCATCGTGATGTTCGCGACTTACACTTCTAAACATTTTAATCGTTGGAATATAGGATACAAGCCATGCAAAAGATAGAACTTATAACAATTCTCGGACCCACTGCATCGGGGAAAACAACTTTCGCAGCTCATCTGGCAAAGGCACTCGACACTGAAATCATCAGTGCTGATTCTCGTCAGATATACCGCAACATGGATATTGGCACCGGCAAAGATTTGTCGGACTATACTATAGATGGCACTGTCATCCCATATCATCTTATTGACATTCAAGAGGCTGGTTACAAATACAATCTCCACGAGTATCAAAGAGACTTCACAGCTGCTTTCAACGACATCAAAAGCCGTGGTAAACTTCCTATTCTTTGTGGTGGTACTGGCTTATATATAGAATCTGTATTAAAAGGGTATTGTTTGCTCCCTGTACCTGAAAACAAGGAATTGAGAGCAAGTCTCAGCGATAAATCATTAGAGGAACTGACTGAGATTCTTAAACAATACAAGACTCTTCACAACACTACTGATGTCGACACTGCCAAACGTGCCATCCGTGCCATCGAGATTCAACAATACTACGCTGAGCATCCAGACGAAGTAAAGGAGAAAACAACAACTCCTCTCAACAGCCTCATCATCGGAGTGGACATTGACCGTGAAGCAAGACGCGAAAAGATTTCTCGCAGATTAAAAGCACGTCTCGACGAAGGTATGATTGACGAAGTGAAAGCTCTGCTCGACAAAGGTATCGCCCCTGAAGACTTGATATATTACGGATTGGAATACAAATTCGTAACCAACTATCTTATCGGCAACATCAGCTATGATGAGATGGTCAGCACTCTTGAAATAGCAATCCACCAATTTGCGAAACGTCAAATGACATGGTTCCGTGGAATGGAACGACGCGGAATCCATATCGAGTGGATCGACTACGCAATGCCAACAGAGGAAAAAATTAAATTTGTAAAGAATCTATTGATTTAGCATATCGCATTTAACAATACATGGCAGAAATCATAAAAAGCATAGATGAATTCAATGCCTATTTTCATCAAGGCACTGAGCACCAGCACATCGGTGTTGGCGACCTTTCTCGTGCAGATTTGACTCTGTTCGATCCTATGAATTTCAACATGTATTGCATTGTGCTGATGGATACCGATTTTGGAGAATTAGTCAGAAATGGCGAAACTATCCACTATAAGCCAGGCACTCTGTTCACTCTGCGTCCAGGCCAGGTGGCACAGGTAAACCTCAACTACAATGTGAAACCTCGCGGATGGATGCTCGCATTTAGGGAAGAATTAATCGAGAAGACTGGATTGGGCCGTGACTTCTATATGTTCGACTATTTCAACCACGATGTTAATGATGCTCTTGAGTTGACAAAATCAGAACGAGGAATCATACTCAACTGTTATTCTAACATCTATTCCGAACTTATCTCTAAGCCAGACTATCTTACCGACCACCTCCTTCGTCTGGGTATTGGTCAGCTTCTATCTTATTACAAACGATTCTTTGAACGTCAGTTTGCTGACAAGGTAAAAAACGACAATCAATTCCAAAATAAATTGGAAATAATGATCGACAATTATCTCTCTAGTGGTTCCGCTCAACAATTGGGTCAACTCACTGTGTCGTGGTGTGCCGAGCAGTTCAAACTGTCGCCAAACTACTTTGGTGATTTAGTCAAGAAGGAGCTTCATATGTCGGCTCAAGAATATATTCTCAATAAAGTGGTGGAGACTGCTAAATATCTGCTAAACACTACAGAGATGCCAGTCAATGAAATTGCTCAAGAACTTGGGTTTACCTATCCGAACCACTTCAACCGAATGTTCAAAAAGAAGACCGGCACTACCCCACTTCAATACAGAAAAAGGATACAAGACTAAAAAACAGGATACATTTACGTAAAAATCCCCTATCCCTATTTTTTTTACCAATTTGTTTTGTTTTAACATCACACATTTATAAGTTTGCAATGTCTCAGTTGATTTAAACATAAAAAACATCAATGTTAATGCGAAAAATTAAAGTCTGAGACTAAGGTTTAATTAAATTGTTAATTGTTTTTGACATGAAAAACAAGTTCTACTCAATTGGAGTGTTGTTGGCATTATACACAGCTCCCATATGCTCAGAAGAAGCATATGTCACAGTTAACTTAACAAATGGTTCTAGTTATTCTTATCTTTTATCAGGATCACCAAAGATCTCTTATTCCGGAGACAGCCTACTAGTGAGAGGACCACTGAGTTCAAGTTTTTTGATTGGTGATGTTCTTTCGTACAATTTCACAGAAGGTGATTTGACGGCATCAAATGTTTTGGAGAGTAATGAGTCTCGTATCATTTATGTCGACAACAACCACGTCAAAGCAGAAGGTCTACAGCCAAATTCAACAGTCACTCTTTATACAACGGCAGGAACTGTCATCGAGCAAATAAAAGTGGCAGAAACAGGTGTGGCTGAAGTCGACTTGCCACAAGCGAAAGGAATCTATATTCTAAAAACCAACTCACAAAGTGTCAAACTTGTAAAAGAATAAGACTATGAAGAAACAACTACTATCAGTAATCAGTCTGATCGCAGCATGTACAATCTCTGCGACTCAATATATGCACGTCAACCTACCCAATGGCAAGGAATACGATGTGATGATCGAAAAGACAGACAACGTAAGTCATATCAAAAAAGGAGACGAGGTATTTATCAAAGTCACTCGTAAAGACAACTCATTCTCTCTTTATCCGTCGACAGGAGCAGAAGTGACATTTGACGAAGAGATTGCCAGATTCGACGAAAACATATCAAATTGGAAAGCCCTACAAAAATCAGTAGAAGGATGCGTATTGGACACATCCAAATTAGAAATACTAAGAGCCGCAGGTGCTAATGAATGGACCATTTTAACTGAGTTGGCAGAAGCAGAATCGACATACAACGATTGCGTCAGAAAAAAGAGAAACAATGAGGTAATTGAATATTCAGATGCAGAAAAAGAGGCTATGCAATCTGCCAACAAGTTCGCATCAAATCTATTCTCAAAAATCTCAAAAGATCCAGAATTCAAAAGTGAGAACGTGATTTTCTCACCTACAAGCCTACAGTTTGCACTTGCGATGTTAGCAAATGGAGCTGACGATGACAATGCGTATGCTGAGATTACAAAGACTCTTGGAAAACAAGACATTCCTCTCGACCAATTGAACGAGTTATACAAAAAAAGAATGACTAATTTCCAATATGCCAATCCAAGTCGCATACAGCTCGGTTTAGCAAACGCAGCCTTTCTACAGAAAGACATCCCATTTGGCAAGAATTTTGTACAGAATATCGAAGATTTCTACAAAGGAGCCGCCAACAATGTAGATTTTACCCAAGATTCCACTTACAAAATCATGGACAAGTGGGCTAGCGATAACACCAACGGTATGATTCCCAAAATTGGACTTCTGAAAAACGATTCATATATGCTAGTGTTAGCAAACGCCTTGAGTTTTCAGTCGGAATGGATAGATAAATTCTATAAAGGACTTACCAAACCAGGTGAGTTTGTGACTTCGGAAAACGAAATCAAACAAGTTGAGAAAATGCATACAAGCACAAGCAGATATGCAGTCGGCAAGAATTTCCAGCTAGTAACTCTTTATTTCTACGAAAATTTTGAGATGAATGTGATTCTACCCAACAAGGGAGTAACACCAGAAGAAGCACTTTCTGAATTT
>JAZUIF010000090.1:0-3360 GCA_045642085.1 Paludibacteraceae bacterium | reverse complement strand
TCTTTTATTGAAGGAATCTTATCGTTTGTAGCTGAATCAGATGAATCAAATAAATCCGACAAATCAAGTCTTTTGACCGGACGCATGAATAATGAAGAAGGATAAAGGAATATTACACACTCATGTAATAGACTTATCACGTAGATAAAATCATCTTTTTCTTCTATCTTCTTCATGTAACGTTCGAAATAGACTAAAGACGGAACATTAAGACTGAGTTCAATTATTGCACTTTTTAGCATTGTGCAGAAATTTTCTAATTTGTCAATAATGTTCTGACTCTTAATCTCGATGTTCTGACTCTTAATCTCGATGTTCTGACGCTTAATCTCCATGTTCTGACGCTTAATCTCGGCGATCTCTGTTCTCAAGCGATCTATGTCTTTGTTTTTGATGGTGATTTCTTTTTCATCCATACATTTAATCTTATTGGTCGATTCCTAAATTGCTTAGAATTATACGAGCCCATTTGTTGCTGTCTGCGTTAGCTCGTGCCAACTCTATGCATTTTTCTTTATTAAATGCCGCTTCTCTATTGTTAATCCATTCCTTGCATTCTGATAAGAACCCATGGTTAACAAGCTTGTAGGTCGTTTTGTCTTTCAAACCCAGATAGGCGGTAAAAGATGCGAAAGATACAACATATTTTTCAGATGGAAACTTCTCTGCAAAATCTTTTTCTCTTTTTTCTTTTTCGTTCGCTCTTCGTCTTTTCTTTCCGTGATCTGTAAAGCGAGGAAGATACTCGAAGTCATATTTGCTGATTGGAGTACCGTCTGCTGCCGCCTTCATGATGAGGTTTTTGCCTCCGGTAAACGGTACGTACTGAAAGTATAATATTTCGCCATTGTAGAGTTCGATGGTTATGAAACGAGATTTTGCTACTTTTTTACCTGCAATGCCAAATTCAACTTCAATTTCTTTGTTCTCAAGTGTTATTTTCTTAATGTGTCGATGTGCGATATCGCATCGTTGAGAATCTTCTGTTATTGAGGAAATTTTATCTCTAAGCATTGATATTTTTGACAACTTATCCTTTGTTTTGCTCAAGTCGTCATAGTCGTAATACTTCTCTATTCCATTACACAAATCGATTAGATGCTCACGTTCGTTGGTGTATGAAGCCTGTTCTTGGAATACTGCTTGTCTTTCATTGGTGATTTCCTTAACCTTTTCGTTTAGTTCTTCACGTGTTTCAATAATCTGCATTGCATACAGTTCTCCAAGCCTTTTGAATCTAGTGTCTAGATGATTTAGACGTGATTCAATAGAGTTTAGTTTTTCATCAAGAATAGAAATTTGTTTCTGGTACAACGCCTTGTCTTCTTCTGCTGATTTTAATATGTATTTTACTTCTGCTTCTTGTGCTACTTTCCATACGAGACTGTCCATAATGTTTATGCTGATAGTCAATTTGCTGTCACATTTATGATGGTGTACTTCGTAAGGGTTGTTTGTTCTGTAAATTTCTTTACATGCATAGCAAACTTTTGAAGGTCCAGGTACAAATTTCTCTCCACATGAACATACGATAAGATTATGTGCATAATATTTCTTTTTACCCTTCTCTACAAATGTCTTATTGCCAGCTGCAATTTCTCGGCATCTGTCAAATTGCTCTTGGCTAATAATGACTGGGTATGTTCGAAAATATGATGATTTTCCTTTTTTTACGGGCTTGCCGATATATTGCTCACACAAAAGAATGTGATTGACTTTTGATAGAGTAAAGTTAAACATTCCTCGACAATAAAATTCACGAGCAATCATTATTTGGCTTAGTCCTGATTCGTACATATCGTATATTTCATGGACAAGTTTGGCTTCTTCTTCATTTATTACGATAAGACCTCCTCTCTCTTTGTCGACTTTGTAGCCGTAAGGAATTCCTCCTCCAGAAAAACGACCTTGCTCTGCCAGAACTCTTTTGCTACGTTTGAATCTTTCAATTTTGACATTCATCTCTTGCTCTGCTACCTGTCCAAGGATTATTATCATCATCTTATTTGTCTCATTTAGAGACTTGTCATCGTGGAGTAGGGAGATGTGATTGGTCTTTATCTTTAGTTGAACCTTTTTGACTTCAAAATATTTAAGGAGATTGCCTAACACATCTGATCGTCTAGCTAAACGAGATACTTCCCATACGTAGACGCAATCAATGTTAGGGTCGTTCTCAATGTGCTTTTTCATCTCCCAAATGCCATCTCGATCCAACTCAACTTCCATAGGACCACGTGGCGTATCAACTTTGATTATTTCTCCAACCTTACGTGCTGACTCTCCAACACGAGGTATGAGAATCATGTTTTCCTGACTGTACCCATCTCTCATTGCCATTTGGATACACTCTTCCTCCTGAACGTCCAAATCCTGAATGGTTGTGGACACTCGACTCATAACGATACATTTTGTAGTCTTGATTTCCATTGTGTTACGTTATTTTTGGGAGTAATTGCTGGACTACATTTTTGTCGCAAACGTACCTATCGCAAATAGCAACATTCCAGTGACGAGGCCTTGCAATGAATTATTTGTATTTCCAGACTTTTGATTCAGACGCTCGTTGGCTCTGTCGATTCTACCTTGCAGATCAAGCCATGTGCCGATGATACCACCGATGGCAAGACTTGCTATAAAGAGCACTGGATACTCGCTTTTCGCCATATTGGGTAGGGCAGCGTTCACTCCCAAAATGATGCTGGCAAGTCCGAGAGCATCAAAAAGAGTGTTCTTATATTTATCTTTTATTCCTGCACCGACTAAAGCACCGAATGTGCTTCCGATAAGGATTGTCGTTGCGTTGACTATTGATCCAAGCATTTGTGATATGAATTTGTTGGGGCAAAAGTAGTGAAAAATAAGAAATAATTATTTTGTGTTTCTTTAATTACAAACATTTATTATCTTTGCATCGAAATAAATCATCAAGAGTTCCCGGATGGGATGCCAACCGAGCAAATGCCAATGCTACGGTGGAAAAGTTACGATGAGAATGTCTAACATTAAAAACAAAAGATATGGCAAATATTCAGACTAAGGCAACTTCTGCCGCTTTTTCAGACAATCGTATTGAACTTTTGAATGGGATGGAGCTTATGTGCTATCCTGGTCAGGCACATGCGTCGAACGAGGAAAATAGGGATCTTTTCATTAAGAATGCTTTCCTTTTCTATCGTAATGCATCTCGCATTTTCAGCGACAGCCGTATGTTTCTCTCTCCCGTCAATATCCAAAATGGTTTGGCGTATATCGGAGCTTTCAAAACTCCTACGCTTGGAGCCTATGTAGAGTGGTGGATTAATTGCCATTACGACGTCACTAAAGATGTCGACGGTAATGAATCCCTCGTCTGCATTC
>JAZUIF010000089.1:0-3983 GCA_045642085.1 Paludibacteraceae bacterium | reverse complement strand
TCAACCCTCAACCTTCAACCCTCAACCTTCAACCCTCAACCTTCAACCCTCAACCTTCAACCCTCAACCTTCAACCATCAACCTTCAACCCTCAACCTTCAACCCTCAACCCTCAACCATTAATCGACAATCATAGATTAGTCGTTTTCGCAATCTTCTCGATATTCAAGCTACGAGCAGAGGCATCGAAGATTTTGCGGTAGACACCATTCATCGCATAGCACTCCTCGTGTGTGCCGTGCTCCATCACCCTACCCTTCTCCAACGAATAAATCATTTCGGAATCTATGATCTGAGATAAACTGTGGGAGATGATGATCACAGTACGGTTTTGCTTAATGGCATCGATACTGTTTTTGATCTGCTCTGTGGCGATCGCATCAAGGCTGGCTGTCGGCTCGTCAAGGAATATGATCGGAGGATTCTTGATGAACATTCTGGCTATGGCGACACGCTGCTGCTGTCCACCAGACAATTCCGTCGCCTTGCTCTTGAAACCATTCGGCAATGCGATCACCTGGTCGTAAAGGAACGCCTTCTTAGCCGCATCCATCACCTCCTCGTCAGTAGCGTCGACGTTGCCATAACGGATATTCTCCTCAATAGTACCGTCGAAAATATGATTCTTCTGAAGCACAAGTCCGATATTATCACGCAGATATTGCGTATCCCAATCCTTTAGGCTCACACCATCAAGAAGCACCTCGCCACAATCAGGTTCATAGAATTTATCCAAAAGATTGATAATCGTACTCTTACCAGCACCAGAAAGACCAACCAACGCAGTAATTTTACCACTGTCGATCTTCATATTAATATCATGAAGAGCCTTCGTTCCATTAGGATAAGTGAAGTCGACGTTACGCAATTCAAGCTCACCCTTGATCTTCTCCGGACGATATTTGCCACTCTTCTCAGTCTCTTTCTCCCCGTCGTCGATGATCTCAAAGAAACCATTCGCATAGATCAAAGCATCGTTGAAATCATCATAGATACGATGAAGCTGACGTGTAGGAGCCGTCACGTTATTGAAAAGCATGATGTGGTACATGATCGCACCTATGGTCATGTCGCCATTTAGCACAAGGAAAGCAGTCAAAATAATAATGATGACGACGCCAATCTGCTCGACGAAGGTTTTCAAACCCTCGAAGAAGAAACTCGTCTGACGTGTTTTAAGTTGATTCTCAGTGATATTCTTCTGAAGATCAAGTTGTTTCCTACCCTCAATCTGCTCACGATTAAATGATTTGATGACGGTGATACTCTCCAAGATCGTCATGATACCGTGGCTCTTTGCCTCACGGAAATCCTTATGCTGAGTACGCCATCCTTTTAGTTTGCTTGCCTGCAAATAAGTGATATAAAAATAGATAGGCATAATCACAAGGGCGACGGTACCGACGTAGACATTCTGCTTGAACATCAAGAAAAGTGCAAGAACAGCACTACACAACAATGGCAGAATATCAATGAAGAAATTCTGGACAATACGAGTGAGACTCTCCACACCCCTGTCGATACGAGTCTGCAATTTTCCAGGCTCGTTGCCAGTCTTAGTGAAGAAAGCAAGACGGTAAGTCAACACCTTCTCGATGACATGTTGGGCAAGATCCTGAGTGATGCAGATTCTAAGTTTTTGGCCGAAAAACTTCTGTCCGAACTGCACAAGGATGATCATCAACTCCTTACCAAGCAAGACAGAAGAAATCAAAATCAGAATATTAACTCCCTCAGCCAAACCTTTACCCTTAGTCACCAAATCGTTGATAGAGTCGACAGTATAGTTTAGGACAATCGCGTTGACCTGGGCCATGAAGGAGCCGACGAGCGTAAGCATCAACGTCGCAAATACAAGCCATTTATAAGGCTTAACATAAACTGAAATTCGTTTGAAAATATCGATTACTGTCATTTATAGTGATTAATTACTTTTGGTCAAAAATTAATTAGTGTCAAACAAAAAGTCTTCTCACATTACATCCGATAAAATTACCGATAATGCTCAACAAGAATACTATTAATAACGAAGTTCCGAAGTGTCCGCCTCCAAACAAATACAAAGCGTAGTAGAAGCTGTCGGCGATACAGTGGTAGAAACCGCACAAGATGAATAGTGGCACACCGAACAAGATTCCAAGCGGTGTCCCTTTTTTATAGATAAACACAGCAAGCTCCATAATAAGTCCACAGAAGATAGCTTTAACAACCGCCGGCAAAGCCTCAACAGCCGATCTATTTGCAATGACATTCTGAAGATTAGACAAAACATTGTCGTCTGCAATCACAGACAAAAGCATTCCCGTCGCAGCAGTACCAACAAAATTGAATAAAAGGATCAAGCCCAAATTGGGATAATAGATTTCATCTTGCTTGTCGAGCGACACAGAACCGGCTTTACCTGTGTAGAGATGCAATCCCATATAGCAGACACCAAGCAAACCGAAAGCGAACATACAGGCTCCTACGATTCCTCCTACTGTCAAGTAAACATACCCGGCAACTCCAATCAGAATGCCAGCCAAAATTGATGATTTGATATACTTCTGCATTATTTCATACTCTAAAACTACCACAAATCAAGACTGATATCAAAAACGAAGTTTATTCAAATAAAATTATCTATTTATTAAAACATATATAATAATCAATGCCGCAATCAAGAACATCACATAAGAAGTCTTGCTAGAATTAGTCTTCTCATACCCCTCCTTATCAATATATGTTTTTGATTTATAATGATTATCGTCTGCTTCTTTATTCTTTTGCGAATAAGCATCCAATGATCGATTATCCTGACGAGCCTCATCTACACGACTATTATATCCACTTCCATAGTTGTCACGGCTATATGAATCCTGTTGAGAATAATCCTGAGTGGAATTATTCTGGCCGTAGTTAAAAGAGCCATAAGAATTCTGAGCCTCAACCTCAGGTTCATATTCTTCTTCCTCCTCGTCGTCAGGCAATTGATAATTCAAATCAGCACGGATTTTAGAGACAGGTCTGATGGCACACAATACATCACGACAATCAGAAATATCATCAAAATCAATTTCTCCACCAGTTTCTTTATCAATGTAGAATAAAATAGAATCATAATAACAATCAGGATCAGCCTCAGAAGACCACCAAGTGCAACTGAAATCAAAACCTTCATACTTATTGTAAGAATATTTTGGCAAAATCATTTCGTTGCCATTCGGGCCGACGACGACGATCTGACCGTCTCTAAACTCAATCTCACAGAATCTAGCGAGCTCTTTCCAATCAGTAAGGGAAGGCATACGCCAGTTGCTACCCCACAAAGAAGTGGCGGCATCATCCATTGGATCCAAGACAGTCTTATGGTCCTGTTCACAATACTTGGTATAATCACCCGACTGAGAAGTATATTTATGGTCTTCAGAATTCCACTCCGTATTTTCATCTCTGGCTTCAGTCTCACCCCACATAAAGAAACTACCGAGCATACCGACACCGTCAGCGCCAATATCGTGAGAAGCCCAAAGAGTACCGGAAGGCAACCCCAAGTCTACATAATCATATCCATCGATTTTATTATATTCCATATAGCAGATTTTAATAGGCAATATTAAAGTATTTTAAAATGGATTAGCACCAATCTTCCAATTTAATATTAGGAATTCTTTCAAAATGCTTCCTATTATGAGTTACAATAATAAGATTATAAAACAAGGCAGTGCTTCCTATCAGGCAATCCATTGTATCAATTTTCTGACCTTTTAATTCTAATTCGGCTCTAATACATCCATATGTTTCAACAGATGGTCCAACAGATAAAATCAAAAAATGATTTTTAACAAATTCAATTTCTTTCCTTTGGCGATCATCTCCTCCCTTATACATTCCAACATATAGTTCTGCCAAAGTCAACTCACTCACAACACAATTAACAAATCCTATTTCCAAAATTTTTTCACGAACGCCATGTTGATTTTTGAACATAGAAATCAACACAT
>JAZUIF010000088.1:0-11187 GCA_045642085.1 Paludibacteraceae bacterium | reverse complement strand
AAGAAATAGCTGATCTATTAGGTCTTGAATTAGAAGAGGTTAAATCATTGTAAATGCAGAAAAGTATTACGGCTTAAGACCAAATAAAGACGTGGCATCACCACGTCTTTATTTGGTCTTATTATATATTATCTCGTTTATTCCCTCACATATATCCTCTGCACTCGTTCGTTGACTCCTGTCAACACTTCGTATGAGATTGTGTTTAACTTTGCTGCTACGCCTTCTATTGGGTTTTCTGGGCCAAATACGATTACGTCATCGCCTTCGATGGCATCTATACCTGTCAAATCGATCATGCAGACGTCCATGCAGACTCTGCCGATGATCTTGGCTTTCTTGCCTCTGACCACAACTTCACCGACTCCGCATCCTAAACCTCTGTCTAATCCGTCGGCATAGCCTAATCCGATTACTCCAATCTTGGAGTCTCTTTCTGTCACTCCTTGGCGTCCGTAACCGATTGTTTCGCCTTTCTTTACGTCGCGGATATTCAAAATCTTAGTTTTCAACGTACAAACTTCCTCAAGTGTCTTTCCTTCAATGCCTGAGAATCCGTAGTGACCGATTCCAAGACGCACCATATCAAACTGATACTGACTGAATCTTTCAATTCCTGCTGAGTTTAGAATATGTCGTAGGATCGACGGGAATTCAGCCTTTAACATCGTCGTCATCTCTTCAAATAGTGCAATCTGATGCAATGTGAAATCGTCAAACTGAACTCCGTCTGAACCAACCAAATGTGAGAATACTGACTTAGGTCGGATGCTGTTCTGTGATTTTAGCAACTTGATTAGCTCTGGAAGGTCTTTCTTCTCAAAACCAAGACGATGCATACCAGTGTCGAGCTTCAAGTGGAATGGGAAATCTCGTTCGCCACGTTTCTCCGCGTCGGCAATCATCTGATTCACGATAGAGAAGTTGTAGATCTCTGGCTCAAGGTTGTACTCGAACATCTTGGCGAAACTGTTTCGCTCTGGATTCATCACGATGATAGGGGTGTCGATTCCTGCCTTACGTAGCATCACTCCTTCGTCGGCCACTGCAACTGCAAGATAATCAACTCCTTCTGCTACCAAACATCTTGACACCTCGATATCACCTGTTCCGTAGGCGTTGGCTTTTACCATGCTCACCATCTTAGTCTCTTTCTTAAGATGGCTACGGAAATAGTGGAAATTGCGGGCAAGGGCAGAGAGGTTGACTTCAAGACGAGTCTCATGGATTCGCTCGCTTAATTGCTCCTCGATATCCTCAAAATGGAAGTTTCGTGCTCCCTTGATCAAGATTGCCTCTTTCTCAAAATGTTTTTTATTGGCTATTGAAGATAGAAATTCATCTTTCGACGTGTAAAATTCCGTCTTTATATCGCTTTCAAACAATGATTTATATTTGCAAAGTGTAGCTCCGACGCCGATGAATCTATCAATATGTTTCTGGCTGATCAGGTGAGCCAACTCTTTATATAATCCGCTTTCGTTGTCTGCCACACCTGGGAAATCTGAAAGGATGATAGCCGATTTCAACTTGCGTCCTGCTGCCACATTAACAACGTAGTCGATGGCTGGAGTAAGTGAACCAAGGTCGAGCTGGTAGCTATCGTCGACGATAATACACTCATTCTCAGCCTGTTTGATTGCCAAACGCATTGCGATATTTTCAAGTTTTGCCATCTTAGCCTTGATTGCACTTGTGTCTTCTCCGATTAGAAGAAGGAAAGTCAAGCAGGATAGGGCATTCTCAATCTCACCTTTGTCTGTAAATGGAACTGTGATTGATGCTTTTTTATTATTATATGTATAATCAATAGTTGTGTTGGCTCCACAAGATTCAATCTTCTGTACCTTGACATCAGCGTTGTCAGCCTCTCCAAATCTCACCAATTTATCAGCGTCAAAAGCTCCTGACATACAGATATCCACCAAACGATTGTCGGCATTGTAGATGATCTTGTCACATCCTTCAAACAGTTTGATTTTCTCCAAACATTTGCTTCTTTCGCTGCTGAAATTCTCACTATGAGCCTCGCCTAAGTGTGTGAAAATACCGATATTAGGACGTATAATCTCATGTAAAGCTTTCATTTCTCCTGGCTCTGAAATGCCAGCCTCGAAGATAGCGTAGTCGCACTCTTTTTCGCATCCCCACACGGATAGAGGCACACCGATTTTTGAGTTGAAACTACGTGGTGATCTCACCACCTTTTTCTCTCCAGAAAGCAATTGAGCAAGCCACTCCTTGACGATTGTCTTACCGTTGCTACCTGTGATTCCGACCACAGTAGCGTTAGTTTGGTCACGTTTGAATTTCGCCAACTTGTCAAGAGCGGAAATCGCATCGTCGACAAGAATGAAATCAACCGAAGAAACGTATGCCTCATCCTTATTGATGATGGCTGAATCTGTGATTAGAAAACTCTTTACTCCACGGTTGATTAGCTGTGGAATGAAAGAGTGACCATCACGTTTGGGAGTCTTGATTGCTACGAAAAGAGTCTCATTTTCCCAAGAAAGTGTACGAGAATCAGTTGATAATCTGCTGATTATATTGTTTCCATCACCGATTAATTTTCCGCCGGTAATGTTTGCTATTTCTTTAGCAGTAATTGAATTAGTCATTGTAGTTCTTTGTCTAAAATGAATGTAGAGACGCCGATTACGACGTCTCTACAAATTATTTGTCATCTTTTTCTTCTGTTTCTTCTTCAGTTTCAAAATCACCGTTGAGCATCTCTTCTGTCTTCAAGCCTGTGAGTTTTGAGAGTTTTGCTACGATGTAGTAAATGGCAAATCCCATCACTATAGTACAAGGTAGCGCGATGAAGATGTAGCTCCAGAATGTAAGGTCTCCGATTTCCTGAGTGCGTTGCGCAGCTTGGGTAATTGGATCGCTCACCACGATTTTCTTTGCCAAAGTATAGTTCAAAATAGTAGAGAGCCAAAAGGATGCGGCAACAATCAAAGTGGCATTACGCATTACCAAAGGCATTTTGTCGACATTATTATTCTCTTCTAATTTGCTATTTATTAATTCTTTATTGAACATTGCATCGTTGTAGATCAATTTCTCTACCACTGGGAAAGGAGTGAATAGTGAACCAAGACAGATTAGCATGATTATCAATGGCACAGACGCCTCCTTGATTGCGAGATACTCGTTAGGAATCTGGAAAATACCGATGACACCTGTCAACAATACGGAAACGAAGCCAAGGATTGAGATAAAATTTGTCTTCTTTGTCTTGATATAGTCGTAGATGAAAAATCCTACAGGGAATGATAGGGCGACGCAAAGAGCTATTACTGCCCCGTGTTCATTATTTATAAGATTTGGTCCTTTTTTTAGAATCATCACAGGGATAATGATATTGAACAGAATGTTCATCAACATATCATTAAGACTCTGTTTGTTTTTTTTCTCGTTTTCGTTATTATTCGCCATTTTTTTACCTCTTTTCTGCAAATTTAAACTCATTTTTCTAAATGTGTAATTATAAATTCAATTTTTTGAGTTTTCTTTGTATACAAATTTTATAAAGACGCTGAATTATTGCGTCTAAAGTGATACAAGATACAATGTTAGAGAATTACAAAGTGATTTTAGCTTCTACGTCGCCACGACGCAGAGAGCTATTGAAAGGACTTGAATTAAATTTCGAATGTGCTTCGCCGATGACTGACGACGAGAGTTATCCAGATACATTATTGGGAGGCGAAATACCTATGTATATTGCCTCAAAGAAGGCGGAGAGTATGTTGCCTAAAATGGACGATAATACTTTGGTTATTGCTGCCGACACAATCGTATGGTTTGATGGCAAGGTATATGGTAAACCAAAGGATAGGGCAGAGGCTATCCGAATGTTGAAGGATTTTTCTGGCAACACTCATGCTGTGTTCACAGGTTGCTGCCTACGCACAAAAGAGAAATCACATCCTTTCTATGCTGTATCGTATGTGACATTTGCTCGTTTGAAGGATGAGGAGATCGAATACTATGTTGACCACTATAAACCATTTGATAAAGCTGGCGCATACGGAGTGCAGGAGTGGATCGGTTATATTGGCGTGGTATCAATTGAGGGTAGTTTCTATAATATCATGGGATTGCCATTGCAGCGTCTTTACACTGAAATCAATAACTTTTTAGGTAAGTAATGCGTAATAAGTATATCAAATATCTGATTTCTGTATTGTTGACAGTCGTCTCCGTTACTGTCTATGCAGAAAAAAGCAAATTCAGTTTGGTGACTCATTATCAGACAGAGAAGGAGGTTTACACTGCGTGGGGACATTCTGCGTTGAGAATCAAAAATGATTCTATTGGAGAAGACTGGATCTACAACTACGGATTATTTAGTTTTGGTGATATCACAAAGTTCTGCTATAATTTTGTATTAGGTAGGACCGACTATATAGTTGGAGAGCAAAGATTTGAGAGATCATTTCGTGAGGCCGTCAATTCAAAAAAAGTTCATCTGAGAGAGGGTATTTTGAATTTGACTGAAGACGAGGTTGAAAGATTGGAAATGGCATTAGAAGAGAATGTGTTGCCAGAAAACCGTACGTATAGATACAGTTTCTTCCTTGATAACTGTGCGACTCGTCCACGCAAGATGCTTGAAAAATGTGTCAACGGAACTATCGACTATCATTTCACAGATGACACGTTGACTGCTCAGTCGTACCGTCAGAATATTAGTGCAAGACAAAGTCATTCTCCATGGTTCAACTTCGGAATACAGATTTGTTTGGGTGAGCCAATCGACAGGAATATGACAGATTCATTGCGTATGTTTGAACCGGTACACATGCATGAGGTGTTCACACGAGCAGAGATTGTTGATTCTTTAGGCAATCGTAGACCATTGGTGGTAGACGATCATTTCTTGAATAAATCAGATGTGAAAAGTCAGAATGAGTGGTCGTTTTTCACACCAAATATCGTATTTTGGGTGATGTTTTTGCTAATTGTGGCTCACACGATGTTTTATAACTATAGAAAGGCGAACGACTATATTTGGTTTGATTCGCTATTCTATTCGTTGTATGGAATCTTAGGAATTTTGGTTTTCTTCCTTTCTTTCATCTCTGAGCATGATTTTGTGTTTCCAAACTACAATATTTTGTTCTTCAATCCGCTATATTTGGTTTGGCCGATCATCTGTTTGATTAAGAAATTCAAGCCTGCTCTGAAGTATGCTTATCTCTTTTCATTTGTCACAGCAGCGATAGCATTACTGATGGCGATAGTATCAGATATTTGGATTTTGGCGGATAACGATTACTTCACAAAACACACATGTTTGCAGAGTTTCCATCCTGCGTTCTATCCAATCATCTTATCGATGATGTTGAGATCAGCGTCGTGGTTGTGGAGATATAATTTGGCAAAGAGAGATTAAATTCGTAGAGGCGGGGCATGCCCCGTCTTTTTTGCATGTAATTTCTTTATGTGAATGTTCTCTTTTTTGGGGAGCCATGTCTTTTGTGAGGTTTTAAATTAAGAAATGATTGTATTTCCCAAATAAATCTCTAATATTTTACACATTGCGAATAATTTATTAATTTTGCACTCGTAAAAAGGTGAGTAATATGATTACTAAAATTATTGACGAGGCACTTATTCAAGCTGCAAAAAAAAGGATTTTGGACTCAGAGAACGTGGTGATCACAACACACGTTTCTCCGGATGGTGACGCAATTGGTTCTTCTTTGGCTATTTGCCATTTCTTGCGTCAACTAGGTAAGGGTGCCGTTGTGATTGTACCTAATGAAATGCCTGGTTTCTTGAAATGGATGCCAGCCGCTGATGAGATTCTTGTTTACAACGAGCAGACAAAGATCAGCAAGGAGTTGATCAGCAATGCCGATTTGATTTTGGCGTTGGATTTCAATACTTTATCGAGAATCGATTCAATGGGTATTGATGTGGCTGATGCAAAGGCACAGAAGGTGATGATTGACCATCACACTAATCCAGGTAGTTTCGCCGACGTAATCATCTCTTATCCGAAGATGTCGTCGACTTCAGAAATGATATTCCGTCTGATCTGCAGAATGGGATATGCTCCTGAAATCGATAAAAAGATAGCGACTTGTATCTACACTGGTATGATGACAGATACAGGAGCATTCACTTATAATTCAAACTCTCCTGAGATCTATACTATCATCTCGGAGTTGCTTAAGAAAGAGATCGACAAGGATTATATCTATCGCAGAATCAACAGTAATTTCTCTGTCAGCCGTTTGAGACTTGAGGGTTATGCTTTGGGCGAGAAGATGAAGGTCGACGAGAAGATGGGAGTGAGTGTCATGGCTCTTTCTCAGGCAGAACTTGAGAGATTCAACTATCAGAAGGGTGATTCTGAGGGATTTGTGAATATTCCATTGTCAATCAAGGGAGTTGTTTTGTCGGCTTTCTTCAAAGAGGAAGATGGCAAGATCAAGATCTCTTTCCGTTCTCGTGGCGACGTGAAAGTAAACGAGATAGCGGCGGAGTTGTTTGAAGGTGGAGGACATGTGAATGCTGCTGGTGCCTCGACAACTGAGTTGACTCTTGAACAGGCAGTCCAGAAGTTTAATGACGCATTGCCTAAATATAAGGCGATGATTGATCAGGAGTTGAGTAAAGAGGAGTACAAATGATCAAGAGAATAGTATTTTTCATACTCGCTTGCTTGTTTGTCGCTTGTGCTGAGAAACCAGCCCAGGTCCCGATGAACAAGAAGCCTGTTGACCCTACGGAGGCCAATATCATGGAGGCTAACCGTGGGTTGGTGGATATCGAGAATGAATATATCCGTCAGTATGTCGACTCTGTGAAACTAGATTTAGACACTACAAATATTGGTATCAGATATAAGATATTGTCGTCGAATCCAACAGGAGTGCAGGCAAAACGTCAGCAGGGTGTGAAGATTGTATATTCGATGAGAGCATTTGATGCCACTGAGTTTTGCTCCAATTATACAGACCGCACTGAGATTGTCAATGTTGGTACTGGAGATTTGCCAAGAGGTATGGACGAGGCGATCCTGATGCTTCATCAAGGAGAGACAGGTGAGTTTATTATACCATCATACCTTGCATATGGAGTAGTAGGAAAAGGGCAGTGTATAGCTTCCCGCACACCTATATATTGTCGTATCACATTATTGGTAGTTGATATTCAAAAGAAATAAGAAAAAAGAATCAGATATGAAGTTGA
Source organism: Paludibacteraceae bacterium (assembly GCA_045642085.1). Lineage (GTDB taxonomy): Bacteria > Bacteroidota > Bacteroidia > Bacteroidales > Paludibacteraceae > UBA1723. Next base: position 3,972 of record JAZUIF010000088.1, on the reverse strand, counting down.
AGAACGTAATTATATTTTTAATTGCATCATTGTCGTTTATGTCATGTAAGACAGATACTTACGCAGATCATGTGGATGCTGAGAATGAGGCTATAGATAAGTATTTCAAGGAGATCAATGCTGTCATAGTCAATGAAAAGCCAGAAACTGTTACAGGAGAATGGTTGGATGCAAACAACAGAAAGATATATTATCGTTCGGAACCAGGATTGTATTATCATCAGGTATCGTTGGGTGATACAACGGCTACAAAGCCTAAAGTATCGTCAACAGTATATGTTCGTTATTCTGCGAAAGATTTGAATGGTAAGATGATTTACAGTGCTCTAGAGAAGAATTCTCCAAATCCAATATCATTGATGTTGACAGGAACTACATCAGATATTTATGGTAAGGGATTCCAGGAAGCTGTAATGTTTTTGAATAAAGGCGGAGTTTGTGAAGCCATTGTTTCTTTTAAGATTGGTAATAATTACACTTCATCATTGGAAGGTGGATACTCTTCAACTAAATTGAAGTATCTTCCGATGAAATACGATATCCGTCTTGTCAACGTACAATAATAAAAATATAATATAGTGTGTTTTAATTTGTTAGTACACTATATTTAATGTAAAATTTTAGAAAAAGTCAAGGAAGTGATTTCAAAGAATCAGATTAAATTTGTCTATTCTTTTGGAAAAAAGAAGACGCGAGATGAGCACCATCTGTTTTTAGCTGAGGGTGTGAAGATTTTGCGTGATATCCTTCCATATTTTGAAGTGGAGTATGTCTATGCTACAGAGGAAGCATACGATGAAATACAGTCTTTGACTAAGGCCAATGTGGAAAAGGTTACGATAGCTGAGATTGAGAAGATGACTCAGCTACAGTCTCCACCCAAAGCATTAGCACTTTTGAAGATGCCAGAGCGTGAACTAGATTTTGCGTCGACTTCACAATCATTGATTTTGGCACTCGACGGTGTGCAGGATCCAGGCAATTTGGGTACAATATTGAGAATAGCCGATTGGTTTGGTATCAGAACTGTGCTTTGCTCTCAGCAGACTGCAGATATATATAATCCTAAGACAATCCAAGCAACAATGGGTGCAATCGCAAGAGTGTCAGTCAGTTATGTCGACTTGCCTTCTACATTGCAGACATTGAAAAAGCAGTATAAAATGCCTATTTACGGCACATTCTTGGATGGAAAGAATATGTATGAGACAGAGTTGACTTCCAACGGAGTCATAGTCATGGGTAACGAAGGTAATGGTGTCACCCCAGAGATAGATAAAATGTCGGACCATCGTCTGTATATTCCGAATTATCCTGTCGGCTCGCCAACATCAGAATCATTGAATGTGTCGGTAGCTACAGCGATAGTTTGTGCGGAGTTCCGCCGCAGATGAAGCTATAATTATATTAGCGATGATAGAGATATTAGATAAAATAGATAATTTCGTATTGATTACGCCACAGGGTAAGGTAAAAGGTAGACTAAAGGATTCTTGTATAAAGTATCTTGGCATACCATACGCTGAAGCACCTGTAGGAAACCTCCAGTTTAAGGCTCCTGTAGAGAAACTAGAGTGGTTCGGTGAACTTGATGGTACAAAGTTTGCTGATGATCCGATACAGCATCCTATGTATTTAGGCTGTAGCGAAGATTGTCTATATCTTAATGTCTATGTACCGAAGTGCGTATCGCTTGGCAATAAACTACCGGTTGTTGTCTGGTTGTTTGGTGGATCTTATGTCCATGGAGGATGTAAGGGAATACCAGCAAAACACGGAAACCGTGGTTTGTACGATGCTGAGACATTTGCGGTTGAAAATAGCTGTATTGTCGTCACTATCAATTACCGACTTGGATTGCATGGATTCCTATATTTGAAGGAAATCTCAGAAAAGTTTGAATCCAACCTAGGATTGAGAGATTGTGAGATGGCATTGCGTTGGGTTCAGAGAAATATAGATAGTTATGGAGGTGATATCAATAATGTCACTTTGTGGGGACAGTCGGCAGGTGCGGCTCTAGCAGTTGCGATGATGTGTGTGCCGTCGGCTAAAGGACTTTTCCATAAAGTCATATCACAGAGTGCATGTCTTGAATCATTCTATACACCAGAAGAGGCTACTGAGATAGCTAAGAAATTCCTTGAGATTTCAGGAGTCACAAACCTTGATGAAATCAATAAATATGATTATTCCAAGCTGACAAAATCAATAGAAGCATTGGATAAGGTAGTAAGGGAGAAGAAATTTGGTATTTGCAGCGTTAACCCAGTTGTAGATGGCGAATATCTAACGGAATTCCCTACATTGTCATCGTTCGCTGATTCCGGCAAGCCAATTTTGATCGGATCCAACGCCAACGAAGCTCGTGTGTTCAAGAGTGTGATGAGTGGAATCAAGAAAGACGAGGTGATGAAGAGAATCTTCCCTGAATTCTCCGACGAGTTCCGTCAGAATGTGATGAACGCATATTCAACTAATCCTAAGACACGTGATTTCTGCGACATAGCAGGCGACATCATGTATAAGGTGCAGAAATATAATATTGCCGACGCGATCTCGGTCAACAATAACGTCTACGTTTATCAGTTTAATTATGCTCCTATCATCTTCCGGATTTTGGGATTTGGAGCATGTCATGTGGCTGAGATGCCGCTATTGTTTGGAAATATAAGACCATGGTTTAATATGCCATTGTATTTTGGAGATCAGTTGACGGCTATTGAAATAGGCAAGAGAATGCGTAAATATTGGGGTAATTTCATTTGGAGTGGAAATCCCAACTACGCAAACAATGGAGATGTTCCAATGCCTGTGGTATGGACGAAGTATACGTCGACAGAAAGAAACTGCATGAATTTCGGAAAGACAGATTCGTGTGAGGTGAATCAGGATGATGAGACTATGCGTAAACTACAAGGAGAACGTCATTTCTTTGTCAAATAAAGTTAGGGTTAACGTTAAGGTTAACGTTAAGGTTAAGGTTAAGGTTAAGGTTAAGGTTAAGGTTAACGTTAACGTATTTATAGGTAGGGTATGAGGAAATATAAAGTTGGATTGGCATTGAGTGGAGGCTCTGTTAAAGGGCTTGCTCACTTGGGTGTCTTGAAGGCATTCGAGGAGAACGGAATAGAAATAAATATTATGTCGGGAGTGAGTGCTGGTTCACTCATCGCGGCCCTATATGCGGATGGAAACTCTGTAGAAGATATTCTCGCATTTTTCAAGAAAGCAAAGTTTTTCGACATGGTCGACTTCAATTTCAACATCTTCAAAGGTAGGGGTGGCGGCTTGACTGCTATTCGTCCTTTTAAGGAAAAATTGAAAAAGATGATGCGATCATCTACATTTGAAGATTTGAATATTCCTATAATTGTGTCTGCTACAGATTTGATTGAAGGATGCGCGACATATTTCTCATCAGGAGAATTGATAGAACCGTTGATTGCGTCGTCGAGTGTACCATTGCTTTTCAACCCAGTCAAGATAGATGGCAAACTTTATATCGACGGTGGAATCATGAGTAATCTGGCGGCATCAGTGTTGAGGTCCGATTGCGAGTATCTGATAGGAATCCATGTTAATCCAGTATGTCGACAGGAGGTGACTACAGGAATTGCATCCGTCTCCAACCGTGTGTTCGACCTCGTGATTAATGGTAGCAGTACCGAGTCGGAAAAGGCTGTTTGTGATGCGATAATCAACACAGAAAAAGCTTGCAAGTACGGTATGTTTGGAACTGATAAAGCAGACGAAATCTTCAAAATCGGTTATGAAGCCGCTCAGGATATGCTTCAGAATCAAGGATGGGCAAAAATCCTAAAGGCTTAATATGTCTTTGCGAACCATTAATGTTTGCAACTAAATATATGTTGTTCGGCATGGTTGACGTTAACCATAACCTTTACATTAACCATTAGTCATAGTTAGCGTCAACAGCAAGATAAAAGAGGGTGTATCAAAATTGATATG
>JAZUIF010000087.1:0-23981 GCA_045642085.1 Paludibacteraceae bacterium | reverse complement strand
AGTAAAATCTCTTTAACATCTTAATTAATTCACTTTGCAAAAATACTCAAAAACAAAATTATGTCTTTTTATGTTATCCATAAAAAATGCTAAAAAATCTTAAATTCTGATTGAATTTAGTCTATCACAATCACTATAGGGCTAATTTTCGAAAGTAACAACAAAAAAAGGAGACTCGATTTCTCAAGTCTCCTCCCATACGTTAAAGATAATACTATTCTGAAAGACTAGTGTTAGCCTTCATCTCTGCAAGCTTCTTTGAGTTCTCCTGTATCTTCTTCTCATCAATATTGTAGAACAACAAAGCTCCGATTCCTAAAGCCGATCCTACAAGTGGAACCAATGCAAAAATGTTTTTCAATGTTTCCTGAGTCTCTACTGTCATATTGATGTCATTTGCAACAAAACCAATAGCAGCTAAAGCGAACAAAGGTAAAGAGTTTGCATTTGCATAACCAAACTTCTGTGATATTGTAGCAGATGAGTAAATCAAACCTGTTGCACGTCGACCAGTAGCGACTTCGGCATCATCTGCGACGTCTGCATACATACTCCACATGATGTATCCTGTCGGTCCGATAATCAAAGAGAACAACCAATTAAGTATGATGATTGTCGACAAGCTATCTTTTGAAATGAATGCCAATGCAAGTGTGATAAATGAAGAAATAGCAAAACATGCAATCCAGGTCTCCTTCTTTCCATATTTCTTCACAACAGGCTGAATCATCATTGTTCCCAAAATTGTCAAGATTGTACCCATTCCGGTAATAATAAAGTAGAACGACTCCCAATCTAGCTCAAAACCAAGAAATTTTCCTGTTATAACAAAATCAACACCATCTACAGATTCTGGATTTGCCACCATCTGCGCAATGTAATACTTTGCGTAGTATGCCACCATTGTGTTGTGACAACTAGTATACAAAATCAAAGCGATGCCGGCAATTGCAAGACATATCCACTGTTTGTTTGTCACAATGTCCTTCATATCCTGCATCAAATTATTATTCTCCTCCTTCACTGGAACAACTCGCTCTCTTGTGAAATAGAAACATGAGAACAATAGAATAGCAGCGACAACAGCGTAGATAAACACTACATACGAAAATCCAGTAGACGCGGATACTCCAAAACTTTCTTTGCACATTACTGCAAACTTAAACACCATTGAGTAACTAACCAAGTTTCCCAACTGTGCTCCTACGTTTCTGTAAGCTGACACTTCATCTCGCACTTTAGGATCATCAGAAATAACTCCCAACAAAGCTCCGTAAGGTACGTTTACAACAGAATAAAGGATTCTAAACGCTAGGAATGTCACATAAGCATAAACAATCTTTGCGGTATCGGCGAAATCCGGAGAATAGAAAGTGAAGAAACCAACAACTACGAATGGAACAAATCCATATAAAATCCAAGGTCTAAACTTACCCCATTTGCTGTTGGAACGGTCTGCTGCCGCTCCGATGAATACGTCGAATATCAAGTCGATATACGACACTATCATCATCATTGTTCCCGCTGCTGCAGCCGATATACCAAAATAATCGGTATAAAACATAGCCGCCACACATGAAATACCCCAGAAAAGATTACAGGCCAAATCTCCTGCTCCGTACGCGCACTTCTCTAGCACGGATACCTTTTGATTGTTTTGATCAATAACTCCCATAATGTATGTGTTTTAAGATTTAAGATTTTTTCTTCATATAAGTTATCATGTCTTTTACGACCTTGGACTATACAAATTCATCAAATTTCATCAACACTGCGAAACTACAAAAAACAACAACATATAGTTCTCAAAACAATCTTAAAAAAATCTAAATATTCTTAAATTAACTTTTAAATGAGACAAAAAAAAGAGACGCGATTTCTCGCGTCTCCTAAATATCATTGAGCTATAAGATTACTCAGCCACTACACTATTAGATTCGTTTGCCTTTCTTCTAGCAAGCTCCTCTGAATTAGCCTTAACCTTGTCCTCATCAATTGTATAGAAGAACAATGCTCCAATACCGATCACACCTCCTACTACTGGAGCTAGTGTATAGATTGTCTTGATTGAATCGATTGTATCAGCAGAAAGCTGTGTATTAGCTACGAAACCAACTGCAGCCAAACAGTAGATAGGAAGAGAGTTAGCAACTGCCTGACCTAGCTTCTGAGCCATTGTAGCTGAAGAATAGATCAAACCTGTAGCACGACGACCAGTCTCTACCTCTGCGTTGTCAGCAACGTCAGCGTACATACTCCATACCATGTAACCTGAAGGTCCGATAGTCAAAGAGAACAATAGGTTGAACAACAATACCATACCAATGTTTGTACGGTCGATGAACAACAACATGATTGAACATACTGATGCTAGAATGAAGCAACCGATCCATGTTGGCTTCTTACCAAACTTAGATGCGATTGGACGGATAAGCATTGTACCGATAATTGTAAGGATAGAACCCATACTCAATAGGATAGTTGAGATTGTCTCCCAGTTAAGCTGGAATCCGAACAATGTAGCGTTGAATACAGCAACATCGTTAACTGTATCGTAGCTGTCGGCTAGATAATACTTTGCATAGTATGCGATCAATCCATTGTGTACGAATACGAAGAACAACATTGCGATATTTGCAATTGTCAATGTAATCCATGGCTTGTTTGCTCCCAAATCCTTAAGGTCCTGAGACAAATTAGACTGCTCCTGAGCAACTGGCTCTACACGCTCTCTTGTAAACAAGAATGTGATCATCAAAAGAATGAATGCTGCTGTAGCATAGATGATAGCTGTTGTTGAGAATGCCTTCTGTCCGTTAACCTGCATTGAGTCCATGATGAAACGAACGATTGTAAACACGAAACCGTAGCTTACCATACATCCGATCTGAGCACCAATGTTACGGAATGCCGACACCTTATCACGCTCGTCTGAGTCTGCACTCATTACTCCCATCAACGCACCGTAAGGCACATTAACGACTGAATACATCAAACGCATTGCCAAGAATGTGATATATGCGTAGACTGTCTTTGCTGTTGTGTCGAACTCTGGAGTTGTAAATGTAACAATACCGATGATACAGAATGGTACAACACCAAATAGAATCCAAGGACGGAAACGTCCCCACTTGCTCTTATGTCTGTCAGCGATAGCTCCGATAACTACGTCGAACGCAATATCAATACATGCCACTACCAACATCATTGTTGCTACTACACCAGCTTCCAAACCGAAATATTCAGTATAAAAGGCGGAAGCGATACATATCAATCCCCAAAATAGATTGCATGCCATATCACCAGCTCCATACGCACACTTTTCTAGTATGGACAACTTGTGATTGTTTTGATCAATTAACGCCATGATAATCTGTGTTTTTATTTAGATTTAATTATTTTAATATTTGATATAAATATTGGATTTCTTCAAGACTGTTGTGTCATGAACTCCACAGTTGACAACATTCAATACTCGCTTCAAGTATTCTCCTGCAGGAGTACGGTTGTCCCACTCGTTTGCCACACATGAGCCTGGCTGCAAAATTGAGGCTGTCTCATCTTTGTCACAGAAGCTCCAGTTGCAGAAACTTACTCTCTGCTTTCCTGCGTTGTTTCCAGACAACATATGCAACCACTTGTCTGTACGATCGAAATCCTCGTCGCCGCCACCCCACGACTCCACACATCCAAACTCTGTGCAGAATACAGGAAGACGTCCTAACACATCGTACAAATAAGAATACATATCGTAGTAATGAGGCTTTCCATCTTTCTCAAAGCCCTCGTTGTGAGTGGCAGCGTAGAAATGGAAAGAGTACATCACATTGTCATACTTCAAACGTGCATCACGATCTGGTAAGTATGCGTCCAAATCCTTTCCGTTACCCTGGTATCTACCCTCTTTGATGCAGGCGTCTACCAACTGGCACCATTGTGGTGTACCGACCACAACAATTGGATGTGGAGCTCCTATGCTGTCATACGGAGCATGAATGATAGGAATAATCTTGTTGGCATAAATGGCAATTGTATCCCATGTCACTGATGAACCGTTTGGCTCATTACAGATCTCATACAACACATTCTGCTTGTTGGCATTACGCTTTGCCATATATCTAAAGAAATCCTCTGCTTTCGAATATTTAGGGTCTAGAGGGTTACCTGGAGTAAGAATATGCCAATCCATAATACAATAGATACCTAGTTCTTCACAGATATCAATTAGATTGCACATCTCTTCTCTAATTTCCGGCTTATAGTTGTAGCCTCCCTCCTCTACATACATCGCCAAACGAAGTATGCTAATATGCCAGTCTTTCACCATCTGAGTGATAGACTCTTTTGTATAGCACTGGCCAAACCACTGATAGCCCATAGTGCTCAATCCTGCCAACTGTACAGGATTTCCTTCTTTATCACATAGCTGCAGACCCTTCACCTGCAATGCACCATGCTTCTGCAATGGTGGAATAGTGTCTACCTCTATTTCGGATACTTTTTCACCTGCTTTCTGTCCACAACTAGACATCATGAAAGCAGCTATTAATGCTAAACCTAGTATCAGTCTTCTCATATCCTTTCCTTTTATGAATGACTAAATATAGAAATAAGGGGAGTCTGAAAACCACTCCCCTTATTCTTATGAAGATGTATTACATCTCTACCTCAACAATAGTCTTTGAACCAGCAGGCTGCATAGGAACGATGTTACCAGCAATCTCCTTACCGTTAACAATCACCTTCTTAACACCCTTCTGTGTACCATTAGGCACTACACTGATTACGTAGTCAGCATCACGGAACTTACGAGTTACAGTGTAAGGCTTCATGTCTGATGGAAGACATGGGTTGATCTCCAATCCCTTGTATGAAGGCTTGATACCTAGCAAGTACTGAGAAACTGTCAACCACATCCAAGCAGCTGTACCTGTCAACCATGAGTTCTTACCCTCACCTGGCTTAGCAGCATCCTTACCTGCAACCATCTGGCAGTTTACGTATGGCTCTACCTTGTGAAGTGCCTGATCCTTCAAGTACATAGGAGCGATCTTGCGGAACAACTCCCAAGCATCGTTACCACGAGAAGCAACTGTCTCACCGATGATAACCCATGGGTTGTTGTGACAGAAGATACCTGCGTTCTCCTTGTATCCAGCTGGGTATGAAGAAATCTCACCCATCTCAACATGGTATGTAGTGTAAGCAGGGTTGTTAAGTACCATACCGTGCTCACAGTCAAGATACTTCTTACATGAGTCGATAGCCTTATCAACCATACCTTCCTCAAGTCCGATACCTGCCATTGTACAGAATCCCTGAGACTCGATGAAGATCTTTCCTTCCTCACACTCGTTAGATCCGATCTTGTTACCGTAGAAGTCGTATGCACGTAGGTACCACTCTCCGTCCCAACCGTGCTTCTTAACTGCCTCAACCATTGAGTCGATGCACTTCTGTGCGCGCTCTGCCTCTGCAGTCTCACCGATCTCCTTACATAGCTCTACATAGTCCTTACCAGTAACTACGAACAAACCTGCGATCATCAAAGACTCTGCCTTTGAACCTACTGAGTTGTTCTCTGTTGTCTGGAATGACTCGTTTGGATCCCAAGAGAAACAGTTCAAGTTCAAACAGTCGTTCCAGTCAGCACGACCGATTAGTGGCAACATGTGAGGTCCAAGGTTGTTAACAACGTGGTTGAAAGAGATCTTCAAGTGCTCGAACAATGAAACCTCTGTACCTGGCTTGTTATCAAATGGAACTGGCTCCTTAAGGATAGAGAAGTCTCCTGACTCCTTAACGTATGCGGCAGTACCGAAGATCAACCAGCATGGGTCATCGTTGAATCCACCACCGATATCATTGTTACCGTGCTTAGTAAGTGGCTGGTACTGGTGGTAGCAACCTCCGTCAGGGAACTGTGTAGATGCGATATCAATTATACGCTCGCGAGCACGTGAAGGAATCTGGTGTACGAAACCAACCAAGTCCTGGTTAGAGTCACGGAATCCCATACCACGACCAACACCGCTCTCGAAGAATGAAGCTGAACGAGAGAAGTTGAATGTGATCATACACTGGTACTGGCTCCAGATGTTAACCATACGGTTAAGCTTGTCATCCTCTGACTTAACAACGTACTTGTCAAGAAGGATATCCCACATGTTAGCCAACTCTGCGAATGCAGCGTCTACTGCAGCTACTGTAGAGAATCTCTTGATAAGCTCCTGAGCCTTCTTCTTATTTACGAATGTAACGTCTGATGCCTGTGAAGTGATCAACTCACCGCTCTTCTTACGTGCCAAATCCTCCTTGCAGAACTTCTCCTCCTGCTTGTTCTCAACATAACCAAGAACGAAGATGTAGTCCTTGCTTTCACCTGGCTGAAGCTCAACCTCGATGTAGTGAGAAGCGATAGGAGACCATCCGTGTGCCAATGAGTTACCTGGCTTACCAGCCATTACACACTGAGGATCAGCGAACTCGTTGTATAGACCGATGAACGACTCACGATCTGTATCGTAACCGTCGATCTTTGCATTTGTTACTGCGTAGTATGCGTAGTGATCACGACGCTCCTTGTACTCTGTCTTGTGGTAGATTACGCTACCGTCGATCTCAACCTCACCTGTAGACCAGTTACGCTGGAAGTTCTCCATATCTGTAGCTGCATTCCACAAACACCACTCAGCGAATGAGAACAACTTGATCTTCTTTGCATAAGTAGTTGTATTCTTCAAAGTCACCTTCTGAACCTCAGCCCATGTCTTCAATGGAACGAAGAACAATACTGATGCCTCGATACCGTTCTTTGAACCAGTGATACGAGTATAGTTCATACCGTGGCGGCACTCGTAAGAATCTAGCGGAGTCTTGCAAGGCTTCCAACCTGGGTTCCATACTGTACCGTTGTCGTTGATGTAGAAGTAACGACCACCGTTATCCATAGGAACACCGTTGTAACGGTAACGTGTGATACGACGGAACTTAGCGTCCTTGTAGAAATTATAACCTCCGGCTGTGTTTGAGATCAAACCAAAAAAATCCTCATTTCCAAGGTAGTTGATCCAAGGGAATGGGGTTGCGGGATTGGTGATGACGAACTCACGGTTCGCATCGTCAAAATGTCCAAAATCCATGTTTAATTATATTAATTTTTAAATTTTCTAATTTCCACCCAATTTCAAGATCAAAAATCCAATTTTGGGCATACAAAAATAAAAACTTTATGCTCATTAACATTATGAATAAGCATAAAAACAACGTGAAAATGTCAAACAACACTATTTATACGCAAAAAACATGCGTCCTTTCTTATCAGACGCATGTCTATACGTCTCTACAAAAAGACAGGTCTTGCGTAGTTCTTCACATCCTCCTCTGTAATCTTGTCATTACACAAGATTGCAAGTCGCTCGACCACATTCTTCAATTCACGTATGTTTCCTTTCCACTCAAAAGACTGCAGATGTGTCATCGCTGCCTTTTCAAATGTATGTTTCTGACCCGTTGCCATATCATACTTGCTTATGAAATGATCCACAAGCAATGGAATGTCATCCTTGCGCTCTCTCAATGGCGGAACACACAATGGAATGACGCTCAAACGATGATAAAGGTCTTCTCTGAAGTTTCCTTTCTCAATCTCTTGTCTTAGATTCTTGTTGGTAGCGGCAATCACTCTTACATCTACTTTTATTGCTTTGTCTCCACCAACACGTGTCAACACTCCTTCCTGAAGCACACGCAAAACCTTAGTCTGCGCAGCCAAACTCATATCGCCAATCTCATCTAGGAACAGAGTACCGCCGTCGGCCTGCTCAAATTTTCCTATTCTCTGCTTCAATGCCGACGTGAAGGCTCCCTTCTCATGTCCGAAAAGTTCACTTTCTATCAACTCCGACGGTATTGCCGCACAATTGACCTCTATGAAAGGTTTGCTGGCTCTTCCACTCTTTGAATACAACTGATGAGCGACAACCTCCTTACCTGTTCCGTTCTCACCTGTAATGAGAACTCTGGCATCAGTTGGTGCGACTCTATCAATCAACGCACGAAGATGGTTGATCTGCTGACTCTGTCCAACCATTTCTCGTTCGTCAGGCACACTTCCAGTCGCTTTCTTCACACCATTCGAAATTGTGGCACGAAGATTGCTTCCCTCTGGACTATCGCTAGACATCGCTTCCTTCACCGCCTGAAGCAGACGGTTTAGGTTCATCGGCTTCTCTATGAAGTCGAAAGCTCCGTTGCGCATACACTGCACGGCAGTCTCTATGGTGCCGTGTCCTGAAATCAAAATCATTTTTGTCGACGGCTGCAACTGTCTCATCTTCGCTAATAGCTCGATTCCATCCATCTTCGGCATCTTGATATCCGAAAACACAAGATCGAACTGCTCGTTTTCCACCGCTTTTAGTCCGTTTTCTCCGTCTTCTGCGAGAGTCACTACGTGTCCTTCAAATTCAAGAACTTCCTTCATTGAATTTCGGATACTTCTCTCATCGTCTACTACTAAAATTTTTGCCATCCTATATATTAAATCCTTATTTTCTTAAATCAGATAGTCTAGTGGTTTTCATGATCGGCATCTTATTATTTTTTCTTCTTTATGCCCGTTTGCTCGTATTTTGTCCCTGAAATACTTTCAAGCGACGCTACTGCCTTACCCATCTTCAAACTCGCCTCCACATACACTGGGTAATGGTTTTCATCGTCTGCGACGTAAACTTTCAAGTCTTCGTCATTCTTAAACAAATTTCCTTTGATAAGGGAAGGAACAAATACTGTTGCTTTATATTTACTTCCGTTCTTAAGTTTGACTGTCTCTTTTCCGACAAATTTCAAACCTAATTCATATACGATATCTTCAAAAAGGAGTGAGAATCCCGCTACGTCGCCTCTCGACATTGACGAAACATCTATATTGCGAATCTTATAGCAGGTAGAAACTAAATCACAAGCCTTCTTGCTTATATTGAATTCTGTATTTGAAGTGCCTTTTCGCTTTGCATACTCAAAATTCACATGCAAACTATCGGATTGCCCATTATCTGTATACATGTATGTGGAATAACTCCAATAGCTATCTTCATGCTTGCCATCATGATAATAGACTGGCTGAAGTGTCTTTTTGCTTAGGTATGAAGTGAAAGTATCTCTCACCACATAGAATTTCTCAAACATTCCCTGAGTATAGCCATTAACTGTAAGCTTGTAGCAATCCTCCCCTCTAACAACAGCTTCTCCTACCTCAAAATGGACCATTCCGGCCTTCATGGAGATGAATCCAAGATTGAAATATATTCCATAAGATGCTTTCTCACCTACCTTGAACACAGGAGTGTCAACATATGTAACCTGAGAAAAAACATATCCTACCGACAAGACCATCGATAGAATAAATGAAATTATGTGTTTCATATTCATGGTCTTAGTTGTTTTAAAGTTAAACAATTTGTTGTAGAGCCGCACCGACGAGCATGTCGCCTTCAACAGGCATCTCTACAGATCAATCATTATGAATACGCTTGAAGATTCGCTCAGTACGTAGTCTGTTGAAGAATCCTTGCTTGTCCTCATCAAGTGAAAGCCAGATGAAGATTGGTTTTCCTACAATATGATCCTCAGGTACGAATCCCCAATATCTGGAGTCAGCGGAGTTATGTCGGTTGTCTCCCATCATCCAATAGTAATCCATCTTGAATGTGTATTTGCTGGCAACTTCCCCATTGATTTTAATGTTATCGCCAGAGTACTCTAGTTTATTGCCCTCGTAGTTTCTGATTATCTGGGCATACAAATCTATATTTTCAGCGTTAAGGTCGATTGTCTCTCCCTTTGCTGGAATATGAATCGGTCCGTAGTTATCGCGTGTCCACTTGTTGTCTGCCTTAGTCTGAGGGAATGTGCGTCCGCCGAATCTCTCATCCTCAAGTCTGATACTAACAACATCACTGCGTTTCTCAAGTTGAGCCTTCATCGCTGCTGTCAACGGCAACTTGTAGACAAAATTGAATAAGCCCTCCTCGTTTGCCTGATACTGCAACATTCTCTTCCAATCTGTCGACACCATCGAATATTCGTAATCAGACTTGCTTACACCAAGCGATTGGAATGTCTTCTCTGTGAATGCCTTTGTCGACTCAATAAAATAGTTGTACTGGACATGCTCAGGAGCCTCAACCAACTGCCCGTTGATATACAGATTCTTATCCGAGATCAACAGGTTATCACCAGGTAGACCAACACATCTCTTCACGTAATTCTCACGTCTGTCGACTGGTCGCCAAACGATATCACCGAATGTTTCCTTGTCGTTCCACACCTTATCACGACCATAAGTCGATGTAAGTGTATAGTAATCAGGATTCTGAACCTTCATTGCGACAGTATCGCCAGCAGGGAAGTTGAACACCACGATATCGTAAAGCTTAACATCCTCAAATCCAGCCAAACGTTTGTACTCCCACTGCGGATTCTCAATGTACGATTTACAGTTGAAAATAGGCAAAGTGTGCTGAGCCAACGGGAATGAAAGCGGAGTCATCGGTGAACGTGGTCCATAATTACATTTGCTTACAAACAAGTAGTCGCCCACCAACAATGATTTCTCCAAAGACGATGATGGAATCACATAGTTTTGGAATAGATAGATATTGATGAAGTAGACCACCACCAATGCGAAAACAATCGCATCCACCCAGCTTCCAACAGTCTTTATAATAGGATTAGTCGACTTTTTCCACCAATCCCATGATATGTAACGAGTGATATAGACATCAAGGAAGAAAAGCAAGAAAAGTAGCGACAACGGATTGCCAGTCCACAAAGTGAACAAAAGAGTCAATACTGCAAAGATGCCAAACTTTATATAGTCAATCTTCTCTGTATCCTTGAAGCGTTCAGCCAGTGTACCCGTTTTCTTACCTATATAGTCGTCTTTCTTCTTAGCTGATGCTAAAACTTTATTCGTTGATCCTATACCGAACATTTCTTTCAATTAGAATTTAAACATATCTTCTGTGCTATAGAAGCCCTTCTTTCCTGCGGTAAACTCTGCAGCAAGCACAGCTCCAAGAGCAAATCCCTCACGGCTCTTAGCATCATGAGTGATTTCAATGGAATCAACTCCCGACTCATAACGGATAGTATGGATTCCAGGAACTTCACCTTCACGAATTGACTTGATTGCGATATCAGAAGATGAACCTTCAACCTCCTTAGACCAGTTTGTCTTTCTGTCAAGATTGTCAAGAATACCTTCAGCAAGTGTGATCGCTGTACCACTTGGAGCATCAAGCTTATGAATATGGTGAACCTCAGTCATCTCAACATTATACTGAGTGAACCCGTTCATGATCTTAGCTAAATACTTGTTGACAGCCATAAAGATATTCACACCTACAGAGTAGTTTGAACTCCAGAAAAGTGTTGCATTCTTCTGTGCCATCACAGATTTAACCTCCTCAATGCGCTTAGTCCAACCAGTTGTTCCGCAAACGACAGGCACACCTGCATCGAAGCAAGCGTTGATATTATCGATAGCAGTCGATGGAACAGTAAACTCAATAGCCACATCGGCACTCTTGAAAGCATCACTATTCAAATCCTCACGGTTGTCGATATCAATGATAGATACGATTTCATGACCTCTTTCTCTCGCAATTTTCTCAATCATGTGGCCCATTTTACCGTAGCCGATAAGCGCTATTTTCATATTTTAATTCTTTTACACTTTACAATATTTTGGCAAATATATTCATTTTTTGGGACAATCTTTATATAAAATGCTAAATTAAGGATGCAAAATGCTAAATATAACATTTATTAAAATTTCAATTCAAAAGCACACCCATTCTGGACAGTAGTAATGGTTTGTGGGCTTCTATACTGTATTTGACGGAAATCCACTTATCCTCCACCTCGTTGTCCCCATCATCACTGTCTTCTTTGATTCTGGTTGTACATGTCATGCTGTTGTGCACAAAGTCTATTTTTGTATAGGACTGGGTTTCTGTGAAATCAGTTACGACTTCCATATGGTAATTGCATAACACAAAATCTCCATCCTTATATACAAAATCATAGCTTTCTGTACTATGACTGTTATACGAGGCATTTATACTCAATCTGTTTTGAGATGCTTCGATTATTTCATCGTAATAACCTATTAGTATTTGATACGGCAAAAGGCAGAAATAGATATGCTCAGTCTCAAAATAGTCTCCTTTATTTATTGCAAGAATAAGACCACGATTGTGATTTTCCGATGCTTCTTGGTTTCTTATGGTGTCTGCCTCGTGGTCGACTTCAAGAATGTAGTCAGTCAAGCCATCAAGGTTCACGTCGCAGTCGTATGATTTGTCGCTATACACATAAGGTCTTTCTACAAGCTCATGGAAATCTTTTGTTGACTTGCATTTCTTGACATATTCATGCTTAGTATTTGTAGTGTCGTATTTTAGGGAGAAAGTTTTTTTATCTAAATCTATATCTGAAAATTTTCTGGCTTGTTCAAGTGTAATTGCTTTTTTTGCACCATCTTTCTCAATCCATATCGAATCTATACTTATGGTTTTCAACTCTATGTTAGCTAAATTATTGCTGAATTTCACAGACGGGGATGAGACAACATCTTCTATTACGACAGTATCAGCTGGTACGCATTCATTTTCCAATCTTCTGTGTGTCTTGGAACTGCCATCCAGACTATTCAATATCAATGAGAAAAGAACGATGAACGATAATGAAGAACTCAACAAGTATGAAAGAAAAGGTTTATTCATGACCTTCCTCATTAACTTGTTTATAGCTATCGGAATAGCTACCAGTAGTATTGTTGAGAGGAGAAAAAAACAAAAGCCCAGATAAAAACTGATCCAAGACATGCCCACGTATATAGACAATACAAAACAAGTGATAAGTGGCATAATACAAAAAGCTAAATCGTCAGACATGTCCTTCTTTATTGCTTTGAATATATAGAAGGACAAGCAGAAAAAAATTGTTGCTGCTAAGGCTATTGCAAAACTCAAAATATAATCCATAACAATAAAATTTTGTTTTTATGGCAGGTAGAGACGTGGCATTGTGGACGTCTCTACATTGAAAGCAAGAGCATGCTGTTTAGAATCTGCCATACGTCAACCCCAAACTGCATACTCATATCATGAATTTTACTTTTATCATTTCACCATCACCTTCTCCGCTTCATTTCCACATCTCACCACATAGAATCCTTTCTCTACCGGAACCTTTGTGACTGCGGATTTGATGGCTCCGTTTGTCACCATCTGTCCTTTGATGTTGTAGACGGAATACATCGATGATGATGCCGACAAAGATACTATGATAATTTCTCCGTTTGCAGAATACACCAGCGTCGGCTCTGATGCGATATCGTCGGCTGTTGTCTCACCAGACATCGGAACCGCAGTGAATGGCACCGACAAGATTCGCCACTCACGATGGACGTTGGCTCCTGTCGCACTGGCTTGCCATAATCCGACTTTTGTGCCTGCCTCAAGATGCTCGCCCTCAAGATCAAGAAGCTTGCCGTTCGACGCTGATGTCACCTTATAGCTGTTGTCGCCAATATTCTCCACCTTAAACTGCTGGCCTTTGTTTGACGGATCAAGCGGTGTGGCTGCCAAGTAGTATGAACCGTCGTCGGTCAACGCTAATTTCTTGCCTTCCAACATTGTGTAGATGTTGTAGTTGCCGTTAGCCAACTTGTTGAAATACCAGCGTTGCATCGTATCTGCCACACACAACAGGCTCAAATTCAATGAGTTGCCATTCATTGTCAATGGAGATGTGGATGCTCTTGGCACAATCATATATGGATACCCCTCTGTGAAATTCTCCATTCCGTTGCCGGCATCAGTTGAGAAAATCAATGTTGAGATTTCCTCTCCACCCATTGTATAATCCACTCTTCTGTCGACAACCTCCACATCTGCCATACGCTGGCAATTCAATTTGGAGTTTGTGACGTACAACTGCACTGAATCGTCGACTTTATTCAAAAGCGACAAATCAATGCTGACACTCTTCTGGTCTGTCGACGTGTTGAGCATAACCACCACTACCTTGTCTCCCGTAGGACTGACAGCCGCTAAGATATCATCACGTCCGGTGCCAAGCATCGTATAGCCTTGCTTGATAAAACGTGTGACTTGCATACGGACATAGAAATTCTTTACAATATTATATGTCTGATTGTTGAAACTTCCTTTCACCAGACACCACTGGTCGTTGTTCTCCTCCACAAACTGCCAATCTATCCAGGCTTGTGGCTGAAGATAGTTGAGGTCGTCAAACATTCGTTGTGCCAACGCAAGATTGCCAGCCAAACCAGTTCCGCCGGATCCAGTCTCCGACATCCAGAATGGCAATCGAGTCTCTGTGACCAAATCCTTCAAATTGGCCTTGTCTCTTATATTGCCTCCATAAGTATGAGTGTTGAATTGTCCCAACATCGGGATAATATCACCCTCTTTAATAAATGTCTGCAACTCTCCCAATGCCAACGGAACGCTTGTCTCGTCGGATGAAGAGATAACTGTATTCAAACCAGAATTTTTCAATTTTGGATAGAGCACACGGATAAGGTTGACTTGCGACGCAGGATCGAAATGGCATCCTTCCTGTCCACCCTTCTCACCCCAGTAATTAGTGTTTGGCTCGTTGAACGGAGCAAGAGTCTTAAACTCAATTCCATACTCATCCTTATAATGTTTGCAGACGTCGATCAGATAATCGCAGAACTTGCCATAATATTCTGGTTTCAAATTGTCTTTGGCAGCATTTGAGTTTCCTGATGCACAACCGGAATAGGTCATCCAGTAAGGAGCCGAGTTGGAGAATGCCTCAAACACCACGTCGTCTTTACGGGCATCTCTCAACTTTAGCATGATCTTACGTTGAGCAGCGTCGGCATTCCAATTATAAGCCGAATTTTCAGTTGCCTTGAAGCCCTCCATCTCAGCACGTTTGCCCTTTCCATTACACATGTGTCCATTATAGTGCGACGGATGATCACCTCCACCGATATTATAACGGAAGATATTGTAATTCAACTTATCCTCCGACGTAAGCATATCCACAAGGTCGTCGACTTTATCCTCTGTCCAAGCTCCACATTGTCCAGCCCACCAGCAAAGAGAGACTCCCCATCCCTCCATAGTCTGCTGTCGAGCCGCAGGATTGACACGGAAATTGCAAACAGAAGATGGCTCGTATTTGCTCATAAGATTGTTATATTCAGCCTCAGTGATATTGACCACCGAACCATGACGCATCACAGAAGGCAAAGAGTATTGTGTCGACGCAAGCTGAGTGAAGTTTCCAGACGAAAGGTCGTTTGTCACCAAAGGATAGTAGCCCTTTCCACCGAAATCATCGATGAACAAGCACCATTTGTTTTCTCCATTAAACTTAAAGCAGGTTGGACCCTCCACGTAAGCGATCTGGCTCATCTGAGTATTCACCTCAGTCCACTGCCCAAGAAGGTTTGTCGCCTTCTCCATAATGATATATTTGCCCGACGTCGGCATTCCCGACTTATGAGCCTCAGTAGCCTCGTTCTTCTTGAAGCGATAGTATGTGTTTCCCACTTTGATGACAGTCGCATCAATCACACTGATGGTGCGGTTCTGCTGATTCTTCAACTCAATCCAAACCTTAGCCTGAGAGAACGACTTGAAATCCTTAGTCGTACAATAGTAGACACGATGAGTATTATCATTATTTTGCACTGGCTGAGAGCCAGGAATTTTCGACGACCAGAACACCAAGTATTCGCCAGACTCCTCATTATAGACAGCCTCAGGAGCCCATGTGCAGCCGGCACCATCAGGAGCGACTCTGCACATACGTTGCTCACTCCAGTTGATAAGATCCGACGACTCCCACACCATAATAGATTTGCTACCGGTAGTTTGAGCCGCAGTCCAGTTGCCATTACCGTTGATTTTCAAGTCGGTAGCGATAACGAAGAATTTATCACCGTCGGCAGAACGCATAATAAACGGATCACGCAGACCCTTCTCACCAAGAGTAGAAGTCAGCACAGGATTACCACCATTGATATCCTTCCAGTTCAGACCATCACGGCTGACCGCAAAATAGATTTGTTCACCTTGAGCAAGCCCCTCACCCTTGAAATAGGCAAAGAGATAAGCAGTAAAGTCTTTTTCCGCCGCAAAAGAGATTGCGGAGATTGCCACCAAAAGCAGCGACATAAAAAATCGTGTCATAAAGAGTAATATCTAAGTTATCAGTAGAGTTTTTAACGCTACAAATATAATGTTAATTAGTAAATCCTAATTCAATTCGACTTTCCACTCAGTGATATTTCTCTCCTTTGTACTGAAATTCACACCAATTTTCACAATCGGCTTGTCGTGTGAAGATATTTTCTGAGCGTACTTCTTTATGTTGATCTGAGACAATGCCTCGTCAGCCGACTTGTCGCGCTTACATTCAATCACGTAGACACGCTTGTTAGTCTCAAAGAAAACGTCAATACGTCCACCTAACCTTGGCAATTCCACCGCTGCTTTGAACCCAGAAAATCTTATCATCAAATAGATAATGTTACGGAAGTTTGCCTCTATCTGCTTGATTTCCTTGCTTTCAAACGGAATCTGAGACATCATAAGCTGTATTTGGGACATGAAATCTTCAACTTCATCGGATAAGATATAGCGTTTAAGCTTTATCAAGTCTAAATCTTTGCGGTCGCTGGTTATAGAGTCAACATAATTCGGAAGAAGCATCTGGGTAAATCCACTTGACACCTCCTCATTAGGAAATCCTAAATAATAAAACCCATCTTGAAAACCTTTGATTGTCAGATATCCGCTTTGATACATCGCGGCAATGATATTACTTTCTCCATTACCAAAGGAGGCGATCATTTCTCCTGAAGCCATAAGATTATCGTCGAATTCAGGAAATACTATATCGCTTTTTGAAAGGATCTTTGTTAAATATGTCGGTGTGCCAGTGGCAAACCAGTAATTTCCAAGTTGCTTGTCTGATAAAGAATTCAATAAACTGAACGGGTTGTAAACATCCTCAAATCGTTCGCTAAAATGGTATCCGTCATACTTGTTCTTTAGCAAAGAGTAGATATCTTCTTTGCCGACGTTACAATTATCAGCAAACGATTCAACCTCACTATCAAAGTATTTGTGTAGTTCATCTTCGGTAATGCCGCAAATAGAGGCGTAAGCATTACTTGAAGATATGTCTTTAGGGTTATTCGCCGCACTAAAAACACCAAGTTTGCCATAGCGAGTCACACCTGTAAGGAATGCAAACTGGATATATTGGTCAGCTCTTTTCATGATTCCGTATAATCCTTGAAGAGTGGCTCTGTTTTGATCTTGTACTTCAGTCAAGCCAATGGTATCCGTCAACGGTTTATCGTACTCATCAATCAAGATAACAACCTTTTTGCCAGTTTGTTCTTTAGCTCTGCAGACCACACGGAAGAAACGTTCTCCCAGAGAAGTCTCAACTTCATCCTTTCCATATATATTCTCCCATTGCGTAAGAAACGAGTTGATTCGTTCGTCGATCATGTCAGGATTAGTGTAATCGGCCGCACTGAAATCAAAATGGAACACAGGATATTCAATCCAGTCCTTTTCAAGAGAATCGATAGCAAGGCCTTTGAACAACTCCTTTTTTCCCTTGAAGTAAGCCTCAAGAGTAGTGGTGAGCAGACTCTTTCCAAAACGACGCGGACGGCTGAGAAAATAATATTCTCCAGTTGTGACTAGTTTGTAGACAAGATCGGTCTTGTCCACATAAACGTATCCGCCTTCGATAATCTTTTCAAAAGTCTGTATGCCAATAGGGTATTTCATAGCCTGCTTTGAATATTGATATCGCAAAGATAGTGAAAGTTTTTGAATTGGTTGGGATTTTGCATCTTTGGCAAATAATATCTCATAAGCATACTATAAACCAGTTGTCAAAAAATGGGGAGTACTATAGCTCGTGCTGAACATGTAAATAATGAAACCATTTCATGCTCCACGCCTGAAGAAATGCAAAACTATTTTGACAGTTTGTGCTTGTAATCCAATTAAAAAAGTATTATAACGAACACACTTATTTTCTATACGCTCGCTCTCCGAGCTCGCGTTGGAGGAGGGGTTAGGGCTTCCGCCCTTAACAATCATCATTTTGGACAACTCCTATATATTTTACAATATCACCGCCAAAAATTTCACAAAATCTATTATCTTTGCATTGAATTACAAACAGTCAAAAAATAAACTTTATGGCATTACCAATTACAAACATCCCTGTTCTGACGGGAAAAGTAGCAGAACAATTCATCAAACAATGCGAGTATAACTCAAAGTATCTTGCAGGTTCGGAATGGAGTCAAGAAAGAGAGGATGCTTTCAAAGAATGGGAAGAGAGAAACAAAAAATGGATTGAAGAGTACGCAAAAAAATTAAAACAAGAAAAGAAATGATAAATCTCAATTCTCTCATTATGTTATCTGTTGGTCAAATTCCTCTTAATTTAGATGCCACTTTATATTTTTTCCGAAAATTTAAACTGGCATTTAATATTTCCAAATCTCCAATTTTCTCCCGACAAACAAAAGTTTTTTACCGACTAATCGGTATTGGTTCTTAAAAAATCATTATTTTTGCCACAATAACTAAAAACAAAATGAAAAGTAATATTTTGAAATATGCACGAGTAGCATGTGCAGTGGTGATGATGCTATCAATCGTCACTCTTTTCTGCGACACTACCGGCATAGCACGACACTATTTAGGATGGAGCGTCGACATCCAGTTCTTCCCTTCTATCTCCGCAGGTCTGATTGCGGCTTTCTTGTCGACAATGATTGTGACAAAACTGTTCGGACGCATCTACTGCTCGGTGATCTGTCCGCTTGGTATCTTCCAGGACATCGTTGCTCGTCTTGGTCGTTTGACAAAGAAGCAGAAAATCAAGTATTCTTACAGCGAGGAGAAACTATGGTTGCGTTTGATCGTAGCCGTTTTGTTCATAGTTTCATATCTTGCATGTGCTTACCCAATCGTTGGTTTGCTTGAGCCATACAGTATCTTCGGACGTATGGCCACTACCCTACTTGCTCCTGTCGGCAGATTCATTGCCACATATCTTGCAGCAACGTCTGAGGCGGCCGGCAACTACACTTACGCAATGCCAGCAGAACTTAACTACTCATACGTGATGCTTGGTATCGCACTGTTCTCACTTGTGCTTATCGCTATTCTTGCTTTCCGAGGCGGACGTACTTACTGTAACACTATCTGCCCAGTCGGAACAATTCTTTCTATCTTCGCTGAAAACCCAGTGATGAAGCCAGTCATCGACCACGACAAATGTGTGAAATGTGGTCTTTGCGCAAGAAAATGTAAGGCTTCTTGTATCGACGCGAAAAACGGCAAAGTGGATTCTTCACGATGTGTCGACTGTATGGATTGCATCTCTGCCTGCAACAAGGGGGCTATCTCATTCACTACACCTTCCGACATTGATAAGACTCCGAATATCATAAATAGAATCAAAGCACGTAGAGACGCACAGACGAGCGTCTCATCAGACAATACATCTGCCTCATCAGACAAGAATGTTTCAGCTTCTACTGATGAGTCGAAACGAGCATTCCTAACTATGGGAGCCATCTTAGCTGGTAGTGCCATGACTAAGAGCACAGCAAAGGTGTTCGACGGTGGTTTGGCTGAAATCACAGAGAAGAAGGAGCCAAAACGTGAAGGCAGAATCACACCTCCAGGAAGTAAGTCGTACAAGCATATTGCAGATGTATGTACATCATGTGGTCTTTGTATCACAGCATGTCCTAACGGAGTGCTTCGCCCAAGCGAAGACCTTTCTTCTATGCTTACTCCTGTGATGAGTTTTGAGAAGGGTTACTGTCGTCCTGAATGTAAACGATGCAGCGACGTCTGCCCTACAGGAGCCATCTCACTTGCAGACCTTGCAGAAAAGAGTTCAACTCACGTCGGCCACGCAGTGCTTATCGCCGACAACTGTATCTCTATGAAGAAAGGCGTGTCGTGCGGCAACTGTGCTCGCCACTGTCCAGCAGGAGCAATCACAATGGCTCCGACTGTAAACGGAGACGAGACATCACCAAAGATGCCAGTCATCGACTCAGAAAGATGTATCGGTTGTGGTGCTTGCGAGAACCTTTGTCCTTCATCACCATACAGTGCTATCTACGTTGAGGGCCACAGAGTTCATAGAATTGACTAATAACGAAAAAAAGACAACACAATATATGGATCGTAGAGATTTTCTAAAACGTTTGTCGGCAGCCACTGCCACTATGGGTTTGGCAGCTTGCACTGACGAAAAGACGAAGGAGATTATCGGAGGTCATAGCCAGAAACCAACTGGCGACATGACATACCGCACTGTGCCATCTTCCGGCGATAAAGTATCGCTTCTTGGCTACGGATGTATGCGTCTCCCAACTGTCCAGCATGGAAGTGCAAGAGAGCAGAAAGATATTGAGATCGACCAGGATGAGTTGAACGCTCACGTCGACTACGCCATCGAGCATGGAATCAACTATTTCGATACATCCCCTGTTTATTGCCAGGGACGAAGCGAGCACCACATGGGTATCGCCCTTAAACGTATTCCACGCGAGAAATTCTTGATCGCCACAAAGCTTTCTAATTTCGCTCAGGAATTGTGGAGCAGAGAGAAATCTATCGAGATGTACCACAACTCGTTCAAGGAGCTACAGGTGGACACTATCGACTATATGCTTCTTCACTCTATCGGAGGCACAAACGGCGAGTACAACTCAACACAGACTTTCGAGAAGAGATATATTGAAAACGGAATCCTTGACTTCCTTATTGAGGAGAGAGCAAAAGGAAAGATCCGTCACCTTGGATTCTCATACCACGGTGATATCGCCATCTTCGACCGTGCGCTTGCTATGCACGACAAGGTGAAATGGGATTTCGTGCAGATTCAGATGAACTACGTGGATTGGCTACACGCAAAGGAGGTCAACCCAGCCAACACAAATGCAGAGTACCTATATGCAGAGTTGGAGAAACGTAATATCCCTGCAATCATCATGGAGCCACTTCTTGGCGGACGTTTGGCAAGCACATTAAGCTTCATCGCAGCCAAGTTGAAGGCACGTCGACCTGAAGACTCAGTTGCAAAATGGGCTTTACGTTATCTTGGTTCATTCCCTAACGTGCTTACAGTGTTGAGCGGAATGACATACATGGAGAATGTCAAGGAAAACGTAGATACATATTCGCCTGTTGAGCCATGCACAGAAGATGAGCTTGCTTTGCTAGAGGAGGTAGCACAAGCAATGTTGAGATACCCAAGCGTGCCATGTACTGGTTGCCAGTACTGTATGCCTTGCCCTTACGGTATCAATATTCCAGGTATCTTCCAACACTACAACAAGTGCATCAACGAGGGCAACGTATCTCTTAACAACCAGGATGAGAACTATGCAGAGGCTCGTCGCGCATTCCTAATGGGTTACGACCGTTCAGTGCCAAAATTGCGTCAGGCTGACCATTGTATCGGATGTGGAGTCTGCAAGAGCCACTGTCCACAGAACATCGATATTCCAGGTGAAATGCAGAGAATCGACAAGTATGTGGAGAGTTTGAAGCAATCAATGGATTAAGTCAAATGGATTCGAGAAATCAAAAAGACCATACCAATCTAGTTAGCAAATCAGCTCTCATTTTCGGTATACCTGCAGCATTATTGGGGGGATTTAGAATCAGTTTCGGCATTTGCTTTATTCTTGTAAGTTTTATTTTCGGCATTTGGGCTGCGGTTACTTATATTGACCAAAAATTTGTCGATAGATACGACACAATATACAGAAGCGAAAGTCCAATATCATATTGGTTCCGTTTGACATTAATCTCTATTTTTGCTATAGGATCGTTTGTTTTGGGACTCATAGTTTTATCTAATGGCATGTAAGACTTTAGTTTTATGGATAAATTGATAATTGAGACTGCATCAGGCGAAACCATCACAGCCAATGAGATGGGAATCAAAGCCCTACGTCGCATCTATAAAGAGAATCGCGAAATATTGCGTGGTGCGACGGTGACTGACATTCTAATTGGTAAAGGAGCTGCTTGTTTCCTTATCGCAGGTGGCATCAAACACCTGAACGTTGGAGTGATCAGTAGAGCCGGACTCGACATGATGCAGAAGGCTGGCATTCCCGTCGTCGCAAGAGAAATTGTGCCGATGATTATCAACCGTAAGAATGACGGTCAGTGCCCTATCGAGAATCTCCTTCGTGAGACATTCGAAGCAGAGGAAGGCATCAAAAAAATCAGTGCATTCTTCAACGACCAATTTTCTTTGTAGGGTCAATCCCTTGTGGGTGCCCACTCTAAAGCAATTCATTGTTTTTGGGAATTCATTTACTACAATATTAAAAGGCTGTGTTTCAATTTGAACACAGCCTTTTGTATGAATATCTACCAATTAAACAAATCATCTAAAGTCACAACACTCTGAAATGTTCCACTATACGCATTATGCTCCATACCTTCAGTAGTTACCAGAACACTATGTATAGACTGCCTTTTCTTTAAGAGTCCAGACAAGATATTTTGTCGATGAATCATCTTCTGATTATATGCTTTTGTCACAGAAAAACATTCATTATAAAATTTCATCTCACACATATCAACGACATTATCATTACGAATAATCAACAAGTCGATTTGCGTACCTTCTTCAACATCGTCCCCCGATATCACATACGAAGAACATTCTGACGCCACCCCAAGAATACTTAATGCTTTTTTTATAGCATCAATATGGGTAAAACAAAGTTCCTCGAAAGCGAATCCTCTCCATACATTTATCTTTTGAGACGTTACATTATGAGTCCAAAAATTCTGATCCAAAGATTTTCTGTTTTTCACCCATTTTAGATAAAACAAACAAAAAGAATCTATCAATTTATAATACTCAACCCGTTTGCTTTTTCCAAAAGGGACATATTTAGATACAAAATCGCTTGCAATAAGAGCATTAAGCAATTTTGTAGTATAGCCGCAATCATCCAATCCCGTCCCTTGTATAATTTCCTCTCTTGTATAACCTGATCTTCTAGCAGACAGAAATTCAACAATCGCCTTCATTTGCAGCGGATTAGAAAAAATCGAAGCAAATAGTCTATCATATTCATTACATAATTTAGCCCCATCCGCAAAAAATAACTTATCTACATTTTGTGCAAGGCTTAATCCTTTTTGAAAATAACTCATGTAATACGGGATACCTCCCATTATCATATAGTTCTGAGCAATATCGTATCTAGATATAGCTACTCCTTTTGAGTCGAAAAACTTTTCACACTCAGACAATCTAAACGGACGAAGTCTAATCTCACATGTTGTTCTTCCATACAAACCTCCATGATTATTTACCAAATTATCTAACATCCAAGAATTTGCTGAACCGCATACAACAAGCATCAATTTTTCATTATGACATCCCCATGTATTCCAAAATCCTTCAAATGCAGTGATAAAACCAGAACGAGGTGTGTCAAGCCAAGGCAGTTCATCAATGAATAATATTTGTCTGTCACCATCATTTATGGCCTCGAGATGTTTGGCTAACATATAAAAGGCTTCCATCCATGAGGTTGGACACTTTGATTTTTTCATTCCTTGCAACTGCATTGAAAAATAAAAGTGCTTAAGCTGTTCTTTCAATCCATTACGTTTTCCTTCTTCATCGACAGGGGAAAGACCAGCATGTCTTATGGTTATTTTACCTTTCAAGGCTTCATCTATAAGAAAAGTTTTTCCAATTCTTCTTCTTCCATAGACAGCCACAAATTCAGATTTTCCACTGTTGTATAGCTCCTGAAGTTTGGCGATTTCGTTTTCTCTACCTATAATGCAACCCATAAAAAC
>JAZUIF010000086.1:0-41766 GCA_045642085.1 Paludibacteraceae bacterium | reverse complement strand
CATGGCTACGATCCGACTTAAAATCGTATGGTTTTGTGACAATTTGTAAGCTTATACATTATATTTAACCTCAATTTTGGTTCTTTTGTGTCATTTTTGTGGGTTTCCCCCGTATTTTAGATATGATTTTTCTAAATACGCATTCAAATTGTAACTTGTATCGTTTAAAATTGGACAAATGGATAATTGCATATTTTACCCTAGTTTGTCAATTTGTCAAAAATTGCTAATTTTGCAATCTGTTAACATGTAAATAAATTAATGTTATGATATCGGATAAGCAGAAAGGTTATGTTGTGATGGCCCTACAGATATTTTTGGGCGTGGTTTTCTTGTTTAGCGGTTTCGCTAAGGTGATTGATCCTCTTGGAGGTTGGTATAAGGTAGACGATTATCTTACGGCTTTCTCTTGGGATATGTTGAAGGACTTGGGCTTCCTTGGCAGTATTCTTTTGAACATTGTTGAGTTTGCTCTTGGAACTTGTCTCCTTCTTGGTGTATGGCCTCGATTGACTTCTATCGGAGTCTTGATCTTTATGGCTTTCTATACTCCGCTTACATTATATATTGCAATCTACAATCCTGTGACTGACTGTGGTTGCTTCGGTGAGGCGTTGAAGATCTCTAACTGGCAGACTTTCTGGAAGAACATCGTCTTCTCTGCTATGGGTATATTATTATATATGTGGCATCAGCATAGCACTCGCGACAAGAGTGTGGCTAAATTCTTGACAGTGTCGGCTTATACAGGTATTTTCTTGATCGCTGTCAGCTACTACTGCTACTATAATCTTCCTATCATCGACTTTCGCCCTTACAGCATCGGCACTAATATCCCTGCTAGTATGGAGGTGCCAGAAGGAGCTCCTTCTGATGTGTACGAATCTTATTTCACTTACGTGAAGGATGGTGTTCGTAAAGAGGTTAAATTTGGAAGCGATGAGTACAACGCTATCTCAAATGATTCGACTTGGGTGATCGACGCAGAAGCATCAAGAAGTGAGTTGGTGGAGAAGGGTTATGAGCCACCTATCCACGATTTCACTATGGAGGATCCTGATGATGGTGATATGACTGAGGATGTGATGGCTGATGAGGGTTACTCTTTCATTGCTGTATCTTCAAGAATCACTAAGGCTGATATGGAGCAGGCTCACAAGATTAATGATGTCCATGAGTTCTGTGAGGCTAATGGTTTGAAGCTTTATATGCTTACTTCCACTGGTATCGGTACTGATGAGCTTAACGCTTTTATCAATGAGACAGGTGCTCAGTACAAATTCTTGAATACTGACGAGATCACTTTGAAGACAGTTGTCCGCTCAAATCCAGGACTTGTTCTTATTAAGAATGGTAATGTGATCAACAAGTGGGCTGTGAAGAATATTCCAGACTTCCAGCAGTTGCTTGATAATGCTGGTGGCGACATGGATAAAGTCGACGAGATGCAGATGCATAAGCCAAACGATTGGGCTACAGCGTTCATCTTCTTTGCGATCTACTTCGCTGGCTTGTTCGCAGTTTGGTTTGCTGTGAAGAAGTTTCTTGTGAAAGATTAAAATGATTTTGAAATAATATTTTGAAGACGGTGCATTGGTTATCTTTGCACCGTCTTTTTTGTTTGCCGACATTTGAAAAAAGAAAGGAGATTATATGGCAGTTGTCCAGGATGAGGATTGTTAAGGGCGGAACGCCCTAACCCCTTCTTCCAATGCGAGTCCGTAGGCCGAGCGTATAAAAAATAAGCGTGTTTGGGCAACTCGTAAATAACTGTATAATTGCCAAAAGAAATTTATATGAGTAAAAAAAAGAATTATTCTGATAGAGAATTTGTAAAGAAATATAACGAGTTGTCAGATTCAAACTTGAATATAATCTGGATAATAATAGTCATATTCTCTTTATTCTTAATTGTAAAGGTTTATCCTGACTTGTTCCCAGGTACCAATACTATGCTCACTATGGGCTTAATTACTGAATTTTTTGTCATCATATTTTGCGTCTTAATGAGTAATAAGGTAAAGGAAAATAAGTTCATGAAAGAGTTCGGTATGGATGAGTCTCGTGCTCTGCGTCGTTATAATTATATACATGCGAATCCCATATTGCCTGGAGATTTGGCATTGGTGAAGAAGATTTGTTTGCTAAACCGAGGAGCAAGATCTCTTCAGGAAGAACATATAAGAGGTTGGTATGTGGTAAACTATGTCGAAAATCCTGATTTATTATATTATGAGGACGCGGTGATAGCCATGACTTTTGCCAAATATTCAAGTGATTACAATGAAGTAAACAGTTCGCTATCTCTTTTGTCTTCTAGTTTGTCTCGACGTCAGATGTTTGTTGAGAAATTATTTAAGCTATCTATTCTTGAAGATGGAATCCATAATGATGAATGGAAAGCCTTGATGGAAATTATGAGAACGTTGGATCTAAATAGGAATTATATTGAGTATTTTAAGAAACGTTATGATCCACTTCGCACGGAGTTTGAAGAAGGAGATCCTCGTAATTTTACAGCGTCTCGTGAGATTCCCGGCTCTATGCTGAAACATTATTATAGAGTTTTGGGATTGGATGAGAATGCGACTGACGACGAGATCAAACGCGCTTATCATAATCTTGCGTTGCAACATCATCCGGATTTGCCGAAGAATGCGGATAGAAAAGAAGAGTGTGAGGAGATGATGGCTAAGATTAACGAGGCGTATGAGAAGGTTAGGGGATGAGAATTTAAGGATTGAAATAGATTGGCACACTTTTTGCTATAATAATATTGAATATAACAAATTGGCTTGGACGGCACAATACGTCGTCCCTACGTGAAAGCAGATACTAGGGTATGAAGAAAGTAAAAGCGGAGTCGTAAGATTCCGCTTTTTTACATTATTTGCTTTTGCTTAAAAACAAATTGCTATTTTTGTAAAAAGATTTCAAATTTATGAACAGATTATATTTTGGAGTGGCTCTTTTGATGGCATTGTTGAGTTCATGTACTAACATTTCAAATGCCACAGTCGCAGATATAGAGAAAGCTTGTAAGAAGGAGGATTGGATCACAGCGAAAAAGATGTGTGAGGCGTTTGTGAAGAAAGATAAATCTAATCCGGTTGTTTTCAAATATTTAGGCGACGCTTATCTTGGGTTGAAAGATTCTTCATTTGCACAGTATAGCTACGACCTTGCACTCTCTTTGGATAGCTCATATATAGATGCGATGGTTTGTTCTGCTGATGTCCTTATGAATGGAGGCTCTGCACCGTTGGCAATCAAGCGTCTGCAAAAGCAAATGGAAGCATATCCAGATAACGCCAAATTGCATAATGCCATTGGTTGCGCTTTCCGTCTTTCCGGTAACAACAATGAGGCACAGGCTAATTTTGAACAAGCTATCCATTTGGATCCTGATTATGCCACTCCACGCAAGAATCTTGCTATAATTCAGATTGGCAATAGTGAATTGGAGGATGCGATACTTAATCTTGAGATTGTTCTTGATAAGGATCCCAAACAGGCTGATGCTTGCAATTATTTGGGTTTAGCATATGCTTTTTCTGAAAAAGCAGACGAAGCAGAGAAAATGTTTTTGAAATCTATTTCCATAGATGAAAAATACCTTCCTGCACTAGAAAACCTTGCTTATCACTATGATCACAACAACAAATTGGATAAAGCCAAAATATACTATATGAAAGCTGCTGCTTTGGGTAGTGAGAATGCAACGGAAACATTGAAAAATAGCAAGTTCAATAAAAATAAATAATAGCAATTACAGTGCTGAGATATTAAGATTGGCATCCACGATATACTAATATCATGGATGCTTTTCTGAACATAAGTTTACATTAAGTTCTATTTGTTGTTATAAAAGTCGTATATTAGTCTACTTTTCAACATTCGTTGAATACTTTTGGGGTTAAAGCAATACTTGATGACTTTTTTTGCTATTTTTGCAACGAAAGGATAATATAGGGACTACAATGAAAATAGTTAAAAGTTTTATAGGAGTGTTATGCGTAGCTTTTATGTCAGGATGTGGCGACGCGAATAATTCGAATGCAGATTTTGAACAGATCACTGCATCTCTAGAAGAACAGCAGTGTGCAATAGCCAATGGAAAGATTGTGGAGACACTAGATGTAGAAGAGAATGGGTTTAAGCCTGTCGATATGGGTCTTTCTGTAAAATGGGCGTCATGTAACTTGGGTGCTGAAAAATCAGAACAATCAGGATTCTATTATGCTTGGGGTGAGACAGCGGTGAAAGCCAATTACAACGCTAATAATTCCACTACTTATTCTTATTCGCTTTCTGAATTGAAATCGATGAAAGTGATAGATGCCAAAAATATATTGCTCTCTGCAAAGGATGCTGCATCTGCTAAATTGGGTAAAGAATGGCGTATCCCGACAAGAGAGGAATCTGAAGAGCTAATTAAGAAATGTGAGTGGGAATGGGTTGTGAAGAATGGAGTCAAAGGCTATAAGGTGACAGGACCAAGCGGAAAATTCATTTTCCTTCCTGCTAAAGGATATTTCTTCGGAGCTCAGCTTTACGACACTGATGAGTCTGGTAACTATTGGACTTCCACTGGTTATGATAATGGAAATTTCTCTTATGCCTTGGATTTCACAAAGCGTGCTCCTAAGGTAAATAGCAGTGGACGAAGCGGTGGACGTTGTATCCGTCCTGTTTACGCAAGATAATGAAACTTCTAAAATAGATTCAACCCCAGTTCCTTTAGGAGCTGGGGTTTTATTTTATTGAAGTAAGTTTTTGAATATGATTTTTGTAGAAATGTTGCAACGATGTCTCTTTTTTAGTTTGTGTGATCTTTATCTGTTTGGTTATTGTGATTTTTGTTTTTGTTGTCTAACTTTGTGATGTTTTGAGGTATACCTTATAACCGTTTGTAAATGAAGAAAATACTTATAATTCTTTTGCCGATACTTTTGATTGCTCTCCTTTTGGTTGGAGGCTATCGTTACCTATGTGGTCATAGCAATCCGGATGGCTACACCACGATTGGAGCAATCCCTGCACCAAAGGGTTTTGAGAGATGTGATCACGATGAATTTGCAAAATATCTTCGTTCGCTTCCGTTGAAAGGTCCGAAGTCGACAGTGAAACTATATACCGGTGGAGATGCTAATTTACAGATTCTAAACTATGCGGTGGTAGATCTTCCTTTGTTGAGTAATTGGGAACAGTGCGCGGATGTCTGTATCCGTTTGAATAGTGAATGTCTCTATAGTCAAGGAAAATATAGTGAGATCGCTTACCATGATGTCAATGGTAAGTTGATGAAATATTCTGGTGGAAAATCACGTAAGGCTTTTGAATCTTATCTTAAGAAATGCTACTGGTCGGCAAGCACCTATTCACTTAGTAAGTTTCTGTCGACAAGAGCTCTTAAAGATCTGAAGCCTGGCGACGTGTTTAATTATCCTGCCAGAAAAGGGAAGAAGTATGGACACGCTGTAATGGTGGCTGATGTCGCCAGAAATAAAGAGACTGGAGAGATTGCGTTTTTGCTTGTGGAGGGTAATACTCCAGCCAGAAATATGCATCTGATCAGAAACTTCAAACATCCTTTTTCTACTCCATGGTTCTATATTGAGGGAGATGAAAAGTCGGTACGATTAAGCCCCTTCAAATATTATAGTGACGAGATCAGACACTTTTGACCATTTTGCACTTTGACAAACTGATTGATTTTTTTATTGGCAATTTTAAATTTTCCATAAAAAGACGTACTTTGTTGAAACACAGGTTAGTAGTGGTAGAAGTGGAGGACGTTGCATCCGTCCTGTTTACGCAAGATAATTCATCCTTTACATTAATATTGTTGAGACGTGGATAAGTCCCACGTCTCTTTTTGTTTATATTAATATAAACTTTCCTTCCTAAAGATAAAAATTACGTTTTTGTTTGATTTGCTATATCGTTGACTTTTAATAATATGTTAGATTGGAAGAATAAAATTTACGAATTTGTATCAAATTTTGATGTTGATGGTTTGAATGATTAGCAATGCCATATACATTTGTTGAAAAATGTTGATAGAAGAATGTAAATTGTGGTATTATGAAAAACAAACTTTTTGTTGTGGCAGGCTTAATGATGGCTTGCATGGGAGCTTCGGCTCAGAATTATTTTGGATTGACAGGAGGCTACAATTTGTCTAAAGTTAGTGTTGAAAATCCGAGTGAGTATAGTGAGAATAAATTTGGCTCTGGATTTAATGTAGGTGTTGCATACGAGCATCGTTTCAAGTCTACAGGAAAATCTTATCCCTTTATTGACGCAAGCATACTTTATTCATTAGAAAAGCGCAATGTTGAATATTTAGACGTTATAAATGATATCGTGGGTTGTCCACCTGTTTTCAATATCGATATGAAATTCCTGAAAATTCCGGTTAGTTTTGGCTACAATTTTCAAGTGTCAGACAAATTCGGTATAGGTCCAAAAGTGTTTGCTATCTTTGACGGAGACTTTTCTTATCATGAAATTGAACCATATTTTGCTTTTGGAGGAGGAGTCAATCTCAATATTGGAGAACGTGCTTCCATTGGCATAGGACATGACTTGAATTATAGAAATCTTTATTTTCAAGGAGACGTATGGAGTCACAATACCCATGCTAACTTCACATACTATATCTTCTCTAAATAAAGAGATGTTTTAATTTTTTTGAAATTTTGTAGAGACGGGGAAATCATTCCCCGTTTTTTTTGCTTCTATGAAAATGGTGACAAACCTTAAAAGTTTTCGTTTTCGTTTTCGTCATCGTATTATTTTTGTATTTTTGTCGAAACAGATATTATACCATATAGAGTGATAGAAAAAATCATAGAACTGGAGGTGGCTGATCCCACCATTTTTTACGGAGTTAACAATGCTAACATCCGTCTTATCAAGGATTTATATCCCAAAGTAAAGATTATTGCCAGAGGTAACGTAATCAAAATCAATGGCGACGAGGAAGAGATTGCCATCGTCGACGAGGTGATTGCCAAACTTGAAAAGTACTGCGCCACTTATAATAAGTTGACGGAGGAGGTCATCATCGACTTTATCAAGGGTAGTGAACCCAAAATCCAGGTTGAGAATAATCTAATCATCTATGGTATAAGCGGTAAGCCTATCACGGCCCGTACTCCTACTCAGAAGAAATTCATGGCTGCCTACGATAAGAATGATCTTATCTTCTCTATCGGTCCGGCCGGTAGCGGTAAGACTTATATCGCTATTGCTTGTGCGGTAAGAGCCTTGAAAAATAAGGAAGTTAAGAAAATCGTGTTGAGCCGACCTGCTGTTGAGGCTGGCGAAAAACTTGGTTTTCTTCCTGGCGACATGAAGGAGAAGATTGATCCGTATTTGCAACCTCTTTACGATGCTCTTCAGGATATGATTCCCGGAGCAAAACTAAAGGAGTATATGGAGAACGGAATTATCCAGATCGCTCCGTTGGCTTTCATGCGTGGACGTACACTTTCTGATGCCTTTATTATTCTTGATGAGGCTCAAAACACTACAACTCAGCAGATTAAGATGTTCCTTACTCGTATGGGTGAGCATAGTAAGATCGTGGTGACTGGCGACATGACACAGATCGACCTTCCTGCTCGTGAACGCTCCGGCTTGGGTGAGGCACTACGTGTGCTGAAGAATGTCAGTGGAGTGGCAAAAATCGAGTTTAATACCAAGGATATTGTCCGTCATCCACTTGTGCAGAAAATCGTCGACGCATACGCTAAACACGATGCCAAGAAGGCGAAGAAAATCATTCCTCTTACTCCACAAGAAGAATAGGCCCTCCTAACCTCCCTAAAGGGAGGAATTGGCGTGTGCGATCTTCCCCCTTTAGGGGGACTGAGGGGGCTTACTTTGAATCATAACGGAAATGTTTCTACATAGATTATCAATATATAATTTTCGAAATATTCGCAGATCCGACCTCACATTTGCCAAGCATATCAACTGCTTTATCGGCAAAAACGGTGTCGGCAAAACCAATATTATCGATTCCATCTACTATCTATCTTTCTCAAAATCACCGTCTAACCGTGAGGATAAGGACAATATCACTTTCGGTGAGACAGGTTTCCAACTCAAAGCCCATTACCACCGTGCTGATTCGGAGTTTGAAATCTCCTGTGCTCTCGACAAGGGCAGGAAGATGCTCAAAAGGGATGGTAAGGAGTATGAGAAAGTGTCAGACCATATCGGTTTGATTCCTGCGATTTTAGTTGCGCCAAAAGATATTGATATCATACAGGGAGCTTCGGAAGAGCGCCGTAAGTTTATAGATGGCTGCATCTCTCAGTTTGATCGTAAGTATCTCGACGCACTTCTTGTCTATAAAAATGCCTTGCGTGGAAGAAACGCACTGCTGACATCGTCGACTTATGTCGATCCGATAATTTTTGAGAGCTACGAGGATAAACTTGCGTCGGCGGGAATGTTCCTATACAATGCTCGCAAAGAGTTTGTAGAAACATTCAAGAGTAAAGTCGACGAAGTCTATCGTAAGATTTCCTACGATGCGGAAGAGGGCGAGGGAGTCGATATTGAATACAAATCACAGGCAACTGAAGCCGATTATCTCACTATGCTCCGCACATTGCGTGGAGAAGATCAACGTCGAGGCTTCTCAACGTGGGGAGTCCATCGTGACGATTATAATTTCAAACGTACTGGGCGAAAAATCAAGAAGATAGCATCGCAGGGAGAAATGAAGACGATGCTGTTGGCATTGAAATTCGCATGGATAGATATGTTTGTGGCGAAGAGCGACGTCAAGCCGATTTTGCTTCTCGATGATATTTTCGATAAACTTGATGAGCATCGTATGGCAAGAATCATCGATTTCATCAGCGATTCCCAGCGTACAGGTCAAGTGTTTATCTCCGACACGAATCGTGAGCATATAACACTGCTTCTTGAAAAGACGGAGAATATCGCATACACTGTCTACGAAATCAACGAGAGTGACGGAATGAGCGAGGATAAGGCAGTAAAAATTATGGAAAAATAAAGTCGGAAGATGAAAAGAACGAAAGCATCCACGATATCATCAGTATTGGGTGATTATATTCATCGTGTAAAAATCAACGAGGATATGCTCGCCTTCGACATTGAGAAAGCTTGGCCGGAACTTGTGGAGCCGGAATTTTTGCAATACACACAAGGCATGACTGTGAAAAACAAACAGTTGTATGTCACAATGCTATCTCCAGCGGCAAGCAACGAGTTGATGATGCGTCGAAGCGAGATATTAAGGAAAATACACGAGAAATTCGATATTGATTCGTCGGTGTTATCGGCAATTCATTTTTGATTGTGTTCTGTGCCTAAGTTATAATGTTAGGCATGATAATTAAAGCAGAATAAGAAAATAAAAAAATGGAAGAATTAGAAAAAATACATTTCAATCATAGCGTTGACATCCAGATCCGATTCAACGACATCGATCCACTTGGCCACGTCAACAACGCATCGCAAATCTCCTTCTTGGATTACGGTAAAATCTGCTATTTCGAGGCTTTGAACAATGGAGAGTCAATCGACTGGACAAACGCACAGTTTGTGATGGTGAATATCAACGTCAGCTATATGGAGCAGATTTTCTTGAGAGAGAATATCGAGGTCCGCACAAAGATCACTGAGATTGGAAACAAAAGTATCAAACTACTCCAAGTGCTTGTAAATAAAGATAATGGACACATCAAAACCGTCTGCCACGGAGTGATGTGTGCTTTCGATATGCAGACACAGCAATCAGTGTTGGTGTCGCAGGAGTGGAGAGATAAAATCAATAGATTCGAGGTAGGTTCGGCAGATTAGAAAATGCTGAATTAATATCATTACCACAGTCGAACCGTGAAAACGGTTCTTATATTCATAGCCCATGGTTGATTCTGAGCGGAGCGAAGAATCTACCGTGGGCG
Source organism: Paludibacteraceae bacterium (assembly GCA_045642085.1). Classification (GTDB taxonomy): domain Bacteria; phylum Bacteroidota; class Bacteroidia; order Bacteroidales; family Paludibacteraceae; genus UBA1723. Next base: position 31,810 of record JAZUIF010000086.1, on the reverse strand, counting down.
GCGGGAAAAATCAAAATTATGAATGCGGAATAATCCGATTTATTCGTATTTTTGTCAGTGAATTTAAAACAATAGGCTTATGACACAAATAATATTAAATATCGAAGATGTTTCTATATTGCCTGTTCTAAAGAAATTTATAAGTTCATTGAAAGGTGTAAGTATATCTCCTGTCGATTCGACTCCCAAGAAAACATGTTGGGTAGATGAAATAGGAGAAGGATGGAAAGACGATAGATCTACAGACCAAATCATTAAGGATATAAAAGAAAGTAGAACAGCAAACAAGGATATAGAGTTATGAATGGATTCTTATTGGATACATCGATTTGTGTTTGTATTCTAAGAAAAGATAAGAATGTTATAGATAAAGTAAGGTAGGTAGACCAAACCAAATTGTATATTTCTGATGTGACAATTGCTGAATTAAAAGTCGGTGCATATAAAAGTAATAGGACAGAAGAAAATCTGAAACTTGTGGATTGGTTGGTTTCAAATATGAATGTCGTAAATTTTCTTTCAGGAGTAGATGAGTATGCTAAGGAAAGAAATCGTTTATATTCTTTAGGTACTCCGATAGAAGATTTTGACCTTCTTATTGCGACAGCATCTACATCTATGAATCTTGTCTTGGTGACGGATAATGAAAAACATATGGCAAGAGTGAAAGGTGTTGTTACTGAGAATTGGAGAAGATAAAAATCACCGGCATGTCCCCGTATTATGGAATATACCGACAATTACGAATTACGCATTACGAATTATTTCTTGAATTTCCTCTTGTATGTGGCATACAATTCCATGATGTTGTCCACATAATCGGCTGTTTCTGAGCCTCGTAAGTATCCGCATTTTACGGATGGAAGGTTGTAGTAGTCTGGCGACGCAAGTAGTCTTACATATCTCTCCACCACTTTCCACTCGGCTGGATTGCCTCCGTGAAGCTCACATAATGTCTGCGCATCACGTATGTGTCCAAGCCCTGCATTGTAGGCGGCTAACGTCAGACGAATCCTGTCGTCGTTGGTGCGGGCTGATTGAATTAGCTGATAAGTGCGGTTGAGATATTCGATTGCTAAACGGAGATTCTCCGCTGGCTCCAACATTGTCTTTGGATCTCCACCAAGGTTGATCATTGTCTCCGGAATCAACTGCATCAGTCCTTTGGCTCCGGCAAAACTACCAGCGTTGGGATTGAATCGGGACTCTGTGTAGGCTACTGCTGACAATAGTCTCCAATCCCAGATTGTACTGTCGGCTTGAGCCTTGAAAATAGAATCATAAACAGAAATATGCTCGTCGTCGATATAGATAGGCACATCTCTATTCACCTCTTTTGTCACTTTAGGCTCGTAGTATTTAGAATATAATTTATTGATTGTCTTTGAATTTTCTGCAAAATAGTCGTTGATTTCTTTAAGCAGTACAGAATCATTTTGAGCGACAGCCCACGCATTACGCTGAGGGTGCGACACCTCAAGCGAGATATCAAGATTCTTAAAGTAACGACGCTGTAGCTGGGCGATATCATTGTCGCAGACAGTCATCTCAATCTCTCCTTTGCTGACTCTTTCGATTAGCTCTTCTTCGTCATTATCGGTAGATAGTGTGAGAATTTCCATTCCGCCACCGATTTCGTCGTTAAGGTTGAGCAGACGATGATGATATTTGGATCCCTTCACCACGGTGATCTTTTTGCCGATAAGGTCGAGCACATCCTGCTTTTTCTTCGATAAGTTTTTCTTCCTCTGCACAATCACCTGATGAGTGATAGTCTCCTTGTCGACGAAAGCCATTCTCTCTTTATTGGTTTTATTAATTACGACAGGAAAAGCAAGTACATCGGCAGAGTCACCAAGCATGGATATAAGCTCTTCATTGCTTTTTGCCACTCTAATCTCCAATTTCTTGCCCATTTTCTCAGCCACACCTTTGATCAACTCGTAATCGTAGCCCATCTCATGGCCACCACGAGTGGTATAGTAGGATGTAGAACGGGAGATTGTGGCAACGCGGAGGATGGAATCTGGAGTGGACACACGTTGACCTTCCGACGAAGTTTGGTTATCCGTCGTTTTGTTGCAACCGACAAACAACAACAAAACTGATATGAAAATTATCCACTTTTTCATCTGCGTCTATGTTATTAAAATGCAAATTAGCAATAAAAAAAATAATGGCAAACAAAAAACGATATTTTTGTTGTCATTTTCGTTTTTGTTATCGTTTTCGTTTAATTTGTATTTGTCGAAATCTTGAGCTACTTTTGTAGTGTATAGAACTAAAATGATTTCTAATGACGAAGAATCTCTTTAAGCATATTTTGTTTGTGGCTTTGACTGCATCAATTTGTTGCTGCACATCAAAGAAGAGTAAGGATGCGGACTCTGGAGAAAACCGTTTCCCGACTACCGTTTACTCTTTCGATACAACAGGTCACGCAAATTCAAAACCAGAAAATCCTCAGTTTAATTATAGCTACAATCTTACGCTTCCTAATGAGGGCATCTCTACATGTGCCGACTCTATACGAATGCAGATGATTGCTTTGGCTACTGATAATAAAGGAAGTGATCTTGATGCTGCCAGAAAAAGAAAATTGGAGGCGATGGTTTATGTAGACGAGGAGGAAGAAGCTGGATTCAGAGAAATGTTTGGCGCGGAGGAGACTCCGTGGTCTTTCAATTGCGAGTCGAAATGTGCTTTTGAAAATAGCGACGTTTTTGTCTCTCTGTTCAGTTTTAGCTCTTACGAAGGTGGTGCTCACGGATTTTATTGCACTAAATATGATATCTGGGATAAAGAAAACGCTAAGAGAATCATATTCCATGATATCTTTGTTGAGGATAGCGAGGAAAAACTATCTTCTATGATTGTCGACAGTCTTTGCAAGATGATGAAAGTCAAAAAGTCAGAAGATCTTATTGAGACTGGTATTCTAGACGTAAAAGATATTCATCCAAATAATAATATCTCTGTCGACAGCGACTCGTTGACTTTCAATTATATTCCTTACGAGATTGCCGCTTATGCAGTTGGTCAAATTGCTGTGAGATTCTCATATGAGGATATAAAACCATTGATGAAAACGGATTCTCCAATCTATAAATTTGCAGAATGATGAGGAAATCAATGCTCTTTATTTCTTCTGCATTTTGTTTGGTGGCATGCCAACAAAAGCAGATAGAAGTGCCTGAACCAGAACCTGTGGTTGATACACTCAAAACAGTGGTTGACTCGGTTGAAAAAGTTATTGTCGTGCCGGAGACTCCGCATTTGCCAATGTACGACACTGAAATATTCAACTACGACACTGCTTATTATGTGGATCCTAATAATACACAACATAAGTTTGTGAAATACAAGGCTGTGTTGGCAATGCCAGCAAAGGATGATTCAGATAAATTGGTGACGGACATCCGTTTCGATATCATGCATTTTGCTGCGGAAAGATTGATGAAGGATCCTGTAGTGGCGACTACTGGCTATTTTGCAGCTATTGCAACGAAGTTTAAAACTGAGTTCCGTGCGGCTAACGAATTCTCTAAAAATCATTATTTTGATTGGACTGTCGCCCGCTACACCAAAATGGCTTATCAAGATACCAGATTATACTGTGTGGCAAAGGGCACTTATGAAAATACAAGTGCTACACCTCTTTATGGATTGTCGTACAGCAACTGGGATAAAAAGTTGAAGGAGAAGATCGAATACAACGATTTGTTTGCAGAAAAAGATGCTGAAGATATTCGTAATGTCTTGGTTAGTAGTATGGTGAAGATGTATGGTGTCTCAGATGAAGCGTCGCTTGAAGAAAAGGGGATTTCTCCTGAACAGATTGCACCAAGCAACAAGTTTCTGCTTACTAAGGATACCATTTATTTCGTTTATTCTCCATACGAACTTGGAATGGAAGCAGAACGAAGCATTAAGATTCCTGTGGCGAATAAACAATTACGACAATTTATGGACACAACAAAGTCCGTTATAAAATATTTACTTGAAGATTAAAACTATGGCCGATATATCAATTATAGAAAAATATTTTCCGAATCTTTCGGATGAGCAGAAATCACAGTTTGAGGCTCTTGATGCATTGTATCAGGATTGGAATTCTAAGATCAACGTGATCTCTCGTAAGGATATGGATAATTTCTATGAGCATCATGTGCTTCATTCGTTGGGAATCGCAAAATTCACTGATTTTGTCGACGGAACAGAGATTCTGGATCTTGGCACAGGTGGAGGATTCCCAGCTATACCGTTGGCTATTATGTTCCCGAATGTCAAATTCCATGCTATTGATGGAGTTGGCAAAAAGATCAAGGTGCTTAACGCCGTGGCTGAGGCTATCGGATTGAAGAATATCAAAGGAGAACATTTGCGTGCTGAGGAGGTGAAGTCTCAGTACGACTACGTGGTGAGCCGTGCTGTGATGCAGATGCCCGACTTGATGAAGTTGGCTCGTCCGCTATTGAAGAATCAGGCGTCGTCGGCTCTACCTGTGGGAGTAATAGCTTTGAAGGGTGGAGACTTGACTGAAGAGTTGAAACCCTTGGGTAGAAATGCGATGAGTGAGTCGCTTACCAACTATTTTGAAGAGGAGTTCTTCTCTACAAAGAGTGTTGTCTACGTGATGAAGTAAACGAAACTTAAAACGAAAAACCGGGGGATTTAAGAGAAATGAAGTTTGAAGAAGAACCGAAATTTACGGCGAGAAGACGAATGATGATAGCACAGCTTAAGACCAATAAATTGGCTTTTGCTGAAGATGTATTAGAAGCTATATCTAAAGTGCCTCGTCATCTGTTTTGTCAACCTATGTACCTTAATTCAGCATACGAGGATACTACACTTCCAATCGCAGCCAAACAGACCATTTCCCAGCCGTCTACAGTGGCTCGACAAATGTCGTTGTTGGATTTACATCCTGGCGAGAAAATATTGGAAATAGGAACGGGTAGTGGTTATCAGACGGCTTGTCTCGTGGCCTTTGGATTAAAAGTATATTCAATAGAGCGACAGAAAGCGTTGTTTGACATCACTACTGCTCTTTTCAAAAGACTGGATATCGTAGTTGATAATATCTGTGGCGACGGGTATCTTGGAATGCCGGATAAGGCTCCATTTGATAAGATTATAGTTACTGCTGGGGCATTCCAGTTCCCTCCTAAGCTGATGGCTCAACTAAAAATAGGAGGTGTGATGATTATTCCTGTAGAGGATAAGTCAGGAATTAGCAATTTGTATCGCGTAAGACGTGTTGATGAAGCCAACTTCTCTGTTGACAAGTTGGAAGAATGCAGCTTTGTTCCGATGCTAAGCGGAGTGAATAATATTGGATGATATTTAATAGGTGTGCTTGAATAGATGCTTGCAATCAGGATATTCTAGCAAGAAAGGGAAATCTTCCACTACATTACTATAGCTTTTGTAGTGCTTGATTATCTCTGGACGCATAAGAGTGAAAAGAGTCTCGGCATTTTCTGTCTTCTTGCTTGAGTATTCAAGAGCTTTCGACAAGAATAGATTTCTGTATGAATTGTTGCGAAGATAGTTGTACAGTGCTTTGCTCTCACGTTCCGAACATTCATTCCTATGACCTAATTCGATAGTGTTGATATATTCTCTCCACAAGGCAACTGTCATCAATATATTCTTTTCCATCTTGTTGACATATTCAGATGCCACACAACTATCGGGCATTGCTAAATCCTCTGAAGTCAACTGCTCATGAATGATATCGACAAGCTCTTTTGGTGCGAAAACAGAATCGATTTGTTCCATAGAGAAATCCAAGTCGTAATAGCTCTCTGAGAATTTGACAAGTTTCAAAGACTTGTCGAAATATTCTTCATGCACATATGTGTAAGGAGTGTAAAAACTATATACACTAATTGTGTCTGGCATTTTGGAAAGCTTCACCTTACGGATGCCTTGCAATGTATGTGTATGAGTGATAGGAATATATCCTGGAGATTTTGGCTCTGTTGAGTAGATCACTCTCGTGTCTGTGTTCACAGAAAGATAACATCTACCTACGGTGTCTGCCTCGTTTTCAAACATAGTCAGCTCACCGTTATTTACTTTGAATCGGAATCTTCTTTGATTAAGAATGGTCTTGTGCTGGGATGAATAGTAGTATAAAGTCTCATCTCTATAGAATCCAGACTCGTTGTATACCCAAGCCATATAGTCAACATAATCATGACCGTTCTCTCCATCTAATCTTTTCTGGAAATAACGGATGTCTATGCCATCTCTTGGCTCTGGATTTCCCAGTGTATATCGTTGGCGTTCCTCCTGTTTGCCCTTGCATGAAACTATTATAAATAATAGCGGCAACAATAGAACAGTCAAATTTGTCAGTCTCCTAATCATTGCTTTATCTTGTTGGACGAGCAATTGTTAAATAATTAGACGTGTTTTTCAAGTCTAATATTTGTTAGCCTTTTGAGTTTAGATTTACAAAATTAACATTTTTTAATAAAGAAAAGCGAAAAATCTGTTTTTTTTACAAATTAACTACAATTGCTTCATGGTGTAAAGCAGGAAGTATCTTCTCTGTCAAGTCTTTTACTAGCATACGTAGGCTTGAAGTGTTCATACATGGATGACAACCAACGTATTCGCTTCTCAACACATCGCTATCTATAAGCAGCTGTACGGAGTTCTCTTTGTCGTTCATCAAGCCAAGCACCGACACTGAACCAGGTGTGACATCGAGATATTTGAGCATATCCTCTTCTCCTGCAAATGACAGTCTGGCGGAATTGATCTGTGCCGACAAATCCTTTGTCAGGAATTTTTTGTCGCCAGGCATCATAAGAAGATAGTATTTTGTATGCTGCTTGTTGGTAAGAAAGAGATTCTTGCAGATGATGGCGTGTTTTCCTTTGTCTTCGCTATGGTCGGCTTTGAATGCTTCCAATGGCAGACGCTCGAACGCTGCGTCAATCTCTGCACATACTTCCATAGTCATTGCTGGCTCGTGGTCGAGACGCTCATATTCCACTCCAAGTGAGTCGAGCAAATCGTAAACGCGGATCTCTCGGTCGAGTCTGCCTGTCAAATCTTCTGGTCTTCCTTTGTATATTGTTAGCATCTATTCAAAAATTATATGTTCGGTTGTAGAGACGCGAGACCTCGCGTCTTCGTCGTTGAATTCTAGAATTTATTTGTTTAATTCAGTTTGTGGGTGTCCCACCGCAATTTTGATTGGCTCTCCACCAAAGTGTGGTTTCTTGCCTACAAGCATATCAAGGTATAGTTTCACTCTTGCGTAACCTTCCCTGATCATTATCTTATACTTGCTTCTCTTTACCTCTACGTCTTTGGCGTTGAATCCCACCAACTCCATATCTTGCCATTCTCCAAGCACAATGCTTCGTTCATTGTGGAATTTCTGTGAGATGACAGTCATCTTTGTCTGGCCGAAGATATCCTTTGCTCTTACTACTGAATCAAGTGTCCTGAATCCTGCATAGTCGATATAAATCACGTCTGCTGGAATTCCTCTTTCAATCAGGATGCTCCTCATCACATCTGGCTCGGAGTAATCCTTTGTCTTGTTGTCTCCACTGATTAGTACAAACTTGATTTTCTTCGCCTTGTATAGTTTCTCTACTGCGTCGACGCGATAATAGAAATAGGGATTGTTGTTTCCATACTTGGTTTTCGGATTAGTGCCAAGCACCATTCCAACCTCGTTGTATGGAATGCTTTTAGTGTCGTCATACAGACGATCTGCTGTCTTGCTCTCCACAAATTTGTAGAAACATATTGGAATCAGAATCAAGGAGGTGATGATGGCGATGACTATGCTTATTATCTTCTTTTTCTTCTTTGTCATTCCAATTATGAATTATGCATTATGAATTACGAATTCAATTATTCTCCTGCGATCGTCGCTACAATCTTTCTTGCTCCACCGTAGTTTCTAAACTCGCAAAGGTATATTCCCTGCCAAGTGCCGAGATTCAATCTGCCGTTGGTAATAGGAATAGTAAGGCTATCACCGACGAGGGTGCTTTTTGCGTGGGCTGGCATATCATCGTCGCCTTCAAGGGTATGCTGATAATAAGGTTCTCTCTCCTTTACCATGCGGTTGAATATGCTCTCCATGTCGACTCGAACGTCGGGGTCGGCATTCTCGTTGATTGTCAATCCAGCAGAGGTATGCTTGATGAAGAGGTTTAGCAGACCTGCTTTTGGCAACGCAGGCAGATGAGATAGAATCTCACTTGTGACAAGATGAAATCCACGTCGTTTTTCATTAAGAGAAAACTCTACTTGTGTCCACATATAATGTCCGTACTTTTATTTTCAGAGACGCACGTCCGTGCGTCTCTACGATTGGTTAATCGGTGATTGTGATATTGTAAACGACTGTTGCTTCTGGCTCTTGCTTTCCCCATGGTCGCTTGTATTCAAAGATAATCTTGGCTGAACCTGGTTTCTCTGTGATGAAATCATATTTTCTTGTGGTTGGTGCACCACACATCATAGGCTGAGAGGACTCTCTTTCTTCTACAAGATCGTATGATTTGTCGAGTCTGAGGATTGTGCTGTCTTCTGTCTCGACTTTCACTTCCCAATCGTAACCAGTGGATGGATTGGTCTTTGCAATGATATATGCTACTCCATTTTTCACGGAGATTGTCTCATTGCGTTCTTTTTCTCCTTCGAAATAGTCAAGGTCAGAAAGTTTTACTGCCGTAACTGTGTCTTTTTCTGCGTTGGCTTTAATCTCATTAGAGGTGTCTTTTACGATTTTCCTTCTGTCCATTCTGCCTCCTTGAGCCTGAGAACAACTCGCCATTGCAATGGCGGAGAAAATTGCCAATATTGATTTGATGATTTTTTTCATTTTTTATCTAGCATTCTCATTGCTTCTCCAATCCACAACACTAAGGATGTGGCACCTACGATTAGCAACCAGTCAATAATGTTGAGTGGTGTGACATTGAACATTGCTCCTCCGATGTTTACTATCAACAATTGTCCGAAGAAGATCAACGCTGCGATTGTAAGGAATCCTTTGCAATCTTTGAAATGCAATGCACTCTTGCCTGTGGCGAATGCTTTTGCGTTGAACATGTTCCAGAACTGAAGCATGACGAATGTTGTGAAGAAGACGCTACACTCGTATGCTGGCAATGTTTTGCCTCCTGCCACCATGCCGAGGATTCCGCTCTCGAAGGTGATCTCGTGGTTCTTCATCACGAATAGCATTCCCATCATGACTGCGAAGAAGAATACTCCTACAGTAAGGATGAATTTCATCATAGGGTTGTTGATGATGAACGCATCTCTTGATCGTGGTTTTTCCTGCATCACCTTCATCGATGGAGGAAGCGAAGCTAATGCCATAGCTGCGAAGGTATCCATGATTAGGTTAACCCATAGCATCTGTGTCACTGTAAGTGGCGACTTGATTCCAGGTATGAATGCTCCGACAAGCACGATTAGGCAGGCTGCTACGTTGACTGTCATCTGGAACAAGATGAATCTCTGGATGTTCTGGTAGAGTGAACGTCCCCACATCACAGCTCTTGTGATACTTGAGAATGAGTTGTCGATGATGGTGATATCCGACGCTTCCTTAGCCACGCTTGTTCCGTCTCCCATAGATAGTCCTACGTGAGCGGCTTTCAAGGCTGGAGCATCGTTTGTTCCGTCTCCTGTCACTGCCACCACTTGGTTGCGTTTCTGCAGCGTCTCCACCAATCTTTTCTTGTCAAGTGGACGGGCACGGGCGATAATCTTAATTTCCTCAACGCGATTGTAAACTTCCTCGTCTGTCAAAGCAGCGAATTCTGGACCTGTGATGATATTATTTTCACCGTATGTTTCTTTCCAAAGGCCAATTTGTCGGCCAATCTCTTTAGCTGTAGCTGTTGTGTCTCCGGTTACAATCTTGATGTCGATTCCTGCCTCAATACAGCTTCCAACGGCTCCTGGAACTTCTGTACGAACTGGGTCGGCGATAGCAACAATTCCCATGAATGTCAGATTGTTGGCTACAAGCTTGTTGTCGCTGTTGATGACGGTCTCTCCATCTTCCACAATCTGATAAGCGAATGCAAGTGTACGCATCGCCTGATTCTGATATTTGAGAAGTGTTTCGTTGATTGTTTGCTTAGTCTCTCCACCTGATATATTTGAGCAAAGAGCAAGCACAATTTCTGGAGCTCCTTTTAGATACAAAACTTTCTTGCCAGTCAAATACTGAGATTTGACAAGTGACGCCATATATTTTCGCTCGGTAGAGAATGGTATCTCATCCACTCTTTCTGCCGCATCTTTTACGGCTTCAAAATCAATATTACGCTTGTTCAACCAAAGAAGTAGAGCTCCTTCGGTTGGGTTGCCCAACACTTTGGGATTGTTCGCGTCTGTAAGGTCGAGTAGGGCAGTGGAGTTGACGCTGATTCCCTCTACGATTAGATTACTTGCTTCGTCACCTGTAAACTCCTGATTTGGTTGCAGATTAAAGAATCTGGTCTCATGCACCTGCATCTTGTTCTGCGTAAGTGTTCCTGTCTTATCTGTGCAGATGACTGTAGTTGCTCCCATTGTTTCGCAAGCGTGCATCTTGCGGACGAGGTTGTTGGTCTTAAGCATCGCACGCATACTGTAGGCAAGCGATAAAGTGACTGCCATTGGCAATCCTTCTGGTACAGCCACAGCTACAAGCGCCACAGCAACCATACATGCCTGCAAAACTTCTGTGATGAAGCCTTCTGTAGCTCCCTCACCAAACCATGAGAATCCGTCGTTGTTGACGAAATACATTCCGATTCGTCCGACGATGATAAGTCCGGCAATCACGTAACTGATTTTGGCAATCAAGTCGCCAAGTCCGTCAAGTTGCTCGTTCAATGGTGTCTTGACTGAGTTGTCGATCTGTGCTGCTTTGAAAACCTTGCCGTTTTCTGTATGGTCTCCCACAGCAACCACGCGCATCACTCCGTGTCCTTCCATCACTTTTGTGCCACGCATCGCATGGTTGGAAGGGAAGGTCGCGTTGGGGTCGAAATCTTCTTCTTTAGTGGTCTTTAGACAGATAGGCTCACCGGTTAGTGAACTCTCGTCGATATTCAACGATGTTGCTTCTAGCAATTCTCCGTCGGCTGGTACTTCACAACCTGTTGCTAAAATAACGATGTCACCAACCACCACATCTTTGCGTGGCACTTCAGTTGTGATGCCGTTGCGCACAACTTGGACGGGTTCATCGTCGTTGACTTGGTTGAGCACTTCAAACTCTTTGTCGGCGGCATACTCAAAATAGAAGGCCATACCTGTGGCAAGGAAGATAGCCACCCAGATGCCGACTGGCTCAAAGAAGACTTTTGGGTCTGGATTCTGTGAGTATTCGTAAATTGAAATGCCGATGGACAATGCTCCAGCAACAAGTAGAATCATGATAAGAGGATCCTTGAATTTCTCCAAGAACTTGAAAAACAACGACTCTTTCTCTGGTGGAGTAAGAATGTTGGATCCATATTGCTCTCTGGATTTGATTACTTCTTGATTGCTAAGTCCAGTGTAGTGCTCTTTTGCCATAAATCAGCAGATTTGGTTTTTATGTTCATTTTTTAACTCAAGGATGGACTTCAAGTCGATGCCTGGAGGCAACATCTCTTTAGGATCCTTGCCGTAGCGAAGGATGTCTCTCACGACGGTAGAACTGATAAATGAGTGTTGAGGCTCAGTGAAAAGCAGGATTGTGTCGATTCCTGAAATCTGACGGTTGGCATCGGCTACTGTCTTCTCATATTCGAAGTCGGCAACAGCACGTATTCCACGAAGGATGATTGTCGCTCCCACTTGTTTGGCAAAGTCGACAGTCAAACAGTCGTAAGTCGCCACTTTTACACGAGGCTCATTTTTGAATGTCTCTTCAATGATTTTTTTTCTTGCTTCTGTATCAAAGAAAGGCCTTTTCGACTCGTTGACACCGATAGCTATGATTACTTCGTCGACGAATGAAAGTGCTCTTTTCACCACTGAATAGTGACCAAGAGTAAGTGGGTCGAAACTGCCTGGAAATATTGCTCTTACCATTTGGAAAATATCTGTTTTTTATTTGCTACAAAGATAGTAAATAAATTATAAATGCTGAATGTCGATTGTTAAATGAATAAACAAACGACAGAGCGGACTCCATGCTCTTTGGAATCCGCTCTGTTTTTATCTCTGATTGTCTAATTTTCGTTTGATTTCTTCTGCCACATATTGGGCTCCGATTGGCGACCAATGAGAATCGTGGCATCTATAAATATCTTTTTCTCCATTCTTTACGTGTGGATACAACAACTCTTTGCAATTCAAGAATTTGTCGTTGTCGTTGAATGCACTGAAGTAGTCCAACTGACATTTTCTCTTTTTGTATTTGTTCTTCTTTGTGAAATCCTTGTAGAGATCGAATTTGTCTGAAGCTACCATAAACAAGAATTTCATTCCTTTCTGTTCGGAGATAGAGAATAGAGAATCAAGATTTCGCTTTGCTTTTGAATACTTGCTCTTCTCTACTGTGTCTAAATCACCAAAGAAGAAATAGAGGTCGTTCTCCTTTCCTTTGCAAGTGAACAGGTCGCTCTTCAACTTCAGATGTAGCACAGGATTGTCTTTGACTGTGTTTAGTCGTTTCTTGACATACTCCTGAGTGTGAAGGAATGTTTTCTTTACCTCTTCTTTCTCATCTCCTACACTTTTAGTGAATTTTGAAAGGAACTTGGTTTTTGATTTCTTCACTTTTTTCTTGCATGTGAATATGTTGCGCGACTGATCAACTTCTTCTTTTGCTTTCTCTACTCCTAATAGCTCTTTCACATACTCTTGGGCATTGAAGATTGTGTTCTCTAATGCTTCTTTCCCATCTTCGATTCTGACTGCTAGTTGGTAGAATCCGTTTGCTTCTGCATCTGTACTTGGAACCGCATCTTTTGTGTATGCTATCAAATCTTCAAATTCAGGACGAGAATACGGAGTAAGTGAAGCTAGTCGCTCTGTGACATAACGCTCGACACTCTCCAACACGACGATGCGTGGTAATGGTTTGTCTTCGACAAGCCTGTTTATAAACAATTGATATCTAATGATCTCGTCATCTCCGGTTCTATAATTCAAGACTTTGTAGCCTGGATATAGTTTTCCAAGATAGTTGGTGAATCCCGCTCTGCCTTGTTTGGAAAAGGAGTCGCCTATAATTAGAATTGTTGAGTCGCAATCCTCTTTCTCGAAATTAAGATTTTCGATATCTGTATCATACGAATCACTCTCTACAAGACTGTTTATGTAGGCGTCATAGGAATCGTCGAATGGGAGCAGACCTAGTTGTCCCAAATCTCCATTTCTATGAGGCTCTACCATTACGGCATAGTATATCAATGTGCCTATTATCGGCACCACCATTAGCAATAATTTTATAAGAAAGCGTTTCATACTTAGAACTGAAAATAAATAAATGTGTGGTTCTCTCCAGAATACAAAACAATCATAGCGAAGATTGCGTAGTACAATGGAATTCTAATCCATGAATACTTTATCCATGAGAAATCAAAGCTGTAAGCTCTTTTGCGATTTACCCATTCCACCAAGAAACATATTCCTATGGCGATTAATGTTGGAGTCTCGTATGTCATGTGCTCATTCAATCTCGGAGATCTCCAAGATGCGAATGTGAATATCTTTTTCAAGATTTCAAATGCCGCACCTATGTTGTCAGCTCTGAATATTACCCATCCGATTGTGACTAGTACGAAAGTTAGGATCATACTGCCTAACTCTTTTGGAGTTGGATACCAAGTCTCTTCAGCAACAATGCCGCTGTTACGCTTGTTTAGATTCAAAAGAATCAATGGTACAAATAGCAAGGCATGGTATGCTCCCCATGCTACATATGTCCAGTTGGCTCCATGCCATAATCCGCTTAATAGGAATATGACAAAGACATTTCTCACAACCTTAATATGGGTTGTTCTGCTTCCTCCAAGTGGAATATAAACATAGTCGACAAACCACTTGTTCAATGATATATGCCATCTTTTCCAGAATTCAGCAACGTCACGACTGAAATATGGAGTTCTGAAATTGTCTCTTAATGTTATGCCAAACAATTTTCCTGTACCTATGGCAATGTCGGAATATCCAGAGAAGTCGCCATAAATCTGTAGTGCGAAAAATACTCCGGCTAAAGCAAGCGCTGCACCATGGGTGTTCTGATAGTCGTTGAATGCGTAGTCTACATACTCCGCACAATTGTCGGCAATTACAATCTTCTTAAATAATCCCCATAGAATCTGACGCATTCCGTCGGCTGCTTTCTCATATTCGAAAACTCTTTTTGTGAAGAACTGAGGCAACAGATTAGACGCTCTTTCAATCGGACCTGCAACAAGTTGAGGAAAGAAACTGATAAATGCGAAGAATGAGATGATGTCGCTTGTGGATTCTATCTTCTTCTTATACACATCGATAGAGTAGCTGATAGCTTGGAATGTGTAGAACGAAATTCCTACAGGAAGTATGATGTTGAGGGATGTGATGTTTACTTTCACATTGAAAAGAGACATCAAGTCCGCAAAACTGCCAACGAAAAAGTTGTAATACTTGAATACTCCCAATATTACAAGGTTGATGACTGCATTTAATATGCAGATGCCTTTGGCTTTTGATTTCGCATTGTCTAGATTCTTGGATATCAATATTCCAGCTGCAAAACTACATAGTGTGGTAAATGCAATTAGAAACAAGAATCTGTAGTCCCACATTCCATAAAAAATATAACTTGCTACTACTATCAAGCAATTTTGAGGTTTTGTCTGCTTGAACACAAACCAGTATAGCAGAAATACTATAGGCAGGAACAAAATGAATTCAAATGAATTGAAAAGCATATGTTTTGTTGTTTATTTTCGTTGGTGTTTTGTCTTTTAGAACTCTATTTCAAACTCTACACGTCTGTTTGCTATCTTTCCTTTTTCTGTCTTGTTTGAAGCCACAGGTTTTGTGTCTCCGTAACCACTGCTTCTTAATCTAGAAGCCTTAATACCTTTCATCTTTAGGTATTTGGCTACAGAAGCGGCTCTTTCTTTCGACAATTTCATGTTTTTCTCTGGATTTCCGACATTGTCAGTATGACCAGATATGTGTAGTTTGTATAATGGGTTGTTTTTCATTACACTTGCTACTTTGTCGAGAACTGGATATGAGACTTTTTTGATGACTGATTTGTTTGTCTCAAACTGGATTCCGTGCACTGCTTGCTTAAGTGCAGCTTTATCTTTGTCTGACACTTTCGGACATCCGTTGTTCTTGATTGAACCTTTGATCATCGGACATTGGTCGAGATAGTCAGGCACTCCGTCTCCATCACTGTCGATAGGACAACCCTTGGCGTCGACTTCTACTCCTTCTGGTGTGTCAGGACATTTGTCGTTGATGTCGTTTACTCCGTCTCCGTCTGAATCAAAAGGACATCCCTTAGAGTCTACTTTTCTACCCTTAGGTGTGTCAGGACATTTGTCGAGATAGTCGGCAACACCATCACCATCCGAATCCATCGGACATCCGTTCTCATCTACTTTGAGTGTGTCTGGTGTGTCAGGACATTTGTCGAGATAGTCAGGCACTCCATCTCCATCTGAATCCAATGGACATCCTACTGAGTCGACAGCGATTCCCTTAGGTGTGTTCGGACACTTGTCTAGATAGTCTGGCACACTATCTTTGTCTGTGTCGAATGGACATCCGCAAGAGTCGACTGGAACACCTGCTGGTGTGCCAAGACACTTGTCAAACTTGTCCAAAACTCCGTCTCCATCGTTGTCTTTCAATCTTGGACATGGTATTTTCACACCTAGTCTTATACCTATAGCATTAAGCTTAGGATCACTGGCGGCTGTTGATTCCAACACTCCGCAGTAATTGTTGATGTTGGCCAACGACTTGTTGTCGCTTTGTGGTATGCTAGTATAGATTACAGTCGTCTTGCGTAGACCAGATAGTCCAAGCGTTCCGTAGATTCCATAGAAGAAATCAGCGTTGGCTGTCTTGTGAACAAAGTTCATGTCAAGATAGATTCCTGCATTAAAATGCTTGGTCTCGGTAGTCCCGTTCGGACGGTCGTAATGTTTCTTGTAGCCGTGCTGAGGAAGGTCGGAATTGATCTCCATGTCAGCACTCTCAAGGTATCCGCTTATTGTGCGTGTTCCTGCTTTCACTCTGTATGATGTCTTGACCGGATACTCGAATTTAATACCTGTTCCCATGAGTAGGGTGGTGTTGCCTCCTAGATATCTACGGTAAAGTACGCCGATAGGAGTCTCCAAAGCAAAGCATGTCTGTCTCTCCTCCCAACCGTTGAATGTGGTGTACAAAGTGCTTTCTGTCAACTCTGTAGTACCATCATAATATGTGACTGGAATTTTTTCTGAAGTCTCATATTGGGTGTTGATGGTTGATTTCGCATTGTAGATTGTAAAACCACCACCAAATGAGATTCCCCATTTCTGACTGAAGAAGAGGTTGTAGTCGATGTTGAATGAGCCTCCTGCCATTGGAGATCTCTCTCCAACCTCAAGATCATATTTCAATGTATTGATTCCACCACCAAAGGAAATGCTCAAATAATTATTTTGTGGCTCCCATAGAGGACGAACAAATACTGATTGCGGCATTTGTGATGCAGTCGTATCAGTAGTTGCCGACAATGAGTCTTGTGAAGTGACACTCGAATCTATGGTAGTCTGCTTATTCTGTGCGGTTAAACTGCTTGTGGCAGTTGCTATCGCTAATAGTATGCTTGATATATTTTTCATGTTCCGCTTCTATTCTTTAGACTCTATTTGACAATTACTTTAACACTCTGGTCTGTGCCATCAAGAGTCAACACGTAAACACCTGGTTTGACTGTGAATATGACTTCCTTGGCTGCAGGTTTCGACTCTGTCAACATTCCGCCAACGCTCATTAGCAAAATGTTTGCTGATGTGTTTCCTGCAACACTAGCGATAATCTTACCTTTGTCTCCATATGCAGTCAGACGTAATGGCTTGCCAAATTCCATGTATACTGGTCCGACAACAATGTCTCCGTCGACTTTACATTCGTAGTACCCACATAGTCCGGCTTTGTCGGAGTAGTATTGTCCTGTGGCTCCTGGAATCAACTCTCCGTCTTTGTACCACTGGTAAGTTGTCGAATTGACTTTAGTTCTGTCGATTGCGATGACATCGTTCCAACATACAATGATTGCTGATGCAGGGTAGTTGACTGCCATGTCGACTGTAAACGTAGTGTCGATATTCCCCGACAAAAGTGTTACGTCCAATGTATATTTGCCTGGCTTGATATTGCTTGGCATAGGGATCTGAATCGTTGAAGATTCATTGTTAAAATCTATCAATGAGTCTGATAGCTCTGGCAACTGCGCACAACGGATTTTGTAGTATTGCACCGTTCCATTTACGTCGAGGTTGATTGTCAACTTGCCTCCTGGTGTGACGTTGCTGTTGATTTCAGAAATCTCAATGTCAAATTCAGTACTTTCGACAATCTCAAACTGATAATGCTTAGACTCTACTGTAGCATCTGCCCACTCGTAATGGATAGTGTCTTTAATTGCTACAACGACTTCGTGAAGTCCAATCTCTGACTGTTTGTTTCCTGCAATTGAGTAGTTGATATTCTCTTCAATTGTATATGTCTGCTCTTTTTGGTTGTATATAAAAAGTGTGCTGTCAGTCGACGGTATTGTTAACTTGATTCTTTCAATTGTCAATGTATATGACTGATTATCAAATGTGGAATCACTCCATGCATAGTTTGGATTCAATGATACAGTTGTTGTGTATACACCTGGCTCTTCTCCGTATGGTATTCCGGAAATTGAGTATGCAGGATTAGTTGGGACATTTATTGTGTATTTTGTTCCGTCGTAAGTTACAACACTTGATGTTACAGATGGCTTCTCTACCTTGATTGGAAGAATCTTTGCAGTCAATCTTAATGTGTCTTTGCTGCCATCTTCCCATTGATAACCAGGATTCAAACCAATTGCCATTCTGTATTCGCCAGCATCAACACCATTGCCGTTCTCAACGTTGTAACAGTCGCTTTGTGAAACAAACTCAATTGGATTTCCTGTATAGACAACGTCGTTCACAATAGGGTACTTGACTTTTCCTTCTACAATTACGAATGTTATTGTCTTTGGCTCCGATGTCGCGTCTGCCCACATATAGTTTTCAGTGTCGTTGATAGATACGGTTCTGCTGTATGTACCAACTGCTATTGCCGACTCGTTGCTGATACCTACTGTGTATTTGTCATTTGGATTGATTTCGAAGAGCTTGATTTTGCCATCAAATGAGAATGTATCTTTCAAGGCAACAGGGATTTCTACTTGAGCCTTTGAGATGTTGAAACTATAAAGTCTAGATTCTGATGTGCCGTCTACCCATTCATAGTTTAGAGAATCAACTAAAGAAACCTTCACATTGTGATCTCCTACGTTTGTCTGCATGTTTCCGCTGACCTTATAGTGAATGCTTGGCTCTATAGAATAGACAGCGATTGTGGAGTTGTAAGTGAATTTGCTAGAGTCTGCCTCTGGAATCTCGACCTTGGCTTTCTTTATCGCAAAACTATATTTTTTATCTGCGACTGTTGCGTCTGTCCACTCGCAGTTTGTTGTATCGTTAAGTGAAACAACGACTTCATGATTGCCGGCGTTTGTTTTGGTTAACCCTTCTGCCGTATATCTTTCGTTTTCTGCGATTGCATAAGCTTTCTGCTTTCCATCATAGATGAAAAGAGATGTGTCTGCCGCAGGAATTTCAATTTGTAGCTTGTTGATTACAAATGTGTATTTCTTAGAGTCAATGCTGCCATCTTCCCACTCAAATAGATCTGTGTTATTCAAAGATACAGTCACTTCATACTCTCCGGCTGACGTGTGAGAATTGCCGAAGATTGTAAACGTTGTGTCCTCTGTAGATAAATAACTCTGAGAAACACCATTGTAGACAAAGGAAGTGGTGTTTGCCGATGGGATGGCAATCTGTGTTTTGCTGGCTGGTTCCTCCGCTAAGGAAGTCGCACAATTCAGCAATGTTGCTGTAATCAAGGAGCTAAACTTGACAATATGTCTTGTTTTGCGTGAGTAGTAATTCTTTCTCATACAAAATTTGTTGTTCAATGTTAAGTATGAATCATTTGACAAAAAACGCAAGCTAATCAAATGAAACGCTACAAATATAAACATTTATTGACATTCTTTTGAAAGATTGAAACAATAGATATCAACTATGTGCGTAATAATTAACAACCTCTCTGTTTTTTGGGGAGTTGGAAGGTATTCAATCAACCATCATTAATCAACCATGATGAATTCAGTGAAAACCGAATCGGAAATGAAAATGCCTTTTTCTGTAAGTCGGCACTTATCTCCGAGTATTTCTACATTGTTTTCAATTTCTTGTGTTTGTGCGGTATCTTTTGCTATTTGGGAGAATTTTTCTCCGAATTTGTTTTCTATGAATTGAAAATCAATGCCGTCAGATGTGCGTAGTGCGGTAAGAATATAATCGTTGTATTTTTCAGAGATGCTTAGTTCTTCGATCTCTGCATCTAGTCTGTTCTCATTGATGGCTTTAAGATACTTTGGAAGATGACTTACGTTCCATTGTCTGCTCACTCCGTTGTATGAGTGGGCTGCAGGGCCTATGCCGATGTATGGGATGTCGTGCCAGTAAGAAGAGTTGTGACGCGATCTGTATCCGTTGAGTGCAAAATTTGATATTTCATAGTGCTCGTATCCTGAAGCCGACAATGTCTTTTTCAAATACTTGAAACAAGTCAGACAATCCGACTCGTCCATCGCAGTCAGTTCTCCTTTAGCAATCTTCTTTGTCAGAAGAGATCCTTCGTGAAATTCTAAACAATATGCGGATATATGATTGGGCTTCAATGAGATGGCTGTCGCTACATCTTCTTTCCAAGAATCAATCGTTTGTGATGGAAGACCATAAATCAGATCGATACTGATATTGTCGAATCCGTATTTACGGGCATTGTCGATGGCATTTTGAGCTTCGTTAGCGGTGTGTCGACGGTTGATAATTTTGAGTGTGGTGTCATCAAACGACTGGCATCCGATGCTAAGTCTGTTGATGACTGTCCCCGACAACGATTTTAGATATTCCTCAGTCAAGTCGTTTGGGTTTGCCTCCATGGTAATCTCCATGGCGTTGATGTCGACATGGGGGAACGTCTCCAACGCATAATCAATCAATGTGTTTATTTCTGTCGACGTGAGTAGCGATGGTGTGCCACCACCAATATAAATTGTCTGTATGGGTAATTCCTCGTGGTTGCCTTGATTTTGTAATCCACTAAAATAATCAGCACGCATCTTCATCTCTTTGCAGAGTGCGTCAATCAGCTCCACTCGTTTGTTGAGAAGCGTGGTGGAGAAGAAATCACAATAGCTGCATCGTTGGGTGCAAAGAGGAATATGAATATACAGACCTGCCACTTTTTTTATTATTCAACAGGTGGATTTTTGTCTTCAGTCGCAGAAGAGTTTCTTTTCTCTGCCTCGTCTATTTCGTCAAAAAGAGGATATTGACATCTTGTGAAATAGCAATAGCAAGCTCCACTTTCAAGTTTGTCAATGATGTTTTGAGGCACTGAACCGTCTTCTTCCAACAATACAACAATTTCATCTTTAGTAAGATAGAATATTGCGTTGGTTGGTGTCTGATTTTTGATATACCAGAATGGAAGATACCAGTTGCCCATGAATTTCTCTGTGATTTCAAAATTAAGTATATGGTTGTCTATGATATACTTGCTGCTTCTAACGTACATATCATCTTCATTGTCGATGTCGACGATACAATATGCGGTGTCTTCAGTGAAGTATAGGGTGCGACGATCCATGGTCTTCTTCATGAAGTTTTGACACACATTAGCCGCAGTGTTCTGCATGCTTCCGTTTACAGTGTTGATGACAGCTCTGACTGAGTCGAAATGCCAGCCTCCCTTTAGCAACTCTTTGTCGATTGGAGTCAAGTCAATCTCGTCGACAAGTTGCTCTCTGCAAGAAGAAAGTGCGATTGCAGTTATCGCTAAAATGAGTGTAAATATTTTCTTTACCATATTATATCCTTTAATGCGTTATTGATGAAAACTATTTTACAAAATTATGATTTAGAATGGAAAATCAAATAAATAATATAAAAAAGAAGACACGATTCCTCGCGTCTTCTCTATATTTTCCATAATCGGTTAATCATTCATCATTAACCAAATCATTCTCCTCCACCGAACTCCATCAAGTAAGCCTTGATGAATCCGTCGATATCTCCGTCCATTACGGCGTTGACGTTAGAAGTCTGATAGTCAGTACGGTGATCCTTCACACGACGGTCGTCGAACACGTAGCTTCGGATCTGGCTTCCCCACTCAATCTTCTTCTTTCCTGCCTCAATCTTAGCTGTCTCCTGGCGGCGTTTCTCCAACTCGATATCGTACAACTGTGATCTCAACAAACGCAAGGCATTCTCCTTGTTCTTTGGCTGGTCACGAGTCTCTGTATTTTCGATTACGATCTCATCATCTTGGTCTGTCAATACATTGTGGAACTTATAGTGCAAACGAACACCGGACTCCACCTTGTTGACGTTCTGACCACCGGCTCCTGATGAACGGAATGTATCCCACGACAATCCAGCTGGGTTGATCTCGATTTCAATTGAGTCGTCAACCAAAGGAACGACGAATACAGATGTGAACGATGTCATACGTTTTCCTTGAGCATTGTATGGCGACACTCGAACCAAACGGTGGACTCCATTCTCACTCTTCAAATAACCGTAGGCCATATCGCCCTCGATCTTCATTGTGGCTGTCTTCAAACCGGCTTCATCACCGTCCTGATAGTTGGAAATCTCACATTTGTAACCCTGACGGTCTGCCCAACGCTGATACATTCTGAATAGCATCTCTGCCCAGTCTTGTGCCTCTGTACCTCCGGCTCCGGCAACAATCTTAAGCACAGCGCTCATCTTGTCCTCCTCGGCACGAAGCATATTCTGCATCTCAAGGTCTTCAATCAATTTAAGGGCTTTCTCGTAGGCTTGGTCTACGTCAGCTTCTGTCACTAACTCCTCTTTGAAGAAGTCGAACGACAACTGCACCTCCTGAGCCGCATTATGCACCTCTTCGTATTTCTCCACCCAACGCTTAAGGTCTTTCACCTTCTTCATCTGGGCTTCTGCTGCCTTCTGGTCTTCCCAAAAATTGGGGTCGTGCGTACGCATCTCTTCTTCTTCAATCTGCACACGCTTGGCATCTATGTCAAAGATACCTCCTCAACGCGTCCTCGCGTTCCAACACATCTTTTAGTTGGTCTATAGTAATCATAAAATCGTATGAATGTAAAATTTAGTGCAAAGGTAAGGAATATTTGTGAGATGACAAAATAGCTGGATTGTCTCCTCTAATGCAGAAATAACAACGCCTGCTTGAAATCGTTGTTCAAGCAGGCGTCGTTTGTGCTTTATCTGACTAGAAGAATGGGTTACCAACCTTTCTTTGCCTCTTCGTATTTCTTTATAGCCTCTTTCTTATGATTTTCAGAGAATCCAGTCACCACGTTGATCTTATATTCAGATCCGTTGTTGTTTTTTTTCGTGACTGTCTTGTATGTTAGCTCATCTACATACTCAGCCAAAAGTTTCTTTGCCAAGATATCGTTTTTGTTCTTTAACGCTTGTTCTAAGTATTCGTCGATGCATTTGTTGTGTCTCTTCGACTGCCAATCATATGCTGGAGCACTTTCAGATTCTCTTCCAATCGATGGCTTTTTTGTTGGCCTTGTGCTGATAGACGAAATTAGATGGTCTGCAGCATTCTCACTGTTTTGTGAGATGTAAAATGCTGATTCTGCAGTTTTTATTTTGTTGCTATACTCCTCAGCCTCTGTGTAATTTACAGATTCTAGATCAATGCAATATTTCTTTGCGTTCACAAAGTCGGTACTCTTAATTGCTTGTTCTATAGCTTTTTTCAAAATGTCAGCCTCTGCGACTTTGATTTTTCCACTGTAATCTTCGGATGCTTGATAGTTTACAGAAGCAAGTAGGTCGCAATACTTTTTTGCATATTCAAAATCGTTGCTTTGAATTGCGTTCTCTAACTCTGTTGTTACAAGTTTCTCGTTTTTCTTGTCGACTTCATGCTCATCGTCAAAAAAATTAGAGCCTTTTCGAATCTCTTCTTTTATAAATTCGAATTTTCCTTCTTTATCTTTGGGTAGTTTTCCAGAACATGAAGATAATGTCGTAGACATAGCAATTGCTATGAGTATGCCAGAAATTTTTATGGCTTTTAAGATTGTTCTCATAGGCTTTCGTTTTAAGTTAGTAATATTAATCCTTTTGACTTTGTTGAGGCTGATAATCTAACCTCAAGGAGAGGTTTGACAGTTTCTGCAAATTTATATAAAAAAGTAAAAAAAACAAATTTTTTAGGAGATTATATAGCTGTTGTCCAAAATGAGGATTATTAAGGGCGGAACGCCCTAACTCCTCCCTCCAACGCGAGCCCGAAGAACGAGCGTATCAAAAATAAGCGTGTTTGGACAACTTGTATATAATTGCCATT
Organism: Paludibacteraceae bacterium; assembly: GCA_045642085.1. GTDB lineage: Bacteria > Bacteroidota > Bacteroidia > Bacteroidales > Paludibacteraceae > UBA1723. The sequence goes on along the minus strand of JAZUIF010000086.1, from coordinate 8,128 downwards.
TTTTATTTGATTTTAGAAGCTCGGAGTGAAGAAAATTTTGAAGTTCGCCTCTCGTTCCCTCAATCTGTATTCTGTACTGACAATCTAGATTTTTTAGTTACGCATTGTGAATTAAAAAGTGTATCTTTGCACTACATTTTTGTCCCGTCAAATAGGATGTGCTCAGATTTCAGATTCGGAATTTCTATATCTTTATTGCTGGCTCCCATAATTGCTTATGGAAGTCAGCCCGACAGCATTCCTATTAAATCAAAATTGACAGAGGTGGTTGTGAATGGGACAAGGAATAATGTGCCTACCACTACAACAACTCAAACCATCGATCTGGATCTCTCTGATCGTCTTGCTTTACATGATGTCTCGGATGCAGTGCGACGTTTTGCGGGTGCAGAGGTCAAAGATTATGGTGGTATCGGTGGATTGAAGACTGTTTCTGTGAGAGGCCTTGGCTCAAAGCATACTTCCGTTTGTTACGATGGTATCCCAATTACAGATTGCCAGAATGGTCAGGTTGATTTGGGGAGATTCTCTCTCGACCAGATTGATAATATCACGTTGAATATAGGAGATGCAGGCAACATTGGTTGGAATGCGTCTTGTTTTGCGTCGCCTTCCACTCTAAATCTCTTGAGTCTACCTCTGGTTTATGTGGAAAAGAATTATCATCTTGTCGCAAAAATCGCTGGAGGATCTTTCGGATTGGTTAATCCTTATCTTTCGTTTGATCATAAAGTTGGAAAAAGGAATGGCAATGGCATTAAGGCTTCTGCTGATTTTATGCGTGCCGACGGTAACTATCCATACACACTTACTAATGGACAAATAAAGACGGAAGAGATCCGTGAGCATAGCTCTGCTGTCAATGGTCATGGAGAACTGTCTGGTAATTTTGCGTTTGGCAAAACTTATCTTAGAGCCAAAGCCTATTATTATTTGTCCGACAGGGAACTGCCTGGTAGTGTGGTCCTTTACAATACGATGAGCAATGAGACGTTAAAAGATAAGAATGCGTTTGCTCAGGTGTCATCAATTACTTATTGGTCTAATACCATGTTGAGACTGACAGGCAAATTCAACTGGAATGCTTGCTACTATCATGATGAGGCTATGAAATATCCAGGAGGTGTGCTCGACAATCGTTATTTCCAACGTGAATGGTATGGAAGTGCTGTGGTGCGACAAAATGTGTCGGAGTATTTTTCGTTTGCCAATGCTACAGACTATAGATTCAACAGTTTCAATTCCAATATCTACGATTGTGTCTTTCCTCAGCGTCATACTTTGTTGGATGCGATCAGTGGAATGTATGAAAGCAAAAAGGTGACGGCAACCGCCACTTTGCTTGGATCTTTCTTCTTCAACCAGGTGGAGATTGGCGACGCTCCTGAGAATCATCAGCATCTGTCGCCTTCTGTCGCAGTTTCGTTTAAGCCATTTGACAATTTGTTCTATTTGAGAGCATCTTATAAGGATATATTCCGTATGCCGACTTTCAATGAGTTGTATTTCAATTCATTTGGGGCGAGGACTCTAGAGCCAGAGAAGACAAATCAGTTTAATGTCGGATCTACATATCAGTGGACATGTGTAGGGGATGGTGTCAAACCTTCTCGCATCAAATCATTCTCAATTTCAGCCGACTATTATTTCAATAAGGTCGACGATAAGATTGTCTATATTCCTAAGATGTTTGTGTGGAGCATTGTCAATATGGGATATGTGGAGATAAAAGGATTGGATTTGATGACTAATCTTGAAATCAACACTTCCGCTCGTACGTCGCTCTTCTTCAATGCCAAATACGCATATCAAAATGCTGTCGACTTGACTGACCCCAAATCTGATATCTACGGACATCAGATTCCTTATACTCCGAAACATTCGGGATTTGGAAACGTCGCTTTTGAGAATCCAATTGTGAATGTCTCATACAGCGTGAATGCGGTAGGTCGACGCTATTCTTTGCCGCAAAATATCAAGGCAAATAGAATGGATTCGTATGTGGAACATGGAGTCGCTCTTTATAAACAGTTGAAATTTAATAATTTCGACATGAAACTGCGAGGCGATGTGGTAAATCTTACTGATAAGCAATATGAGGTGGTGAGGTTCTATCCTATGCCAAGGAGGTCGTATAAAGCATCAGTTGAGTTTGATTTTTAGCTGACAAAACAATGGTTTTTGGAGGAACCAGGGTTTACCCCTGCCAACTTATAAATTTATAAGAACAATAAATTATTAATAAAAATATTATGGATTTTAAAAGATCATTTAGAGCATTGACTCTATTAGTGATGGGAGCTGTTTCATTTACAGCTTGTGAAGATGAGGATGAAGATTTGGGTAAGGCAAAAAGCAACAATGTTGCCTACGTCCTTAATGAAGGTTCTTTCCATGGTAACAATGCATCTTTGTCGTCAATTGATTTCACTGACAGCACTAACTACTATTTCCAGTTTGCTGCAGCTAACGGACGTGGCTTGGGAGATACAGGTCAGGATGCTATTCGTTACGGAGAAAAGATCTACATCGCTGTCTATGGTTCTAACACAATTGAGGTCGTTGACGGTTCTTCTTTGAAGAGTATCAAGACAATCCAGACAGAGGCTGGTAAACCAGGTTCGCCTCGTTCACTTGCTGCAGACAAAGGCAAGGTCTACGTTTCTCTTTACGATGGTTATGTAGCTAAAATTGATACAGCAAAACTTGCTATTGAGGATTCTGTTTATGTTGGTCCAAATCCAGAGGAGATCACAATCGCTAATGGTAATCTTTACGTGGCTGTGTCGGACGGTATGAATTATGCTGCTAATTATGAGAACGGTAAGTACGTTGCTAAAGTCAATTTGGATTCATTCAAGGTGGCATCTAAGATTGATGTGATCATAAACCCAACTAAGATCACTTCTGATAAGGATGGAAATGTGTTTGTCATCTCAATGGGTGATTACGCTACTGTTATGTCGACAGTCCAGATGATCAACAAAGATGATAGCGTATCAGTTGTAGGAAATGCAACTCTTATGGCTTGCCACGAGAATACACTATACACTGTTTATGCTCAGTATGGTGCCCCTTCAATCAACTTTGTAAGCTACAACACTACTACTTGTGTTAAGGAGAGTGATGCTTTCATCTCAGGATCTGAGGATGAACTACCTGCTAATCCAGTGTCGATCAGTGTTAATCCAAAGAACGGAAACATTATGATTGGTTCTTATTTGACAGCTTCTGATTATTCAAGCAACGGTTACGTGTTTGAGTACACTTCTGGTGCTTTCAAGGCAAGATACAACGCTGGTGTCGGACCAAGAAAAATCGTTTATTGATTTTCTAAAAACGGGCAAGTTTGAACTCTCTCCCTATGAATCATACAAATGGTCGTAGGGGAGGGTTTCAAACCCTCCCGTATAATATAGATTGTAATGAAAAAAATCACAAGCATACTTTTCTCTTTGATTCTGCTGTTGTCAAGCTGTCAACAAAACAAATCCAATGGAAATCAAGAGGGACAAATTATACCATTCAATTATGCCCAATTAGTAAAGGTGTGGGAGTGCGACGGTTTCCGAAAACTTGAAATCAAGAATCCGTGGGATACTGCTAACATTCTCCAAACCTACTTGCTTGTGGATAAAACAAATGATTTGCCTACAAACCTGCCTGCTGGAGTCGTCATCCGTACTCCACTTGGAAAATCTGCAGTTTTCACAACAGTACATTGCTCAGCCATAGATGAACTCGGTTCAGTCAACTCCATCGCTGGAGTGACCGACTTGGAATACGTTTCAAATACCACAGTGGCTGAACTCACTAAAAATGGAAAAATAGCAGATCTTGGTTCGGGAATGTCTCCCGACGTCGAAAAGATCATCACCGTCTCACCTGACGCAATTCTCCTATCTCCTTTCAAGAACAGTGGAGGACATGGGGAATTGGATAAACTTGGTACTCCGATTTTTGAGTGTGCCGACTATATGGAGCGTGAACCTCTTGGACGTGCTGAATGGATCCGCGTCTACGGAATGCTTTTCGGGAAAGAGACGATTGCAGATTCAATTTTCAATAGTGTCTCCTTAATCTACAAACAAATTGAATCGGATACGCATGCCCGTGCTTCTCTGCAAAATTTCGATTCCATTCCCACCGTTTTATACGGAATTGATTTTAACGGCACATGGTACGTGGCTGGAGGAAAAAGCTACATGGCTAAGATGTTCGCGTCGGCTGGAGCAAACTATATTTTCAAAGAGACTACACATTCTGGCTCAGAAGCAATGGCTTTAGAATCCGTCTATGATAAAGGTTATGATGCCGACGTTTGGCTCTTCCTTTACAATGACGCAACAGATAAAACATATAATGATTTGAAGAGATTTGAGAATTTCAAATCCGTGAAGAATAGAAACGTGTTTGCTTGCAACACAGCCAAATCTCATTACTATGATGAAATCCCATTTCATCCTGAGCGTCTGCTAAAAGATTTGTCGATCATTTTTAACTCAGAGGCGGAAGGGAAAATGATTTATTATCGTCCTGTTGATGACAGATAATATTAAAAAAATACACACTTCTTATCAAGAAATAATTTATCTTTGCACACAAACAAGTGCAGAAAAATGTAGTTTTGCCACACAAATCTGCACTTAAAAGTGTTTTTTATGCAAATTGAGAGACAAATAATAGATCGATTCAAAGTTTGGAAGGAATCTTTAAACCGTAAACCTATATTGTTAAAAGGAGCACGTCAGATTGGTAAGACATGGGCCATGATGCAATTTGGATTGGAGGATTTTGAATATACTGCCAAATTTGATTTTGATCGACAACCTGAACTAAAACAGGTGTTTGCAGTGTCAAAAGATCCGGCTCGAATAATCAAGGAGTTAGTTTTGTATAGTGACGTTCCATTAATTGAAGGAAAAACGTTGCTTATATTCGATGAAATACAGGAATGTGAAGAGGCTCTCAATTCGCTTAAGTATTTTTACGAGGAGGCTCCTGGGTGGCATATAATGGCGGCAGGTTCCCTTTTGGGAGTTGCAGTCAAAAGACGTCGAATGACGGTGCCCGTAGGAAAAGTGAATATTATGAGAATGTATCCGATAACGTTCAAAGAATTTCTACGTGCAAGTGATAGAGTTACCTATGATTATATCGATTGTATAGAAGAACCACGTCATTTGCCTGAAATAATATTGAATAAATTAAAGACTGAATATAGAAGATATATGGTATGCGGGGGTATGCCAGAGGCTGTTGTAGCAATGCTTGACAATCAAGGAATGCAGGCGATTGACTTTACTCTTCAAAATATTTTAGATCTTTATGAACTAGATTTCGCAAAATATGCGGAACCGCGAGAAATCACTCGTATTCATGCAATTTGGCATTCTCTTCCTTCTCAGTTAAGTAAAGAAAACCGTAAATTTATTTATAAGGTTGTTAAGATTGGTGCTCGTTCGAAAGAATATGAAGATGCACTTCTATGGTTGGAAGACGCAGGTATGATATATCGTATAAACTGTGTAAGCAAACCGGGTATTCCTTTATCCGCTTATGAAGAACCGGATTCATTTAAGGTTTATGCCTCTGATTGTGGTCTTTTGCGTCGTCTTGCTCGTCTTTCTGGAACAGTAATTGTCGATCCTTCTGCAAATTATACCGAATTTAAAGGAGCAATGGCCGAGAATGTTGTTCTTTTGTCGTTGTTGTCTGTATGTAATGACGAAATTCCAAACTATTGGTCAACGGACAGTAGGGCAGAAATAGAATTCCTTATTCAGAAAGAAAATGAACTTATCCCTATTGAAGTAAAGGCAGAAGAATGTGTAAGTGGAAGAAGTATTGTAGTATATAACGAAAAGTACCAGCCTCTTAATAGAATTAGATATTCATTTCTAAATTTACAACAAAATGCAGGAATGCTCAGTTGTCCTTCTCCTCTTGTTGAATGGTCTTTCAAGTGGTTGTTGAAATAGCAAAATAAATATTAAAATGACCAAACATCTTAAATACTCTCTCTTTATGTCGCTTCTGCTGATTGCCCTTTTTCTCGGCAATCTCTTTTGTGGTTCTGTCGACATTCCAGCTAAGGAGGTTTTCAATATCCTTTGTGGTGGAGATGCGTCAAAGGAGAGTTGGAAATTTATTGTCCTCGACTCTCGTCTGCCACAAGCAATCACGGCTTTACTTTGTGGACCTGCGTTGGCAGTGTCTGGTCTGTTGCTCCAAACATATTTCAATAATCCGTTGGCTGGACCATCGATTTTGGGAATCAACTCAGGAGCCAGTCTTGGCGTCGCTGTTGTGATGCTGATCATGGGAGGCTCGGTAGGAGTCGGATCACTTTCGTTTTCTGGATTCTTGGCGGTGATGGTCGGAGCAATCGCAGGCTCTCTGCTTGTTATGGCAATACTTCTCCTTTTTTCCTCTTTGGTAAAAGGCAATCTCACATTGCTCATCATCGGAATAATGCTCGGCTACCTCACATCGTCGGCAATATCTTTGCTCAATTTCTTTGCCACAACAGAAGGTGTGCATTCCTACGTGATTTGGGGTATGGGTACTTTCGGTGGCGTGTCGACTGCACAACTGCCATTCTTCTCAATCACGATTTTGATTGGATTGGTAGCGTCGATTCTTCTGATCAAACCACTTAATGCTCTTCTATTGGGTGAACGATATGCCGAAAACCTTGGAGTGAATATCCGCAGAACCCGTAATTGTATATTGTTGACAGTCGGCCTTCTTACTGCTTGCACCACAGCATTTTGTGGACCAATCGCATTCATTGGGTTGGCTGTCCCCCATATCTCACGCCTTTTGCTCGGCTCGTCCAACCATACGTCTCTACTACCTTTCACTCTGCTCACAGGCTCAGTGATGGCTCTGCTTTGTAATCTCGTGTGCATCATACCTGGTGATGGCGGAGTGCTTCCGTTGAATGCTGTTACTCCGTTGTTGGGAGCACCGGTGATTATATATGTTCTTGTAAACCAACGTAAAATCCAATATTTCAACTGATGGAGAGTGTACTTTCAGCCAACGACCTTTGTGTCGGATATGTATGTAGATGTGGGGTGAATCCTATTCATCATCACTTGAATTTCTCGTTGCGACGCGGTGAATTGGTATGCCTTTGTGGAGCAAACGGTGCTGGCAAGTCGACTTTACTACGCACGATATCTAAATTGCAACCACAACTTGCAGGAGAAATTTCGTTGATGGGTAAACCGTTGGAATCATATTCAGAGAAAGAGTTGTCACGCACAATAGGAGTGGTGCTGACGGAAAGAGCACAGACGGGAGGATTGACAGTAGAGGAGGTCGTTTCGTTGGGCCGACAACCATATACAGGATTCTTCGGTCGACTTTCAACTGAGGATAAAGAGTTGGTGAAAAATGCGATAGAGTCAGTCGGGATGACTGAGTTTACGAAAAAATATATGGCTGAATTGTCAGATGGAGAGCGACAGAAAGTGATGATTGCCAAAACGTTGGTGCAGGAGTGTCCCGTCGTCATCCTTGATGAACCAACCGCATTCCTCGACGTCGCAAGTAGAATCGAAATCACACAGCTTCTCCATGATATCGCCCACACGCAGAATAGGGCAGTGTTGCTATCCACACACGACCTTGAGCAAGCACTACGTCTTTCCGACCAACTCTGGCTTCTGACTAAGCATGGACTCCAAGCAGGAACGCCAGAGGAGTTAATTGCCAATCATCAGATTGATACCTTGTTTGAAGGCAGAAACGTCTACTTTGATGAGAAGAGTGGAACGTTTAGAAGCAAATCTAAAAGATAACCACAGAGACACAGAGGACATAGAGAAAAGCCTGATGGTTTTTGGGGAGAAACGGAGAATTTCAATCAAACTGTGAGGCCTAATTCGCTCATGTTTTTGTAAGAATAGTGTTGTAATTCGCTCATGTTTTTGTAAGAATGGTGTGATAATTCGCTCATCTTTTTGTAAAAATAGTATGTTAATTCGCTCATCTTTTTGTATTTTTGTCCGTGCTAAAAACTGATATTTATGTATTTAAGGAGAAAAATTGACGATTATTTAAAAAGTTGGGCGAATGAGTCGGATAAAATGCCTCTTATAATCAAAGGTGCAAGACA
>JAZUIF010000085.1:0-19194 GCA_045642085.1 Paludibacteraceae bacterium | reverse complement strand
CAAAATCAAACTTACGAAAATAACACTTGTCTTTTGCATCATACTTGAAGCCCATATCCTTTAACTCAGGAGCGAACCCAATAATAGTATCTTTCCAAATCAGAAACTCTCTATTGTCTATTCTTACGATTTCGTCAAAATAACCTCTAAATATCCTCATGCTCTAGTTTCTCCTTTAAAACAAATTGTTTAACTTTTTTCCCGTTGATTTTTCTTTCAACACTGTATCCAACGATCACTTCATTTCCTTCCGAATCTATACGAACAATGACTGCTTTATCAACTGGCTGTGGAGGTTTAGCTACAACTTCTGGTGTACCTAAACGTTCTTTTCCATGCGCATCCTTTCCGTTAGCTAGCATAAATCCATTTCCTGTAAAAGGATTCATAGATTTTTGAAATTAGTTCTTTTGCAAAGATAACAAATTCAATGAGAAATGCGAAATGAAAACATTTTTGATTATTGTTTTTCGTCAATTCTTCATTATAATAATTTACAAGTGGGATTAACAGCTTAATATCTGTAAAAAGAATAAACAACAAAATATAGATTAATCTAGCAAGGCAAGCATCAGAGGCGGATATCGCCCGTCCAACATCACAATGACGTATCCTCTGCTTTCAGGTCATACAATAATTTTATACACTATCCAAAATACCTCTTTTCTTCCAATTAAGTGGTCATGCTCTCTGACCTAAATTCTCTCTACCTGATAAAGCACCCTACCCCTGATGACATTCACCCTTTTGTGCTAATTATATATCTTATTCATTTAAATTCTTCAAGAATTCAAATTTTACATTTCATACTCGATAAATTCGCTCAATACAAGTTCGATACAAGGCTGTTTATCATAATAGAAAAAACGCACAGACTTTTGTTTTCACGCGAGTCTGTGCGATCTTTACTTACTTATTCCACAAATTAGCATCTGTAATTAATGAAATGTGTTAGACTTGAGTCAACTAGACTTATTGCGTTTTTAATCGCTGCAAAAATACGAGCATGCTATCTAAAGGGGATTTGAAAATGCGTCAAAAACATATGAAAATGCATCATAGAAAATATCAATATTGATAATCAATAATTTATTTGTATCTTTGCATCAGATTTTTGTTAGGATGAAGCATATAAAATTCTTTTTGATAATTGTTTTGGGGCTATTTTCTAATATTATAGCCGCACAAAAACGACTATATTTTGACCACTACTCAACTAAAAACGGCTTGAGTTGTGATCTCGTCCACGCTATCACTCAAGATAAAAATGGATTCATCTGGGCTGCGACTGAATATGGTTTGAACCGTTTTGATGGTGCCCAAATGAAAATCTATACTAAAGATAGCCACCCTTCAATCTTCCGTAATGACATCAAATGCTTCGACATTCTCAACGATGGCACAATGCTCTTAGGCGGAACTCCTGGTTTGATATTATCATACGATGCCCAGGCTGACACATTCAAGAATTTCCAATTTGACGAGCTGCATAATGACGCTGCCAAATCAATCACTAGCTTCAAAACCTTCTCTGACGGTCTGCACTATGCCTTGACCACAAATGGCATCTATAGAATAGAGAAAGATGCGTCAGCAGCTACAAAATTCTCATTGACAGACGCTTCTGTCAAACATATGATCCTATCCGCATATCTAGATAAGGCTGAGCATTATTGGCTTGGCTCGTTCGACGGTATCAAAATCTATTCTAAAGACGGCAAAGTGCTGGAGGAATTCTCTTTGGATGGCAACGATTTTGCATCCTCTTTGATTGAATTTGACGACACTCATATCCTCGTAGCCTCATATGTAGGAAAACTTTGGCTCTTTTCTCTAAATGGAGAGGGAAAGGTAACGGATTGTAAACCAATGAAAACTGTATTCCAAAACATTTCATCCATGATAAAAGACAAAGATGGATTTGTTTGGATAGGAACGTGGGGTCACGGGTTGTGGAGAATGGATCAGCACTTTAATCTAGAGGAGATAATAAACTACGAAGATAAAGATGCTTTTCATAAAGTGCAGTCGCTTTATGAAGATAAAGAAGGTAACATTTGGATTGGTTCTCAGGAAAATGGATTATGGTGCTGCCGTAAAAATTTTGCCAACAGAGCCATTCACTCGTCAAAATTCGGTTTTCCAAACGCTATCGTCTCTTGTTTCTATGAATCATCAGACGGTTCTTTCCTAGTAGGATCAGATGGATATGGAATGTTCCAGTACAATGCAGGCAGCGGCACTTGGAACCATTGGGAAGTAGGCAATGGATTAAAATGCAATAATGTGTTGTCGTTTGAGGAGAACGCAGACAAACAAATTCTGATTGCAACATGGTCTGGAGGCGTGTCGACTTTTAAAAATAACGCCTTTTCATCGGTAAAATTCAATGGAATCGACAATCCTGTCGCAAGTGTCAAATACGTAAAAAGGACCAAAGACGGAAAGACTTGGGTCATGACTCAAGGCGATGGCATATATGTAGAGTCTTCTCCAGGCAAGTGGGAAAAGAAGGTTTTCAAATTTGAAGGCGGAGAAGATCTATGGACTGATTTCTTTTTGGAGGATGGCGACAGGAAATGGATCATCACTCCATTTGGAATATGGCGTTGCGATGCAAACGACACTACTCACTATTTCCTTGAGAACAACAGTGTCGACCCTTACACTTTCTATCATGGTGCGTGCGATTCCAGCGGAGATTTCTATGCAGCTTCCAATCAAGGTGTTGTCCGATTCAGTGCAGATGGAAAAACTCACCAACTTCTCGACTATCTTCCTAAGGGCAATTACACATCTATATGCATCGACAAGAATGATTGTCTGTGGTGTGCTGGTTCACCCGGAATCCTAAAAGTAAACCCTATAAAAAAGACCTACAACGCTGTGCCTCTTTACTCTTGGAACAGAAACGCCACTTATTTCTTCCAGCGTGCAGTATATAAAGGGAAAAATGGAACCTTATACTGGGGTTGTGCAGATGGATTCATCTCATTCAATCCTGACAGTCTCAACAAAGACTCTCTCATCGACTATCTTGCCTGGGGCGACTTGTGTTTAGGCGATCAGAAGAGTCATATTGATAAAAAAGAGATCACTTTCGACCAAGGAGTCAACCAGGCAAGCTTGACATTCGACCTTCTAAACTTGTCCGGTGTCAACAATATCAAATGTCTATATCGCATCAAAGGTTTGGAAGAGGATTGGCAACCTGTGGACCAATCTCACGAAATCAAACTCAACTATATTCCTGCAGGAAACTATAACCTTGAGGTTAAGGCATTCCGCAACAACTTCTCTCAGAACGCATCTGTCATTTCCATCCCAATCAAGGTTATGCCGCCATGGTGGCAAACGGTATGGTTCAAACTGATTGCCATAATTTTGCTAATCGCAGTCGCACTATTTGTCGTCGACATGAGAATGAAAAGAATTCTCCGACACGAAAAAGAGTTGCAAAACCTTGTAGACAACCGCACCTCCGATTTGATGAATATGATGAAGGAGAAAGATCGTCTCGTATCGATTATCGCCCACGACCTGAAGAATCCGATGTTCTCCATCGTACGTGGATTGGAGATGCTTTCCGAAAAGACAGATGGCGTCATTCCACAGAAAGAGCAGACGATGCTAAATACCATTCAAAGTTCGGCGACAAACCTTCAGAAAGAATTGTTACAGCTGCTTGAATGGTCGACATCTCGTCAATCACAAGATAGAATTCAACCTAAGGATGTCAATCTTCGTAATCTGCTCGAGGATGTCATCGCATTGTTGAAAGGTCCGATCGAAGATAAGTTGATCTCTATCCATATAAAAGATGACATCAAGAAATGCGCTAATGTCGACGAAAGACTGATTGGTACTGTGATGCGTAATCTTCTCGACAACGCAATCAAGTTTACTTCCAAACGAGGCGAGATCAAACTCTCACTATACGAAAAGGATTCCCATGCCATTTTCGAGGTACAAGATTCAGGTGTAGGAATGGACAAAGAGCAATTGGAGAATCTTCGCAACGGAGTATTCTCTTCCACTCGAGGCACCGATAATGAGATTGGCACAGGATTGGGAATACGTATGTGTAACGAATTCGTTGCCAAAAACAACGGTTCAATGCAAATCCACAGTGAGAAAGGAGTTGGCACAACCATCTCCATCACTTTACCGCTTTCCGAAACTATCGCTGAGCCAAACAATAATCTTTCATCAAATGTGGAGTCGACCGACACCACAACATCAAACACAGATAAAGGATTGTTGGAAGGCAATACAGTGCTGATTGTCGACGATGAGCCTATGATTCGACTTGCCATCCGAAATGCATTGGAGCCACATATGAATATTCTAGAGGCAGAAGATGGAGATGAAGGATTATCTATTGCGACAAAAGAGATGCCAGACATTATCGTTGCCGATGTAGAGATGCCAAAGATGAATGGTTTTGAGATGTTTAAGAATCTTAAGGAGCAGAAATCCACTGCTCATATACCATTACTGTTCCTATCCGCGCTGAGCGATGAAGAAATACGTATGAAGGGGCTTACACAAGGAGCCATCGACTACATCACCAAACCATTCAAAGACAAGGAGTTGTCGACAAAAGTCGTCAACATCTTGAAATTGAGACGCTCGCAACAACAGCAAATTCTTATGGACAACTACACAGAAGAGCCTGTGTCGACTGAAATAAATCCATTCTTGAAGAGCGTGTTGGATGCGATAGAGGCAAACTATCAAAATTCGGAATTCACAATCGAAGATCTTGCTCAGTATCTATCTACCAGCAAATCGACATTACAGAGAAGAATCAAATCCATCACCGACCAGACTCCTATCGAGTTGCTGAATGAATATCGATTGAAGAAGGCCGACGCATTATTGCGCAACCAAGACCTTCCAATCAAAGAGGTGGCATACATGACCGGATTCAGCGACCAGTTCTATTTCAGCCGTAAATACAAGGAGTATTTTGGATACGCACCATCAAAAAGATGATTGTTCTGGAAGATGATTGTTCACACCTTCTCCACCTTCACATCTCTCTTTCGCAATTCACGTGGAGAGGCTCCCATATAAGTGCGGGCAAAACGGCCGAACAGCGACACAGTATCAAAACCTGTCAGCTGGGCAATCTCCTTCAACGATAATTCTGGTTTGGCAAGCAAGAAGTTGATATCCTGAATCACACGCTCCTGAATCCAGGCGATAGCACTCTTTCCGCTTTCCTGTCGGCATACATTTGCAAGATATTTAGGAGTGACACACAACTGGCTTGCATAATAATCCACAGGATGATACTTTATAGGAGTGTTGTTCAGCAAATCAAGGTAATTACGGAAAATAGTACTGCTCTGTTTTGTATGCTCCGTCATTCGGCATTTCAAAATCTCAGAAGCATTAAGCAACATTCGTCCACACAACTCCAACACAAGAGCATAGATGAGAGACTGAATAATAAATCCATCGAACGAATTTATCTCATCACTCATGATCTTACCTGCAAGCAAATCGTAATATTTGATCCAGATATCCTCACCCTCCTCATTAAGAGTCAGTGTGTTTACCTTATCCACATAGATACATTTGTTCCACAAACTGATATTATTCTTCAATGCTCCTTGCAAAGTGTTTGAACTGAGGGAAAGTCCATGGCAGTAACAATCCTCACTGATCTCATAATTTGTCAATTCCGCCTTAGACGGACAAATAAGAATCTGACGTTCACGAAGCAGATAAGAGACTCCATTCACATCAAGTTTAAGAGTTCCCGCCGCGCAATAAAGGATAAGATTAGTATCGTCGACAAGAACATTCAAAGGAATATCACATGCCGCCAATCTACGTATATCATTCAGGATAATGAAATCGTCACCATAATAGGTACAGATATCCTTGACGATATCCAACATCTTATTTTTGCCTACTTTCTTTTTCATATATTAAAATTTAAATACGCAAATCCAATCAACCATACACTTCTCATCGTCGGCAAAACGATTTTTATGATTTACTTCATTATTTCACATCGCAAAGATAATGCATTTACATATTGTGGAAAAGAGCAAAGGTGCCACAAAATTGAGCAGAAGAGATTTTTTATTCATAATTAGTGGAATAATCCCTCTCGTAGAGACGCACGGACGTTCGTCTCTGCCATACGGTATTTTTAAGGCAATTATATACGGGTTATCCGAACCTACTCCTTTGATATTCAACTGAGACTTATCAACTCCATTACTCATAAGCATATCATAAATTACTTTAGCTCTATCCTCAGAGAGAACATAATTGTATGCATTAGAGCCTCGCTCATCAGCCTCAAAAAAGTATAACTATATTACAACACATAAGCCAAACCAACGGTTAATAGACCGAATGGTATACTTAATATGAATGTCCACTTGATATCCGCTCCCAAATAGTAAAGAATAGCAGCGGAAAGGATAAAATTGAAAACAGAATTGATTACAAGTGAGATTGTATCCAAACCAGAAGAAAAATAAGCTCCGGCAAGAGAGACACAAATCAGGTAGACAAGTAGGTCGACGCGATGAAATCCATGAGTGATAAACGCCGCCTTTATCCCCAATACCAACAATACTGCCGCATGAATCAAAAAAAGCGGACAAAGGGCGTTTTTTATCACTTCAAACATCTTATTCTATTTTGATAGATTATTTCTGTAGTTGTGCGGCAAATGCCATAGCATACAATCTCATCTGCTTGATCATCGCCAACATACCGTTGGAACGAGTCGGAGTTAGATGCTCCTGCAAACCAATCTTGTCGATGAATGTAAGCTTGGCGTCGAGAATATCCTGAGGCTCGTTGCCCGACAAAATATACACAAGAATAGAGACAATACCGTTGACAATCTCAGTGTTGCTCTCTCCCTGATAGTAAACCTTTCCGTCGACTAACTCTGCATTGACCCACACCTTACTCTGGCAACCCTCAATAAGATGGCTGTCGTCCTTGTAGCGTGCGTCGATACCAGCACCATCATTACCTTTATCTATAATCAACTGGTAAATATCCAACCAATCATCTGAGAAAGAAAACTCCTCAATGATTTCCTCTTCTCTTTCGTCAATCAAACTCATTTCTTCTTTCTATTAAACATTGATGCCACTCTCACCAATCCGGCCACGAAAGCATCAATCTCTTCCTTTGTATTGTATAGGGCAAACGATGCTCGCACCGTGCCTTCGATTCCAAAATGTTGCATCACCGGTTCAGCGCAGTGATGTCCTGTGCGGACAGCTATTCCCAACTTATCCAAAAGTGTGCCGACATCATACGGATGAATGTTTCCAATCAAGAACGATACCAATCCACTCTTCTGGTCGTTCTCACCGATAAATCTCATGCCGTCGATCTCTTTCATCTTCTCTTCTGCATACAGACGCAACGACTCTTCGTATGCGTGGACCTCTTCCATTCCGATTGCCGACACGTAATCAAGTGCGGCAGCCAACGCAGTCGAGCCGATATAATCAGGAGTTCCTGCTTCAAACTTGAATGGCAACTCGTTGAAAGTAGTGCCAGCAAAACTTACGTTCTTGATCATCTCACCACCACCCTGATAAGGAGGTAGTTTGTCAAGCCACGCCTCTTTGCCATAAAGCACACCGATTCCAGTCGGACCATAAACCTTATGTCCGGAGAACACGAAGAAATCCACATCCATCTTCTTGACATCCACCTTGATGTGTGGAGTCGACTGAGCACCGTCGACAAGGACAGGCACATTATGAGAATGCGCGATCTTCACAATCTCCTCAACTGGATTAACCGTACCAAGAGTATTGGATACGTGAGCCACAGAGATCAGTTTGGTACGCGAAGTAATCAACTCTTCCAATTTCTCAATCTGAAGATGACCACGTTCATCAAACGGAATCACCTTAATCTTGATATCCTTTCTCTGTTGCTGAAGTTGCCATGGAACGATGTTAGAATGATGCTCCATCTCCGACACAATAATCTCATCACCGTCTGCACACTGGCATCTCACGAAAGAGTCAGCCACAAGGTTGATAGCCTCAGTAGTGCCACGAGTGAAGATAATCTCACATGATTTCTCCGCGCCGATGAATTTCTGCACAGTTGCACGAGCCTCCTCATGAGCGACAGTAGCAGCCTGGCTCAAGAAGTGGACACCACGATGGATATTGGCATTTTGTGTGGAATAGTTGCCGACAATAGTGTCAAGCACCACCTGCGGCTTCTGAGTAGTGGCCGCATTATCGAAATATATCAATGGCTTTCCGTAGATTTCTTGTCCAAGAATCGGAAAATCCTTGCGTATTGACACTATATCTAACATCTTCATTTCGTTTTTCGGAGTGCAAAAATACAAATTTTACGGCATTTATCAATTAATCAAATGATTATTATAAACAGAAAATAGAAAGGGGCTGATTAAAAACCAGTCCCTAAATGCTACGATACAAAGAAAAAACAGTGTAATCTAATTTACAATTTTTCAATCTCTTCAATTTCCAGACCAGTCCACTTGGAAATAGAGTCAATAGCAACGCCATCCTTCTTCATTTCCATTGCAATCTGTACGGATTTCTTTCGGCCTCCTTCTACCATACCTTTCTCCATACCAATCTCAATGCCAATTTCTTTTTGGTCCATTTCGTCTTCAAGAGCTTTCATACTGGCTTCATAGTAGTCAAGTTCTTCGTCAGTGAGGGCTGCAATATTGGCCTTCTTAAGCAGACGCAACAAACCTTCGTCCGCTTTTTCATATACTCTTGGGCTTATTCTATCCATATCCTCAGAATTTTTTAGACAGTTAATCCAAATGTCCTTTGTCGTAATGTTGTTGACATCCAACTTGAACTTCGGCAAAGATATAAAATATTTTCGATGTCTATCCCAAAATACTTTGCCTCCTTCCAAATCGCATTCCGCAGTTTTTGTGATGACTTTGTCTAGTCCAGCCAAGCCATCTCCCATAATGAAAATTCCGATGATTTTGGAGATGTCATTTTTCATTTCTTTCCAACCATCGCCTCTCTCTATCTTTCTGCGCAAGATATGATAAGTGTAAAAATTGGCACGAGTCTTGAAAAACTTCTGGTATGAGTTTTGCATCTCAACTAAAATTGTGTCGCCTTTATCTGTTGTGCAGAGCATATCAAATATGACACCACGCTCACCTTTAATCATTCGAGGCAACTCCACATTTTCAAAC
The DNA here is from genome assembly GCA_045642085.1 of Paludibacteraceae bacterium. GTDB lineage: Bacteria > Bacteroidota > Bacteroidia > Bacteroidales > Paludibacteraceae > UBA1723. The sequence continues at coordinate 9,983 of JAZUIF010000085.1, read as the reverse complement.
TGGACGTCTAAGATTGGGGCTTCGTCGCCATCCAAAATAGCATTAAGAAAAGACTTCATGATGATAGGGTCCGACATACAGTACTTGAACCCGAAATCACATCGTAAATCGATGAATTTTGTCATTTGTTATTTTTTTAATTAATACTTGTACCGTTTTGTTAATCCGAATCGACTAATCAAAACATTCTTTCAGTTGCAAAAATACATTTTTCAATAGAGTTCACAAACGACATAACAAAAAAAGACGCGAATTTCACCTCGCGTCTTCATGCTATATTTCTATCATTAACAAAGACGCGAGATCTCGCGTCTCTACAAACTTACTTCACCAAATTAATATCGTAAGGAGTAATCTGATAAACGAAATAATTCAACCAGTTGGAATAGAATAAGTTGGCATAACTTCTCCACCTTACTTGAGGTCCCTTGTCTGGATCATTATCCTTATAGTAGTTGATAGGCATCTCAATCGGCAACTCCTTCGCCAAGTCACGTCTATACTCAGCGTCGAGAGTATATGGCTCATATTCAGGATGGCCAGTCAAGAAAAACTCTCTACCGTTGTTTGCCATCATCATGTATGGACCCTGCACGTCGCCCTCTGCAAGAATCTTCAATTCAGGCACAGCCTCAACATCTTTTCTATCCAATGTGCAGTGACGGCTGTGTGGCACATAGAATGTATCGTCGAAACCACGGAAAATAGGATTCAACGGTTCTAGGATCTTATGCTCAAACACTCCGAAGATCTTGGAATCTTTCATCACTTTGTTGATACCGTAGAAATGATACAACGCAGCAAACGCACCCCAGCAAACGTAAAGTGTGGATGTGACGTGGGTACGAGCCCAATCGAAGATCTCAGTCAACTCATTCCAGTATGTCACCTCCTCGTAGTCCATAAACTCAAGTGGGGCTCCTGTGATGATCATACCGTCATACTTCTGAGTGCGTAAAGTCTCGAAACTCTTATAGAAGGCCATCATGTGCTCGATAGGAGTATGCTTGGATGTGTGGCTTGAAATCTGCATGAACTCAATCTCAATCTGCAACGGAGAGTTGGACAAAAGACGAATCAAATCTGTCTCTGTCGTAATCTTGATCGGCATAAGATTAAGAATGACAATCTTCAATGGTCGGATATCCTGGTTGGCTGCCTCAATCGAATCTTTGACGAATATATTTTCCTTCTTCAATTCATCCACAGCCGGCAAATCCTTCGGTATATTTAATGGCATAAAACCTCCTTAATTAGTTCTCTTTTGAAAATTCTTTGCAAAGGTAAGCATTTTTTAATACTTTTGAGCAAATTTAGGTGGAGTATGAATAGATTTGTGATTATAGTGGCCGGAGGCTCAGGATTAAGAATGGGTACGGAAATTCCAAAACAGTTTCTGCCGATTGCAGGCAAACCAATTCTTTTGCGCACTATCGATGCTTTCAGAAAGGCAATAGACGGTATCAAGATCATCGTCTGTCTGCCAGCCACACATTTCGACTATTGGCATAAATGCTGCAAGGAGAATAGCTTCAACACTGACGATATCACTATCGTTGAAGGTGGAAAGACTCGTTTCCATTCCGTGCTTAATGGATTGAATACTATCCAAGTCGACGGGCCAGCGTTGGTCGGAGTTCACGACGGAGTACGTCCGTTCGCCACATCAGAGATGATCAACCGTCTTTACGACGCAGCGGCTAAAGATGAGGCTGTAGTGCCTGTAGTCGATTCTGTCGACTCAGTACGTATATTGTCGGAAGACGGAGAAAATTCACAAATCGACAGAAGAATGGTCAAACTTGTCCAGACTCCACAAGTGTTTGATTTGCAACTATTGAAGAAAGCATACGGAGTTGGATTCATCGAGACTTTCACCGACGACGCAAGTGTGGTGGAATATAGCGGACACAAAATATCATTGGTTGAAGGCTGTCGTGAGAATATCAAGATTACGACTCCAATGGATTTGGCTATTGCGGAGTATATGTTGAAAAAGTAAAGAAAGAATACATTTATTGAAACAAATTTTATATAAAGCAAGACAGATTTAGTAACAATCAAAATTAATAGGCAATTATATACGAGTTGTCCAAACACGCTTTTTATACGCTCGATTTCCGAGCTTGCGTAAGTGGGCTGGGTAGAACCCCAATAATTAAACATGGGACCTTAACAAACCTCATTTTGGACAACTGCCATATAATCTCCAATTATTTTAAACGAAATATGGCAAAAATAACAGTAGAAAATTCAGAAATCACAGTATTAAGCGTTGATGAGAAAGACTACATTTCATTGACTGACATGGCGAATGCCAAAGAAGGAGAATCGAGAGCCGCAGATGTAATAAAAAATTGGATTAGAAATAGATATACAATTGAATTTCTTGGAACTTGGGAACTGATGCATAATCCTAATTTTAAAGTGGTCGAATTTGACCACTTTAGAATGCAAGCAGGTTTACCTAACTTTGTTTTGAGTGCATCTGAGTGGATTGAGAAAACAAATGCAATTGGCATTGTAGTAAGAAAAGGGAAATATGGTGGAACTTATGCGTTCAGAGACATAGCATTTGAATTTGGATCTGCTATAAGTGTGCCATTTAAGCTTTACTTAATTGAAGAATTCCAGCGACTTAAAGAGAATGAACAAAAACAGTTAGGATGGTCCGCGAAACGAGAACTTTCGAAAATCAATTATAAAATCCATACAGACGCTATAAAAGACAATCTTATTCCAGAAAACGTGACATCAGTTCAGGCAAGCATGATCTATGCGGATGAAGCAGACGTATTAAATGTGGCGATGTTTGGGATGACAGCGAAAATGTGGAGGGAACAAAATCCGTCGCTAAAGGGAAATATTAGAGACTATGCAACGATGAATCAGTTGATCTGTCTCTCCAACATGGAAAACCTCAATGCTGTTTTCATAGAGAAAGGAATGACTCAAAGCGACAGACTGATGGAATTGAATAAAATTGCAATACATCAAATGAAAGTGTTAGAAAACGTTGAAAACAAGTTTTTTCTTAAATAACGTGAATTCGATGAAATAAATAATTGATAATTGAAATGCTAATATAGGAGAAATTGAAAGATACGGTTGCGTATCTAAAAGTTTTTGTTTAACTTGCAATTGATTATACATTAGTTTACAATTGCATAATCGTTCATAATTTTGTCGACAGCATTTTACAGAACAAGGGAATTGACCAACTGTCGTGGTGTTTCGCCAAAGAAGGCAGATGTGTTGAAGGGAGAAATAGAGGTGTTTCGCCCAGAAGACTTGTTGTATTATTTTCCCTACAGATATATCGACAGAAGCAAATTCTACTCCATCCGTGAAATATCCGGAGCCAACACCTACGTCCAGATTAGGGGCAAGGTGATTTCAATGAAGACTGTCGGCGTCGGAAGACAGCAACGTCTGACCGCTGAATTTTCCGATGGTCATGACACTATTTCTCTGGTATGGTTCCAGGGAGTCCAATATTTCTTGGACAAAATACAAAAAGACAAAGAATATATCATCTTCGGCAAACCAACCGTGTTTGGTGGAAAGTGCCAGATTGCACATCCGGAGATGGATACTATAGAGTCGGCCACAAAAAAACATCTCACCAATGGTCTGATGAGTATGTATAATACGTCCGACAAGATGAAACGCAACTATCTTGATTCGTCAGGATTGCGACAAATCATCATGGATGAGCTTCAGAATCTCAAGACTTCCCCACTCGATGAGACTCTGCCTGCCGACATCCGTGAACGAGAAAATCTTATGGAGCTCAACCGTGCTATCTGGAATATCCACAATCCAGAAAATCCTCAGACTCTTGCAGAAGCCCAGTATAGATTGAAGTTTGAAGAGCTTTTCTATATCCAGCTCAAGATGCAGCGTGCCTACAAACGTCAGATCAACGAGCATGGTCTTATGTTTCCACGCATTGCAGATTATTTCAACAACTTCTACAATAAGCAGTTGCCGTTTCCTCTCACTGGTGCTCAGAAACGAGTGATCAAGGAGATTCGTGAGGATGTGCGCACTGGCAAACAGATGAACCGTCTGCTTCAGGGAGACGTGGGAAGTGGAAAAACCCTCGTCGCCACGATGACAATGCTCATGGCTCTCGACAATGGTTATCAGGCTTGCCTGCTTGCTCCGACGGAGATTCTTGCTAATCAGCATTTTGAGACTATCTTTAAGCAGTTGACTCCAATAGGCATCAACGTCGCCCTACTGACAGGTAGCACTAAAGCTCCCGTTCGTAAGAAACTCCTTCCGTCGCTAAAATCCGGTGAGACACAGATTCTAATCGGCACACATGCGATTCTTGAGGATACCGTGGTGTTTAACAACCTTGGCATGGCAATCATCGACGAGCAACACCGTTTTGGAGTGGCTCAACGCTCCAAACTATGGAAGAAGAATACCATTCCGCCTCATATTCTTGTGATGACGGCGACACCGATCCCTCGCACCTTGGCTATGACGCTGTATGGCGACCTTTCCGTCTCCGTGATTGACGAGTTGCCTCCAGGCAGAAAACCAATCCAGACATACCATCAGTACGACACCAACAGAGAAAAACTTTACCATTTCATGCGAATGGAGATCGCCAAAGGACGACAGGTGTACGTGGTGTTCCCATTGATTAAGGAAAGTGAAAAACTTGATTTCGAGAATCTTACCGCAGGTTACGAGCGACTTTGTGCTGTTTTTCCTCAGCCACAATATAATATATGTATGGTTCACGGCAAGATGACACCTGAGGAGAAGGATGAGAACATGCAGAGATTCGCATCAGGTCAAGCCAATATAATGGTTGCGACGACGGTGATTGAAGTTGGAGTGAACGTGCCAAACGCCAGCGTGATGGTGATAGAGAGTGCAGAGCGATTCGGACTCAGCCAGCTCCACCAGTTGAGAGGCCGTGTGGGACGTGGTGCAGACCAGAGCTACTGCATCTTGGTGACAGACGTCAAGTTGGCAAAGGAGACTATGCGCAGAATGGAGATCATGACACGCACCAACGACGGATTCGAGATTGCCGAAGCCGACCTTCGTCTGCGTGGAGAGGGAGACATCGAAGGCACACAACAGAGTGGAACACCGATGAAGATGCGTATCGCCAACATCGCCACCGACGGAGTGATCCTAATGCGTGCGCGTGATGCGTCTATCAACATCATCGCAAACGATCCCGATTTGAAGTCACCGGAGAATCAGATCTACGTGAACCAGCTCGCACACCTGGCAAGAGAGCTGAATGTTTGGGGAAATATATCTTAATGCATAATTCATAATGCATAATTCATAATTCGCATATCTCGTAGAGACGCACGGTCGTGCGTCTTTAATACAACATGTTCCCCAAGAAAAATGTAGTTTAAGGGCGTTTGTTCCCCAAGAAAAGTGTTGATTTTGAGAGTTTGTTCCCCAAGAAAAGTGTAAAATCATTGCATAATCTATTTATTATTAATACTTTTGCATAACGCAATTCAAAGAGCAATGAAAAGAAATATTTACAAGGAGTTATTAAGTTGGAAAAATAATCCAAAACACAAACCTCTTGTATTATTAGGAGCAAGACAAGTGGGGAAAACATACATCATAAAAGAGTTCGGAAAAAACGAATTCGGCAATATGTTGTATGTGAATTGTCATAACAATAGATTTGCAGATTCGTTGTTCGTCGACTTCAACATGGACCGTATAATTTACCAATTGGAGCAAGCAAACGAGCAAAAGATAATTCCTGGAAAAACGCTATTGTTTTTTGACGAAATTCAAGAAGTGCCAAACGGAATTTCTTCGCTAAAATACTTTTGTGAAGAAAAGCGAGATCTACATGTTGTTGTAGCGGGATCATTATTGGGAATCTCAATAAGAAAAGACGAAAGTTATCCAGTGGGAAAAGTCAACGACTTAAGAATGTACCCAATGACATTTGATGAGTTTCTAATGGCTAATGGCAGAGATATGCTAGCAGAAGCCGTAAGAAAATTAGATTGGGAGTCAATGACAATACAACATGATTTGCTAACAGACTACCTAAGGCAATATTATTTTTGTGGAGGCATGCCAGAATCAGTCTCTACATGGTTAGAAAATCATGATGCAAAAGAGACAAGGGATGTTCAACGTTCAATACTAGCAACCTATAGTAAAGATATGGGAAAGCATACCAGCACAGAAGTTGTCAGAATAAGACAAGTGTGGGAAAGCATACCAGCGCAATTGGCTAAAGAAAATAAAAAATTCATCTTTGGTGCAATAAAAAAAGGAGCTAGAGCGGTAGATTTTGAAAAGGCAATTCAGTGGTTAGTAGATGCAGGATTAGTGTATAAGATTTCCAGAGTATCAAAACCACAAGAACCATTAAAATTTTACTCCGACGACTCTACATTCAAAATATATCTGTTGGATTGCGGGTTGCTATCATGCATGTGTGGAGCTCGCTCTCGTGAAATGCTAATAGGCACAAATGTTTTCTCCGAATTCAAAGGTGCATTCACAGAAAATTATCTTCTTTCGCAGATCAAATCTTTGGAAATACATGATGAAATGGACAAAAACATTTTCTATTATTCAAAAGACAACAGCACTATGGAACTTGATTTTGTAGTACAAGGTCATAATCGCATCATACCAACAGAAGCGAAAGCAGAAGAAAATGTGCATGCAAAATCACTACGCTTATTCATAACTCAAGACTTCAAAGAAAATAATTTGACTGGACTGAGGGCCTCAATGCTTCCATATAAAGATCAAGGTTGGATGGAAAACATTCCTCTTTATTCTGCAGAAGCATATTTCAAAAACGAAGGGCTTGGCACTGACGAATAATAAATAAACTAAAATAAAGACAAACATGATCAACGAATATATAAAGAATGCTGGCATTGCCCAGCTAAACGAAATGCAGGTGAAGATGCAGGAGGTGTATCCGAAGAAGGATGCTATCCTACTACTCTCGCCTACCGGTTCGGGAAAGACACTCGCTTTCCTTCTACCGCTTTGTGCCGACGTGGTGAAAAACGGTTCGACGGCATTGATTCTGTCTCCGTCACGTGAACTGTCGCAGCAGATTTTTGAAGTGCTACGCAGTTTGAAATCAGGCATCAAGGCGACTCTTCTCTGCGGTGGTCACTCCACAGCCGAGGAAGAGAAACGTCTACGTGAGAAACCATCCATTGTGATCGGAACTCCAGGTCGTGTGCTCGACCACATCCGTCGACAGACATTTGCAGCATCGACAATCAACACTTGGGTAGTGGATGAATTTGACAAAGCTCTTGAGATGGGATTCTCAGCCGAAATGCAGAGCATCAACGACAATCTGACATCCGTCGACAAACGAATCTTCGTATCTGCAACGAGCAGCGTCGACATCACACCTTGGACCGCAGACAAGCCAATCGAGACGTTGGATTTCACAACTGAGACTCCCAACGACAACTTGAAACTGATGCGTGTGACGTCGCCAGATAAAGACAAACTCCCTACATTACAGGGACTTGTGACCACATTCAACAACGAGAGCACCATCGTCTTCTGTAATTTCCGCGACACAGTGGAACGTGTGGCAACAGCATTGGAGAAAGATGGACACGACGTCGTTGTGTATCATGGCAAACTTGAGCAGAAGGACAGAGAAAGAGCACTCTTCATGTTTGCATCCGGCTGTTCGGCCATCCTTGTCACTACCGATTTGGCGGCACGAGGTCTGGATATCTCTCAAGTGAAACATGTGGTGCATTTCGAGATGCCAAACACACTTGAGACATTCACTCACAGAAACGGACGAACAGCGCGCCAGGCAGCGTCTGGTACAGCTTACGTAATGATCTATAGAGAGTTTAGTTTGCCAGAGTTTTTGCCAAAGAAAATCGAGGAATATAAATTCGAGCCGACAAACAACGTGTTGAGATCCGAATTCACACCTATTTATATAAGCCGTGGAAAGAAAGAGAAGATCAGCCGTGGAGACGTTGCCGGATTCGTCATCAAGACAGCAGAATTAGCAAAAGAAGATGTCGGAATGATCATTCTCTACGACCACTACGCTCACGTCGCAATCAAATCAGACAAAGCGAACGCGGCAATCAAAAAACTTGATGGAGCGAAGATCAAGGGAGGAAAAGCAAAGGTAGAGATAGCGAAGTAAATGCTAAATTAGAAATGCCGAATGCGTAATCATAAAATCCCCGATATTCTTGGCGGAATATCGGGGATTTTTTACAATTTTATCGGTCCATGGACGTATAAAATCAAATTATTTTAAATTTTATCGGTCTATAGCCGTATAAAATTGGGAAAATCTTGATTTTTATCGGTCTTTGGACGTATAAAATTTAATAAATTTGTAGAGTTGGGCGAATAAATCCCCAATCAAAGTATGCAAATCTAAATTTTACTTTTAAATTTACATACTTTCAATGTTATCTCAATACAACAACAGAAACCACGTTAGGCAGGAAGTCAAACTACATAAAAGGAGAAATAATAATAATTTGCGTTTCCATTTTCATATTGTAATTTTGCTCAAAATACTATAGCTATGCAATCAACAACATTAAATAACGCCCAAATTGAGATACTTGACATGATGTCATTTGTCAAGTCACAAGAAGCACTTGCCGATTTGAAACAAGTGATCTCCAATTTTTTTGGCTTCTGAATTAGAGAAAGAAATGAATCAATTGTGGGAATCAGGAGAAATGACAGAAGAAAAAGTAGAAAGTTTCAGAAATCTGCACGAAAGAACTCCATACAAATAAGTAATGGACAAATGTATCGTGTCAGAAGACAGACACTTTGATATTAAAAAAGCAATTATATACGAGTTGTCCATATACGCTTATTTCTATACACTCGCTCTCCGAGCTCGCGTTGGTGGGGGGATTAGGACGTTCCGTCCTTAACAATCCTCATTTTGGACAACTGCTATATAATCTCCTAAAAAAATCATTCCACGGTTTGAAATTATAAATCAAACCGTGGAGTGTTTGTCGTTATAAACGTTCATTTGTCTACCAAAATTTGTACCATGGTTCATCTTCTTCAATAAATTGAAATCCTTTGTATTCAAATCTTCCTTTGATAAAACCACCTTTAGCTTTTTTGATTATTGGTGGAGTTTCTTTAATCATCAGAGGCATAAGTTCATCTGCTTTAATCCAAGCTTTTTTAGATGAATTTTTTATATTTTCAATTTTATCTCTAAGATTAGAAGACTCTTCTAAATCAAGATCTTTTAAGATGTTTTGTATGTTGGTAATGAGATACTCTATTTCTGGGAGTGCATTTTCAATTGTTATTATAGAATTGTCATCACTCATATAATCACCCAATAAATGGATGTTATATACTAAACCTGCGATATTATTGGCACATTTCCCCTCCATTCCTCCTGATGCGAAGCCAAAAAGGGATTCTGTTTTTGAATTAATCTTCTTATTTCTATTTTTTTGTTCTTCTATAAGTGCTGTCTTTAAGAGATAAATTGTGTCGTTTGCTCCCTGATCTGTTTTGCAGTTTTTATATATATGTTTCTCCAATTTTAAGCTCCAGGGTTTAGCATCGTATGGCCAGTGAAACAACAGCCTATGATTATAAGGATTTGAAAAATTAAATCTTTTAAATTCAATTTCCAATAAAGGAAATTTAGAATTATCTATCATTTCAGAACTTATAAATCTTCCCCATTCCCTTAGTCTATAATCTTCTTTCAGCCCAAGGACACTTCGCATTTCGATTTCGTGTTTTTCCCATTTAGGGTGAGCATACGTATTAAAAAATAGAAATGCCAAAAGAATGAAATTAAGAATCCTTCCCATAAATCAGAATTTTAATTTTTCTATTTCTGCTTTATCGTAAACTTTATTAGACTTATTAATTAGAAAATAATCTTCTAACATAGCTAACTTCGTGTAAGAGAATTTTGGTTTTCCGTTGTTTATGATCATGGAATA
>JAZUIF010000084.1:0-12259 GCA_045642085.1 Paludibacteraceae bacterium | reverse complement strand
TACGATAGTGTCTGACATATTCAAAACCTTATCACCCATAACATAAGTTCCGCATGTATCTACATGAATTCTCTCTACAACCGAAGGACTGATTTTAACAGTATATGGTTGGAACTGAGTTCTACATAATTTAGTACTTAGGATATTCGTATCAACTTTCTTTACAACGAACGAAGTATCTTTAGAATAGACAGATCCCTCAATAGTAACCTCATTACAACCTTGAACAACCTTCTCACGAAGAGTAGTTGGATCTTCAAGGATCAAGGTAGTTGTTTTAACAATACTATCGCATCCGCAACCATCCATCGATCTTATAGTATCTTTTATAATATGTGTACCTTTTTCATAAACAACACTATCTCCATTCAATTTCTTGAAAACATATGGAGCACAACCAGTGATAGGCAAAATAGGGCTTTTATCCTGAAACTTATGTATATAAATATTGACTTTACGAGAAGACAAACATCCTCTATCAGTCTTTACAACATCCTCATATACAGTATTTTTATCAAAAATCATAAAGTCACCAGACAATGTTTTGTATGAAACCTTACCACAACCATGAATTGTTGTATCACTATAAATAGTAGATTCGCCAATAGTGACATGGAAAGTATATATAGTATCATCATCACAACTATATGGATTATTTCCGTTGCGAGTAACTACATAGTTACCACTTTTATCCCAAGTCACTGATGGAGATCCTTTATAAGTATAAACATATTCTCCACAACTAAAAATCGTAGTATCTTTCTTAACTTTTTCTCCTAAAACATGATGTATAATATCAACTTTAGTAGGACAATTGCTATTTGAAATCATTGTTAAAGAAGGTACAGTATCATAAAATGGTTCTGTAGTCTCACACTTTCCCATAGGGCAATCATATTCTATATAACCATTACACGAAGCTCTTTCATGAAACATTGTATCTGGAACAGCTACTTTTATATGACGTGTTTTAAGCTCATATAACATGCCTCCATAAACCTTAGAATCTGGAGTCTTAACTGTATCAACCAAAACAGTCTCTTTAGTGTATGTGACACCATTATAAACAACTGGCTTACAACTCCAATTGTAATCTTCGAGTTTTGTTTCCTTTATAGGAATAACATATTTAACAAAAATAGAAGTACTTGGACAATCTTTACGATTTTCGTCTGTTGTATAATATATAATATCATCAATCAATTTTCTAGGTTCTAACACATAATCAGCTTCAACCTTCACAGGATCTAAAACCTGACCACTTTGAGTCTTGTAAGTATAACTCATCTCACCCAACTCAAATACCTTTAAGGAATCCTTAGATATAGTAGGGTAAAGTTTTACTTCCTTATAACTAGTCGTAGTACATCCTGTTTCATTAGTGAAAGTAGTCACATATGTTTTTGATTCATCATATAAAACTTCACCGTCTTTATAAAAATTATCACCACATTTACCTTGTAACAAAAATCTTTGAGTCCTATTCTCTCCAATCTTAATAGTAACCAATTCATTAGAGCTATTGGTATAAGTACCATTATCAGCTGAAGTGAACAATCTGCCATCGTATTTTACACTATCACAACCCTCTATAATTATTGGGTCTGGACCAACAGAAGTTCCGACACAGATAGTGTCAATTTTTCCATGAGCCACACGTGTAGGCATAGCAGGATGATATGTGAAAGATCTGAATACAGTAGTCTTTGATGTAGAAAAGTTTAAATCATAAGTGAAATCAACTTTATTTCCATTATTCGACTTATTCACATCTGTGTACTGCTTCCATGCACCACTACCATTGCCATTGCTTGTCTTTATTTCAAAGCCAAAGATCCAACCTTCAGAAACTTGCTCATCCTTAATGTATTTTAACTGACCGTTTAGTTTGGCTGTATTACCATTCTTTGTATGTCCTAGGGTATAGATACCAGGATGACAGAATATCTCCTCATTATCATAAACTGGATTGGTCATAAAATGCAATACAGGCAAAGTATCATTTTTGAATTCAAAATCCTCTCGCCATTGATTATCTCCTAAATCAGATTTTAATTTATCATTATGATATTCAGCAAGGAGTTCAGCCAAACATCCACTTCGCATAAAATCTTGCGGAGCGACAAGCAAATTATGCTCTTGTTTATAAGACTCAGAAAAATCAACATCATCTACATGATTCGGTTTGAATCCAACACCAAAACCATTTTCATAACAATAGAGAGATTCATAAGTACGGTTTGATTTATCTTTGGATTCATCTCGACCTACAAAGAAATCTACATTTGCATCTTTTTTAGTTTTTATTTGAGGATAAGCATAACAGTTCTTCAATGTTATTACAGCACTTCTTTCGACGTCTCCAACGAAACTGCCAAATACTTTAGCATTATTCCAAACAAAGTTGCCATTATCAAAGACAGTGAAACAGTTTATGAAAGATCCATTCGATACTTTACCACATAAACCTCCACAATTTCTCATGAACAAATTATCAGTGGCTCCAATTTTTCCATTAAATCCACAATTCAATATTGTACCACCAGTGTTTTCTCCTACCAAACCACCTAAATACTCATCACCATTTATTGTAACATTATAAGCGAAACAATTTGTTATATCTCCATTATTTACACCACAAATAGAACCTACACTTTGTGAACCACTGGATGGATTATAAACACAATTGATCACACTACAATCAGAAATCTTGGTTTTATATGTTGTTGCAGCAATTGCACCAAATTCAAAATGACCGTCACCTTGAATTTTTGAATCTTTTATATGGCAATTTATGATATCAGCATTTTCAACACTACTTGCAAGAAAAGAATATCCACTATGATTGTCTCCATTTTCAGTTTCAGCAAGTTCTAATTCAAATCCTTCTATATTTAGATTTTTGATAATTGACCTTTCCTGACCATCTTCACCTACTTTTCCAAACATCGAAATGAAATAATTAGTATTGACTTCTGATCCTACTATATTACTTTCAAGTATCCAATTTTTAATGGTAAATCCACCACCATCATACACACCTAAAAAACAATTATCCGGGATATATACCAAAGCTTTTCTCAAAAAATTATTTGCAGATAATGGAAGAGGAGGTCTTGAAGAATTTTTGTTAGATTGCTTTGACAATTGCTCCAAATCAATATCTGTAGTTTGCTTTACGTAGATATATTTACCTTGATTTACATAGCGTGAGTTATCTCTTTTGATTAGATAATCTCTTAAAGCAACAATATCATCGGGTTCATCAATGATAAACGGATTACTTTTTGATCCATCTCCTGTAAATTCTGCAAATGATGGTGTTGTTAATGAAAACAACATTAGCAAAACCGAAACAAATCGGAATATATACATATTAAGTCCTTTTATATTAAGTTCCTCGTTCATATTTTCTAAGCAATTTACTTTAATTCGCAAATTTATGACAAAAAACAAAGGTTATCAACAATATCACATATAAATTTATCAACGAAATTATCAACAATTGATTTATTTTTCAACAATATCACAAAAATCAATGAATATATAGCGTTTGTCTTAATTTAGTTATACACATATTATAATTATGATTGATTATTTCTAAATTAAATGCAAAATATTCTTAATTTTGCGCAAAATTGACACACTATGGCAAATAGCAACTTCGTAGATTACGTAAAAATTCATATCAGAAGCGGTAGAGGCGGCGGTGGCTCGGCTCACCTTCATCGTGAAAAGTTCACTCCTAAGGGTGGTCCTGACGGTGGAGACGGTGGTCGTGGCGGACACATCATTATCCGTGCAAGCAAGGATTATTGGACTTTGCTTCACCTTAAATATGACCGTCATATCTTCGCCGGCAACGGTATGAGCGGAAGCCATAGTAGAAGTTTTGGTGCAGATGGTGCCGACAAAGTAATTGAAGTACCTTGTGGAACAGTTGTTTATGATGCTCAAACTGGTGAATACTTGATGGACGTCACTGAAGATGGCGAGCAGAAGATTCTTCTTAAAGGTGGACGTGGAGGTCTAGGCAACTGGCATTTCAAGTCGGCTACCAATCGTACTCCTCGTTTCGCTCAGAGCGGTGAACCTGGTCAGGAGCGTATCGTTATTCTTGAGTTGAAGGTGCTTGCCGACGTGGGCTTGGTGGGAAAACCAAACGCAGGAAAGAGTACTTTGCTTTCGTCGATCTCAGCAGCAAAGCCAAAAATTGCCGACTATCCATTCACTACCCTAGTTCCGAACCTTGGTATCGTAGCCTACCGCGACGGAAAGAGTTTCTGTATGGCTGATATCCCTGGTATCATTGAAGGAGCAAGTGAAGGAAAAGGTCTTGGCTACCGTTTCTTGCGTCATATTGAAAGAAACGCTATTCTCTGCTTCTTGGTTCCTGTCGACACGGATGATATAGTCGAAGAATATAATCTTCTTTTGAAAGAATTGGAAGCTTATAATCCTGAACTACTTGAAAAGCAGAGAATTCTATGTCTTTCGAAATCTGATATGCTCGACGATGAGCTTAAGGAATTGATCGCAGAGCAGTTGCCTAAAGACATCAAATACTGCTTTATCTCGTCTGTCGTAGGAAGTGGATTGATGCAGTTGAAAGATATGCTTTGGGAGATGATTCAGAATAACACTCACGAAGTTGAATCAATCACTCACCGAAATCTTGACGCAGATAAGATCCGTAATGATTTCGACGACGATGATGATTTCAGCTACGTTGACGAATCTCCAAATGATGATGAATTCGATGAGTATGAATGGGATGAGGATCTTTACGATGAGGTGATGAGTGGTAAAACACCATCGAAATTTGTCGATGAAGAGGAAGAAGATGATGAAGAACTTGTCGATTATGTAGAAGACGATGACGAAGAAATCGTTGACTATATTGAAGACGAAGACGAAAACCCAAACGATAACAAAAATAAAAAACGTTAACGTTTATGTTGACGATAACATTTAGAAAATATGAAGGTATTAAAATTCATCGGTAATATTGCAGCAGCTTGTTTGTTGTTTTCTTTTGCAAGCTGTAACAACGTCAAGAAAGAGCCAAAGGCTGAAACTAAAACTGAGGAGCCAAGCAATCTTACAAAATTTGACGGGTTCGACATATTAGTTCCTGAAGGTTATCAGGCTACTACCTACCCTTTCCCTACTATTCCATTGGTTTTGGAAAAGGGTGAGGATATCATGATCGATGTGACTAAAGCAAATACTCAAGAAGAGTTTAAGACATTTGCTGAAAATCTGTTAAA
The DNA here is from genome assembly GCA_045642085.1 of Paludibacteraceae bacterium. Lineage (GTDB taxonomy): Bacteria > Bacteroidota > Bacteroidia > Bacteroidales > Paludibacteraceae > UBA1723. The sequence goes on along the minus strand of JAZUIF010000084.1, from coordinate 6,989 downwards.
CTCTGATAGTCAGGAATATCCAGAGTTTCGTATTATCGAAATTTCTAAGCAAGAGGGAGTTTATGAATTCATGTTCTCTGCAAAAACAGATGAAGAGGAGTTCACAAAGATTTCAAGAATTGTTGACGCAAAAGATGGATTGCTTTATCGTGTTAACGGTGACATTCTACCAGGCAGTAAAGATTCTGTGATTGCTATCGTACGCAGTTTCCGTCCTACAGATTTCAAAGTCAACACAAAGATTCTTGACAAGGTAAGCGAGATTGCAGATCAGGAATCTCAGAAAATTGAAAACGAGAAAAACGATTCAGCAGAACAATGAAAATAGAAGTTTTCGTTTTTAATCCTATCCAGGAGAACACTATCGTAGTGATTGATGAGACCACTAACAAATGTGGAATCATCGACGCAGGATGTCGTAGCCGAATGGAAAAGGTAAAATTGAAGAAATATATTGTTGAGAATGGGTTGACTCCTGTCGCCCTTCTTAACACACATCTTCATTTCGATCACATTTACGGAAATAAATTCATTCTAGAGACTTTTGGACTTAAGACTTACGCAAGTTCTAAGGATCAGTTTTTTATCGATACGTTCGTCGACCAGCTCAATATTTTCCAAATGCCAGCCGACGAACCAGCACCAGAGATTGGCACAAGCATCAAGGAGGGAGACATCATAGAAATTGGCAATATTAAACTGCAAGTGATTGAAACTCCAGGACATAGTGCAGGAAGTGTTTGTTTCTACTGTAAAGAAGAGAATGTATGCTTCACAGGCGACACAATCTTCCAAGGATCAATAGGAAGAACAGATTTTCCAACAGGAAGCCAACGTGAGATTATGGAGAGCATCACAGGCAAACTACTTCGTTTGCCAGACGATACAGTCTTTTATCCAGGTCATGGAGGCACTACTGATGTGGCTTGGGAAAAATTGCATAATCCATATTTGGAATACTAAAAATGCAGAAGTTAGAAGATATATGGAATGAGGTCATCCGTCGTGCAGAAACGACGGATGCTCTTTTTTGTATCTTCAAAAATCGTGGATGCAAGCCGACATTCATCGCTTCAAATGACTCTCTACTAAGTGATTACACTCCCAACACCGATGGATTCATCTTGTCATCATTCGAAGAGAATAGACTAATGATGATTCCTAATGATCTATCTTTCGATTTAAGTTCGGCTGATGACGCTACTCGATTCAGCTCATATTTACAAGATCGTAAACACGTAGGGGCAATCCCTTGTGGTTGTCCACAATCTGAAATTTCATCGACATCGCCAAATTCATACGAACAGTCGTTCGATAGTTTGAAGAAAAAATTGGAATCGAAGGATGTAACAAAAGTTGTTTTGTCGGCAAAACAAACAATCACTACCGAGAAATCATCGTTTGAAATCTTCACAAATTTAGCATCCAAAGAGAGTTACGAATTTGCCTACATGCTCCACCTTCCAAACGGAGAAACATGGATAGGAAACACTCCAGAGATTCTGCTTCAAAAAAGAGGTTCATCCTACTCCACAATATCACTTGCAGGAACCATCGCTAACGATGGCAAACAGCAATGGAGCGAGAAAGAAATACGTGAGCAGAAAGTCGTAACTGATTATATAACAGAGAAATTGAAGAAAGTCAATGCAGAGATAAATGTCGGCACAACATATTCCAAACAAGCTGGAATGATCCAACATCTTTGCACCGACATTTCATTCATTTCGACAGAATCATTGTCATCTCTAATAGGATTACTCCACCCCACTCCAGCTGTACTTGGCTACCCAACATCAGCTGCATTATCAGCTATAAAAGAGGCAGAATCACATAAACGTGAATTATATTCAGGAGTAGTAGGATTCCAATCAAAATCTGGAGAAGCAGACATCTTCGTAAACCTTCGTTGTGGAAAATTGAAAAACAAAACCTTAACTTTATTTGCAGGCGGAGGCATCATGCCTGACAGTATCAAAGAAAACGAATGGAACGAAGTGCAGATGAAATTTGAGTCAATCAAAAGGGCTTTTTTTGAATAAATTCGCTTGAATTTTGTCTGAATAAAATTGCATATATACCATTTCAAATCCAATTTATACAAAAGCAAATCAAACATAGTGAATAATAGCCAATGGAAATAATTAAGAAATATAAATCTTTTGGCATTATATCTATTTGATAATTTGCATTTTTCGCACAAAATTAAAATTAAATTTTTGCTAATAAAAAATATTGTATACTTTTGCAATCCGCAAAACTTAATGATTGTTTAGCTATTAGATGTATTAGATATAATTATTATTTTTACCTAATAACACACAAATAATTTGGAATTAGTCCACATGATTTAGTCCAGAAGAATGTATTGTCTAAGATGAACTGAGTTTAGTTTTGCAAACATATACCGAAAGAACTATGGAGGGTTCATTCTTTTGGCTTATGTTATTGTAATTGTTTAGAACTCTCCGAATAAAACTCTAATTATGTTTTCAAATTTAACTAAGGTGGGAGCTTTGGCATCCCTTGTATTGTCATGTGTTGTTGTTAACGCAGAGACTATCGATGAAACTCTTTATCTTAATGGCTCACTTGTTGCAAAAGGAGAATCCAACGGTATTTACAACGGTCTAACTGTTTACACAGGTAAGACAATCGACGGAAGAATCGTATTCTCTGGCAACACAACAACTGGCAACAAAATTTCGTCAGAATTCTACCATAGTTGGACTCCATTGACATTGCAAGCAAAAAGCTACAATTTCACAGAAGGAAAAGTTGGTATTGGTGTTGAATCCCCAAAGGCAGAACTAGATGTTAACGGTTCTATCATCTGTACAGGTTCTTTGGATGTTGTAGATCTAAATGCATCACAGATCAAGGCTAACGATATCCGTATGGATATGAGCAACGTTGCAGACTACGTATTTGCCGAGGATTACAATTTGAAGTCATTGTCTGAGGTTGAGAACTACGTTAACGAGCACAAGCATCTTCCTGGTGTCCCATCAGCAGCAGAGATGGAAGCAGAAGGAATCAGCGTTTCAAAGATGAGCAATCTTCTATTGGAGAAAGTTGAGGAGCTTACTCTACACATGATTCAGCTAGAGAAAGAGAACGCTGCATTGAAGCTTGAGATGGAGAACATGAAGAACAATTTAAAGTAATAAGCTGTGAGAAAATTATTATTAGGCTTATGTTTATTCATGTTTTCGATGGTACTTGGAGAAACAAGTTACCTATCGTTTAAAGACGGATTATTGAATAAATCAAAAGCATTCAAAAATTCAGAAAGAAAAATTTCTTACGGCCCTTCTTATATTGAAGTCGAATATAAGTTTGACGGTGCCTATTTGAAAGAAATTCCGGATGAAAATACACATATCCATACAAGAATATTTATGGATGACGCAAAAGTCTATATTTGTCCGGGACAAACAGTTGGAAGCGGTGACACTCTAGAAAATTTACCATATTACAAAGATTTGCTTGTATTGAATGAATTTGCAGACAATTCTTCAGTCGAGATAGAAATTTTAGAGGAAAGCCACAAAGACTATTTGTGTGTTATTGGACTTGAGGATAAAAAAGACTATCCAAAAAACATAGGGACACCTGTAAATGGTGACGATTATGTGTTTTTACCTGATAGTCCGGTAAAGAAAGTTTCGACTGGAACATTCAGAACAATACCGTTTTCTACAGTAAACACATATCCGTTGATTTATAGTGCACATAATAAGACATTGAGATGTTATTCTTACATTAAGTATCGTGTCACTTATAAGGAACAGGAGACTAAAGCTTATTTATCACAATTGTCATATGATATTCTGAAAACTGTCGCATCTAATCCAGAGAATCTAGAAAATTACGACAAGATATCATTACAATCTGAGGCTTCATCAAAGAGATGTGATTACTTGATTGTGACTATAGATGATTATAAAGTCGCTGCTGAGAAAATAGCTACTTGGAAGTCAAGACTAGGTTATAAATGTCACATAATAAGCAAACCAAATTGGAAAGGTGGATATAAAGAATATGTAGGAGACCAATTACGTGAATACTATTCAGAGACACCTTACAAACCAGATTATTTATTGGTGATTGGTTCTAATTCTGATGTAACTTCATATCGTGTTGGAGACAAGGATGGTTATCCTTCAGATCTAAACTACACACAATACACAACTAATAGTAGTAATAAGTTTGATAATTTGATAAAAGGTAGAATTTCTGTTCATAATCAGAAAAATGCCATTTCTGTCGTTGATAAAATCATCTCTTACGAAAGTAATCCTCCATTGGATCCAGATTTCTATAATGATGTTTTATCAATTGCCTTATATCAATTTGACAACCATGCAGATCAAAGAGAATCAAGATATTTTGATTTTATTTCTTCAATTGAGGGAATTAGTGAAGATTTGACTACTCTAGGATATAATATCGAACGTCATTATAAAACAGAAAAAGATTCACGTCCTCAATATTTCTATTTTGGAAATAAGATGCCTGATGAAATGTACACAGAGGATCTATCCACAAGCACTTTTTGGAACCAGGCCCCTTCTCATATAACAGAGGAAATAAATAAAGGCAAATCTATAGTTATATTTAGAGGTCACGGAGATCCAAATTGCTATAATGACAATGTGTACCCAAGAAGTGAAGCTGCTAAGCTTAATAATGGTAACAAAACACCTGTAATCTTCAATTTCACATGTAATACAGGTAATTTTAGTGTAAACAATAAAAGAGATTCTTTGTGTTTATCTGAATTCTATCTTAACAAAGAAAATTCAGGTGCTGTTGGAGTTTTTGGAAACACAAATCCTACAAATCACGGTGAAAGTAATGAAGTGGCAGCAAGCACATTTGAAGCACTTTTTAGCAACCGAGATATTTCAATCGCTCAAGCAATTCTTGAAGCATCTTTGAAAACAGAACTTGTAAAGACAAGAGAGATTGGTCATTGGTTTGGTGATCCAACAATGAAGCTGTACACTAAAGAGCCAGCTAAATTCTCACCATATATCAGTAGAAAAGGATCTACTATTACTGTCAATACAAGAGTAAAAGGTACTAAGGTGACAATATGTAGTATAGCGGACATGGGTAAGTCTTATTTCAGAACAATCAATCTAACAGATAAGACAAACGTTTCTTTTGAAAATGTTGATGTACCTTGTTATGTCACAATCACAAAAGCTAATTACGTCCCTTATGTAACTGTATCTCAAACAGAGATGTATTTGCAGAATATGACATTGAATGGAGGTCATGATATTGTCACTGAGAAAATCACAACTGGAAGTGATGTCACTAAGGATCAAAAATCAGGCTCATTTGTAGTTGAAAGTGGAGAGACAAAATTAACTGCATCAAAATCATTGTCACTAAAATCAGGAACATCAATTAAATCAGGAGCTTCTTTTAGTGCAAAACTAGCACAAGCAAAAGTACAGCAATACGAGGGTGATGGAGAGCCACGTCAATCGACAATTCCACTTTGTTTTATTACAAAGTCTAATAGATTTAATGATGAAATCTATATCTATGATGGAGGTAACGTAGGAAACAATGGTCAGATTACATCTGTCGCAGATAATTCACCTGAATTTGACTATAAAATTTATCCAAATCCAACATCAGGGCATGTTAATGTTGTTTCAAATAGTGAAATCAACGAAGTTGTTGTATTGGATATGACAGGAAATGTCATGATGTCTGAATCAGCACATTCTAATAAAGTGTCACTTGACTTATCTTCTCTTGCAAAAGGTATGTATATAGTGAAAGTTGTCACTGATGAAAATTCTAATGTAAGTAAGATTGTGTTAAAATAAAACACGTATTTAAGACGTCTCCTCTACACAAGAGGGGACGTCTTTTAACATACCCAAAAGAACTATGGAGAGTTCATTCTTTTGGTTTATGTTATTGTATTATGTTTGAAACTTTCCAAGTAAAACTCTAATTTTTATGTTTTCAAATTTTACTAAAATGGGAGCTTTGGCATCCCTTGCATTGTCTTTTGTTGTTGTTAATGCAGAGACTATCGATGAAATACTTGTTCTTAACGGCACACTAGTTGCAAAAGGAGAATCAAATGGCATATACAATGGTCTTAATATCTTCACTGGCAGCAATACTGACGGCAGAATCATATTTTCAGGTAACAGCACAAGTGGAAACAAAATTTCTTCTGAATTCTATCACGATTGGACACCATTGACTTTACAGGCAAAAAGCTACAATTTCACAGAAGGAAAGGTTGGTATTGGAGTTGAGTCACCTAAAGCAGAATTGGACGTCAACGGTTCTATAATTTGTACAGGATCTTTGGATATTGTTGCTCTAAACGCATCTCAGATCAAAGCTAATGATATACGTATGGAAATGAGCAACGTGGCTGATTATGTATTTGCAGAAGATTATAACTTGAAGTCATTGTCTGAGGTTGAGGATTACGTAAATAAGCACAAGCACCTACCAGGAGTACCTTCAGCAAATCAGATGGAGTCTGAGGGTATCAGCGTTTCTGAGATGAGCAACCTACTTTTGGAGAAGGTTGAGGAGCTAACTCTACATATGATTAAACTAAAAAAGGAGAACGCTGCATTGAAGCTTGAGATCGAGAATATGAAGAACAACTTAAAATAAGAGGCTGTGAGAAATTTATTGTTATGTCTATGCATATTCATGATTTCGGCAGCAAATGGGAAAATTAGGTATTTGTCGTTTTCAAATGGATATCAAGACAAAAAAATCATTTTTAAGGCCCCCGAAAAGAAAATCATAAAAGGAGATTCTTATGTCGACATCGAATTCAAATTTGATGGTGTAGGTGCTTACATAAACGAGAATTATAATGAAAGTAATAATTCTTATTTAAGATTATTCATAGAAAAAGGTATTTCAGATGGTTCAACAGATCATAAATATAAAACAAGCTCTCGTATACCATTCTATAAAAATCTTAT
>JAZUIF010000083.1:0-39595 GCA_045642085.1 Paludibacteraceae bacterium | reverse complement strand
GACACTATTTCACCACGCAATTTGACCTATTGAATGATTTTGTTCGTCAATTTGTTGTTTCAAACTTTTGAATTGCCACTTTCCCCTTACACCATAAGGGATTTGAACATGTCGCACCACGCAATTTGACCTATAAGTCTATTTTTGACGCACCTTAGCTCTATCTTTGCATTGTAATTCAAAAATAAGTCGCAATGAACGTCCTAAAAAAATACATATGGTTGCTTACGACCTTGAAAAAAAGCAAGGGTATGACTCTTGAAGAGTTGTACGACGCTTGGGAACGAAGCTCTCTATATAAGGATATTGGAAAACCGTTGAGCCGACGTACATTTCAAAGATGGCGTGAGGAGACAGAAATGCTCTTCGACGTAAGGATAGGATGGAAAGATGGCTATAGATATTATATTGAAGACGACGGTACGGGAAATGACAGCATAAGCTCTTGGCTTATTAACACTCTCTCCGTAAGCAATACCGTCGAAAACTTCAAAAATCAACGAGACTACATTCTTCTTGAGGAAGTTCCAGCCGGAGCTGATAACTTGGAAACCATAATGAAGGCCATAAGAGATGGCAAACAATTGAAAGTAACATACCATAACTTTCACAGTAATGCCCCGAATCCTCCTGCAGTGGTCAATCCTTTGTGTGTGAGGCTTTCAGACAGAAGATGGTATGTGGTGGTTGACTTTGCAGAAAAGGAAAACTATAGGAGAGTCATGTCGCTCGATAGAATAGAGGAACTTGAAACGCTTGACTCGTCCTACGATATGCCTCCTGATTTCAATGCCCGACGTTACTTCAAGGATAGTTACGGAATAACTGTGATGCAGGACAAAACAGCTGAGAAGGTTGTACTAAAAGTACCAGATTCGGCTGTGCCCTACCTCAGATCTCTACCTTTCCATGCGTCGCAACGGGAAATAAGGAAGGAAGAAGGATTTGTCTTTATGGAATATACGCTAAAAATCACAGATGAACTTGCGTATGCTCTTCTAAGACATGCTTCAAGAAGCGAGATCATACAGCCTATTGAATTAAGACAGAAAGTAGCGGAGATCGCAAAGCAAATTATCAAAACAAACGAGTAAGTATTAACCCATCAAACTAAATAATAAGATTATGATAACAAAAGATTTTGCACAGGATTTATGTCGTGAGTATAAAAGAAAAGGTTCTTCTCTAGATGATGAAGATATAATTCTTAATGTATTTAAGATGGTTGAGAATACACCAAAACTTTTATCAGAATACAAAAATATTCTTGACGCTTGTGGATCTCTATATAAACTTAATCCCATCATAGCAAAAACTGTACGTGAATTTTTTGATCTAAAAACAGGACCAAATTCAACTGCTCTTAAAGGATGCACACTGATTAAAAGTTTTCACAAACTTTACAAGTAAATTTAGAGAGAGAATTAAATAATAACACTATGGCAAGAACACTTACAGAAAAAGCGATTGCAGATTACATGCAAGGTGGTGTATACCATGAATTTCTTAATATTGTAAAGGAAGATAAAGAACTTGCATTTGAGATAAGAACAAACAACAGAGTTATGATTTACTGTGAGAAAAATCTTATTCTTACAATAAAGCATAATAGAACTGGTGTTGACAGTATTACAATGCTTAGTGACAGATATGTCAACAACAGGGAAGATGGGTTGCAACTAACCTCTAAGTTATGTAAACCAACAGATTTGATGGATAGGAACTCAGTTCGCAACTATTTTTCCCAAGCAAAGGCATTATGCAAGAATTATAAAAACCACGAAGAATTCAAGGTACAACAGTGGTATGAATCTCAAAATCTTTCAGATGACCGCAAATATCTTGCCTTGGATATGGAATGGGCTCCTGATCAAGCAAAAATACCTGTAAGTGAACGCTTAAAAGATAAGACTCAGGTAGACCTTCTTCTTGTCAGCAATACACCTAATGAAAAAGGAGAGCATGATGTTTATCTTGCAGAAGTTAAATGTGGATTTGGTGCCATTGACGGAACTTCAGGATTAGGAGAACATCTGAGATTATCAAATAGTGTAATTGAAAATGTATATACACGTCATAATGTAAAAGCAGACGCGATGAGCTTAATAAAGCAGAAGTCAGCACTTGGCATTATTAATATTGGGGATAAAGAATATAAACTTAGTTCAAAACCTAAGGTGATGTTCATACTCGCATATACTTCAAAGTATCAAGTGCCACATTTACAACGTGCCGTTGAAGAATTGGATGGTGCAGAAGGACTTCATGTTGAATATCTTGACGTGTCTCATTTCATCCCAGATGCACCTGCGTCGGTATCTAATAATGAATCCGAATATAAGTCAAAACAGAGAAAGCATCAGTCTGAGTTTAGAGAAACAGTTTTGAGACTGAAAGCTGGGGAAAAAGCAAACCGATTGATCGATGCAGATGCTTATAATTTGAAAAATTTTGTTCCTTCTTTTCACAATGAAATAAAAGAATCAATACATCAACGTTATAAAAAAGGCATACAAGACAAAGGGTTACTCAATGACATGCTGAGTAGCAAATGCGTGCCTTGGAATTTCTTCATCCCAATGCTATCGGACAAAGATGCCGCCTCAAAACTATTCGCAGAAATGCTTGGTCTAAATACAACAATTAGAATAGAAAACTGTAAAATTGAATATGCCACAAATGGCATAGACGATAGGACAGCCTTCGATGCCTATTTTGATTACAAAACAGAAGACGGGCGTAAAGGGGCAATTGGCATTGAAGTAAAATATACAGAAGAAGGTTATAAGGTTGATAACAATCAATATGAAAAGATGAAGGATAAAGACTCAAGATATTCAGTCGTTACAAGACAAAGCGATTGCTTTATCAATTCAGATCCTTTGCAGTTTAATTATCCAGGATATATACAAATCTGGCGTAACCATCTATTGGGGTTAGATCTGTTGCAAAATGGCAAAGTTGATATATTTCACTCTGTGACGCTGTTTCCATCAGGAAACACGCATTTTGCATCAACGTCAACTCACAAAGGAGCATTGGAACTATACAGAGAGCTATTGACGGAGAAAGGCAAACAGATGATTGTCTCCGTGACATATGAGAGATTATTGGAACAAATATCTAAATATTATCATTCCGACAAACACAAAGAGTGGATATCTTACATGGAAAAGAGATACATTTCAAAATAGATTATATTTTAACAACAAAACACTTATTTTATGAGTAAAATTTGCGTAGTGCCAGATGTTCATGGCAGAGAGTTTTGGAAGAAAGCGAAGGATTTCGACGGGGAGATTGTATTCCTTGGCGATTATTTCGATCCATACCCTAGTGAGAAAGATGTGGAACTTGATATCGATTCTCTCCTCAAGAATTTCGAGGAGATAAAGGCGTTTGCGTCAGGAAACGAGCATGTTCATCTTTTGTGGGGCAACCACGACTACCATTATTTGCAACTTGGCTACGTGGAAGGGGCAAGTCGTTTTGACATCCTAAATTGTGAGAAGATAAACATTGCTTTGGAGACGGCTGAGGCTTCCTTTGCGATTGCCATAGACGGCGTTCTTTTCACTCATGCTTGCCTTAATAAGCATTGGGTTGGTCAAGACCTAAAAGATGCCGACGACGCCGCAAGATTCATCAATTCGCAGCCTACACCAAGGCTTTGGGAGGTTTCGCCAAGAAGAGGTGGCTTCGACGACTATTCCAGTCCCATTTGGATGGATATCAACGAAGTAAGGAAAACCAACCAGTTTGATTTTATGCAAGTGTGTGGACATACCAGATTAGATAAAGTCGGCACGATCAAAAACGTCGGAAACGTCTGGTGTGTCGACAGCAGATGTTGTTTTATCGTTGATACAGAATCAAAGACTGTTGAGGTGATGGAGTAAGTAGGGAAACGCTATTCATTCTTCAAGGACGTTGTATCACCTGGATCAGAAATCTGAACCTTACGCATCATCTGGCGTACGATAACCTCGAAGTGCTTGTCGTTGACAGCCAAACCCTGTAGACGGTACACATCCTGAACCTCGTTCACAATGTACTCCTGAACAGCAGTAGGACCAAGGATTGCAAGAATATCAGAAGGTCTGATTGCTCCTTCAGAGATTGCACTTCCTGCACGTACATACTCATAGTCTACTACAAGAATATTTTTAGACAAAGGAACTAGATATTTCTTGACTTCGCCAAACTCAGATGTGATAGATACCTCACGATATTCCCCATTGATATCACCGATGGACACCACACCATCAATCTCAGCAAGGATGGCCGGATTAGATGGGTCACGAGCCTCCAGCAACTCCTGTACTCGTGGAAGACCTCCAGTGATATCTCCGGCCTCTCTTGAAGCTCTAGGGAGCTTAACCAAAAGCTGACCTTTCTTCAACTTCTCACCATCAGAAACAACGACGGTTGATCCAATTGGCAATCTGTATGTCTTCTCAATACCGCCATTCTCATTGAGGATGTGACAAACTGGAGATTTTGTATTATCCCCGGATTCGATAATGGTTTTCTCCTCATGACCATCATAACGATCAGTATAATAATTAACTTTTTTAATAAAGTTTTCTAATTTTACTTGACCAGCGACCTCGGTAACAATAACAACGTTGTATGGGTTCCATTCACAAATTGTATCGCCAATTTTAACTTTCTGACCTTGCTTGAAGAATAGTTTAGAACCGTATGGAATCTCAACACGAGTAAGTTCGATCTTAGTCGAAGGATTGAGGATCTTAGCCTCACATAGACGTCCGACAACAACCTGAACTGGCTGATCGTTCTCATCAGTAGTGTCGACAGCCTTCAACTCCTCGAACTCGATGACTCCATCATATTTAGATTTTAATTCGTATGAATCATATCCAGTTTCTATCCATCCAGCTTGGAATGTACGAAGTGTCAACTGTGTACCTGACTCACCGATGGTCTGAGCTGCGATAACTCCAACTGCCTCGCCTTCCTGAACCATACGTCCAGTAGCCAAGTTACGTCCGTAACATTTAGCACATACACCTCTCTTAGACTCACAAGTAAGTACAGAACGGATCTCTACCTTCTCAATCTTAGCGGCGTTGATTGCGTCAACCTGATCCTCTCTGATCTCCTGACCTGCCATTACGATTACCTCTCCAGTCTCTGGATTAACAACATCGTGAACAGATACACGACCAAGGATTCTATCGCCCAACTTAGCGATAACATCATCGGTCTTCTTGATATCTATGCAGACAAGACCACGCAATGTGCCACAATCCTCTTCGTTGATGATCACATCGTGAGATACGTCAATTAGGCGACGAGTCAAGTAACCTGCATCGGCTGTCTTCAAGGCTGTATCGGCAAGACCCTTACGAGCATCGTGAGTAGAGATAAAGTACTCAAGGACTGACAATCCTTCCTTAAAGTTAGAAAGGATCGGGTTCTCAATGATCTGACCTCCATCAGCACCGGCCTTCTGAGGTTTGGACATCAAACCACGCATACCTGAAATCCAACGAATCTGCTCTATAGATCCACAGGCTCCGGAATCAAGCATCATATATACAGAGTTAAATCCCTGTTCGTCTTCCTTAATAGTCTTCAGCAAGACACCAGTCAAATCGTTGTTAATCTTAGTCCAGATGTTAATGATAAAATTGTAACACTCGTTTGGTGTGATCAAACCCATACTATAGTTTGCCATGACATTCTCCACTTCAGAGTAACCCTCGTTGATGAACTTCTCTTTCTCCTTAGGGATGATTAAATCTTCTATGGTTAATGACAAACAACCCTTGAATGCCATGTCAAAACCTAGATTTTTGATATCATCCAAGAATTGAGCTGTACGAGCGACACCACAAGTCTTAACAACCTTGCTTATAACGTTCGTCAATGATTCCTTAGAAATAAGCTCATTGACGAAACCTACTGACTTAGGAACATACTGATTGAATATCAATCTTCCTACAGTTGTCTGAATCATGTGACGGATTGGAGATCCATTCTCGTCAACATCATCCACGATAACCTGTATAGGAGCGTGAAGGTCAACCTTATGCTCGTTGTAAGCGATCTGAGCCTCTTCCATTCCGTAGAACTTCGATCCCTCTCCCTTAGTACCTGGACGCTCCTTTGTGATATAGTAAAGTCCAAGAACCATATCCTGTGCTGGCACTGTGATAGGAGCACCGTTGGCAGGGTTAAGGATATTGTGAGATCCAAGCATCAACATCTGTGCCTCATGGACAGCCTCATTACCTAGTGGCAAGTAAACGACTATCTCATTACCATCGAAGTCGACGTCGAAAGCTTTACATGCAAGTGGATGCAACTGGATTGCCTTACCCTCAATTAGCTTTGGTTGGAATGCCTGGATACCAAGACGGTTCAATGTAGGGGTACTGAGCAATAGCACTGGGTGGTCCTTCATAATACACTCAAGAATCTCCCATACGATTAAATCCTTGCGGTCGGCGATCTTCGTTGCCGACTTAACAGATTTTACAATACCACGCTCGATAATCTTACGGATAACGAATGGCTTGTAAAGTTCAGCAGCCATTTCTTTAGGCATACCACACTCGTGCATCTTCAACTCTGGACCAGGAACAAGCACCGATTGAGCGATAGATATTTTTGAGAATGAATTCTTAACTTTATTATCTTTTCTGAAAGCCATATCTTCTACAATTTAGTCCAAAGTAATACTCAAGCCCAGACATATCAACACCACACAAATAATTATAATAGGTTATTTTCTTTTAGTCCTTAACTCTTTAGCAAATATACGATTTTCAATTAGAAACATAATTCTATCAACCAAAAATCTTAATGAAGATAAACAACAATACTACCAGCATCAAACCTAAAGCGATACCAGTGACAGATAAAGCCTCAGGATCTATAGGCTCAGGTTCTGACTTTTCAGTCACTTCGTCGACGGTAGCACTGTCCTGAGCAGAGACATTTTCAGCAATAACATTATCCTCGATCTTGTTTGGTGCAGATTTGGCCACAGCTAAAAGCGACTGGTTTGCATCAAACACTTTCACTTCATACATCGACAACAATGTGGAGTCGGCATATTTATACATAACAGATGTGTTTCCATTTGCAGGCACAAACAAATCTTCCTTGGCAAGACACTCCTCCATATCATTTAGCTTCACATAGAACGTGTCGCAAAAATCGTCGTATCCAGAGTTTGAAAGATCCAGCTTGACATACTTACCGTCTTCTTTATCCTCAAATGAGATATCAGCCTTCAACTCATACGGTTTTGGCAAAGTATAAGAAACTTTACAATTCTTAACCTCAATATCAAAATAGTTGAAATTTGAATTTTCCATCGGTTCCCAACCCTTTCCCTCACACTTTTCCAAAGGATAGATTCGGTATGTTGTATTATCTTTTGCCTTAAAGTTTATATGAATAACACTTCCACTGCCATAGCCACATTCTCCTTTGAATGTGAATCCTTCAGTACCAATCAAAACCCACTTGCCATTTTCATCAGTATATCCTGCATTAACATGCGAAACAATATCCTTGAATGAATTTGCATGAACAGTGCATAGGATCGATCCGCTTACGTCTCCTGAAGAAGATAAATTTTCATTTAATTCTGGATTTTTGAAATTCGACACCCATAAATTCGCCGTCATAGGAGGCTCTGTTTCACCGATTTTTGGAACAGTTCCCAAAGCTACACGTAAAATGAAATCTTTATCAGCATTCATATCAGTCGGTTCGGCTGCAAGCAACGACATTTCATAAAATCCGTTCATAGTTCCGCCCCATCCCAAATTGATATGGAATAAACCATCCTCATAACCATCTAAGACAAAAGCATGATTGTGTCCGGCAAGAAGTACAGGCCTATTTCTTGCAAGTTCTTTGTATACAAGTTCTTCAAATTGAGCCCTTGAATAATGATTTGAAGTTATAATATGGAGTTTCTCTATATCAAAGGCAAAATATTTAGCCAATGCTCTATAAGCATTCTCTGAAAAAGAAGGAGATGCATCTACATTCAAATCCGTATAGCAAGCAGTACATATAGTTTTCATCAAGTCTGCTATGGCATCAATCTTCTCCTTATTCTCTTTCGACTTATAATTAGGAGCAATATTCTGCCAATTGAATCTTTTATTTTTAGGAATAGAATCCATTGACAAACCTAATGTTTTAGTCTTGAATGCAGGAATATCACCAATAGTAAATGGCGGATAGTTATAATATTTCATGACCTGAGCCACAGCTACCGGAACACAACCGGTGTATACTTTTTTACCATCTGCTAACGGTAGTGAATTATTATAAGGTTCAGTCTGATTAAATTTTATATCTGATAGCAAAGGAGGAATTGGATCATATACTTTCTTTGTCTTAGACGTTTTTATCTTCTGAGGTAAAAGAATTCCAGTATATGAAACTAGATGGGCATCCATATATCCAGATTTTGAATATGCGACAACATTTGCATCCTTAAAAATACAAAAGCCGCCATCATCGGAAGTATATATATTATATCCTACAGTATCCTTTAGAAAATGTACGTTTTTTTTGTTTATCTTTTTTTTAGCTATAGCCAAATCATTTGCATAAGAAAAAGGTAAAGATAGCAACAAAGCTAATATACAAAGTGTGATTTTATGGATCATAGATATATGGTCAATTGAAATATTATGAATCATACAAAAAAAATCCGAGCACAGTTGTACTCGGATTCTATATTGATCAATCAAGTAATTGATTACTCCTCGTTCAAAGTGAATCTCTTGAATGCCTTTACAGAGATACCGCTCTTTGAGCAGAACTCCTTAACAGTGATCTTACCAGCGTCGTCGCCACCACCTTCGTACTTCTGGTTAACAAGAGTACACTCCTTGAAGAACTTAGACATACGACCGTCAACGATCTTCTCAACCTTAGTCATGTTGATGTTAGCAGCAGCCTCAGCGCTTACTGTAGCGATGATCTGACGAGCCTGATCAGCCTGCTCCTGAGTCAAATAACCCTTAGTAACATTTGAGCTGATGTGATCGTCTGAGTCAACGTGGTTAGGATTGATACCAGCCTTTCTGATAGCCTGCTCAACAGCGCGGTCAACCTCCTCCTTCTTAGTCTTCTCGATTGCGATCTCACGCTCGCTGTCCTTAGTTGCCTGAGGAATAGAAGCCTCATCAAGAGCAGCTGGAGCCATAGCAGCAACGTGCATTGCAACACCACGTGCAGCCTCAACGTTAGCACCTGCCTCGTTGAATGCGATAACAGTAGCAAGCTTGTTTCCTGGGTGGATGTAGCTAACTGTAGAAGCACCTGCTACTACCTCGTAAGCACCCATCTCCATCTTCTCACCTGTTACACCAGAACGCTCAGCGATCAACTCTGCAACTGAACGACCATCGATTGTAGCAGCAAGAAGAGCATCCTTATCAGCAACCTTGTTAGCAAGAGCTAGATCAAGAACCTTCTTTGTAAGAGCGATGAAATCAGCGTTCTTAGCAACGAAGTCTGTCTCACACTTGATAGCAACGATACAAGCGAAATCACCGTTAACACCTGCAAGTACACAACCCTCTGATGCCTCACGGTCGCTTCTCTTAGCTGCGATAGCCTGACCACGCTTACGGATAAGAGCGATTGCCTGCTCCATATCACCATTAGCCTCTGTAAGTGCGTTCTTACAATCCATCATACCTGCGTTTGTAAGATCACGAAGCTTCTTAATATCTGACATTGAAACTGCCATAACTTTCTATACTTTTATAATGTTGTAAAATAAAAAGAACCTCGAATCAGCCTCAAAAATGAAGAGCCGTTTCGAGGTTCATTCTTTATAATCTATAACTTTGGATTACTCCTCTGTTGCAGCCTCTGGCTTGCTCTTCTTTGCAGAACGAGTTCTGCGCTCCTTCTTTGGCTCTGCTGCCTCAGCTGACTCAGACTCAGTCTTCTCAGCCTTACGCTCCTCAAGACCCTCACGGATTGCACCGTTGATAGCATCAAGGATAACCTCGATAGACTTAGTTGCATCGTCGTTAGCTGGGATTACGAAATCCACAGAGTTAGGGTTTGAGTTAGTATCAACGATACCAAATACAGGAATACCAAGACGCTTAGCCTCCTTAACTGCGATATGCTCCTTCATAACGTCGATAACGAAAAGAGCAGATGGAAGGCGGCTTAGATCAGCGATAGAACCTAGGTTCTTCTCCAACTTGTTTCTCTGGCGAGAAATCTGAAGCTTCTCACGCTTTGACAAGTTATCGAATGTACCGTCAGCGATGTTCTTATCGATAGAAGCCATCTTCTTAACAGCCTTACGGATTGTAGGGAAGTTTGTCAACATACCACCAGCCCAACGCTCAGTGATAAATGGCATACCAACCTCAGTTGCCTTGTCTGCTACGATCTGCTTAGCCTGCTTCTTAGTAGCTACGAAAAGGACTTTCTTGCCCGACTTTACTATCTGTTTCAAAGCTGCAGCAGCCTCATCAACCTTAGCTACAGTTTTGTGAAGATCAATAATATGAATACCGTTACGCTCCATGAAAATGTAAGGAGCCATAGCTGGATTCCATTTTTTCTTGAGGTGACCAAAGTGGCAACCTGCCTCAAGTAATGCATCAAAATTAGTTCTTGACATTGTTTTGTCTTTTTAATCGTTTACCTTCTTAAAATTAAATCAATGAGATAGTAGCTATAAATAGGTCTACCCCATTTAGATACTAAACGTATACTTATGCTGCAATTAAGCTGCAATGCCAAGTATTAACGTTTTGAGAACTGGAACTTGCGTCTTGCCTTTGGCTGACCTGGCTTCTTACGCTCAACCTCACGAGCGTCACGAGTCAAGAATCCATTAGCCTTAAGAGCTGCCTTGTTCTCTGCATCAAGCTTAACCAATGCTCTAGCGATAGCCAAACGCAAAGCCTCTGCCTGACCCTTGATACCACCACCGTCTAGGTTAGCCTTGATATCAAACTTACCCTGTACACCTAGCTCGTTCAATGGCTGCAATACAACGTACTGTAGCAAGCCTGATGGGAAGTATGCTGCAAGCTCTTTCTTATTAATAGTAACTGCACCTGTACCTGCTGACAAATAAACTCTAGCAACAGCTGCCTTTCTTCTACCGATTGCGTTAATAACTTCCATAATCTTACTTAAGTGAGTTTAAATCAATAACTTTTGGCTGCTGAGCCTGCTTATCATGATCTGGACCAGCGAAAATGTAAAGATTGTTTAGAAGAGCATCACCAAGACGATTCTTTGGCAACATTCCCTTCAATACCTTACGATACAACTTCTTAGGATCCTTTGCTAAAAGAACTGCTGGAGTTGTCTCTCTCTGTCCACCTGGGTAACCAGTGTAGCTCAAATAAATACGATCAGTCATTTTTAGACCTGTCAACTTAACCTTATCAGCGTTGATAATGATTACGTTGTCACCACAATCTACGTGTGGAGTAAAACTTGGCTTGTACTTACCTCTAAGTAACTTAGCCACCTTAGATCCTAGACGTCCAAGCGCCTGATCTGTAGCGTCAACAACAACCCACTCCTTCTTTGCAGTGTTCTTGTTGGCAGAAATGGTTTTAAAACTTAAAGTATCCACTTTAAAAACTTTTATTAATTAATCTTCAATTTGGCTAAATGTTCGGGCAAACATCTTCGCCTTTTTAACGTTGGATAATAATTCGGGTGCAAAAGTAGGAAAAATTCTCAAACTGATAAAATATTTTTCATCTTTTTTTACGAATACTGAAAAATTGTGTTTTGCACTTGGTCTTCGCTTAATTTCAATGCTCGTCCTTACGGACTCGCATATTGGAAGGAATTAGGGCGTACCGCCCTTAACAATCCTCACAATTCGAAATCTATGCCATCAATTTTCCTTCGAACTGCCTCTAATTCTTTATTTGCAACCATTAGTTCTCAACAATAATCCAAAAACTCGCGTCTTATTACATATATATAAATAAAATGCATTATCTTTGCACCCCGTAAAAAAATTGTAAATACATATTCAAAATAAAAACATGAAAACAGCTAAAGAGATTCGTAAGTCGTTTACCGACTTCTTCGCTAGCAAGGGTCACACTATCGTGCCTTCGGCTCCGATGGTTGTGAAAAACGACCCGACACTTATGTTCACCAATGCAGGTATGAACCAGTTCAAGGACATTTTCCTTGGTAACACTCCAAGAAAGTACCCTCGCGTCGCGGACTCTCAGAAATGTCTTCGTGTTTCAGGTAAGCACAACGACCTTGAGGAGGTTGGTCACGACACTTACCACCACACTATGTTCGAGATGCTTGGAAACTGGTCGTTCGGCGACTATTTCAAGAAGGAGGCTATCGCTTGGGCATGGGAGTATCTTGTCGACGTGTTGAAGCTTGATCCAAACCGTCTTTACGCTACTGTATTTGAGGGGAGCAAGGAGGATGGTCTTGATCGTGACGACGAGGCTGCTGGCTACTGGGCACAGGTTCTTCCTGTCGACAGAATCATCAACGGTAACAAGCACGATAACTTCTGGGAGATGGGTGATACAGGTCCTTGTGGTCCTTGTTCAGAGATCCACGTCGACCTTCGTTCAGATGAGGAGCGTGCTAAGATCTCAGGACGTGATCTTGTAAACCACGATCACCCTCAGGTAATCGAGATCTGGAACCTTGTGTTCATGCAGTTCAATCGTAAAGCCGACGGTTCTCTTGAGCCACTTCCTGCAAAGGCTATCGATACAGGTATGGGATTCGAGCGTCTATGTATGGCTCTTCAGGGCAAGCAGTCTAACTATGATACAGACGTATTCCAGCCACTTATCAAGGAGATCGGCAAGATCTGTTCTTGTGAGTATGGAAAGAAGAAGGAGACAGACGTGGCAA
Organism: Paludibacteraceae bacterium; assembly: GCA_045642085.1. Lineage (GTDB taxonomy): Bacteria > Bacteroidota > Bacteroidia > Bacteroidales > Paludibacteraceae > UBA1723. Next base: position 26,695 of record JAZUIF010000083.1, on the reverse strand, counting down.
TGCGTGTAATCGCTGACCACATCCGTACAATCGCATTCTCAATCACTGACGGTCAGTTGCCATCTAACGCAAAGGCTGGTTACGTTATCCGCCGTATCTTGCGTCGTGCCGTTCGCTACGGTTACACATTCCTTGGCCAGCGTCAGTCGTTCATGCATAAGCTAATCCCTGCTCTAATCGACAGCATGGGTGAGGCATATCCTGAGTTGGTTGCTCAGCAGGAGTTGGTTGTTAAGGTTATCAAGGAGGAGGAAGACGCATTCTTGAGAACTCTTGAGACTGGTATCCGTCTACTTGACAAGGTGATGGCAGACACTAAGGCTGCAGGCAAAACTGAGATTTCAGGTGTTGAAGGATTCACACTTTACGATACATACGGATTCCCTCTTGACCTTACAGAGCTTATCCTTCGTGAGAATGGCATGACAGTCAACGAGAACGAGTTCAACGCTGAGATGCAGAAGCAGAAGGAGAGAGCAAGAAACGCAGCAGCAGTTGAGACTGGCGACTGGGTTGAGCTTAAGGCTGGCGAGAGCGAGTTCATCGGTTACGATTTCCTTGATGCCGACGTCGAGATCTTGAAGTACAGAAAGATCAAGCAGAAGAACAAGGAGTTGTTCCAGATTGTATTCGACCGCACTCCATTCTACGCAGAGATGGGAGGTCAGATGGGTGATTCTGGTTACATCGAGAGCGCAGAGGGCAAGTTTGAGATCATCGACACAAAGAAGGAGAACAACTTGTCAGTACACTTGGCAACAAAGATGCCTTCAGATCCTACAGCGTCATTCCACGCTTACGTTGACACAGAGAAGCGTCAGAATACAGCATGCAACCATACAGCAACACATATCCTTGACTACGCTCTACGCACAGTGCTTGGAAGCCACGTTGAGCAGAAGGGTTCATTGGTATCAAGCGAGGTTTTGAGATTCGACTTCTCTCACTTCCAGAAGGTGACTCCAGAGGAGCTACGTCAGGTAGAGAAGATTGCCAACAAGATGGTTCGCGAGAATATCGCACTTGAGGAGGCAAGAGACATGCCTATCGACGAGGCACGTGCAATGGGAGCTATCGCATTGTTCGGTGAGAAGTATGGCGACAAGGTACGTGTAGTTAAGTACGGTCCATCAGTTGAGCTTTGTGGAGGTACACACGTAAAGAGCACAGGTATGATCGGAATGATCAAGATCTTGTCTGAGAGCTCAGTTGCAGCAGGAGTACGTCGTATCGAGGCTGTTTCAGGTGAGGCAGCAGAGAACTATATCAACGGTGCATTCGACGAGATCACAGCATTGAAGGAGTTCTTCGCAGGAACACCAAATCTTGTCAACTCAGTAAAGAAGACAATCGACGAGAGCGCAAGTTTGAAGAAAGAGGTAGAGAAATACCTACAGGAGCGCATCCAGGTAATCAAGGACAAGATGATCGAGCAGGCTACAACACTTGGCAGCTACAAGTTGGTTGTGCTTAAGGGTGAGTACACTGCAGACTTTGCAAAGAGCATCGCATTCCAGGTTCGCAACACAGTAAAGGAGAATCTTGTATTTGTTGGAGCGACAGAGAACGACGGTAAGCCAACACTTACACTTGCAGTTTCTGACGACGTAGTTGCAGCAGGCAAGAACGCAACAGCAATCGCACGTGACGCCGCTAAGGAGATCCAAGGTGGTGGTGGTGGTCAGCCATTCTTCGCGCAGGCAGGTGGTAAGAAGGTTGACGGACTAAACGCCGCATTCGACAAGATCGTAGCTGCATTCAAATAAGAATCGGATACATATATAATATAAAGAGCATCGTGAAGACGGTGCTCTTTTTTTGTTATATTGTGGAATTTTAATTTCAGTATTGTTCAAAAAACGAGATTTTTATCTATTTTTACATTCAAAGTAAGAAAATTAAAGACATCTATGTAAAGAGACTAAAAAAAGATGGCAAAAAAAGAAAAGGAATATACAGGAATAGGAACAGCAGAACATTTCGATATCGTTGCAGAGCCACAATACAGTCTTTTCTTCAACAATGGAGAAGATGAGCGGCAAGAAGATGGTTCATTAAGAGTTTTGTCTATATTCTCAGGATGTGGAGGAATGGATTTAGGTCTTGAAGGAGGATTTATATGTCATCGTAAATCAGCTCCAATAAAATCATGGATTAAAGAAAATGTCAACGACAACTGGGTCTTGTTGAACAAAAATAAATTTCGTACCGTGTTTGCTTGCGACATTTTGGAAGAAGCACAACAAACATGGACAAAATATATGGCACGCCACAATGTCAATCCCGAAATATACCATTTAACCAGCATCGTTGATTTGGTGAAAATGCACAATGAGGCTGGAGATATTTTTCCGAAAAACATAGATGTTGTCACAGGAGGATTCCCATGCCAGGATTTCAGTGTTGCAGGAAAGAGAAAAGGGTTTGACTCATCTGTTTCTCATGATGGGACAAAAAGAAAAGATGACGCACCATCAGAAGAGACCAGAGGGAAGTTGTATATGTGGATGAAGCAAACGATAGACGCCGTTCAACCAAAAGTCTTCATTGCAGAAAACGTCAAAGGACTTGTCACACTTGGCGAAGTCAAAAAGATAATTCAACAAGATTTCTCTACAGCGAATGGCAACGACTATATTGTCCTTGACCCACAAGTTCTTCATGCTGGCAATTACGGAGTCCCAGAAACAAGAGAACGAGTTATCTTCATTGGCATCAAACGTTCAGAGTTGAAGCCAGAAGCTCTTGCCGCATTAGAGCAAGAAGTTGTTCCTGAAAAATATAATCCATATCCACATCCGACACACAACTATAATGTGAATAACGAGACTCTTCCCAAAGCTGTGACATGTCGTGACGTATTAGGAGAACTGCCTGAGCCAGAAAATTCTGTGGATTTAAGTCATCAGTCATACTCAGGTGCGAAATACATGGATCATGGGCAAGGACAAACAGAGATAAATATTGACGGACTTGGGCCAACCATACGATCTGAGCATCACGGAAACATTGAATTTCGCAGATTGTCAAAAGAGCATGGAGGACGTCATTACGATGAATTAAGCAAAGGATTAAAGGAGAGACGCCTTACTCCTCGTGAGTGTGCTCTAATTCAAACCTTTCCACCCGACTATCCATTTGTATTCTACAAATACGCATCTATGAGGTATGCAGTCAGTCCATCGGGAGCCTATAAAGTCATTGGTAATGCGGTGCCTCCAATGCTAGCATACAATATCGCAAAACGATTAGAAGAAGTGTGGCCTTTATATTTCAAATAAGTAATATGAATTCAGAATCAAACATCATTGCAATACGCAAGACAGACATTTCTCGTGCACACGAAGCCTTTGTCGATTTAATGAATCGTACAGAAACAATTCTGAATACAGAAGCAGCACAAAATCCTGCTAAATACAAAAAGTTAACTTCTTCTACACTTGAACCTTGTGCGGTAGAGAAAATCAAACAGGCATGTTCGGATTCGCCTTTTAACCCTGATGAAGTGAAACTCATTTCGGGGCAACGATTTCCAGACATCATCGCCGATAAATACTATGGCATTGAAGTCAAATCTACAAAAGAAAACCATTGGACATCCACAGGAAGCAGTATCGTAGAAACAACACGAGTTGAAAATGTCGATGATATATTTATGTTATTTGGGAAATTAGGAGGAGAAATCCCTGAATTCAAATGTCGTCCATATCAAGACGTGCTATATGACATTGCTGTCACTCATTCTCCAAGATACCTAATAAATATGGAGTTAAAGGAAGAAGATACAATCTTCTCAAAGATGGGTACAACATACGATTCATTCAGGCAGTCCAACGATTCTATAGCTCAAGTCCGCAAATATTACAGAGAAAAAGCAAAGCAACAAAACCGGCAGGAAATGCCATGGTGGATCACAACCGACAATGTAGAGCAAGGACATTCATTTAATATCAGATTATGGAATTCGCTCGATATCTTTGAGAAAAGAGAACTACAAGCCAAATGTATGATTCTCTTTCCTGAAGCACTTAATCCAGCAAGAAACATGACCAAGTATAATAATACTACACTGTGGTTATGTTCGTACAATCAGGTTGTTAATCCTAACATTAGAGACATGTATTCTGCAGGAGGAAAAATCACGCATGTAAATGGGGAAAAACTTGAAATTGCCGCAGCGCAAGTTTTCAATCAGATAGTTGAATACAGTGATGAGATAAAAAAGATTCTCAAACAACCGTCTAAAGAAATGCTAATGATGATTGAAGAGTTCAATCCCGAATTATTAAAACATAACAACATGTGGGAAAGTTGGATCAATATGTGTCTTAAATTTGCCATAGAAAACAATGTGCCTCTGTTAGAATGGATAGAGCAAAAGCCAAATTTTACATTTTCTAAGCATTAACCCATATTATAAAGAGCATCGTGAATTGATCACGATGCTCTTTTTTGTTACCACGTTCGATTAATCAATCTCCTTGCATACTAACAATACTGATAAGCATATTGCACGACTTTAGTCAAAAACTCTTTAAATGAACATTTAGTTGGTTTAGTACCTTTCGACTTTATTTCAAATCTTGATTCCTGTCTATTCCAACCTAAATCAATCTCCGTACAATCTAATGACATATAAATATCATAAAGCAACTTCAAGTCCATAAAATCTAAGCACAACGATGCAAGTGCCACACCACCTCTATACTTTTCAATTATTGCCATTTCTTCAGCGGAAATATCTTTGCTTTTGCCACTCGCCAACAGAAGAAGTGTATTGTCATCTACCTTTTCAGAGATATATTTTATATGGTCCATGCTTAACAATCCGCCTTCAGGATACATGGCTGTTTCATAAGTCAAGCCATTCTCCTCTTTAGGTATTGCACCAATAGGCAAAACGTTCAGGGTGACCGGCATTACTGTGCCTTCTCTTGGTATTGTGAACTTGACTTGAAATGAAAACCTGCTCGGAACTTCAGGTTTATAACCTGCAAAAGACTCCAACCCAAAATCCTTTGGCATAATTGCTAGGACGTTAACTTCGTCAACACCATCCCGCTTAGCAAAAACTTTACCGTAATCATTACAATCCTCAAAAGACGAAACTACATAAGTATATTTTCCGTTCGCATTTTTGAATGCGGCAGCCTCCTCTTTGCATCCACATCCACAGGTTGGCCAACCTCCAGCAGTTTTCACATAGCCATTAGGAATGTCATAAGAAATAGATCCATATTCTTTACCTTCTCCACTCCATGAATCGTAACAACCCTTGACCGCATTGAACAAACCTTCTTTCATTGTCTGAGCACTTGCAAAAGTTGTCATTCCAAGGAATAATAACGCTATAGTCTCTTTTTTCATCATATTTGTATTAATACTTATGTTGGCAAAGATACAATTTTATAAATCCATAATGCCATTATGGGTGTAATTTGACCGTTATTGAGTACAGAGTCTTCATTTATTTTACGACACATTTTACAAAAATTTCACGTTCTCCAACATTCCTCAATAAAAAACCAAAAGTTTTTCTTGCAGACCAAAATATTATTCGTAATTTTGCGAACATAAAACAATAAAGACAAATAATGGCAACATCAGATTACACGATAAAGCAGGAATTATTAGCAAAATTCGCGAAGGCTCTTGGTCATCCAGCAAGAATTGCGATTTGTGATTTCTTGGCAAAACAGGAGACTTGCTACTTCGGTGAGATCAACGAGGAGTTGCCAATAGCCAAAGCTACAGTGTCTCAGCATCTCACTGCTTTGAAAGAGGCAGGGTTGATACAAGGTGAGATCGAAGCTCCAAAAGTAAAATACTGTATCAACAAGGAGAACTGGCGTCTGGCTCGTGAACTGTTCGGTGAATTCCTTGGACAATGCGTCTGCAAGACTGGAGGAAACTGTTGTAACGACCAACAATAGAAACTCGTAGAGACGCGAGATCTCGCGTCTTCATAGATTTCGAGTCTTCTTGTTCTCGCGTCTTCAAAAACAGGGATTATATGCAATCCCTTTTATTTAGCAAATAAAGTTCGTAGTTTTACGAATTACAAATAACAATAAAATTCATAAGATATGAAAGAGATTAAAGTTTTAGGCACAGGTTGTGCAGGATGCAAAGCATTATACGAGACAGTCGGAAAGGTTGTCGCAGATCTTGGTTTGGACGTAAAAGTCGTGAAGGAGGAGGACATCATGAATATCATGGCTTACAACGTGATGTCGTTGCCAGCATTGGTGATTGATGAGAAGGTAGCGGCAAAGGGAAAACTTTCTTACGACGAGGTAAAAGCATTGTTGACTAAATAAGATTCGTTTATGAAAAAGACAATTTCAATATTGATGCTTGGAATCAGCATCATGGCAACCGCACAATGTTGCAGCAATAAAAAATCATGTTGCAACAAGAACAATGCGACAACTGAGCAAGTCTCATCAACACCTATCACGAACGCAGAGCAAGTGGAGGTCATCTATTTCCATGGCAAACAACGTTGTGCTACTTGCGTTGCGATTGAGAATGAGACAAAAGCGTTGATGGAAGAAGACTTGGCAGCTCAGGTGGCAGCCAACAACGTGAAGATGAGTGTCGTTGACATATCTACAGATGAGGGCAAAGAGATTGCAAAGAAGTACAAAGTGACTTTCTCTTCTTTGGTTCTCGTAGCTAACCCTGGCAAGAATGAGACTGTGGAGAATCTGACAAATTTTGCTTTCGCCAACGCAAGAAGCAATGCCACTGAGTTTAAGAGAGTTGTCAAAGAGAAGGTTTTGGCAGCTATCAAATAAAAATTGGGATTTATACAAGTTGCTTAAACACGCACTTTTATAGACGCTCGCCCTTACGGGCTCGCTATTTAGGTGGGGCAAGGGCGTTCCGCCCTTTGCAATCCTCATTTTGGGCAACAACCATATGATTTCCACAAATAAGAGTTCGTTATGGATTTCCTACAAAATCTTTTAGACAACAGTCAAGTGCCAGCATTCACGGCATTTCTGCTTGGATTGCTTACAGCATTGAGCCCATGTCCGTTGGCGATGAACATCACAGCAATTGGCTATATTTCAAAAGGCATCGAGAGTCGCAAAAAAGTGTTGTGGAGCGGTGTCCTTTACACAATAGGCCGCACGCTCTCCTACTCTATTCTCGGAGCCGCTCTCATTTATATAATCAGGATCGGAGCCGACACATTCAGTTTGCAGCAAGCAATAAGTGAATGGGGAGAACTTATCATCGGTCCGGCATTGATTATAATCGGAGTGCTGATGATTGTCGGCGAGTATGTCGACTTGGGAGGCAGGTTTGGATTCCAAGGAGGAAGTTGGTCTGAGAAATTGAGCGGTCCAATCGGAGCGTTCATCCTCGGACTATTGTTTGCCCTTGCATTCTGCCCGTCGAGCGGAATCTTATATTTCGGCATGCTCATTCCCATGTCGGCGACAGAAAGCGGAGGTTACCTTCTGCCTATCATTTACGCCATTGCCACAGCGTTGCCAGTGTTGATCATTTCATGGATTCTTGCCTACAGTGTCAAGTCGATAGGTACATTTTTAGGAAAGATCACTCTTTTCCAGAAATGGTTCAACCGCATAGTGGCGATATTGTTCATCATAGTCGGATTAAATTATTGTTACACATTCTTTATTGCATAAATCTATGAAACGCATATTAGTGCTTTGCACAGGCAATCGTTGCCGAAGCCAGATGGCACACGGAATATTGAAAAATATAGATTCCAGTCTCGACGTACATTCTGCAGGAGTAAAACCAGCGTCGGAGGTTCACCCTCTCGGTATTAAAGTGATGGCAGAGATTGGCATCGACATCAGCAAACATTATCCAAAGCATGTCGAGCAATATCTTGGTCAGACGTGGGATTACGTGATCACCGTTTGTGGTGGAGCCAACGAAAACTGCCCCATCTTCATTGGCAAGGTAGGCAAGCGGCTCCATATCGGTTTTGACGATCCGGATGCTTTCAAGGGAGCAGAAGAAGAGATGTTGCCTGAATTCCGACGTGTAAGAGACGAGATCAAGAGAGAGATGCAGAAATTTTATATTGAAGAAATCAAAGGTCAGCAACTGCCAAAATGTTGCTGTTGTTGCGACTAATCAATTAGAAAAGGGCATGAAAACATTCGAAAAATATCTCACGCTCTGGGTAATGATTTGCATTGTCATCGGCATTCTTGTGGGAAAGTTTATTCCATCCATTCCTCAGGCATTAGGGCAATGGGAATTTGCACATGTATCTATTCCCATCTCCATTCTTATCTGGGTGATGATTTACCCAATGATGCTGAAGGTCGACTTCAATAGTGTAAAAAATGTGGGCAGACAACCCAAAGCACTAATAGTAACTTGTGTGACAAACTGGCTCATAAAGCCATTCACCATGTTCGGCATCGCATGGGTATTCTTCAACCATGTGTTTGGAAGTTTTCTCAGCCAGGAACTTGCAGACGACTACCTTGCAGGAGCCGTGCTACTCGGAGTAGCACCATGTACCGCTATGGTATTCGTGTGGAGCCACCTCACAAAAGGCGACGCGGCATACACATTAGTGCAAGTTGCCGTAAACGATCTCATCATCCTTGTAGCATTCTCACCGATTGTTGCGTTGTTGTTAGGAATCAGTGGCATCACCATTCCTTGGGATACGCTGATGCTATCGGTACTGCTTTTCGTTGTCATTCCACTCGTTGCTGCTATCGCCACACGCTTAATAATCATAAGCAGACAGAGCAAAGAGTACTTTGAGGAAATATTTGTTCACAAGTTCGACAATGTCACTCCTTGCGGATTACTTCTCACTCTCATTCTTCTGTTCTCCTTTCAAGGCGACACTATCCAGCAAAACCCTTTGCATATCGTACTGATTGCCGTGCCTCTCATTCTGCAAACCTTCTTCATCTTTGGTGTTGCCTACGGATGGGCAAAGGCGTGGAAACTGCCTCACAACGTAGCATCTCCAGCCGGAATGATTGGTGCAAGCAATTTCTTCGAACTCGCAGTAGCTGTGGCTGTCTCACTCTTCGGACTCAAATCGGGAGCAACACTTGCTACAGTTGTTGGTGTGTTGGTCGAAGTGCCAGTAATGCTCTGTCTCGTAAGAATTGCAAACAATACAAAACATTGGTTTTCTTAAAAAAAATATGATATGATACAACAATTTGCGGATTGGTTAATATACGATATAATCGGACTTGATGCGACGTCGAGGCTGGGAGAATCCATCAATTTCTTCGTCTACGATTCCATCAAGATTATAATATTGCTGTTTGGAATCAGCGTCGTCATGGGAATAATAAACGCATATTTTCCTATTGAGCGACTACGCAATTATCTGAGCACACACAAGATGTACGGATTCCAGTATCTATTGGCGAGCATCTTCGGAGCCATCACGCCATTCTGTTCTTGCTCATCGATACCATTGTTTATCGGCTTTGTGAAAGGAGGCATACCGCTTGGCGTCACCTTCGCATTTCTCATCACCTCCCCCTTAGTCAACGAAGTGGCAGTGGCGATGTTTCTCGGCACATTCGGAGTGAAGGTCACAGCCATCTACGTGGCTTGTGGAATTCTTTTAGGAATGATTGGAGGAGTCCTTCTTGGAAAAATGAACCTTGAGCGTTACCTGTCACCTTGGATTATTCAGATGCAAAAAATGCAGATGGAGGCAGACGACGCTTATGAAAGCAACCATTTGACATTTATGCAACGTCTACCAGGAATAATAAAAGATGCGTTGGGAATTGTCAAAGGAGTATTGCTCTACGTCATCATAGGAATTGCAATCGGAGCCGGAATCCACGGTTATGTGCCAGAAGGATTCTTTACTGAGTTTATGCAGAAGGCAGGAATCTTCGGAGTGCCAGCAAGCGTTATAATAGCAATACCGATGTACTCAAATGCGGCAGGAATCGTGCCAGTGATACAAGTGTTTGTTGCAAAAGGCATTCCACTCGGCACAGCACTGTCGTTTATGATGAGCGTCGTCGGGCTATCACTACCAGAGGCAACCATGCTGAAAAAAGTGATGACATGGAAACTGATTGGAATCTTCTTCGGCACGGTAGCACTGATGATAATGATGCTCGGTTGGACATTCAATATAATATTATAGGTTAAAATGCAGAGCGACGCGAGTGAATTGCGTCGCTTTTTTATTATCCCTGCATTTTCTTCAATTCCTAATAAAACTTAAAAAAGTAGTTAAAAAACACATTTTCAAAAAAATCTCCCATAAAAATACAATTTATATGACTACTTTTGCAGATTGTAGATTAGGCTTATAGAAGTTTAGCCCTGATTAATGTGAATAAAAAAATAAAAAAACTATATGAAATCACTATTGATGAAACTGGGAGTTGTCTTTATAATGCTTATGAGCATTCTCCCTTCAGTATTCTCACAAGGAGTGCTGGTAATTGAGATTTCCGACACATTAAACATCCCATTATCGGGCATGAATGTGAGGATCACCGATTCAAACGGAACTAGTACATCTTACAGAACAGACTCCGAAGGTCGTGTTCGTGACGACAATTTCCCCGTTGGTGACTACACTTACAACTTCTATTACGGAGATTATAACACAGGTAGTTTCAAAATCAAATCAGGTGAGCCAACATGGATTGACATCGACTTCCGTCGTGTGATAGTGAATTTTAAAGACGAGACAGGAAAGCCAACAAGCGGTAATTTTGTAACTCTATACAAAAGAGAAGCTGATGGTTCACGTACTCTAGTGGCACAGAAGACATCAAATGAGAATGGTAAGACTCTATTTGTCGTACCAATGGGAAATTACACATATGTCGCTGCTGACGGAGAGCACGATATTGTTGTGAAAGATGACGTAAACACAAGTGTGTCAGTATCATCCAATTTGGTGACATACAAGACTTCATTCAGATTTGTAAAGGGAGGCGTAAACATTCCTGTTTATGCTAGAGACGTCAATGTCCGACAGACAGTGAATAATTCAACAAAACCATTCGGTATTGTATTAGCTCATGGCGACACTCAATCAAATGGATACGTTGAATATTCGATCACAGACGGAAAGATCTCATGTCCTGTAGGCGAATACAAATATTCAGTTTACACAAGAGATTACGGCACTCTTGAAGGAACATTCTACGTTACTCAGAAAAGTTCTGAGACTAACAACATTGTAGACATCATAATTCCTGAAAACGAACCAGAAGAGGAAGTTAATCCTATCATCACACCAGATGAGGAGAAGCCGACATTCAAACTAACGCTACACGTTATTGACTGTGACTCATTAACTCCAATCATAAACCTAGCAGCAAGATATGTAGTGCCAGGAACAGGAAGCAGTAATTTTACAACAACAGACATCAATGGTAATGCTACATTCAAAGTAAATGCAGGAACATACGATGTTTCAATTCCATCGGAGACAAAGAAAGGAATAGTTGTAAAAGCGGATACAACTATTGAATTCTGCTCAGTACCTGTGGAGGAAGACACTACATCACAAAGAGTATACTTCCAGTTCTTCTACAAAGGCGAGGAGGTATTTCCTCAGACAATCGACAAAATCGATGTAAGAAAGATTGAGGGGGGCAAATATCTTAATTATGTCACATTAAATCCGACTAAAGACTCTGTATCATCTATCAATAAATTCGTAGATCCTGTTGTGACAATTACAGGTAGATACTACTACTCTTTCCAGATAAAGGAGTATGACATAACATATTATTCAGGAAACTTCTCGACAAATCCAGACAAAACAGAAGACACTGTCAAGATTGTGTTTGAGGAGAAATACAAAGTAGATATCTATGTCATTCACCAAGACTCAACTCCTGCGACAAGTTCATACAATATCTCATACATTGACAAATATAAGAACAACCGTCGCACAGATGAGACAGGTCATCTCCAGGTTGTTTTGCCAGTAGGAGAATACTCATTCATAGCTTTGGAGAAGACTCAGAATCTTACATTGAATAAAGACACATCTCTTTATTTCTTCCTTCCTGATCCAGAGCACACACGCAACGTATATTTCAAATTCTTGCACGACGGAGAAATCGTTTATCCAAACGTCACTACGCTCACATTCTACCGCAAAGATTTGAATCAGCAATACGCTTATCTATCTTCAACATTATATGAAAATTATGAAGATATAGGAAGAACATACGTATTCGACAAACCAATAGAGTTGCCAACTGACACATTCACAGCCAACTACTATATCGACGACTATGAATTTGACGGACAGATGTACCACCAATTCATTTTGAACGATTCTCCTGCCGACACTACTGTCTATATCGTAGTTCCAGTCAAGAGAGTTGTCGAGATTCAGATCAAGGATGCTAAGGGAGCAAACGTACAAGGAGTGTTCGCTCAAATCTACAAATACAATGAGGACGGACAGTTGGACTCATATTTGGATTATGATGGCAACTCACACTCTCAGTTGATGTCAGACGCAACAGGTATCGTACGCGACCACTTGGTGCCAGGACGCTATCAGCTACGTATCTTGAATATCGTAAGAGACTTCGAGGTAACAGACTACGATTTGAAGTTCACTATCGTATCTAATGTTGAAATGTTCAATGTGAAGTTTACTGTGCTTTACAGCGACGACAAGACTCCAGTTCCAAATTTGAAATTCGACATCAAGAAGGGTAATGAATTCTACAACAGCGGAATCACAACAGGAGAAGGAGAATTTAAGTTCGAGAGTGAAGCAGGCAACTACTCATACACTCTTAACTATGGAACAGGTATCAGCGACAACTACAAGATCAGTAAAGATGAAGAGTTCACTATCTACGTTGACCGTCCTGTACTAGTTAACACAATCGCACTATTTGGTGGAGAAGAGTGTCTAAAGGCTGGTGAGTCGACAAAATTCACAGTTGTCATCGCACCAGAGAATGCCACTCAGAAAAACATTGAATGGACTATCGACAATAACGTAATCGCTAAGGTTTCTAGCGACGGTACTCTTACAGCTAACACAATCGGTCTAAGCGGAGTAGTTACTCTTACTGCAAAAGCTAAAGATGAGAGCGGAGTATCAGCAAGCGTTCTTGTCAACATTGGTGATGACGAATGTGTCAAGTCTTACGTTTTGACATTCGGCGATGGTTCAAAAGAGATGTGGCTTGACGACTATTCATTCGACTTGGTTGTCACTCCATCAGTAAACAAGCATCAGTATTACGCATATCAGACAAGTCAGGATGGAATCAAGTGGACATCAGCCACAGACTTCACTCAAGAGACAACAGTCAATATCGATGCTGACAAATACATGAAGAACGGCACTTTCTTATTCCGTGCGATTGCAGCAGATGACGCGTTCACATTGTTGCAGATTCTTGACGGAATCCAAGAGCCAGAAGCAGACAACATCACAAACGTCATCTTCCTTCACTACAATAAGGCAGAAGGTGAGGCAATCATGGATAAGATTGAGATCCCTACCGTATTCACTCCTCACGAGGTTAACGGAGCAAACGATGATTTCATGCCAGGTTACCCTGTCGTTATCTACAACCGATTCGGAGATGTGATTTGCAAATCAGACGATGGTTGGAACGGAAAGTATAAGGGTGAGATTGCTGACGCAGGAGTCTACATCTATGTTTTGACTCTTAAAGATGGTAGAGAGATGAAGGGAACCATCCAATTGTATAGAAAATAAGAATAAGGAAAAACGGAAATGAAAAAAACAATATTAGCCATTCTGCTTTCCACTCCATGTTTCATGGCAAATGCGTTGGAGAGTTTGGAATGTAATTTCATAGATAAATATGTGAATGTAGATGGATTCCAAGCCGTTTCACATCTTAACGATACAACAATCGTCATCAAACGTTCCGACAGTTTGTTTGTCGCAAAGACAGATAATCTAGGGAAAGTGTACGACTACACATATGATGAGAATCTGACTTCTCTAAAAGCTGAAGGACAAATTGCTTTTGACGGAAAAGACACATACTACTATACAAAAGGTGGAAAAATGTACGTCTCTAAGATCGCCAAAAACAAGGTTGTGTCGACTGAACCTGCAAATATTCCAGGTACTATCATCGGCCGTGAGAAGTACGACCACTCTGCTCTTGTGTATGCAAGCTGGCACTACAAACCAGAAGACACAGTACGTGTAAGCAATCCGACAATATCAAAAAACGGAAAGCAGCTATTCTTCTCTGCCAACTTGAAGGGATCGAAAGGTAGAGACATCTACTCTTCCGACATCAAAACCAACGGTTCATTCACTCAGCCAAGAAAACTTGGAAAGAGTGTCAACTCTGATGGTGATGAGGATTTTCCATACATCCGTAAAGATGGTCAGATCACATTCTGTTCAAACAGAAAAAACTCTTCCGCGCCAACAGACAAAGGCAATTACAACGTGTACATTTCTAGAACAAACACAACTCAAGCTCCTGAGTTGATGCAGAATTTTGTCGACAGAAACACTCCTGAAATTGCTAAAGTTGAAGTGGTTCCAACACCAACTCCTGTAGTTGACACATTGGTGGCTATTGCTCCAGACACAATCAAGCCAGTCGAGAAAGAGACTTTGATGGCAATCACAGAGCAATACAAAAAGGTAGAAACAGCAGAACCAGTTGAAAAGGAGTTCAATTATGACGATGAGTATGTAGATGAGCCAACAGAAAACGCTAAGATCCTTGAGGCACTTGCTTACGATTCCGATTCAACAAAGTTCCCAATCTCAGCTAAAGAGTTGTCAAATGTGTTCCAGGATGACCAAGACGCTTTGGTAATGGCATCTAAGCACGTTGTAGCAGGTGTCGACAAACGAATCTTCTATTTTGATTACGACACAGACGTATTGAATAATAAAGATTACGATAAAGACATACAATGTATCGTCGACTTCATCAACTTCTATCCAGGCAACGCATTCCTTATCATCGGTCACACCGACGAAAGAGGATCTCGTGATTACAACAACGCATTGAGTTTGAAGCGTGCTAAGAAAATCGAAAGCATTCTTGCTCAAAGAGGTATTTCTCGTTCTAGAATGTTCGTGATGGGACTTGGAGAAGACCGTCCAGTGATCCGCAACGCGCAAACTGAGGACCAGCATCAGAAAAACCGTCGCGTGGAGATTTTGAAAATGGAGTAAAACCAATGCATAATTAAGAAACAATGAAAAGGAATTTATATATAAGATTGTTTGCGGTGTTGGTAGCGTTGATCAGCGGAATAAAGACATACGCACAGCAGGACCTAATGGTGTCGCAGCAGATTTTTTCACGAATGAATATCAACCCAGCCGGAACAGGTAACATGGAGCGTTTTGACGCATTCCTACTTGGACGACTTCAATGGGCAGGAGTAGACAATACACCAAGAACTGCATTGTTAAACTTCGCATACTACAATGAGCCTATCCGTTCAAGTATCGGTCTTACTGCCAACTACGACAACCAGGGTATCGGCAACAGCCAGACAAACGTGCAGGCTGTATACGCATATCACCTCGACTTGAATGAGAACTACATCCTTTCTATGGGATTGTCAGCTGGTATGAATATCGGAAGTTATGATCCTTACGTCAACATCATGAGAGATGAGGAGCCTGATTTCTCATCATACGTAAAGGACAAGACTACAGAGGTTTCTCCAGACTTCAATTTCGGATTTGAGTTGACATCAAAAAGATGGATGATCGGTGTATCTGCCACTCACCTTTTGAAAGCAGAGCCTACAACATTCATGAGAGGTCGTCATATCTACGCCTATGCACGTTGTTTGTTCCCATTAGGCGAATCTCTTGACTTGGCTCCAATGGTATCATACATACATCAGAATCAGGTTAACGAGGGAGAGATCGGAGCAATGTTGTTTATCAAGAAGATGTTCTGGGGAGGAGCGACATGGAAGCCTGACTTCGGCAATTTCGGCGACTTGAATTTGCTTGCTATAGATTTAGGAGTTGAGGTCCAGAATTTCCGCGTCGGCTATGCTTATACATTCAACGTCGGAAAGTACAACAATCTTCCATCAAACACTCATGAGTTGTTGTTGAGCGTACACTTCTAATGGTAAATAAACTTTACCAGCCAAACTATAAATGGGGTGCATTCATACGGATGCATCCCATTTGTCATTATGCATAATTATAAATATTTATTTTCCACAACATACATTTTTGAAAAACCATACACAAAATTTGATATAAATCTTATTAAATGTTAAATTCGCAGACATTAATGCATGCATAAATGAAACGACATATAGAATTATTGTTTTTTGTTGCAGTCATCGCCGTGTTGGCAGTGTTCTGCCTTATAATGCCCAAAGATGGAATTTTGGTGCCGTTTACAGGTTCATCCAGCGATGACGACTCCACTGAGGTAAACAAAGGCATTACCCTACGATTTCCATCAATAACAGAGGTCCTTACTCCAGCCGACAAATCTAGAATTTCAATCGAAGGTCTTTTGGCGGATCGCGAGAGCAGTATGAAAATACAGACGTTGCCCGACTCTGTTCTTGAGGCTCGTCGTAAACTAATGCATGCAGCAGATTCAATGAGAGTGCGCGACTCGTTGCTTTTAGCCGACACTATCAATTTCTACAACACTTTCTTTGCAGAAAACCCATCAAGATTCTATCTACCCGATTCTTCGGATGTCTCATATATCACAGATTTGATTGCGACATTACGTAAAGAGGCTCACAAAGGTATTGTGCATATCGCTCATTACGGAGACTCACAGATTGAGGGTGACCGTATCACAAGTTCCATCCGATACGGTTTGCAGGATAAATTTGGAGGTGATGGTCTAGGAATCATCCCTACCCTACAGATGATACCGTCTATCACAGTAAAGGAAACAATCACTGATAGTATCAGCCGTTTTCTTGTCGACGGAACGCTTGTCCAGAAGACAGACCACAAACGTTATGGTGCGCTTGGTCAGTTGTCTGAACTAAATGGCAGCACTACAATCACAATCACCAGTCTTGCCACTAATCATAAGTCATTCAACAAGATACGTCTATTCTATTCAACTCGCAAGAAAGGATTAAAGGCGACTTTGACTGCAGACACTTTAGTTCTCAAGGATGAAGATGAGGCAGAAAAGAAGTATGGAATGATGGTATGGGACCTACCTAAAAAAGTCTCATCTTTCAAAATCAAACTTGAAGGAAGTGCAGAATTATATGGTTTCTGTTTGACAGGAGATAAGGGTGTGGCAGTGACAAACATCGGACTACGCGGAAGCTCGGGTACATTCTTCACTCGTATCGACGCAAAGTCTTTCAAATACATGCACGAAGCGCTTAACACCCGTTTAGTCATCATGGAGTTCGGAGGAAATGCGACTCCATACTTAAGCACAGAGAAAAAAATCAATGGCTACTATAATTCTATGGATGAGCAGATCAAGTTTGTCAAGCAAAACTTGCCAAAGGCTAAGATCATACTTATCGGTCCTGCAGATATGGCAGAGACAGTCGACGGCAAACTTCAGACATACCGCAACCTAGAGAAGACAGTCGACTTGATGCAAAGAGTTGCTAAAGATAACGGTGTGGCGTTCTGGAATATGTACGGTGTGATGGGAGGAAAGAACTCAATCATCAGTTGGGTTTCCAACAAACCAGCACTAGCAGCCAGCGACTACATCCACTTCTCTCGTAAAGGTGCGGAAAGAATCGCTCATTTGTTCTTGGAAAGTTTGAATGTATATGATCAATATTCATCATTCAAATCATCACTTGACAAGAAGAAGAAAGAACAAACAAAAACAAGAAACAAGAAACTAAAGGAGATGTCGGCTAAGATTCCTGTCGATAAGACATTCGCCGATTCCATATCAAAAAGATAAGCATAAAAAGGTTTAATATGAAGGTTATAAAATCAATAATAATTCTGTTAGCAGCGTTGAACGTTGTATTTGCGTCGGCACAGGGATTTTTCAAACAGATACCTAGAGACTATAGCTTTATCCAATACGACAAGAACAAGCTAGAGTTTCCAGGCGACACAGGAACGATGTGTAACTTCTATGACAAACTCGACAGCATCGTCCTATGTAGAGAAGGAAAAATCAACATCCTTCATATTGGAGGCAGCCACGTTCAGGCAGATGTATTCTCCAACCGTATCAGACGTAACTTGGACTCTTTGAATCTTGATTTCAAAAGTTCTCGTGGATTAGTGTTCCCATTCAAGATTGCCGGAACAAACAATCCGCCAAACTATAATGTGACATACACAGGAAAGTGGACATCAAGCAGAATCTTGAAACGTCACGACAATATTGAGCTTGGTCTTATGGGTATTGCGGTTCAGACAAACTCAACTGACGCCACAATGAAGATCAATCTTAACAGAGATGCCACAACACGTTGGGAGTGTACTGATTTGAAACTTATCGGTTATTCCGACAGTGCTTATTCATATCCTGTGATTATTAATCCAATTGACGGATCAAAAATCTACAGTATATATAATGTATTGGACGACGTCTACGAATTTTCATTCGAAACGCCAATCGATTCATTTACTATCGCATTTGAGCAGACAGACTCAACATTCCATCCATTCACATTGTCTGGAATATTGGCTGAGAACAACAGCAACGGCATAACATACAATTCAGTAGGAATCAACGGAGCCAGCGTTATGAGTTGGCTAAAGTGTGAGAAATTCCAGAAAGAGTTGCCTCTTGTACGTCCCGACCTAGTGATTTTCGGAATCGGAATCAACGACGCAGTGCCTAAAAACTTCAGCGGTGCTAAGTTCTTGGATAACTATAGCAAACTGATAGAGAAGATTCAGGAGATTTCTCCAAACTGTGCGTTTATTTTCATCACGAATAACGACTCATACCGCCGTGCAAAAGGACAATACAGTGTCAACACCAACGGACAGATTGTTGAGGAGGTTTTCTTTGAACTAGCCAAAAAATATAACGGTGCCGTATGGGACCAGTTTGCTATAATGGGAGGTTTGAAATCAATGAAGCAGTGGGAAAGTGCAGGATTAGCCCGCAAAGACAAAATCCACTTCACACCTAAAGGCTATACCCTACTAGGTGACTTATTCTACAATGCATTGATTCAAAGCTATTTAAATTACAAATAAAATGTTCAGTACGATATTAGAATTTCTAAAAGAGATATTTGCTTTCGACGAAGGTAGTCCGCTACTGTTCACACAGTTTTATTTTTGGGCTTTCTTCACGATTGTCTTCGCTGTCTTTGCTGTAATAGGAAGAAGCAAGGTGTTGCTACGAAACACTTTCCTTTTTTTCGTCAGCGTATTCTTCTATTATAAGACAAGTGGAATCTTCACATTGATTCTGCTCTTTGCCACTGTGTTCAACTACTTCGGTGGTATGATTATTAATAGTTGTCACAACAAGACAGAAAAAAATCTCCATCTCATATTTGGATTGATAGTCAACCTTGCGACTCTATGCTATTTTAAATATGCATATTTCTTGGTCGACATGACCAACAACCTGCTAGGCACATCATTCAAAGTGGTTGATACTTTCGCTGCATTTGGAAACAATATTGCCGGAGCTGACATGTTTGACACTGAGAACATTTTGTTGCCAGTAGGTATCTCATTCTTCACATTCCAGAGTATAAGCTACATCATGGACGTCTATAGAAAGAGAATCGAACCAGTACGCAACATCTTCGATTTCGGTTTCTATCTGACATTCTTCCCTCAGCTTGTGGCCGGACCAATTGTGCGTGCAAACACATTCATTCCACAATTGTATAAGCCATTCTTCCTTGGCAGACGACAGTTTGGAATCGCTATCTTCTGGATTCTAAATGGATTTGCCAAGAAGATTATCTTGAGCGACTATATAGCAGTCAATTTCGTCGACCGTGTATTTGAGAACCCTACAATGTATAGTGGTCCAGAGAATCTATTCGCATTGTTCGCCTACTCACTTCAGGTATATGCCGACTTCAGTGGATACACAGACATCGCAATCGGAGTCGCCATGCTAATGGGATTCTATTTGCCACAAAACTTCAACTCTCCATACAAGGCTCCTAATGCAGGAAACTTCTGGAAGCGTTGGCATATATCACTATCAAAGTGGCTTCAGGACTACCTATATATTCCACTAGGAGGAAACAGAAACGCATCATTCGGAACGTATGCTGTCATCTTCACAATCGCAGCTATCGGAGTCATCTTGAGTGGAAGCTTCTGGATTGCCGTCATTCTAGGTTCAATCACAGCCTATTTCACAATTCGTGCGTATGTGTCGCCAGATAAAAAGAAAGAGATCACTTCAAATTTGAACCGTTTGAACACTATGCTTCTTGGAGGTATTTGGCACGGAGCAAGCTGGAACTTTATGATTTGGGGTGGATTGAACGGAGTCGGAATGCTCGTCTACAATTTCTGGAAGAAGAGAAACATCTACAAGAAGACATTTGCTGTCATGATTGTCACTATTATATTCGGAACATTAGTCTTCCTTTACGACCTTCCAGTCTTCCGAATGGGATTCGTATGGATAGGAACAATCTTTGTAGGAACATTCATCCGCATGGTATACAACCTAATGGGAGGCAAATGGAAATTCAAAGCATTGGAATACGCATGGGCAGTGTTGCAAACATTCGTCTTCATCACCTTCACACGACTATTCTTCCGCTCTGGTTCCAACCTAGATCCAGCAGAAGCTAACCAGGTGGCATGGGATACAGCTAAGAACATGGTCAACCAGATTGGAGGCAAATGGGACTTGTCGTTGATTCCAACGATGGCAGATGCATACAAAAACATCATCATCCTATTTGTGCTTGGAATGATAATCCACTGGTTACCAGAGAATTTCAAGCGACGCTATAGACTATGGTTTGCATTGCAGCCACTAGGAGTGATGGTTGTCACAACATGTATAATTGTTTTTGTAGTATACCAGTTTATGACTGCTGACCTACAGAAATTCATCTACTTCCAGTTCTAACGTTAACGTTAACGTTAACGTTGACGAAAACGAAAACGAAGACGAAAAACAAAAGATACAGCTATGAAAATGAAAGTTGGAATCGGCTACGACGTACATCAGTTTGCCGATGATAGAGAATTATGGATTGGTGGAATCAAGATTCCGCACACAAGAGGATTGTTAGGACATTCAGATGCCGACGTACTACTTCACGCCATTTGCGACGCGATGTTAGGAGCAGCCCATTTGAAAGATATCGGCACACATTTTCCAGACAATGATGCCTCTTTCAAGAATATTGACAGCAAAATTTTGTTGAAGAAGACAGCAGAATTGGTAGCTTCGAAAGGATATAAGATAGAGAATGTCGACTCGATCATCTGTGCGCAAGAGCCAAAGATGAAGCCATACATCGACGACATGCAGAAGACCATTGCATCAGTATTAGGCATAGACGAAGAGGATGCTAGTGTCAAAGCCACAACCACAGAGAAGCTAGGATTTGTAGGCAAGAAAGAGGGAATTGCAGCGCATGCTGTAGTGTTACTTTCGAAAGAATAAAAAAGTCCAAATATCACTTTGCAGACAAACTAAAACCATAAAAAAGGCCAGAAAAGTAGATTTTACAGCACTAATAGTGTAAATAATCGTTAAAATTCGTGGTCAAACTATGTTTTTTTTATAAATTGCACCCGATTTTGTGGATACTATAGAAACGAAATCAAAAAAGAGGACTAAAAAAAGAAAATAAATAATAAAAAAATAACAAAAAATTTCAGAAGACAAATGAAAAAATTATTTGCAGTTATCGCAATGACTGGAGCAATGATTTTCGGTTCAGCTTCAGTATGTTTCGCTCAGGATGAGGCTACAGAAGAGTCTACAGAGCAGGTTACAGAGGAGGCTACAGCAGCAGCACCAGTTCAGGCAGCCCCAGCTGCAGCAGCTCCAGCAGCACAGCAGGCAGCTCCAGCAGTAGAAGAGGAGCAGGCATTCCACAAGGTGATCAAGCAGAAGTTCATCGAGGGTGGTGCATTCTTCATGTTCATCGTATGTATCGCTCTTATCCTAGGTTTGGCTTTGAGTATTGAGCGTATCATTTACTTGTCATTGTCATCTATCGACTCAAAGAAGCTTCTTGCTTCAGTTGAGAACGCACTTAACAATGGTGATGTTGAGGGAGCAAAGACAGTATGTCGTAACACAAGAGGTCCTATCGCATCTATCTTCTACCAGGGTCTTTGCCGTATCGACAAGGGTGCTGATGTAGTTGAGAAGTCAGTAGTATCATACGGTGGTGTACAGATGGGTCTATTGGAGAAGAACGTTACATGGATTTCACTTTGTGTAGCATTGGCTCCATCACTAGGATTCTTGGGAACAATCATCGGTATGATCGAGGCATTCGATAGAATTCAGGCTGCAGGTGATATCTCAGCAACAGTCGTTGCAGGTGGTATCAAGGTTGCCCTTTTGACAACATTGGTCGGTTTGATCGTTGCCATGGTTCTTCAGGTGTTCATGAACTTTATCTTGACTCGTATCGAGGCACTTACTTCAGAGATGGAGGATGCATCAATCAGCTTGATCGACGCAGTAGTTGCTTACGAGGAGAGAAATAAGAGCTTTGGTTCTTACTCATCAGCATCAGCAGAGTCAACAACACCATCAATCGAAGCTTAATCATCTAAGACAATAAAGATATGAATTCAGAAAAGATTTCATCGATTGTCTTGGCAGTTCTTGTAGCTATTGCCGCTATCGTCTGCGTAATGTTCTGCGTAGGTGGTAGTGAGGAAGCTATCTACAGTGGCGAGGCATTCGATGCTCCTAACTATACAGGAGCCGTATTGAACGTCGTATACGCATTCTTTTTCTTAGCAATAGCAGCAACAGTAATCTCAGCTATCCTTTCATTCTTCATCAAGTTGAAGAACGACAAGAGATCTGCTTACACATCAATTGCGATGATTGTTGCTCTATCTTTGCTATGCGGAATCACATACGCAACTGGTGATGGCACACCACTTAACATGCCAAACTATGACGGTAATGAGAACGTAGAGGGCAGCTTGAAGCTTGCTGACATGTGCTTGAACTCAATCAAGACATTGTTCGTTGTAGCAGCTCTTGCAGCTTTGTTCAATGTTACTCTAGCAAAAACTATCAACAAAATAAAGTAAGTTTGTAAGATGGGAAAAAAGAAAAGATCAGTAGGTGAGCTTAATGCCAGTTCAATGGCGGATATTGCGTTCTTGCTGCTTGTTTTCTTTCTTGTGACAACATCAATGTCAACAGACAAAGGTTTGGCACGTCGTCTTCCCCCACCTGTACCAGCTGACCAACAGAACGAAGATGTTGAGATGAATAGGCGTAATGTGCTTCAGATTCTTGTCAACAGCAACAACGATTTGATGGTTAACGGTGAGGTGCTTGAGGTTAGCAAACTGAAAGAAAAAGCTAAGGAATTCATTTTGAATCCATCGAACTCGGAAGAGCTTCCTGAAAAGGAGGTTGGTTCATTCGGAAGTTTCGGTAATGTTATGTATACTAAGAAACACGTGATTTCTCTACAGAACGACCGTGGTACTCAGTATCAGGCTTACATCGAGGTACAGAATGCCCTTGTAGCTGCTTACGATGAAATCCGTGATGATTTCTCAATGCAGAAGAGAGGCAAGAAGTTCGTCGATCTAACTGAAGATGAGCAGAAAGAAGTTCAGAAGATTTACCCTCAGAAGATTTCTGAGGCAGAACCAAAAAATTATGGAGGTAACTAATTATGGCAAAATTTAGAAAAGACGGAGGTCGTGCACTGCCAGGACTTAGTACATCTTCATTGCCCGATATCGTATTCATGTTGTTGTTCTTCTTTATGACTGCCACTTCTATGAAGGAGGTAACTTATAAAGTTAACATCAACCTTCCAAACGCTACTCAGCTTACTAAGCTTGAGAAGAAGAGTTTGGTTAAGTACGTTTACATTGGTCAGCCTAAGAAGGAATGGGTGAAATATGTAGGTACAGAGTCTTGCATCCAGTTGGACGATGAGTTCGTAAAGGACGCAGATAAAGTGCAGAGCTATATTATCGATAAGCGTGCTGCTATGAATGAGGAAGACCAGAGTCAAATGGTCGTTTCTATGAAGGTCGATAAGGATACTAAGATGGGTATCGTTACTGACGTTAAGCAGGCTCTTCGTAATGCTAACGCACTTAAGATTAACTACACTGCTCTAGGCAAGTAATTAATCATTCAATAACAAAGAGCGTGGTCCGAAAGGCTCACGCTCTTTTTTTGTCAACGTCAACGTCAACGTCAAGGTCAAGGTTAACGTCAACGTCAACGTCAAGGTTAAAAATCATGGGAATAGATATTCAATATATAGATAAATTCGAAGAGGCTCTTCACTCTCAGCTTTGGCAATTCCTTCAAAGCAAGAAGGTAGTCGACTCTATGGAACCAGATCCAACAGATTTCGAAAGTGTATGGCAACAGGTCTGCACCTCTTACCTACCCGACGGTGTCCGTGAATTCGAAGGTTATGCCACTGTCTCTGTCGGCTGGATGATGTACTTGGGAATGGCATTGGCTAAACAGTGGGACTCTGATTGGGATAAATGTAAAAGCCAGGCAGATATGTACACTGCCCTACGCGACGTCCGTGGCTACGACTGTATGGACGAATACATCAGCGAAGAGGTGTTGAAATTGAAGCCAAATGAGAGCAAGGACTTAGCAAAACTCATCGGCGACTGTGCAAAGATGGGAGTCCACGCATTGCAACGTGAGATGTTCGAGCCAGGCAGTCCACTCGCCTTCCACGCCTACGTCCGCACACTTCATCAGATGTATCTTATGGGAATCGCAGTACAGCTGCTAAGAATGGGATACAAAATGACGAAAATTGGATAAGACATCAATATCATACAACAAAATTAGAGGTAGAGGAAAAGACGGGAAAGGAAAAGAGAGCTGCAGATAAGAAATTTAAAATACACCATAAATCACAAAAGCACCCAGAATACGGGTGCTTTTGTGTATTTAGGGAAATCAAAGATTATATTGAAATAACGATTGAATTTTGTGAGCCTCAACAGTTTTGGCCAAACGACAAAATAAATTTCAGCCAAACGACAAAATAAATTTTAGCCAAATAGCAAAATAAATTTTGACCAAATGGCAAAATAAATTTTGACCAAATGGCAAAATATTCTAAATTTGATGAAAAATTCATATATGAAGAATTACAGATCAAGAATAGTCGATAGCGTTTTAAGAAGGAAATTGGTTGGTAAAGGGGCCGTACTAATAGAGGGACCCAAATGGTGTGGGAAAACAACGACTGCAGAGCAAACTGCAAAAAGTGTCATCTATCTTTCAGACCCTTTACAACTTCAGCGCTACAAGATAGATGCCGATATGAGTCTTTCTGGTTTCTTGGAAGGTGATACTCCTCATTTGATAGACGAATGGCAACTTATCCCCAAAATTTGGGATAGCGTACGCTATGAGGTAGATCATAGAAAAGAACTTGGACAATTTATCTTGACAGGATCGGCAGTGCCTGCTAAGCTAGATGATATCAATCATACTGGCACTGGTAGATTTGCGTGGTTAAGAATGAGACCTATGACTTTATTTGAATCAGGAGACTCAACAGGGGATGTCTCTCTTAAATCTCTGTTTGAAACAGAAGATGTTAGGGTTTCCGGTAATGCAACTTTAGATTTGAAAAGTATAGCATTCCTGATGTGCAGAGGAGGATGGCCAAGAGCTGTCGACATAGAGGACCAACAGATTGCCATTGATCAGTCTTATGATTATGTCGATGCCGTTGCTGAGTCTGATCTTACAAGAGTAGATGGTATTAAGAAAAATGCAGAAAGGGTAAGGCGAATTCTAAGGGCCTATGCCAGACATCAAGGAAGTCATGTTTCGCTATCTGTATTGTTGGATGATATCAAGACGAATGAAAACGAGTCAATAAGCGATATCACCTTGGGCACATACCTAAACTCACTTCAAAAAATCTTCATGGTGGAGGATATGCCTGCTTGGAATCCAAATCTAAGGTCTAAGACTGCTATCAGAACTGCTGATACAAGATATTTCGTTGATCCTTCTATAGCCACTGCAGCTTTAGGTGTAGGTCCTAATGATTTATTAGAAGATCTCAATACGATGGGATTACTTTTTGAAACAATGGCTGTTAGAGACCTAAGAGTATACGCCGAACCTCTGGATGGCAAGGTTTATCATTTCAGGGACAAAAATGGACTTGAGTGCGACACTGTTGTACATCTAAGAAACGGGAAATACGGTCTTATAGAAATAAAACTTGGAGGAGAGAAGCTTATTGAAGAAGGTGCAAAAAGTCTAATTTCATTGGCAGGCAAAATAGATACAGATAAAATGAAAACGCCTTCTTTCTTGATGGTTCTTACCGCAAACGGAGCTTTTCCTTACCGAAGACAAGATGGAGTTTATGTTGTGCCGATTGGGTGCTTAAAAGACTAGTAAATTCAATCTAAAGTGTTGTGTCGTCAGGGGTATCAAAGATTTTTGGGAATACGACGTAATAATTTTTGGGAAATGTACAAGTCCCCCAAATAAAGAGAAATAAACAGTCCTACCCGTGCGTACATTAAATAGATTTAATAATTTGGCGAAGGATGATGTGAGGAATGGTGAAT
>JAZUIF010000082.1:0-72291 GCA_045642085.1 Paludibacteraceae bacterium | reverse complement strand
TTGACACTATTTCACCACGCAATTTGACCTATTGAATGATTTTGTTCGTCAATTTGTTGTTTCAAACTTTTGAATTGCCACTTTCCCCTTACACCATAAGGGATTTGAACATGTCGCACCACGCAATTTGACCTATAAGTCAGATTCTATCAAAATCTGCACTTTCCAAGGTGCAAATAAGCATATTCGATTATTTAATCAGACAATTTCATATCCAAAACTATCAACCACCTCTTTCAGCTGTTCGATAGTCAAACTCTGACCTTCTTTGAATTTGATATTCACAAAACCAGAATTATGATCGACGTCGCAACTTTCAATCTCATCTTTGGCAAGGAATCCTTCTTTCAAATTGTTGGCACAATGGCTACAACACATTCCTTTCACTTTTAGTTCAACCACTATATTCTCATGCTCATGGCAATGGCACTCTCCATCATGGCAATGGCAATCATCATCGTCGTCATGCTCATGGCAATGGCAATCTCCTTCATGACAATGGCAATCATCGTCGTCATCGTGATCATGACAACCACATCCGCACTCTCCATGATGATGGAATCCGTTCAAGAAGGCTCTGATCAAAAGAATAACAAAAATCACGCTACAAATGATGCTAAACCATTCATTATGTCCTTCCTCACAACATGAAACAGCCGCAGACATTGAGCTAACGTCAAACCAACTACTTGGCAATAGATAATCCATCACAAGTCCGAAACTGATCGCTCCCAACACAATCGATACAATATAAATGATTGTCTGCTTCTTACCAAAAGCCTTGTTAATCACAAGCATAGAGGCTGTGTTGATTGCTGGACCAGCCATCAAAAGTAAGAACGCCGCACCAGGAGTCATTCCCTTCATCATCAAAGAAAGAGCGATTGGAATTGATCCAGTTGCACAAGTGTACATAGGAATTGCAATCACAAGAACAATCAACATATTTAAGAATGGATAATCCTGTAAAGCAGCAAAGAAATCGTTTGGCACAGCCACAGTGATCAAAGCAGACACAAGCAAACCGATAACCAACCACTTACCAACATCTTCAAGCAATTCGTCGAAAGCATAACTAAATGCAACCTTCAACTTTTCAATAAAAGAAAGATCCTTATTCTCTCTCTTTCTTTCAACAACCTCGATTTCATCCTCGTTCTTGAATGACATATCAGTCACCACTCCACCAACCAAACCTGTAACCAAAGCAGCAATCGGACGGATAATAGCGAATGGCAAACCAAGCAATGAATATGTGGCAAGAATACTGTCGACGCCAGTCTGAGGTGTGGAAATCAAGAATGAAGTGCAGGCTCCACGTGAAGCTCCACTCTTTCTCAATGAAACTGTAGTTGGCAATACGCCACATGAACAAAGCGGAAGAGGAACACCAAGCAATGTAGAATAAAGAACAGATTTGAAACCCGGTTTGTGAAGATGTTTGGCAAACATTTTCTGTGGAATGAATGCGTAAAGCAGACCGGCAATGAAGAAGCCGAGAAGCAGGTATGGCGCCATTTCAAGAACCAATACCCATAAAGATGATAAAAACTCTATCATAACTGAACCATTTAATTTCTATTTACGCAGCAAAAGTAGATGAAGAAATATGCAACTGAATTGCAAAAAAGGAAAAAGTTTCAGGTTTCTGGTTTTATTTATAAATTTGTCCCAAAGAGGATTGTTAAGGGCGGAACGCCCTAACCCCTCCCTTCCAACGCAAGCCCGGAGGGCGAGCGTCAATAAGCAAACGAGTTTGAACAACACGTATATAATTACATATTATAAAGCCTTGTACCTGCCAACAATTCATATAAATCAATTACTTTTGCATTACAACTAATAAAATTATTTACCATGATCACATACATCATCATCGCCATAACATGTCTTGTATCATATCAAGCATTCAACAATGAGGAGTTGTTCAACAAGTTGTCATTAAAACCATATAGAGTCATTCACAACAAAGAATACTACCGTTTGGTTACTAACGGATTTGTCCACGCCGACTGGAACCATCTATTTTTCAACATGTTGACATTATACTTCTTTGGACCATATATGGAGCAGTTGTTTACAGAATTTTATGGAGTCTACATGTATATAATCTTCTATTTAACGTCGATAATCGCGTCGTCGCTCATATCATTGTATATGCACAGAGACGATCCAAGATATACAGCTATTGGAGCGTCGGGAGCAATCAACGCAGTGATCTTTTCATACATATTAATAAATCCTTTGTCGACAATATACTTCTTCTTTGCAATTCCAATCAAAGCATTCATCTTTGCAATTCTATTTCTCGTCTACTCAACTTACATGGCAAAGAAGAATATGGACAATATTGGTCATGAGGCTCACATTTCGGGAGCCATTTACGGAGTCATATTTATGATTTTGACTATTCCTAATGTATTATCGTATTTCATTTCGCAATTTGTTAAATAAATCTAAATCACCTTACGATTTCATACTTTTTTGAACAAAATTCATCACGAATAATATATATTTGTAGAAACGAAAAATAATTAATAACAATCTAATATTAGGAGGGCACGATCATGGTGGATATGTTTTTAGATTGGTTCAACAATTTGGAACCAGGAATCAAAGTTTATTGGGGAATTGCGATTGTGTCGTCCACAATATTTATTGTCCAGACTGCTATTTCATTAATAGGACTTGGCGATTTTGAAACCGACATTGATTTAGATGGAGGCGACGCTCTAGACGGAAGTGGTTTTTCCGATTTGCTGTCAGTCAAAAATGCAATCAATTTCTTGTTAGGATTCGGTTGGGCAGGAGTTTGTTTATATGACACTATTTCAAGCTCAATACTTTTAGGTATTATAGCTATTTTATTTGGATTATCTTTTGTAGTTGCATTCATCTATCTATTGAAGAAAGTGATGAAGCTTGAGTCGAACGGAGCATTTGACATCAACACTGCAGAAGGAAAGACATGCAGCGTATACTTGAGAATTCCAGCAAACAGAAGTGGAACTGGAAAAGTGCAGATCAGTTTTGATGGTTCAGTGCAGGAACTTGACGCTGTCACAGACGGAGAAATGATCCCTACAGGAACAAAAGTAGTGGTGATGGAGATTTTGAACAACAATATACTTCTTGTGGCATCACTAAAACCAACAACAGATCTATAGTTTAACAATGTCTGATCCGAGAAGTTCAAATTAAAAATAACAATAAATAATTAATAAATCTTATGGAATTAATTTTCATTTTCATTGCAGTAGCAATCGGTTTGGTAGCCGCACTTATCAACCGCTACCGCCGTTGTCCATCCGACAAGATCTTGGTAATCTATGGAGGAAGCGGAAGTAAGAAGTCAGCCAAATGTGTTCATGGTGGAGGTGCTTTCGTATGGCCTATCATAGAAGACTACGCTTATCTTTCATTGACACCTATCGGTATTGATGCCAACTTGACAAACGCACTATCACGTCAGAACATCCGTGTGGACGTGCCTTGTCGATTCACAGTCGGTATCAGCACAGAGCCTGACACAATGCTTGCTGCCGCTGAGCGTTTGCTTGGTTTGAGCGCAACACAGATCCAGGAGTTGGCAAGAGATATCCTATTCGGTCAGTTGCGTCTTGTAATCGCAACAATGAGTATCGAGGAGTTGAACTCAGACCGTGACAAGTTCCTTGAGGCTATTTCAGCCAATGTCGAGGCAGAGTTGAAGAAGATCGGTTTGAAGCTTATCAATGTAAACGTAACCGATATCAAGGATGAGTCTGGATATATCGAGGCTCTAGGACAGGAGGCAGCTGCAAAGGCTATCAACGAGGCTAAGGTTCGTGTGGCTGAGCAGGAGAAACTTGGACAGACAGGTAAGGCTAAGGCAAACAACGAGGCTAAGGTATCAGTCGCAGAGCAGGATAAGATCGGTCTTATCGGAGAGGCTGAGGCACAGAAAGAGACTCGTATCCGCACATCAGAGGCTAACGCTAAGGCGGTTGCCGGAGAGAACCAGGCTCAGGTTGAGATCGCAAACTCAAATGCAGACCGTCGTTCAGCAGAGGCTGAGGCACAGCGTAAGGCAGTTGCAGCCGAGAAGATCGCACAGGCCAAAGCCCTTGAGGAGGCTTACGCAGCTGAGCAGAAAGCCGAGCTTGCACGTGCTGAGCGTGAGCGTAGTACACAGGCAGCTAACGTCCTAGTATCTCAGGATATTGAGAAGAAGCGTATCGTGATTTCAGCAGAGGCAGAGGCAGAGCAGAAACGTGTAACTGCCAAAGGACAGGCTGATGCTGTTGCAATCAACGCCAAGGGAGAGGCTGACGCTATCGCTATCAAGGCTCAGGGAGAAGCTGAGGCAATCAAGGTTAAGGCACAGGGAGAGGCTGCCGCTATCTATGCTAAGATGGAGGCACAGGCTAAGGGTCTTTACGAGCAGCTATCTAAGCAGGCACAGGGTTACGATCAGATGATCCAGGCAGCTGGTGGCGATGCGACAAAGGCTTACACACTATTGCTACTTGAGAAACTTCCAGAGTTGGTTAAGACACAGGTTGAGGCAGTCAAGGGTATCAACATCGACAAGGTTACTGTTTGGGATAACGGTGGAGGAAATGGTGATGGCAAAACAAGCACAGCCAATTTTCTATCAGGTTTGATGAAGAGCGTTCCCCCATTGCAGGATTTGTTCGACCAGGCAGGAATGAGCCTACCAGAGTATTTGGCTAAGAAGAAAGAGGAGCCAAAAGACGTAGAGGCTGTAGAGGTCAAGGAAGAGAAGTAATTTTGACAAATTATCACTCTGATTATACGGGAGGCGGGGAGTAACACCGTCTCCTTTTTTTTGCAAATAAATATTTTTTTACTACTTTTACCATAAATTTGAAATTCATATTTCGATTATGGCAAATTTTGTAACGTTAGCGATGCATACTGAATTGAAAGCTCAAAAGCTTGTCCTTGTTCTAAGGGCAAACGGTATTGATGCTTTCACAGAAGAGGTTAATCAGTTATTCCCTTCACTTACAGCTAGTTTCAGAGTGAAGATTGATGATGCTGATTTGGAGAAGGCATTGGCTATCGTTGAAAGTGTGGATTGGGAGAATTATAAAGCCGACAATAGTCGAAAGGTGATTCTTCTTCCTTTTGATTATACTCCAACATCAGAAAAAGCATTTCCTTTAGCTTTTTCATGGGCTAACGCCATCGGTGCTGAGATTGAGATGATAAACGTCTATCACACAGAGGAGACTGACAACAGAACAATTCTCAACCGAATGATTGATTTTGACAAAGAAGCTTTACGTGAACGTATTGAACGTGCTCATTCCGAAGCCAAAGAGCGTGCTGAAGAATTTCAAAAGACAATTCAACAGCGAATTGAGGCAGGAGAGCTTGCTGAGGCAAAATTCAAATGTATAGCTTTCGAAGGCGTGCCGGAAGAACAAATTATCAGATACTCTGAGATTCTTCTACCAGAGATGATCATTATGGCCACTCGTGAAAAAAGCAAGAAAGAGGCTGACATGATCGGTAGCGTAAGCGCGGAAGTGGCTGAAGGTGCTCCAATCCCTGTATTTGTCATACCTGAGAATATCGAATTCAACAGCATCGACTTGGTTAAGAATATTATGTTCATCACCAACTTTGATGACCGCGACTTGATAGCATTCTCAAAAATGATGTCTCGTCTTTCATTCAAAGAGATCAATGTCAACCTAGTTCATTTCCGCGAATCAGGAACAAAAGACACTTGGAACGAGATCAAGCTTAATGGAATCAAAAGCTATTTTGCAGAGCACTACCCTACTGCAAAGGCTGATACCGCAATCCTTGACGGAGCTAATCCAAGCAAGAGCATCCGCGACTATATGAATGAAAAAAACATTTCCATATTGTCGATGACTACCCACAGAGGAAAGCTAATCTCTCGTATTTTTAACACGGGAGAAACTGGAGTCACAAGAAGATTTGTATTCGAGGGTAATTTCCCTACACTAATATTCCATGCGTAGTGGATATTGATAACGCTCTACGCTAATCAAATGAAAAGCAACAGGACTAACAAGATGAAATTTAGAGTATTAGCTGGTGGTGCGACATTGGCAACAGCACTTCTTTGCTCACAATGTATGATTGCCGACAACAACGATAATAAAAATATCCAATCTGGAACAGCTTGTGCCGTCGACCCATCACAGATCTACATTGCGCCATCAATCCCACAAAATATTGAATTCTGCGGCGAAAAATTAGAGTTGAAAAACTACTACATGCGTGAACGATTTGACCGTGAATTGTTGAGTTTCAGCTATTTCCACTCAAGCATTTTCTTGATGGTAAAGCGAGCAAATCGTTATTTCCCTATTCTTGAGAAAATTTTGAAGGAGGAAGGCATTCCTGACGATTTCAAATATTTGGCAGTAATAGAAAGTTGTCTCGACCAACGCGCTTTGTCGCCAACAAAAGCTGCTGGAATCTGGCAGATTATGGAGCAGACAGGTAAAGAGGCTGGACTAATGATTCTTCCTGACGTTGATGAGCGTTACAATCTTGAGAAGGCAACTCGCGCTGCTTGTCGCCATTTGAAACAATCATATGATGCGACAGGAAGCTGGACTCTTGCCGCTGCATCGTATAATACTGGTAGAGCTAGAGTAGTTCGTCAAATGGAGGCTCAGCAGACTAAGAATTTCTTCGATATGCAGTTTAGTGAGGAGACAAACAGATATGTCTACCGTATTCTATTGGCTAAATATGTATTGGAAGATCCATCTCGCGTAGGATTCTACTTGACTCAGAACGAATTGTATTTTCCAGTTGAAACATTCCCAGTTCAAGTCGACACTGCTATTCCAAACTTGACCGAGTTTGCTAAATCATACGGAATCACACTACAGATTCTAAAAGATAGCAACGCATGGATGAGAGACAACAGCTTGAAAAAACATCCAGGTAAGACATTCACAATCAACATTCCAAAGAAGGAATGCATCAGTCTTCCACCGTCTCAATTGCCGGTCCACAACAAAAAATGGATTCAGTGTGTACCAGCACATTTGCAGAATGTCGGAACAAGATTTCCTGAATACAAGAATGAATAACAATTAGATAAAATGCAAAAAGCCCGGCAGAATCTGTCGGGCTTTTTGTTTTCAGCTAAATTATCGATGTAGAGTCAACATCGAATGCACAATCTAAACCAATGATTTCTCATACAAGAATAGTATAACACACGTGATTTTTTCAGTCAGTTAACTGACTTCATAATATTCTATTCTTTTTGGTTTAATCAAAACCTAAAGCCTCATCACCAATACCATAAAAATCCTTGTCTTTGAAACCAATGGCAATACCATGATCGTCGTCGCATTCACAATCGCCTGTAATAGAAATATCTGGTCCAAGACCATTCTTTGCATGCTCAGTTCTTAAATAAATACGCTTGAGAGTAAGCTCGTCATAGAGGTCTTTTGCTTCAATCCTTTTATCGCACCACATTTCGTATCGATTGTTACAGTAATCAACGATATCATAGTCTAAAGACGCAATATCGAACTCAGTGGTCAACCACTTTACAAGTTCCACTTCTCGATCGGTTAGTTTACCTTTACGTATTTCTTCATCTTCATCATGCTTGTATTCGTAAAGAGCACGTTCAACTGGTATACCTTCCAATATGCCAAACAAATAGAGGTAAGCAGTGTCGCCCACGTGCCATTCCGTCTTTGTTCTGCTGTTGATAAAGTCGGAATAATGGTAAAGAACATATGGTGACGTCAACTTAATGTCGTTATCGGACAAAATGGCAGCAATATAGTATTCGTCCCAAGATTTTGAACAAACCCAACCATAGTTACCATTCTGGTCGATAAATAGCACTTCTGGATTGACAAAATCGTCTTTCGATATCTTATCACCAAAGACCTCCCTTACCTTCGCCATTACATCCTTGTAGAAGTTTCCCTTGCGAACTAAATATTCAGCATAAGTTAGATGCTGTGAACTTGAAATTCCGTCGACAGAACCTTCCAACAAGATTGTCATCTCTGTTTTCTTGCCACAAAAATTAGAAGTTGTCTCTCCTCTCCACCTATTCTGGCCTCGATAGACGATCTCACCTAAGTAGGCATCATTAATCCTTGGCGTTAGTCTTTCGAAAGCCTCAATCGCTTTATCATATTTAAGAATTGCAGCCTTTTCGTACCACATCAACGCCTTACTAACCGATTGTCTAATGCCGTAGCCGGTTTCGTAACGTAATCCCAATTCGAATTGCGCTTCAGCTTTGCCAGAATTGGCGTAAACATAAGTCAATTCGATGCACATTTCGTTTTCCAACCTTTCTATTACCTCCGAAGCTTCTTTACTACCTTTTTTTGCAGCAGTCAAATACCATCGAACAGCTGTAATCATGTCTTTCTCTACAATTCTGCCATTTGCAAAACATTCTGCTACAATGAAGCAAGAATCCTTGTCTCCCTGTTTTGCTGCGCATATTCTCCAATACAATGCCTGTTTATCGTCTTGAGGAACACCATTACCGCTTTCGTAACGCTTAGCTAATTCTATTTGAGCTATAAGATGCCCCTGTTTGGCCGATTGCGTGTACCAGTAAACAGCTTTCGAATCGTCTTTAGGAACACCAGCTTCGCCAATACTATAATAATAAGCCAACTGGCATTGTTCGGAAGAGTTTTCAGGATTGAATCGATCATGTTTCATTATATGAAATGGATCTTTGTCGTCAAGACTGTAATAGCACATACCCAAAACCTTATCCATAGAATACAGACACAACATGTTGCCGTTAATGTAAGAAGATTCTGGATAGAATGAACGATCTTTAGGAACGATCTTTTCCTGCATCGACTTCGTTCCCAGATCAATAATTATAATCTCAGTTTTGCTAATAACGTAGACCTTGTTCTTATAGAAGAAAAGTTTATAGCTTGACTCTCTATCAAGGTTCGTATCGCAGCAATGAGCAAGTATTTCAACTAAATCAACATTAACCCTATCGTCCAATTCTTCGCTGATGACATCGTCAATAACATACTCTTTTCTTTCTGTTTGGATATCAGAAGATCCATTGGCAAAAGAACTTACGAGACAAAGTTTGCCATCAACAATAATGGATGACTGTGGAGTGTATTTCGAATTATCTGCAATAAATCTCTGGCAAATGCGTCCTGTTGTCAAGTTAACAACAAACGCCTCATATTCGAATACATAAACAAGAAAATCACCTTGTAAAAGCACTACATAGTTACCCGACAAAGGTTGCTTTGTGTTCGTCTTATTCTTAACAGCTTGGTCATTTCCAGTTGAAATAGCGAAACGAAATAATTCATTGCGTGGCTGATTAAAGAATACATACAAAATATCGTTGTGGATAATAGGTGCACCAGAAGTGCTGAAATAAGAGAGACAAGGCTCCTCGAAGATAGACATTGTCTGTAAATCAACAACTCCAACGGTACGTGTTCTATTATCGCCAACTAAATAATTTTTGTAGTTTTTTACGAAATATAATCGGTCTCCATTCAAGGTATAAAGGAAATAATGGTCGGCAAGATCGTTCAAAATACCTTCAAACTTAACACACTTTCCTCCTTCCTTCAAAGTAAATATATTTGTTTCTCCGTTCAACGGATTCATTTCAAACAATAGAGTGTCTTGACCATAACCCAACAATCCTCTATATAAGCCGTCATGACATTTGACTCCCGTCAACGACAACGAATGGTTGTCTTCACGCTTCCACATCACTTCGCCCGTTAGAATATTGTAGCAGACGGAGTAATGTCTATTGTTCTCAGTCAACTTAATAATGAGAATGTCACTATCTGGGTCAAAAGCATCAACATCGAACATCATTTGGAAATTTTCATTTCTTTCCAAATACCAGAGTTCCTTACCTGTTTTTGTGAAAAAGATGTAGAAGTCATGATGTATGAATGCCAGAACCTGATGTTTTGTGTTGAAAAAGAATGCAAAAAGGTTTGAATTACATTCATTAACAAAGGAATATTCAGTTCCACGGTCGTTAAAAACAACCTTATAACTTTCATCCTTAACATCATATTCGGCAATACAGTAGATATCTTTCGCAAAAAATTCGCGATATTGGTTTTGCGTGAAAACACAATCTATCTTTACGAATTGACCGTCTTCATATGTATAAATACCAAAATCACCGACAGGTTCAGACTTTCCATTTATAATTTCTTTGGGTTCATAACCTTCCACTAACAAAAGTCCGTTTGCACAGAAAACCCTATCGTTAACATTCTTAAAGAAGGACTTCTTTCCAATCTCAATCTTGTCACAGTGAACATAAACCAATTGACCCTTATACACGAAAAAATCGCGATACCCCAAAGATGGTTCTAACGGTTCAAAAGTAATTGCCATAATATTAGAATTTGAATTAGCCAACGTCTTTACATTCTTTGGGCCATCAATAGTTTTCACTATTGATATTGCCCTTCAAAGTTGTAAGTTTAATTCAAATTAGTCATTTATGATAATTCTTCCGTCGCTTCCGACACCACCCCATTTGTAAGTAGCCATGGCTTCAACCATGTATTTCTTAAGGCAGACTGAATTACCGTTAACAGGATTAAGGCAAATGCCATCAAAAACCTGCATTTGTGCATACAAATCATTCATATTTACGAGTCTATATTCCGTCTTGGCCTGACGTAATTCACTTTGACTCATAGTGTCCTTGTCTGTGAAAACAACAATAAGTTCCATGCCGCCAACTACAAGAGGATCAATAGTAACATATGTTTGGTCTCCCTTCTCCTCAATTATACATGGCATGTATAGGCTGTAGTTGTTAAGGTAAGTGCAATCTCCAGCTCTAAGTGCAGCCATGAAACTGTCTGCTGTCGATGAGAGAGCCTCTTCAACAGGAGTTGCAGGTGCAGTTCTGTCCAAATTAGCTGGTTCTTCACACTTTTCAAGAATATCTTCACCATCATAGCCTTCAAAACTCATGATTAATCGGTTGTCTTCAACTCGAACATAGCAAGTTGGCATGCTTCCTGAGTTATCCTGTTGACATTCTTGTGCCTTATTCTTCATCACTTCAGCCACAGCACCTTTTAATGAAGCCTCACCCGCTTGAATAGCCATAGGCGATTCTAACATTTGTTTTGTTTCTGGAGAACAATCATCAGTATTGATGAAATATTCAGAAGTCTCGTAGCGAGGAGCCATATCTGAAAATCTAATCACATTTCCGTTAAGGGTATAATTACCTACTTGCGTTACAACTACACGATAGTTTTCTTTTCCACCGTCAGCTCGTACAACTACCTTTGTTGTATCAAACTGTCTGAATGTACGTCCGTCACTATCAAGTGTCAGAATATCAGTGCATAACACATATGCATTCGCACTAATTCTCCCATCTCGTCTGGCTTTCCAAGAACCAACAATAGAATTTTTTATCATTTTATTAATTGTGAA
Organism: Paludibacteraceae bacterium; assembly: GCA_045642085.1. Classification (GTDB taxonomy): domain Bacteria; phylum Bacteroidota; class Bacteroidia; order Bacteroidales; family Paludibacteraceae; genus UBA1723. The sequence goes on along the minus strand of JAZUIF010000082.1, from coordinate 60,822 downwards.
GATTACTTTTTGCAAATATAAAAAGAATCCAAGTAAATAACTAGCGAAATAATATTTTCATGGCAATTGACTTTAGCTTAGAGTTTAGAGATTAGAGATTAAAGAATAAAGCCCGGCAAATTTGTCGGGCTTTATTTAATTTAATACCTTATTTCTTCTTAACCAAAAGTTTCCAATCTCCCCATTTCCTAAATCTTATTGAATCTCTAGTTGGGCTAAACGAGACATCCAAATCATCATAAAAACATTGAAAGAAATCATGTGGTTTGGCTTCAAAAACAGATTTGTGGTTGTTCTCATCCGTACAGATCAAATTTTTCCCGTCATTCTCGAATTTAAGTTCAAGACTATCACATTGATAATCACCCACATATTCATTCAGTTTAATACTATCCAATTCCAAGACAGTCAAACTAGGAATAGGAAATTCTTCTCCTTTAATCGCTTGATTCATTGTCCAATCAATAGTGCCAGCATTAATTCCCATTCCATTATATAAGATAGTTGTGACTACACCATCTTCATACTTTATGATAGAGATAAAACTCTCGATTCTACCGCTATGAGTGAATTTATAACTAGATTTATCAGAGACCCCAAATAATCCACATCCATAACCTTCTACGAAATCCATCATTTGCGAATGTACATATTCACCCCAAGCCCCATTAGCCAATGAATAAACATATTTCTGAAGATCTTGATTTGTTGAAACGATTGAGCCAGTTCCTAGCACAACTGTAGGATGGTCATACTCCTCTTTAACCCACTCTCCCCAAAACTTATAGGATTTTGAACTCAAAGACTTACTTGAACTACAGAATGTATTTTTTAGACCAATAGGTTTAACTATCTGTTCATCAACCAATTCGGCATAATTTTTAGAATAAATCTGCTCAAGTATATAAGCCAATAGCAAGTAATTGGAATTGCAATATCTAAACTTCTCGTTTGGTTCAAAATGAGTCTTAGCATTTGCTATACGTTCCACCATTTGTACTTTTGTTTGTGGCAAATTAACCCATTTAAAATCCGCCTCCGGATCCTCCACATCATTAAAATAATCAAATAATCCACTGCGATGATGAAGCATATGATAGATGGTAATCTTGTCTGCGTTAGGTATATTTGAGTCAGGGAAAAACTTGATAAGTTTGTCATCCATAGAAAGTTTACCAGACTCAATCGCTTTCAATGTCAAAATTGCAGTGAACGACTTAGAAATTGAGCCGATCTTAAAAAAAGTCGTGTCTGTGATTGGTGTTTTTGTCTCGACGTCGGAATATCCCATATTCTTCGAAAAAATCAAAGAATCACCCTTGGTAATCATAATAGATCCCATAAGACGTGGAGAAACAGAATCGAAATAAACTTTAAGATCCTGAAGATTATGACCTGTGGTTGGCTTTTCCTCTACTGGCTTACTTGATGTGCATGATGCTCCACATAATAAGGCTGTCATCAACGGAATAAACAATCTGTGTTTCATTGGCATTCAATTAAGTTGGACAAACAATTTTAACTGTCACAAATATAGAATAAGTTTTCTACAAAAAAAACGCTTCTCGAAAAATAATTCGAAAAGCGTTTTTTTTAATAATTAAAGAAGTTATTTTATTTGATAATCAACTTCTTTCCATTGACTATGTACACTCCACTTGGTAATGTTGCGACATGGGAAATACCCAAACCATATTTCGCATCTTTCACTATCAATCTTGAAACAATGTCGTAGATGTCAAGCGAACCTGATTGTTGAGCGATGACATACAATCCATTTTGTCTTGAATAAATGACTATTTCATCATTATTCAAATCAGTTATAGGAGTGATTTCACCGTTTTCATTCTCATCGTCATCATCATCTTCCTCATTTTGTATAAACTGTGTCCAAGCAGCATTCTTTCCGAACACTCCAGAATATCCGTTCTTATCATATATATTGTCGACATTAACCTCCAACTTGTAGAATCCAGAAGTCTTTGTCTTAGCTGAGATGTTTACCATATAAGTCAACTCATCAATTTGCTTGATTGTTATTGTAGAGTCGCTCAAATTATCTCCAGCCTGACAATATAGTTCAATATCATTATAATCAAATGATTGTTTCTGTATACCGCAATTGAACTTCACTATCACACTATCAACAGGACTGGTCACTGTAGTTTCATTCTGAGGAACACCTGAGATCTCTGTCACATTCAATATATTCTTTCTGATTGAATAATAGATCTTATAATCCTGCTCTCCTAAAGTCGACATAAAATCTAAGAAATGCAAACGATTCTCATAGATTGGCTCTGATCCATCAGGAAGTGTGACGAATGTAGTCCATACGTTACTTAATGGAATCTCCACATTATCCTTAGTTCTAACAACCTTCTTAATATCATAGTTATTATTGCCTGGATCAGCAACCTGAGCATATGTCCAACCAGAATCAGAAGGAGTAACAGAAAGAGTCACAATAGTATCAGACGAGGTAACAGATGTCTTATTAATTTTTGCAGATTTAGCTACCTTAACAGTATCCTTACCTCCATTTGAATAATAGATTGCATCTGGAGTCTCCGCAGAATCATTGTCATCATTTACCAAGAAATCAACCACACCATCTTCTTTATCACCGTAAGCATCAACGGTCTTTATCAACTCGTGGATTGCGACTCCATTAACAAGGCTCAAATCTGCATTTCCATAGCTGTTTGCATGAACAACATTAGCCTCATACTTGGTGAAGTGACCAAGCAATGAACTTGTCAACCACCACAAACCAGTCTTTGCTGATTGAGCATCGATATTGCCAAAATTGATATTCTCATAGCCAAGATTGCAATCCTTGCCATTCAGACTAGCACCGATGAAATCAAAATCGATCAACAAGCCTTTCTCATTGTCGACGATTTCTGGTTTTGCCGACTCAAGTTTCACATTCTTAGCAACACCATATCCTTGATTGTTGATAATCACACCAAGAGCAGCAGGCACAGTTGGCTCAACACGGTCAAGAGTCAACGCATCATCACCTAAGACATTACGTTGCATGAAGTAGTCGATCTGCAAGTCTGGACTTGGATTAACAGTCAATGTCACAGGCTCAATATTAATAGTGATTGTGTCGCCAGCCTCAATATAAATAATCTTGCCACCGAACGAATAATTTACAGGAGACTTAGGAGCAGCACCTCTTTCAGGAATAAATCGGAACACTGCAGTTGCCTCATCACCAGATTCAATAGATTCGGTCCCATCAATAGAAGAGATACCAGACAGAGACTGAGTGTTGATCTGGAATAGGTCATTAGCAGGATTACCATTTTCATCACGAATATCAAGCACAACTCTAAAGCTATCCATATCCAACGACTCTTGACCATTATACACAGTAAGAGTACCATCAAATGCTTCACGAGTCATCGACATTGTCTGAGACATCTGTAGCTTCACACTAGCACAAACACTCTTTTTATTATTATTGGACTTAGCCATTTCTCCATTGATGAAGTCTAGCATATCTGGAATATATTCAAATCCACGGAATACTACATAATGATAAAAATTAATGATTTTATCTAGGTTTTCACGCCATACAGAATATTCCGCAATATTTGGATAATCATCATTAGAAGAATGGATGCCATGATTCCAAGCTTCAATAGTTCGATTCCATCTTTCACTAATTGAAATCATATCAGTCAAAGACAAATCAGATACAGGAATAGACTTAATCTTATCGATATCAATCTGTTGTAGATTTGCAATAGAATTCCAAGCCACATCCAAATAATCAACCAAGCCTTTCTTGCTCATCATATTATCATCAGCTCCAATACATTCTGCAATAAATTTGCTTCTATAAATTTGGAATGCTGTATATTCAACACGATCATGCCATGCCAATAAATATGGAGAAGCATATTTATAGAAGTTTACAGTGTCACCTGTGGATCTCAATTTATCATCCCAGAAATTCGTACCAGCATCATAGAGATATTGACCACAATCTTCGGCAAATTTACCATTATTTTCACAAGAGAAATACTGACATAGCAAATCTAGACAACCAAAAGGAATTTTGCTTAGAATTGGAGCAAAACTAGCCAAATAAGTTGAAATAGAATATACTGAACTTGCGACATCTCGATCATCAGATTTTTTATTTACTATAGTACGAATATTAGAAGCTGAAGATACAGCTCCTGACACTGTTCCATATGCGCCAACCACATCTCCTATACCAGGAATTAAACCTACAAGATCTAAGAAGCAATTAATTAATGCATCAGGACGAACATCACATGAATCACATTCTTTAACACTTATCGAATAAATATTATAATTCCATATCAAACCAGGAATATTGACATCAACATTAATGCTACTTTTCGGACAAGGCCACAAATTTAAGAAAGAAAACTTAAATAGCAATTCTCCACAATAATAACTATATATAATGATAATCTTTGGACAATCATCATCGTCTCCTAAAGAACTACCTGGCTGACCGCCACCAGGGAGATTTCCTTGATTACCGCCTCCAGGATAATAACTTGGCATATTCAATCCAGACGAACCACCTCCAGGTATAACATAAGGAGGTTTAATAAATCCGTCTCCTTCTCCAGTATATCCTGGTCTATTATTTTCTTTATCTCCATTTGTATTATCACCGTTGCCATTACCACTATTACCACCATTTTCATTACCAACGTTGCCATTACCACTATTACCACCGTTGCCATCATTTGGAGTTGAAGATGAAGAATCTTTCACATCAACTCTCTCAATAACCATCGGCACAACTACAGAATTATTTGCAGGAAGGGAATCAATGTGATCAACATCTGGGGTAAACTTGAAATACTTCATAGATGGAGTAACGACTCTAACATCCTTTGCAGCAATCAATCCATGGTTTGTGATTACCATATATACAATCTTCTTATCACCTGGATTGAAATCATTTCTACCTGGAATTCCACCAGGGACCTCTACTGTAACAACTGGAGCTGGGACATGTGTCTCAAACTCTGTGTTTAGTGTCATCTCATACTTATCTTCAATCTCCACACGTTCTACATTCCAAGTGTATTTGACTGCCTCATATGAAGTAAATACAAATTTGTTCAAAGTCTGACCTGCCTGAACTGAAATAGTTTCTTTATAGTTGGAATGTTTATCCGCATTAACGGTCAACAAGTAATCTCCTTCTGGTATACTATCAAAATGCACTTTTCCACTTTTGTCAGTGACCGCAGATGCGACAACCTGTGAATTGAATGCATTCTTAATCTCTACTTTAGCTCCCTCAAGATGATTCTTAGCTGAAGAATTATAGAAATATTCGTCTACTACATCTACGACTACATCTCCAACTGAAGATGATGTGTATTCCATTGTGAATTTGACAGATGTTGACTTTCCATTCTTGCTATTTATAACAATAGTTCCATTGACAGGAGTATTAAGTTTGGCTCCGTCATAATAAGCAAGCTTTAATGTTGCTCTGACAGTATCTCCAGGCTTAATGCTTTCTATCTCTGTACCATTTGGCATCGAAATCCCCTTGAAATTATCTGGTAGAGATACCGAGACTTTACCAGTCTCCCCTATTCCCTGATTACAAAGTAGGAGTTCTACATATTTAGGTTTTTGCTTCGACACATACTCTTTAATATTTGAAGGCAAAACCTTTATCTGTCCATATGGCATCTCACAATAGAAATATGTAGAGAAATCAGATGACAGACCTTCATTGGTTTCAACGCGGAATGATGACGACAAATAAGTATTTCCTTCTGTCAATATCATTCCAGCAACAGTATATTTTATCTGTTTTGACTCTAGACCGTTTAGAACACCAATTGTATCAAACTCCACCTTACATCCATTAGCTAAAGTAAGTGTCTTGATCTTAAGATTATGAACAGCTATATTACTATTATTTTTTATAGTAACACTTCCTAAAATAGTATCTCCCTTCTGAACCAACCAATTGGTGTTGTCAACAACACATGATATACCAGGAATATTAAACTCAGTAAATGTGGCTTTAGATGATTCTCCATTCAGACACATACCAACAGAGTAAACGCCACTTTCATAAGTATATGAGATATATTTTGCTTCGACTTCACCCTTAGCATCAGACACCAAATCAAACGACTTTATCTCAAGTCCATTTTTGATCATATATATCTTTACTCGTTTAGCCTCCATTGGGTTTCCATACGCATCTGTAATATGTCCCTTGATAGCTATAGTGTCGCCTGCCTTATACTCTTCCTTCTCAATTGTGATATCAAAAACATGGTGGTTGGCCAAAATACCAGACAAATCAATCTTATCAGAATACTTGCCTGAAGTAAATGTAAGAGTAGCCTTGCTCAACGGTTTGTCAGAATCAGTAGGAGTAAAATAGACATCGAAATTTCCACCCGTTAACGGATTCCATTTATCACTCAACTTCACAGTAAAATCCGACGAATCAGTTCCTGAGATAAAATATGAAAGAGAATCTTTCAATTCAAATCCTTTGACATATCTTGTAATAGATGTTGTCTCATTAAGTTTTGTACCTAACTCACAAACTTTAGATCCAACAATTGTCAAATGTTCTGGAATATCAATTCTAAAGCTATCAACATCAGAATAGATAGTGTCACAAGTAGTCACAATCTTAACCATATATTTATAAGTAGTATGGTTGTCAAGATTAGAGATATACTTACTGTTGCCTTTAACTAAAGATATAATTGGTTTTTCAGGCATCTCCTGAGATGATTTCCAAACAAACAAATCACTATGTTCAATCACAACAGGAATAGAAATATTCTTCCATGAGATAGTCAAATCACTGCTTTTATCATTTACTTCATAAGCATTCTTTGGATAATTGAATGAAATAGTCTGTTTTGATAAATCAGGATATACATAGTAATTATAGCTGAATGGCACACCAGCTACACCATCTGCATCATAAGGAGTGACTTTCAAAGAAAGGATGTCAATATCCTTTTTTGTAGTCTTCAACTGCATTGAAGGGATAGACACTCCACTTCCTGAAGTCTTAGTGAATCCAGACACATTTCCCTTGTCGACAATCTGCCAATCTATCTTAGAAATAGTTGAATCGAAAGTAGCCTCTATAGAATTACCATTATAACATACTGTCTGGTTGTAATCAAGCATAGGAACATATTCACCATCAAACTCAATAGCTCCAAGGTCAATAGACTTACCATAGATTCTTGCTTTTCCATAGACATCTATATTCTGTGTGCACAAACTATCAAGACCCTTGTCGATACAAGAAGATGTGGCATGAAGTCGGTAGTCGCCAGCAACAGCATTTACGAAACAAACATAATTCTGTGTAGAATCAGAACCACTGTTAGCTTTAGCCAATTTAATGCAATTATCACCATCCACCTCTTCATCAGATGCACAATATCTCACTTTCATGAAATCCAATTTGTTGATTTGAGGTTTCAATTCATTGGACATCTTATTACCAAATATAATCGAGTTAGAAACTACACTGCTATATGAATCATTTGCAATTGTACCAGTAATCGTACTAATGCTAGTTGTAGTGTTGTTTGCAACTGTTGAATTAGAAAAACTAGAACTGTTTCTGACCATAACTATTGTATTGCTACGATCAGCCACATTCTCATAGATCAAACAGTTTACCATTGATGAATTATTCAAATTGACCAATGGATCATAAAGCGTTTTGTTTCTATAAATCTCACAATTAGAGACTAATGAATTTTTCGTTGCATTAATCAAACCATACGAAGCAGCATTATCATAGAAAAGACAATTAGTCAACTTAGACTGCTCCAATGTCGCGATACCTATTTCTCTACTTGTAGGAGCATTGAAAATACAACTATCAACAACACAATACGATGCTGAAATTATATTAGCAGAATTGTCTAAAAACTTACACTTTTTTATTACTGAATTTCGGACAACGAAAGCCGTATTAAAAGATCCTGAATTGTTTTTAATGACACAATTTATAAAAGTGACATTTTTCGCTACAGTTGCACAACCTCCATCATCCCAGAATCCAGCACGACCCTTCTCTAATGAGAATCCATCAACAATAACAGCCAAGGAATCATCAAAACCCGATTCTTGGAGAATACACTTTTTATTTAATTCTCCATCAATAACTGTAACATTCATTTCTAAATCTCGATCAGATAAGGACGATTCATTTCCAGAAAATCCTCCATACAAGCTGACACCAGGAGAAAGATTAACAACAGCAGCAGATGTGGAATCACCATAATAGACACCCTTGGCAACCCATACATCAGCACGACTTTTCGCAGCCGAGTCGACCGCCTGCTGAATATTACCCATTGCTTTACTCCAGGAGCTTCCATCTCCGGTGCCTCCTGACTTGACATAAAAAATATCTTTTGCAGATGCGGAGAGCGATACAAAAGATAAGACTAAACACACTAATAGTGTTTTCAGTTTAACATTAATAAAGTTCATTGTTGTATTTTTAAGTTATCACTCAAAACAAAAACCACAAAAAGTGTGCCAAAAGTAAGATATGAAAGTGAAGCATGACATATCTCACGCAAATTGACTATATATTAACGGGTTTGACTTATTTTTAATACTAAAAAAATGACTTTTGACTTTCACATTTCTAGAAAATAAACTTATTTTTGTAATGCGAAACTAAAATATGACATAACTATGGTTTTAGACAAATTATCTGAAGCTTCTAAATATTACTCGCTTCATCCAAAATTCAAAATGGCTTTTGAATATATCTTCTCTCATGATTTCAAGGATATTCCAGGAGGAAGCAAGATCGTTGTCGACGATGACATCCGAATCAACGTGGATGAGCCAACTCTTCGTGCTAAAGAGGATGCTTTGCCTGAAGCCCACGACGTATATATCGATATCCAGGTGCCAATCATTGGTGAAGAAACATGTGGATTTATCCCTCGTTCTGAATGCAAGACTGTCGACAGACAAAATCAGGAGAAAGACTATTTAATATATAAAGAGATGCCGACTGGCTACTTCCGTCTTACTCCAGAGGATTTTGTTATCTTCTTCCCGTCGGACGGTCACGCACCAATTATCGGAAGCGGATACGAGAAAAAAATAGTCGTCAAGATTAAATTATAACACTTACAATTTGACTTTTAAACAACGTTTACGTAAATTCGTTGGGAAAACTTAATATGGAGGATTGATTATGGATATGCTAAACTTGGTGAAATACGATCAGCAACTCAAACCGTTTGAGAATGCCCTTGTGGGAAGATATAAGCATTTCTTGTGGAAGGAATCTTCTCTAGTCGGAGATAAAGAAAATTTATCAGACTTTGCGTCTGGACACCTTTATTTCGGTCTACACAAGATTGGTAAAAAATGGGTTTTGCGCGAATGGGCACCTAACGCTACTGCTATATATATCATCGGTGATTTCAACAACTGGAAGGAAGAAGAAGCATATTCTTTGAAGCGTAAGGATAACGGCATTTGGGAAATTGAAATGCCTGAATCAGCCATGAAACATGAGGATCTTTACAAACTAAAGATTCATTGGGATGGTGGTGAAGGTGAACGTATTCCAGCTTGGTGTCGTCGCGTGGTGCAGGATGAAAACACAAAGATTTTCTCTGCTCAGGTTTGGGCTCCTGCAAAACCTTATAAATTCAAAATCAAACAGTTTAAGCCAAATGTATCTCCGCTTCTAATCTACGAATGCCATATCGGTATGAGTGGTGAGGAAGAAAAAGTGACTTCATATAGAGAATTCCGTGAGAATATGCTTCCACGAGTTGTAGCTGATGGATACAATTGTATTCAGATTATGGCAATTCAGGAGCATCCTTACTATGGCTCATTCGGCTATCATGTGTCAAGCCTATTCGCTCCATCTTCTCGTTTTGGTACACCTGAAGAGCTAAAGGAGCTTATCGACGAGGCTCATCAGCGTGGTTTGGCTGTAATTATGGATATTGTTCATTCTCACGCAGTTAAGAATCAAGTAGAAGGTCTTGGTTTGTTCGACGGTACTCCATATCAATATTTCCATGATGGTTGGAGACGTGAGCATCCACAGTGGGATTCACTTTGCTACAACTATGAGAAGCCAGAGGTGCTTCATTTCTTGCTTTCAAACTGTAAATATTGGCTCGACGAATTCAAATTCGATGGTTTCAGATTCGACGGAGTAAGTTCAATGCTCTTCCTTGATCACGCCATGGGCAACGTCTTCGGAAGCTACGACAACTATTTCAACGGCAATCAGGATGGCGATGCTATCTGCTATCTTACTTTAGCCAACAAGTTGATTCATCAGGTTCATCCTTACGCAATCACTATCGCTGAGGAGGTAAGCGGAATGCCTGGAGTCGCAGCTAAGATTGAAGACGGAGGTATGGGATTCGATTATCGTCTTGCAATGGGAATTCCTGATTTCTGGATCAAAATGATTAAGGAAATCAAGGATGAAGAGTGGAAACCAGGACATATCCTTTGGACTCTTACAAACCATAGAGCAGAAGAGAAGACAATCAACTACGCAGAGAGCCACGACCAAGCTCTTGTCGGCGATAAAACAATTATGTTCCGACTTGCAGACGCCGATATGTATTGGCATATGTCAAGACTATTCGACAGCTCATATATGCTGGATCGAGCTATCGCGCTTCATAAGATGATCCGACTTATCACGTTGGCTTCTATCAACGGAGGTTACCTAAACTTCATGGGTAATGAGTTTGGACATCCAGAGTGGATTGATTTCCCACGTGAAGGAAACGGATGGTCATATAAGTATGCCCGTCGACAGTGGCATTTGGTAGATGATACTGATTTGAAATACAAATATTTAGGAGACTGGGACAAGGCAATTATCAAACTTGTCAGCAGTATTCATAAATTCAACCAGTGTCCGATTGAGGTGCTTTGGGATAATAGTGGCGACCAGGTTCTTGCATTCCGCAGAGAAGACCTTGTGTTCGTCTTCAATTTCCATCCAAACAAATCGTTTACTGATTACGGAATCTTAGCCCCAGCAGGTAAGTACACTATGGTTCTGTCATCTGACTCTAACCAGTTTGGTGGATTTGGTCAGGTAGATGAAAACCAAGAGCATTTCACAATGGAAGATACCAATCATACATCAGCTGGAAAGGAATGGTTGAAACTATACATCCCTGCACGCTCATGTATGGTGCTTAAATTAGAAAGATAAAATAGTGGAAAACATACAGTTGCCAGACGATTTCATAGCAGACCTACGTGAGTATCTGCCAGCCGACCACCAACAGTTGATTGATGCGTTGGCTACCGAGCCTGTATCAAGTATTCGTTTAAACAAACGTAAACTTGAGACTTCTGCAAATACATCATTGGAGAAGGTCAAATGGTGCGAAGAGGGTTTCTATCTTAACGATAGACCTACCTTCACCATGGATCCCCTATTCCACGCAGGTGCTTACTACGTCCAGGAGGCAAGTTCTATGGCTGTGGGACAGGTCTTCAAACAGTACATGAAAGATGTCGAAAGTCCAGTGGTGCTCGACTTGTGTGCATCGCCTGGAGGAAAGACCACTCACTTGGCATCTTTGCTTGATGGCAACGGTTTTCTATTAAGCAACGAAGTGGTCAAGACTCGTACGAAGACACTTTGTGAAAATGTGTCTAAATGGGGTTTTGCCAATACTGCAGTATGCTCCGTCATGCCGTCCTCATTCACTGAATTAACTGGACTATTCGACCTTATTGTAGTCGACGCTCCATGCTCAGGAGAAGGAATGTTCAGAAAAGACGAAGTGGCTGTTTCGGAATGGAGTCGAGATAATGTGAAGATGTGTGTCGACAGACAACGCACTATTCTTAACGATGTATTCCCGTCGCTGAAAGAAGACGGGATCCTTATCTACAGCACGTGCACTTTCAATCCGCATGAGGATGATGAGAATGCACTATGGATTGCGAATGAACTTGGTGCTGAAATCTTAGATATTAATTTTCCGGCAGATAGCGGAGTGACAAAAGATAAATGTGGCTACCATTTCTATCCACATAAAACAAAAGGTGAAGGATTTTACATCGCCGCATTCCGCAAAACTCAACCTGAAGACGAGATTTCAATCCGCACAAAGCAGGATAAGAAAAAAGGAAAAGGCAATGTAAGTCAGCCGACACCTGCAGAGGTAATGAACTGGATTAATGATTCATCCATCTCAGTTGTCGATGGCATAGCCTACCCTACGGAATTTGAGCAACTTATTCAGTTTTTGAATCAGAATATTCGTCTGCTTCAATACGGAGTTCCAGTCTACATTCAGAAAGGTAAAGACATCATTCCACAACACAACCTTGCAATAAGCAATATTGTGAACATGGATTATTTCGATAAAGAAGAGGTCGACTGGGAAAAAGCAATTGCTTTCTTGAGAAAAGACAATATCGAAGTAGAAAGCGATAAGAAAGGATGGTTGATGCTAACATATAAAAACGTGCCTATTGGATTTGTCAAGAATCTAGGCGACCGCACCAACAATCTTTATCCGCAAAACTGGAGAATTTTAATGACAGCTGATAAAAGTCGATACATAGATATATTTGATTAACAATGAGATTGACGTTTTTAGGTACAGGCACATCAACAGGAGTGCCAACGTTAGGATGCAATTGCAAAGTATGCCAGTCAAACGACGTACGCGACAAACGTCTGCGTTCTAGTGTGTTCTTGGAAGTAAACGACAAGAATATACTTATCGACTGCGGACCAGATTTCCGTGAGCAAGCATTGTATCATGGCATCGACAAAATAGATGCTATCCTATTGACTCATAAACATATTGATCACATAGGCGGCATTAACGATTTACGTTCTCTTGGAAATCAAACATTATATCTTGACGAGCAGACAGAAAAAGCAGTAAAGCAGATGTATGACTATTGCTTTGTGGAAAATCCGTATCCAGGAGTACCGTCGCTCGAGCTAAAAAGAATCGATTATAATCCATTTACTATCTGCGACGGTACGATCGAAGTCATTCCAATCAGAGTGATGCACGGACAGATGGAGATAATGGGTTATAGAATAGGCAATTTCGCATATATCACAGACGTATCTCGTTTGTCAAGCGATGCAGAATACGACAAATTGAAAGATTTGGAAGTTGTGGTGATTGGCTGTTTGAGAATGAAAGAGCATCACTCACATCAGAATTTCGACGAAGCTATGGAAATGGCAAAAAGAATCGGAGCAAAACAGACATTCTTCACTCACATGTGTCACCACATCGGACTACATTCCGACATCGAAGATATGACACCAGAGAATATCAACTTTGCCTTCGACAACTTAGCTATTGGTTTTGAATAAGATAGTCCTTAAAACTCATATATGAATATATTCACACAAATACGAGAGTTCTGCATTAAATTAACTGAGAGCAAAACATTCAAAAATGCGATTGTTCTGATAATTCTTATCAATTCAATCGTACTCGGATTAATTACCAGTGAAACAATCTATTCAAAATTTGGCAATTTCCTTGAATTGATATTATCTACAAGTGTAGTAATCTTCACAATAGAAATCATCCTCAGAATCATTGCCAAAGGATGGAGATTCTTCCTCAACGGTTGGAACATTTTCGACTTCTTGCTTGTAGCCATTGCGTTTTTGCCAGAATCAGGAGCTGCCATCACATTCCGAATCTTCAGAGTGTTGAGAGCATTGAGAATGGTATCTTCGCTAAAAAAGTTACGACACATTGTATCAGCAATATTAGTATCAGCCCCACACGTCTTTTGGGCAGCAGTATTGCTTTTGATCATCTTCTATATCTTCGGAATTATGGGACAAAACCTCTTCCACGAAGCCTTTCCTCAATGGTTTGGCACACTTGGAGAGACGATGTACACCCTATTCCAAGTCACCACACTAGAAAGCTGGTCAATGGGTATAGCCAGACCTGTGATGCAGGTTTACCCATGGGCATGGTGCTACTTTGTGCCATTCGTGATGATGTCTTCATATATCGTGTTGAACGTGGTAGTAGGAGTTGTGGTAAATGCCACAAGTGATCTATCTGACGACGACGATATCAAAGACGTCAAAGAAAAGATGAAGATCAAGAAAGTCACAAACTCAGAGTTAATGCAGGAAATCAACGACTTAAAAGAATGCATTAAACGATTGGAGGAAAAATTAGACAACAAAAACAATGCATAATCACTAATATACAAATTCATAATTACGCATTTATTTTGTCATTATACGCAATTATATTATTTTTGCAATAAATAACATTCACAACGTGAAAATATAATCTTCATGAATACTAATTCATTACACAGTTATCAGCTAAATCAGGCAGAGACATATATGATGTCGACGCTATTTGTAATCGGTAATTTGCTAATGCCACAGTTGTGTCACTTTGTAGGTGGAAGCCATGCAGGACACGTTTGGTTGCCTATCTACCTATTCACTTTGATTGGTGCATATAAGTATGGTACAGCTGTTGGTCTTATCACTGCTATATTCTCTCCAATCATCAACCATTTGCTATTTGGCATGCCACCTTTGGCTGTATTGCCATCAATACTTTGCAAATCAGTTGTTTTAGCAGTAGTGGCTGGATTTGTAGCAGAGAGAACTAAGAAAGTGACATTGCTTACATTATTAGCAACAATTTTAGCATATCAGGTTGTTGGAACTCTAGGTGAATTTGCTTTGTTCCAGCCTAATTTCTACGCAGCCATAAGTGATTTCAGAGTTGGTATACCAGGAATGCTTATGCAGTTGTTTGGAGGATATGTGTTGCTTAAATACGTATTAAACAAATAAATCTCAAGATATGTTCGGATTAGGAGGTTCAGAACTTTTAGTAATCATGCTCGTCGTGCTTCTATTGTTCGGCGGTAAAAAAATTCCAGAATTGATGCGTGGACTTGGTAAAGGAGTCCGCAGTTTTAAGGATGGAATGAAAGAGGTCACAACAGACGACGAGAAGGAAAAAGAGGAGAAGTAAGTGACTACTGAGGCTAAATCCTTTTGGGATCATTTAGACGAATTACGCACCTACATAATACGTATTATAATCACCGTATTAGTAGGTGCGATTGTTGCGTTTATTCTCAAGGATGAAGTTTTCTCTATAGTTTTGGCTCCAGCAAAATCAGATTTCATCACCTACAGATGGATCGCAATGTTGGGAGAGATCGAAGAATTCAACCTTAACCTTATCAACACCCAGCTCACATCACAGTTTTCTGTCCATATTCAAGTGAGTATAATCATCGGACTGATTTGTGTCAGCCCATATATACTCTACTCTATCTTTGCATTTGTTTCACCAGCTTTATATGAAAAAGAGCGGAAATACGCACGTTTTTTAGTTGTAGCCGGCTATATAATGTTCATGCTAGGTGTCGCTCTATGCTATTTCATGATATTCCCGTTGACAATCAGATTTTTGGGAGATTATCAGGTTAGTAATGAAGTAGAGAATATAATTACTTTAAGTTCATACATCGACACTTTGACAATGCTGACACTAATGTTAGGCATTGTGTTTGAGCTTCCGATACTTTGTATGATTCTTGGCAAAATGGGCATTCTCACCGCAGATTTCATGAAAGAATATCGTCGACATGCCATCGTAGTCATTCTTATCATAGCAGCAATAATAACACCTACGACAGATGTCATGACTCTGATGATTGTCAGCATACCTATATATATGCTTTATGAGGCTAGTATTCTTGCTGTAAAAGCCATGAAATAAAACATTTCCCCCTAGCACTCCAATCATCATTCCTACCAAGACAACGCATCAAATCAAAACAAAAAAAGGCAATTCCTTCGAATCGCCTTTATACTGTAAATTATCTTTGTACCCTAAGGTTTTTCATATTTTAGGATAAGTACATCTCTGTGCCAACAAACTTTTTGTTGTTATCAATCAACAAATCCTTAATCTCTTCAAATGACATTCTTCCATTTGCCACAACCTCATTATCAATAACGATTGCAGGAAGAGTCATGAAATTATATTTAAAAATTTCAATGATATCTTCTACTTTTGTAATCTTAGCGTCTAATGCTAAATCAGCGATTGCCTTATTAACGAAACGCTCCAACGAATTACTTACAGCACACTCAGTACCTAATACCTTAATTTCCATAAAAATCAAATCCTTTAATAAAAAACTCTAATAATGTAAACCCTTAAATGCCTTTTATAAATGTATTCAACCCGAAATACATTTATAAATAAACACACAAAAAAAAAACAATGTCGGATATATTCGGTTTTAGAATGTTTGAAAATTAAATTCGCACAGCTATAAACTTTTCACTGCAAATACATCACTTATCATCAGTTCTTTTCTAATGCAAATATACAACTTTTGTTTTTCTATGATTCTGTATTTTTTTTAGAATGTAAAATAGTCAGCAGTTTTTAATATTAATTAACATTTCACTTAACATTTTCCCTAAAATGCTGAAATTTAACGGGTATTTTCGTCCCTTAATGTTAACTGAGCTACTATCACCTCAGAACTTAAAATTCAATATATATACATATCAATCGTTAAAATCACGATTGTTTATGTATGTTTCTAGTAGTTTAGTCAGACCATCTGGATTGTGTGGTGTGACATCAAAATCTGCTATACCAGCAGGAATCAAGCAACTGTTACCTTTTGTCAAAGTGATTTTTCGAACACATGGCTCATTCTTTTTCTCAAACTTTTCCCATGATCGGATTGTGATAGTACAAGTACCTTCAAGACACATGTATGAGATGAATGAATCATATTTGTATAGCTTTCTATGAAAGGCTCTGTTTACTTCTAGCAACTTGACTGTGAAATACTCACATTCAGCAATGCATACAGGTTTATTTATCTTTCTGTCATATTGGCTACGATAATTGTCGTAGACACGGAAATCGATAGCTTTAGCAGCAAGTTCTGTATGTAACTGTCGTGGTTTTCCATCCAAACCAGGACGATTATAATCAAAAATACGATATGTCAGATCTGAACTTTGCTGGATCTCTGCCACCATGATTCCACCACAGATAGCATGAATACGTCCTGCAGGAATAAAAAATGCATCACCGGTTTTTACAGGATGCTCTTGTAAAACATCACATATAGTACCGTCTTCCACACGTTTTTTATATTCATACTCAGAAATCTGAGATTTGAATCCAGAATAAAGTTTGGCTCCTGGTTTGGCATCCATAACATACCACATTTCTGTCTTTCCAAACGAATCATGATACTCTTTTGCCATTTTGTTGTCAGGATGTACCTGAATCGACAAATCGTTCTCAGCGTCGATGAACTTTATAAGCAAAGGGAATTTCGCTCCATACATCTTGAAAACTTTCTTGCCAAGCAATTTTTCACCATACTCTTCGACAAGTGAATTCAAAGTGCGACCAGCAAAGATACCATTCTCAACAACAGACTCGCTGCCAGGCACCGCACTACACTCCCAACTCTCACCAATTTTTTCCGAATCAGAAGGCAAACCCTTCATCGGTTTGATGCGAGTACCACCCCATACAGTAGCATGGAGATTATCGTTTAACAGAAGTGGATATAGAGTTTCCGTAGACATCAAATCAAAAAACTTTCATTGCGGCTACAAATTTAATAAAAAACACTCATCTAAAAGTCGTTTGTATAAGAAAATGACCTCATATTCTAAAAATCAAGCGTAAGAATGCATACCAGGAAGAAAATAATTCACTCCAAAATAGGTCATCAAAACTGCCAGAAATGAGATTAAGATATAAAGATGATGTCCAATTTGTGATGACGGCATAAAACTTTTATGAAGAGGCACTGCATAAATCATTAGAGTAATCAATGCCCATGTCTCTTTAGGATCCCACGACCAATATGTTCCCCACGATATATTTGCCCAGATTGCTCCAATAAAGATTCCTACGGAAAGTAATGCGACTGCAGGATAAAGTATTAGAGTCGACAAAGCGGTCATTCTTTCTAATTCAACTTCATTCTTCTTTCTATGAAGTATCAATCCATATACGGAAATAAGAGTAACCATTGCAAATAGCGAATAAGCAATCATCACGGTAGCCACATGTATCGAAAGAAGTGGAGACTGCAAAACTGGCATTAGATTAGTGATCTGTGGTGAACCGTATGCAATTGTAGAGACGAGCATACAGAAAGCAGACACCACAGTTCCAAAAGATTTGACAACTGGTATTTTCTTCATCATAATTATTGTGGACACAAGTGTAATCCAAGCCATGAAGAGCATAGTTTCCGGACCATTACTCATAGGCAAATGTCCACTAACCAACCATCTAAGTCCAAGTAATAATGTAAGCCATAGCATGCCTAATACAATTATTAAACTATGAACTACACTTATCACCCTATTTTGTTTTCGTGTGAGCGACAAGAAACAGAAAATGATACTCAGAGTTAAGAAAACGTGTACTATCCAATTGGCATTCTGTATCTTATTATAAAAGATTTCCATACTCAATTTGGTTGTGGATGGTATAAACGCCCCTGCTTTCTCTTTCTGATAAAGTTTTATCTTTGCGATTATCTGTTTTGCCTTAGCCTCATCGTCGACTAAAATACATTGTGTTAACTGGTCCATCACATGTTTAATAAACTTGAATTCGGATTCTGGGGTATGAATCGGCAGTTTAGTACTTCCTGGAGTATACCATTCCATTCTTCCGTCGACTGTTAACGGGAAAATATGAAGCATCTCACTATTGTAAAACATAGACACAACCTGAAGTTTTTCGTCGACTTCACGAATAGATTTTCTTAATGAAACGGGTATTTCAGAATCATTTGACTTTCCTGATAATTTGTATTTATGGTCAGAAGTATAGAAATCTCTTACAGACGCCCACTTTCCTTCAATCCCCAAAATTTTTTGAACCTCACCACTTTTAACTTTTATAATTTTCTGAGTCTCCCATTGCGTATAATAAATCATCCAACCAAGAAATATTTCATTAGCAGAATATCCATCCCACGAACTTTTTCCACTAAGTTTGGTCACAAACTCTGTAGCTGCAGTATTCAATGGACAGATTCTTCCATTGTAAAGCACAGCAATTTTTCCCAATTCATCGGCGATTTCTTTATTAACTGGAGTGATTTCTCTTTGCAGATTTGTTTCATCACCGTTTCGGTGAGTTTCAAAACCAGCTGCCCTCAGATTGAATGGGCATAATAAGACTATCAGCAAAAGCAAAGGCATTGTCGCTTTACGATACAGCTCTCTAATTCGTGTATGCTTTGAAAACAAAGTCCACATAAAACTAACAAACAACGTTAGATAACCGAAATAGGAAATTACTATCCCATAAGGATCGTAAGCAACCAACATTTGTGAACCATCCAAATCGGAATCATAAGAAGATTGATAGAAACGATAACCTGATACTTTTCCAATATTATTCATAGACACAGAAATTTGTTTTGTAATTTCTTCATTTTTTACCGACACGTCACAACGATAATCCATAATGGCATTTGTACCTGGATAATATAGAATCTCGAAATCTGTCATAGTCATTGTAAAAGGTAAATTACAATCAATGCCATTTTCATTCGTAAAACTCATCACATCTGTATTTTTTCTTAAATGTATGGTTCCACTTTCAGATGTCATATGAGTAACGAATGCTCCTAGCAATATAATCATGAAAGAAACGTGCAGAAGCATCACTGCAATACGTTTATGCACCTTTTTGTCCACTAACACAAACAAAGACACGAATGCCAAGAGTGCCCATAAACTGACAAACCACCATGAGCCATAGATATTGTCTCCTACAAAATCTGAGCCATGAACTTTCTCTACAAACGTAGCAAATCCCATACACACTATGAGAAGTGTGTATAGGATATAAATTAAAACTTTATTATTATGACAAGAGAATATCATATAGATTCAATGAAATAAACAAGCTGATCACGTTGTGTCTTATTCAACTTTCTGAATTTCACAACAGTCTCGTAAGCATCACTCGTTCCGCCTTCACTTGTGCAGCCATGCCACATGATAGCCTCAACGACATTGTTCGCACGGCAGTCGTGCATTCTTTCTACACCAGATCCACATTTGCTTGCCAATCCACGTCCCCAAAGAGGAGTTGTGCGGCACCAACCTGTACGGATATCGTTTTTCATGAAAAGACGGTGCTGTACCATATCTGTGTAAGGCCAAATCTTCTGGTTTGGATAGTGAGGCATATCAGCGTCGTCGAACAACTTGTTTGGATCTTGAATTGCATCATCACCTGTTGTCCACGATGGACGATGACACTGTGCACAGCCTAATTCGGTAAAGAGTTGCTTTCCTGCCTTGAAATCCTCAGTAGTGGTGTTTCGTGCAGCTGGGACAGCAAGTCCACGATGCCAAATCATAAAATTCTTGTATTGAGAGTTTGTCATCTCAGCATCAAGACTCTGACTTGTCAAATAAGTTTTGATATTGCTTGCCACATCGTCTGTATGCCACTCAGGATGTTTTTTATCGGGATCAACCATTGCTATATAGTCAGCAAAACCAGCCTGAACATCCGGATCTTGTGAAGATTTCTCAGCGTAATACTTACCAGCAAGGTCAAGATAATGGTAACGACGGTCTGGACGAGTCACATTGGTGATATTCCAAATTGCATTCGCACCTGCAGCATCCAACAGTGGACCACGGCTCATAGCGTAAGTGAATCGACGTACGTATTTAGTACCGTCGCCCTGCTTTGAATTGCTATAATAACTCTTCCAAGTATTTGCACCTTGATCCCACATTGCAGGATTTAGAGTGACGTATGGCGACTCTGCCTGCCATTGTTTAGTGATATCCTCATCTCTGATAGCATCAAGAAGACCTGTGCCATAGATACCGATTGTCGACTCAAGGCGAATTCCAATATTAGCATCATACTCAGCTGCAGAAATCTCCACGTCTTCTCCATTACGCTTTACAATAATCGGAGCATAATAAGCAGACGCAGGTATAATGACGTCTGGATAAGTAAGATTATAGGATTCTCCGTCGTCGAACTTATTTCCCCACTCATCAATATACGGATTCCATACAATCTGGATTTGGCTATCATCAATCGGAGCCTTAAACGGTTTCACAGCGCCCGTTTGTGGCATACCAGCCACCGACTGAATATAGGCATCAGTCTGCTTATCGTAAATAACGAGCAGATAACCATTGCGTTGCTGATTGGCAGAGTATGAATTCTGACGTGCTCCGTGTCCATAACCAGGATGACAATACAAACAACCAGGACGAACATACACTGGTCCAAGTCCGTGAAACGCACCGTCGCCATTAGTATTGAAATCCTTCTCAAAAAGATATTCACCTTCGTTGAATGCTGTAATCATACCTGCATTCTTCACGGCTAAAGTAGGCTGTTTATAGGCAGTAGAAGAATTATTGCTTGTAGTGCCTAACTTACCACCAGCATAATAATCCTCAGGATAGTTGAACTCTTCACCCTCTCCAATCTCCCATGAAAGAGGTTCATCTTCTACCTCGTCCTTACAAGATGAGGCCGCTGTAACAGCGACCATCACCATAAAATAATTCAAAAAACCGTACTTCATTACTTCTTAATCGACTTGATTGCATTGTATAATTTCTCTGCATTATCGCAAAGCGACGTGTATGTCTTAACTACCACATTATCTACATAGTTAGCATTAATCACCTTACACTGACTTTCAACAGTCTGATTACCAGCGTATGTCATCAATGTCGACTCCATAGACTCAAGAGTTTCATCCAACTGATCCAAAGCATCCATAGCTGTCTTTGCTGATGCGTCTGTATAATTCAATGCAAAAGGTCTTTTCATGTTGTTGATCTTATCTAATGCATTTTCTAAAGCCGACTGTACAGCCTCAGCCTGAGACTTCAAAGTAGGATTACCAGCATTCAAGCAGAAGTAGATAAGAGAATTATCATTGGGTTGTGTCGCAGCAACAGAACCGTAAAGTGCGTTCTTGCAACTTATGATATTATCATAAAAATCAACCACTGAATTGTATGCGTAAGGTGATTCAATATAAGAGTCGTCCTGACCAGACCATGGCAAACCAATCTTTGATCCACTCACCTCACTGATAATGTCTCTTGCACCCTCAATAATCTGAATTGTTGCATCAAGTGCACTTTCATAATCAGAAGACGGAGTGTTCTTAAACTCAGAGCCGAAATTTTTGTAGTTCAAACCGTCACTTGTCACATTACCATCATCGTCAAGTGAATTGTGTGATTTCAAATAGTTGATTGTCTCATTATAACGAGTGCCACTCTTTGATCCTTCCCATGTTGTCTGCAAAACACAAGTTGCCTGGTAAAGATCCTTAGCCACAGCACACACATAATTGTATTCAAGTTCAGTAAGTTGGTCTATCTTCCTTGGTTCTCCTTCACGGAAAAGGACATACTCAATACCATGATAACCAAGCAAACCGGAATTAAGTTGCTTTACCTTATTGTCAATGTCCGACATGATGCTATTGTCACGCAACACATTAGCAAGAGCAGCCTGATCCACTGGCCATGTATCAGTGTGTGGATCGATAGAATACTCGTCTGCCGCACCGAACAAAAAAGCCTCTGTGTTCTCCCAATCAGCACGAGCGATCTTCCACTGAGCACATGCCGCATTAAGAGCCTCTTGTGTTCCTGCCACAACAGAAGTATTAACCTCATCCTCATCATCGCATGAAGCCAATGCACCACACATCATCACACCCATCATAAGAGTTTTAGAGAAACTCTTAAACTTAAATTCATATTTCATAACTATTAACTATTAATTATCAACTATTAATTCTTCAAAAACCACGCTTGGTAAGCCACACTAAGATTTAAGCTTGGTTCATTATTGTAAGGCTGTATATACAACGGACTATCTGAGTTTAGGCCATTGTTGTTTGGCTTCACGAAATACCGGTAGGCATACTCAGCTTTAACCACAATCTGTTTTATTGGATGATAGTTAACACCGACAGTCCATCGATATGGTGCACAATATTTGTATTGGCTTTTATACGTGCCAGCAGCCATAGTGTTGTAATGTTCAAAACGTCCGAACAAGTAAAATTTCTGTTTATGATTGATTTTCTCGCTATGTGAAAACAGATCATATCCTGCCTCAAAGCTATACGACATTGCTTTCTCTCCAATATTTGTATTGTGGAATGGATTACCATCCTGATACTTGTGGTGAGTGGAATTAGCCTTATTGTATTCTGAGATTCTATCAGCGTCGTCGAGATGAGCATAATCAATATTTCCTCTCACAATCCAGTTGCGACGCTTCAATTCAAAATCAGCGGCAATGATTCGCAACGTTCCGTCTACATCATCGTAGGAAGATCCGGGAGTTTTAATTGAGTTGCGGAATGTATTTCCGATATATCCACTCAACGCAAGTCTCAACCCATCTACAGAGTAGTTATCCACTCGTCCTGCCGCAGCATAACAATTAGCCACCTTAAATTCGTATGGACTCGTTGCTCCTTGATGAACGAATTTCTCTGCCGTGAAACTTTCAGAATTTAATCCAGAGAGAAATTGAGCCTCATATCGCCATTTTTTGGTACGTCCCCAAAGTGAAAGACCAACCTGATGCCAAGTGTTTGGCAGAATCGTCGACTCACCTTCTGGACGGTAACAAGTGAAGAAATTCAACGGTTCATGATGAGCGTTGGAATAGCCAACAGGAACAATAATCTCACCTGCTTTGATATTAAACTTACCGTCTGCAAAAGCCTTATTGATCCAGAACTGTTCGAGTGCTACCTCACCACCCTTCTCTGTCTCAGCCTCATATTCACCTGATTCCTCTGCCTCTATCTCAACAGCAGTTTCAGGTCCTCCATGTTCAAACTCAATCTCAGAACCCAAAGACCACCCTCTACCAAAATCATAGCCAATATTGAATGTTACGTGAGGTAAATCAAATCTTCCGTGGCTTTCATCTTCACTGTAACGCTCAGGAGCATTATAACGATTAAAACTCTGGCTATAGAAATTTCTTGACATCACCGCTTCACCATATCCTCCAAAAGAAAGACGAGACAAAGCAGAAAGTAATTTATTAGACTGCACCGAATCTGGGACATGTCTTGTTGCCCCCGAAACACCATCCACCTCCTGCGCATTAGCCAATGCAAAAACAGAAAGAGACATTAGAGACAGTGTAAGTTTTCTGACCATAGTTGATTATTTAATTTCGACTGCAAAATTACTTTACCAGTCAGGTATGGGGCAATACACAAAAATGGGTATAATGGATTTCTATCATATCATATTTTGCACTTATAATTTTTTAATTCAATCCATATAAATTATATTTGCTATATAAAAGGAGATTGATATGGAAAATCCACAGAATATTCAGAATATCGAAGACGAAAACGCATATATAGAGAGCCAATATCAGGAGATGTTGGAGATTTACAAGAAGAGTGCCCATCGCCAGAAATTGGATCTGATCGACAAGGCATTCCGTTTCGCTATGGATGCACATCAGGGTGTGCGACGTAGAAGTGGAGAGCCTTATATTCTCCACCCTATCACTGTGGCAAGAATCGTAGCTGAAGAGATTGGTCTTGGCTCAACTTCTATCTGCGCCGCTCTTCTTCACGATGTTGTTGAAGATACTGAATATACCGTTGAGGATATCGAAGAACGTTTCGGAAAGAAAATTGCTCAGATTGTCGACGGTTTGACTAAAATCTCAGGTGGTGTCTTCGGTGAACAGGCTAGCAAACAGGCAGAAAACTTCCGTAAGCTTCTGCTAACCATGAGTGAGGATATCCGAGTGGTGCTTATCAAAATGGCTGACCGTCTGCATAATATGCGTACTCTTGCATCTATGCCTCAGGCTAAGCAATTGAAAATTGCTGGAGAAACACAATATATCTATGCTCCTCTGGCTAACCGTCTTGGTCTTTATGCTATTAAGACGGAACTTGAAGACCTAAGCTTTAAATACGAACATCCTGACAAATATGAAGAGCTATCTGCCAAGATAGCCAACACTAAAGAGCAACGCGACAAACTGTTTGAGAAATTCGCAGCTCCTATATCTAAATCCCTTGACGCACTTGGTCTTAAATATGAAATCCACGCCAGAGTGAAGAGTGTCTACTCTATCTGGAGAAAGATGCAGAAAAAAAATATCCCGTTTGAGGAGGTTTACGACCTTTTGGCCCTACGTATCATTTTCGACGCCGATGAAAACCAGTCGGAGAAGAAACTTTGTTGGGAGATATATTCTGCTGTCACCGACCAATACAAGCCACACCCTGACCGTATCCGCGACTGGGTGAGCACACCAAGAGCGAATGGTTATGAGGCTCTACATGTCACTGTAATGGGTCCTCTTGGACAATGGGTTGAGGTGCAGATCCGTTCACGTCGTATGGATGATATCGCAGAAAAGGGATTTGCCGCACACTGGAAATATAAGACTGGTGAGAAAGACGATTCTGAATTGGAGAAATGGCTACAGACAATCAAGGAACTTCTTGAGAATCCTGAGCCAAACGCTATCGACTTCCTCGACACATTCAAACTTAATCTTTTCGCGTCAGAAATCTTCGTCTTCACTCCTAATGGCGATATCAAGACCATGCCTCAAGGTTCGACGGTGCTCGATTTCGCATTCCTTTTACATACCGACGTCGGAACTACCTGCATCGGAGCCAAGGTAAACCATAAACTTGAGCCGTTGAGCTATGTGCTTAATTCAGGCGACCAGGTGGAGATCCTTACAAGTAAGAAGCAGAGTCCGTCTGAAGACTGGATTGATTTTGTGAAGACAGCAAGAGCCAGAACCAAAATCCGTAGTCTTTTCAAGAAGGAATACCGCAATATCATGACTAAAGGTGAGAACGACTTGAAGGAGTTGCTCGACAGCCACGGACAGTCTTTGTCTCGTGACCTTCTCAACCACATGCTTGAACATTACGGTAAAACAAAGAAAGAGGAGTTGTTCTACGCTATCGGTAAAGCACAGATTGCTCTTGCTGAGATTCCAAAACTGTTCTTTAAGGCAAAAGCTGAAAGCAAATGGATGAAATTCTGGAAATTACAGTTTGGAAGCAGCAATAAGAAAGAAGCAGGCACTGAAGCAACTACTTCAAAATCAAAGGTTTTGACACTAACAGAGAGCACTAAAAACTACCGTATCGCAGAGTGTTGCCAACCAATTCCAGGAGACGACATCCTTGGATTCATGGAAGGTGAAAACAAATTCGTGGTGCATAAGTGTCAGTGTCCGGTGGCGATGAAACTAAAGAGCAACCACGGAGAAAATATCGTTTCTGCCGTTTGGGAGACTCACAAAGTTCTTTCGTTCCCAGCCACAATCCGAATCAACGGAATCGATTCACAAGGAGTATTGAGCAAAATACTTAACGTCATCAGCGAGGAGAACGAGATCAATATGACAAAGATCAACATCGATACCAAAGATGGAATCTTCGACGGATGTATCACACTTTATATCCACGACGTTGAAGACCTTAACAATCTATGTTTGAATCTGTTGAAAGTCCACGGAATGAAATCTGTGAACCGAATTGAAAACGAGAAATAAATCTATTAATATGATTAATATATTAAAATATAGCCGTCGGCAGACGACTGAGGTGCATATCGGAAACGTATTGCTTGGCGGAAACAATCCAATCCGTCTACAGTCGATGGCCAACACCGACACTAACGACATCGAAGCATCTGCACAACAATGTAAAAGAATCGCTGATGTTGGAGGTGAGATTGTCAGATTCACAGCTCAAGGTCAAAAAGAAGCTAACAATCTTCAGTTTATCGAGAAAAGATTGGCAGAACTTGGATGCAATGTTCCTTTGGTTGCAGACATCCACTTCAATCCTGCAGCAGCCGACGTTGCCGCTCAGTATGTTGAGAAGGTGAGAATCAATCCAGGCAACTATGTCGACAGTGTTCATACACAGAAGAGATTTGAATATACAGACGAGGAGTACGCAGCTGAGTTGCAGAAAATCCGCGACCGTTTCGTGCCATTCTTGAATATCTGCAAAGAGCATAAGACTGCCATAAGAATCGGTGTAAACCACGGTTCCCTATCCGACCGAATCCTATCACGCTACGGCGACACATCCAACGGTATGGTAGAGTCGTGCCTTGAGTTCTTGAGAATATGTAAATCAGAGAGTTTCAACGACGTGGTGATCTCAATCAAGGCATCCAACGTAATCATCATGGTTCAGACTGTCCGTCTGCTTGTGGAGAGAATGGAGAATGAAGACCTTCACTACCCTATCCACCTTGGTGTGACTGAGGCTGGAGCCGGTGAGGATGGACGTGTGAAGAGTGCGGCAGGTATCGGTGCTTTGCTTTACGATGGAATTGGCGACACAATCCGCGTCTCATTGAGTGAGGATCCAGAGTGCGAAATTCCTGTGGCAAAATCACTTGCTGATTATATCAATTCAAAGGTAGCGAAGAAATCCACTGCTAACGGTGAATATGCGTTGAAAGAAATCTGTAAGCTTTCAGCAAGAAAACTAAACAGAATCGGAATCATCGGAGATGGCAAAGTGCCAGTGGTGATCTCTGAGTTTGCTGAGATAGACGGTTTGAAACCAGATTTCGTTTCAAGAGACAAGTTTGATGCAAGTCTTAACGCAGCACAGATAGTCCCATTTGCAAATTGGAAAGGCGAGACAAATTGCCACCCATTATTCTCAGCCAATGAGATTTCTAAGATTGCCGACGCGAAAGCAGACTACAAATTCCTTCAGTTATCGTATGAAGAAGCCACAGAAGCAGTATTAAAAAGTGTTGCTGATGATGTAGTCTTGATAATCAAATCAGATTCAAGCATGAATGACGTTGCAAGTCGACGCAACATCTTCGTGATGCTTACTGCTTTAGGCAAGAGCAACCCAGTCGTCCTTGAGTCGGCATACGACACAACAGACTGCGGAGAATTACAGGTATGTGCAGGAGCCGACAACGGAATCTTTTTCATCGACCATTTGCCAAGCGGAATCTGCATCAAATCCAAATTGAAAGAATCACTTTCTGTAGCCTTCGGAATCCTTCAAGCCACACGTACAAGAGTAGTCAAGACCGAATACATCTCATGTCCAAGCTGTGGACGTACACTCTACGATCTACAGTCGACATTGGCAAAAATCAAAGCCAAGACATCACACTTGACAGGATTGAAGATCGGAGTGATGGGATGCATCGTCAACGGTCCAGGAGAGATGGCAGACGCCGACTACGGATATGTAGGCTCAGCACGTGGCAAAGTCAACCTATACAAGAAACAGGAATGCATTGAGAAATTGATTCCAGAGGACGAAGCCGTAGATAAATTGATCGAATTAATCAAGAGAAACGGAGACTGGAAAGATGCTTAACAATTCATAATGCATAATTCATAATTATCGTTCCCCAAACCGTGGAACGGTTTTCATACTAGGCCATGGTTAACTATCGTTGAAAACGATTGTCTACCGTGGCCTAAATAATTCGCAAAAACATATAATTAAAGAAATGAAAACAATTAAAATAGCATTGGTGGCCCTTGTCATCGCAACTCTATCTTGTTGCTCCTCAGTGACAGGATTGAAAAACATTGCTGACTGCAAATTCCAGTTTAAGAGCATTTCCGACGTCAAACTTGGAAACATAGATCTAAGCGACAAGAAATCCTATAAAAACTTGAAATTAGCAGACATAGCAGTTTTGATGGCAGGATACGCTCAACACAGTTTGATGCTCGACATGAACGTCAATATGAAGGTTCACAACCCCAACGACCAAGCCGCTCAACTTGACGGCATGGACTATATTCTGTATATTGACGACCAGCAGATGCTTGAAGGCACAACAAAAGATAAAGTCAAGATTGACGCCAAATCAGATGATATAGTTTCGTTGCCAGTCACACTCAATTTCTATGACGCTGTGAAAGACAAGAAACTTCAGCAAATGGCAGAGATGGCGATGGATTTGGCAACAGACAATGCCGATGCCAGCCGTGTGAAGGTTGCGATCAAACCCTTCTTTACCTTTGGCAAAGACACACTACGCTTCCCATCATATATCACTATTGGAGGCGACCAAGTTATGCCGAAGAAACAGAACTAAAATATTGAAATCCATTTGACCGATTTATTATGTTAGATAGCAACTTTATGATAAATTATAGAAATATTGTTTGGAAAAAAGAATCTGCATAGATAAATTTGTTAAAGAAAGATAAGAGAAAACAAATAATCCTTATCAATCAAATGGATTTGAATATTAACTAAAAAGGAAAAAATATGTCACACAGTATTATCGACATCGAAGGCGTAGGAGAAGCATACGCAAAGAAGCTACAGGCAGCAGGTATCCGCACAACAGAGGCTCTTCTTGAGGCATGCGCTTCACCAAAGGGAAGAAAGGAAATGGCTGAGAAGACAGGTATTTCTGATTCTTTGATCTTGAAGTGGACTAACCACGCAGACCTATTCCGTATCAAAGGAATCGCAGGACAGTTTGCAGAGTTGCTTGAGGCATCTGGTGTAGACACTGTAAAGGAGCTTCGTCACCGTAAGGCTGAGAACCTTCACGCTACAATGGAGGCAACTAACGCAGAGAAGAAGCTTACTCGTCGTGTCCCTACTGTTTCTCAGCTTGAGGACATGATCAAACAGGCTGGTGAGCTTGAGCCAAAAATGACTTATTAATCTTACTAAGATTTCAAAATTATAATGAGAGACGTCAAATATGGCGTCTCTCATTATTTATATTCCCTACTCATATCATCAGAAATGATATAACAAATTCTTTTTACTTAAAGAATGTTAAGTATATTGCCAAATAGCGATAAAAGAGATACTTTTGCGAAAAATTTGTAGCAAACTACCAAAATGAAAAAAAATTTATTATCATTTGCATTAGTCCTTTTCTCTCTGATCCCTTTTGGGAACATTGCGATGTCGCAAACAACTGAAACAAAAGAAAATTGGCCATTTATGGTCAATCCTACAGATGGATATACAAGCGGAGACATTCATCTATTTAATCAAGCAGATTTTAAATTATATTTCAACTACATCGACAATATCAAGAGACTTGACGATAAAACAATACTATTAAAATCAAGAGATTATCCAGGTGCTCCTGTCAAAGATACTGAAGTAAGACTAGTTGTCGACAAAGGAAGAATAAGTGCCAGCAAAAACACTCAGGGCAATTATCTAGAAGGTGAATTCCAAAAACCAATTGGCTTGACTCAGTGGAGCGTCAACAAATTGACCAAAAACGACAAGGAGATAACAGTAAGTGTTTATCACCACTCTACAAATAAGCTGTTAGGCCAAACAAAATATATTTTGAAACCTAACATCATCCATATTGACACTCCAACTCTATATTATGTTGACTTAAAAGGTAAAACCAATGTGGTAGACAAACCAATTTCAAAATTGAAAATGAACCAGAAAAAGCCACTACAGATTAAAGTCGACGATGGTTGGGGAGAAAAGGAATACAAGATTCAGGGATTCTCACTAAAAAACCATAGTAAATCTATCCATCCATGGCGTAGTTTCGCTGGTGATACTCTATCTTACGAGATTATCAAGAAAATCACTCTTGGAGATATCTATTATATTGATGCTGTTTACATAAAAGACGGCAAAGAATATCATGCTACTCCTATAAAGATTGAGAAATAAGTCTGTCATTTAAACAGCAGTTGCATATATATTTAGGATTAATGAAAAGGACCTTCTACATATTCACTTTGATTCTGGTTGCCTTGATGCCATTTACGTTAAACGCACAAACTGAATTTGATGATGAACTAACTCTTTGGATTGTCAAAAATGATTGTGTGACTGGTGCCGACACAAGGGATTTGGTCGACAATCAAGGATATAAGATTTTGTTGACCGGAGAATGTAATATAAAAAGGTTAAATGATAGAGAACTTTTGCTTACTTCCAAAAGCAATCCTAACAAACCATTGAAAATAGCATCAGATAAAGGCTATATTTATTTTGAAGGTGAAGATGACAATTACAAGAATCCAATTCATCCTATAACATGGCAAGTAGGAGGATTAGACAAATTGGAGGAGCAAATCAACATCAAGATTTACAACTATAAAACGAACGAAATATTAGGAGAAAAGAACTATTCTCTTAATGCTTTTACGTATGAAGGTGTAGAAGCTCAACCAGGTGCAAACTATGTCAGCAATATTATGATTGTAGGACCAAAAGAATGTTATACAACCGGAGATTTTTACTCGATTTTCGACCCTTCAAAAAATAAAGCTTACGATAAAAAGAGCGTCAATGACATATTCAAGAACACATCCATTCAAAGAATAGATGACAAAACTCTTTATTTAAGAACAAGAAAAAAGCCTTCATCTATTTATCGAGTAGTTGCAGACAGGGGTGTCCTTAAATTTAGAGTAGAAAGTTCTAATGCCCATTGGAAAAGAGCAAGGAAATTCAGTGTAAGTAAATTAACAACCGACGATAAAGATCTGACTGTCAGGGTTTATGACAATAACACTAATCAACTCTTAGGTTCCAAGACTTATCAGTTGAAACCTGTACCTGAGCATATATATGGAGGTAAACTCCAACTTACCGACACTACAGGTTTGATACGTATATTAGACGATTTCAACACAAGTCTGGATGATTTGAGAAAAATACCTGTAGATTACAACAAACCCATACGAATCATTTATGACAGTAGTTTGGAAGATAAATGTAAAGTTGTATCATATGAAATTAAAAGATGGGGTATGATGGATAATATAATGGCAACTACATATAATAGCGATACTTTAGCTCCCAATGTTTTTGAAGATTTGTTGAAACGAGATAATATTTCTATAACTTTTAAATTCACAATTGAACAAGATGGTGAGAAAAGAAAAAATGATCCAAATTTCGGCAGATATAGTCATGTAGGAGAATCATATTGGGATATATTATGGTACGATAACAAAGAAAAAGAGTATTTTTAAAACTATTAATAATACCAATAGATTTATTTAATCTCTAATTTTGCCACATACGAAAAGAGCTTTATATTAATTTTGATTCTGTTGGCTTAATTTTCGATAATTATCTGTCCATAATCTTGGAATAGGCCAGATTAATCTTCACCATCATATCCTGACATTCCTGTTGTCTGTCGGCATTCTTAGGAAGATCTGGATGATGTTGCATCGCCAATGCATGATATGCCTTACGCACTTCTTCATAAGAGGCGTTGTCATTCAAACCTAATTCCACATAGTATTGATGAAGTAATGGTTTTTGTGAGTCAGAAGATTCAGACTCTCTACATGCTCGTCTCTGCTGTTCACGTCTCTCATTCTCTTTTCTTATTTCTTCTTGTTCCTCATCAGTCCACTCTGTACGCAGAGGTGCAAATCGTTTTATATAATCTGCGGTATAGAATTTATTCAATTTCAAACGTTTGATAGCAGCAAGAAGAAACTGCCATTCATCTAACTTAATTCCGTCTTCTGCTATTGCAAGGCAGAATAATCCATCTAACAACTTTAGGCGATCTTTAACGTCCAACTTAGCAAAAGAATCCAATTCAGATACATCAGCTTTTGTCTGACTCATTGCTAAGAGGATAAGTCCAGCCTTTCCATAGTAGGCATAATTTAGATCTACAATATTCTCAAACATGAATTGCTTGTTTGAATAATATTTGAAAATAGCATATCCAGTATCACATGAAGGATTTAATTCGGCCATGCAATTAAACACTTTGGCCATTTTCTCACAATTCTTGTACAATTCAAACTTTTTTGATTTGTCTTCAGATACAAACACTAACTCTTTTCTCATCCTTAGAAATGCGAAGATAATAATGATAAAAGGAGATGCTAAAAACAAATAAAAATAGAATACGTTTCCAATATATAGCATGGTACAGAAAGCAGCAACGACCAACAGCCCCACTACTATATTTTCTATTTTAATTCTGTTTATCTCATTCTTTAATAGAGATATCCATTTTGAATATTCTTCAGTTATCATATCAATTTTATCGTCACCAAATTATCACAAGTTTATCCGAACAATTTCTTGATAATATCTGCTCTACCCAAACTTCTCAAATCACGGATGATCTCATTCTTATACTCTTTCTTGTACCAGAAGAAGAATTTTTTCTGATCCTCTTTATCTTTCTTTGTGCGTGGAGTATAGACTTTCTCTAAAGTGTACGGATTAATGCCTGTGTAGTACATCTCTGTCGCAAAGGTCATCGGTGTTGGTGTGAAATCCTGCACCTGCTCCAAGTTGAATCCCATTGCTTTTGTTCGCGCGGCCAACATCGCCATGTCGACACGATGACATCCGGGATGCGAACTGATGAAATATGGGATAATCTGCTGTCGTAGACCTGCTTTTGTACAGATTCGGTCAAACTCTTTCTTGAATGTCTCAAACTGCGTGAAACTTGGTTTACGAATCATATTCAGCACGCCATCCTCTGTATGCTCTGGAGCTACTTTCAGACGTCCACTCACATGGTTGGTGATCAACTCCTCTGCATAAGCCTTATGGCTTGCATTAGCCTTAGGATCTTTATCTTCGTGAAGCAAAAGGTCGTAGCGAACACCACTACCGATAAATGATTTCTTGATCTTCTGTAGTTTGTCGACCTCCTTATATAGTGCAATCAACGATGAATGGTCGGTATTCATGTTCGGACAAACCTTCGGGAATGCACAACTTGGTCTCTTACACTTCATGCACAACTCTTGATTTCGTCCACGCATCTCATACATATTCGCACTTGGTCCACCCAAATCCGACAGATAACCCTTGAATTCTGGATGTTCGCATACCTCCTTCACCTCTCTCATGATGCTCTCCTTGCTACGTGAAGTGATATGTTTGCCTTGGTGAGCACTGATTGCACAGAACGAACAACCTCCGAAACAGCCTCTGTGGATATTGATACTGAACTTGATCATATCGTAGGCTGGAATTCGTTTGCCTTTATATTTAGGATGTGGCAGACGAGTGTATGGCAAGTCAAACGAAGCATCCAAATCCTTTGATTCCATCACCGGATAAGGTGGATTGACAATGACAGTATGGTTTTTATCCAGACGTTGCACAAGTCGCTGAGCAACCATCTTATTACTCTCCTCCTCTATCACACGGAAATTCTTCGCATGCTTGACCTTGTCTTTAACCACCTCATAATGAGGGAAAAGCTCAAAAGTTTCACCATCGTAATCTGGAATCTTATTTCCCTCGATGATATAGGAAGTCTGTAGCACGTCGTGCATATCAAAAATGGATTCTCCATTCTTGCAACGTGTAGCGATCTCTTTCAGAGGAAGTTCACCCATACCATAGATTAGCAAATCAGCTCCACAAGTTGCCAGAATTGTCGGCATCAAGGTATCATCCCAATAATCATAATGAGAAAGTCGACGCAAACTAGCCTCGATTCCTCCAATCACTACGGGCACATCCGGGTAGAGTTCCTTCAATATCTTTGTGTAGACAGTAGTGCAACGATCTGGTCTGAAACCAGCTTTTCCATCCGGAGAATAGGCATCGTCACTACGTTTTCTCAAACCAGCAGTATAATGGTTGACCATGGAATCCATACAACCAGACGATACTGCGAAAAACATTCTTGGTTTGCCAAATTTCTTAAAATCACGATAGTCGCCATGCCAATCTGGTTGAGGCACAAGAGCGACACGCAATCCGTACGACTCCAAACATCTGCCGACCACAGCTCCCGCAAACGAAGGATGGTCCACATACGCATCACCAGAGAACAGTACGACATCCACTTCGTCCCATCCTCTCAAATCTGTCTCTTTCTTCGTAGTAGGCAGAAAATCTGTAAGTCTATACTCTTTGGCCATAATTTTTAATATTTTCTATTCTGTTTCGGGAGGGTTTGAAACCCTCCCCTACGGACGCCCTAAAATCATAGGGTCTGGATTGAAACCCGCCCCTACGGCCGTCCTACAATCGTAGGGGCAGGTTTCAAACCTGCCCGCCCGTTTATATTATTGCGTCACATAGGGTCGACATCAATCTGCACAAACACACCTTTATGGTTGAGCATAAGATTGTCAACACATTGTTTCATAATCATTTTTGATGGTGCGACGTTGCTATTCGCATCCAATTTAATCATTATCTTGCGTATATGAAGCGTCTGGATTCGTGTCACCACTGGAAGATCCGGACCATATACAAACTGGCCGAAATGTGATCTCAACACGTTAGCCAAATCATACGCAGCGGCATCTGTCTTTGCCTCGTCCTTTCCCTTCACCATAAGATTGATCAAACGATAGAATGGCGGATAACGAAAGGCTGTACGCTCATTCAACTGTGAAAGATACATACTCTTGTAGGAATTCTGACACACCTGATCAATCACCGGATGCTTAACATCTGTTGTCTGAAGCACAACAAGTCCTCGTCTGCCATGTCGACCAGCACGTCCACCCACCTGCGAGATCAACTGAAAGGCTCTTTCATGTGAACGGAAATCAGGATAATGTAGCATCTGGTCCGCGCTCAAAATACCCACTACCCTAACCTTCTCAAAATCCAAACCTTTGGAAATCATCTGTGTGCCGACGAGAATATCTGTTTTGCCTCGTTCAAAATCCGAGATGATAGATTCGTAACTCTTGCGTGATTTGGCGACATCCAAATCCAGACGTGCCACTTTTGCCGACGGAAAAATCTTCGTAATCTCCTCCTCTGCCTTCTCCGTACCGAATCCACGGGTGCTCAACGTAGGATTGCCGCACGACGGACAAAACTGAGGCACAGGGATTGTATAGCCACAATAATGGCAAACGAGAGAATCATCGTTGCGATGGAGAGTCAGACTCACATCACAGTATTTGCAGCGTGGCACGTAGGCGCAACTTCTGCACTCAATAAAAGGAGAATATCCACGTCGGTTCTGAAACAGAATTATCTGCTCATGGTTAGAAATCGCACGCGTCATCTCATCAATCAACTGTTTGCTGAACATTCCTGTCATAGTCTTATGAAGACGCTCTGTCTTCACGTCGACAACCTTAATCTCAGGCAGTTGAATATCAGCGAAACGAGTCAAAAGCTCCACAAAACCATATTTTTTGCTTTGTGTGGCATGGTAGTAGCTCTCAATAGAAGGAGTGGCCGAACCAAGCAAAACTTTTGCTCCATGAATCTTAGCCAGCACCATCGACGCATTGCGCGCATGATAACGTGGTGCAGGATCGTATTGCTTATATGTATTCTCATGCTCCTCGTCGACAATCACAATTCCAAGATTACGGAAAGGAAGGAAAATCGACGAGCGTACACCCAAAATCACCTTATACTCTTTCTCTGGAGAAAGCATATTCTGCCAAACCTCAACTCTCTCATTATCAGAGAATTTAGAATGATAGATTCCAAGTTGTTCGCCAAACACACGACGAAGACGAGTAGTCAACTGCGTAGTCAAAGCAATCTCAGGAAGCAGGAACAAAGCCTGTTTTCCACTTGCTATAGCCTCATCAATCAGTTTGATATAAATCTCCGTCTTTCCACAAGAAGTGACGCCATGAAGCAAAACCACATCTTTCTGCTGGAAATTAGATACAATCTCGTCGTAAGCCTTATTTTGAGCATCTGTAAGCGGATAGCGATCCACCACATTTGCATATTTGCTATTGTCGATTCTGCCGACCTCCTTATCGTAGATGCGGAAAATATCCTTCTTGACCAACCCCTGTAAGACGGCTGGAGAAGCGTCGGCTTTAGCAAGAAGATCCTTTTTTGAGACCTCCTTTCGCTCACCTTTCACATAAAAACTCGACATTGAAAGGAATTTGAGCAGAAGTTCAAGTTGTTTTGGCGAACGTTCCAATTCAGCTGCAGTCTTATTCATCAGCTCAGTATCAAGCAATCTGTCGGCGACGGTAACGTAAGCCTCCATCTTTGGTTTATAGCCATCCTTAAGCTGCTCATTCAGAGTGATTGCACCCTTAGCAAGAAGCGACTGCATAGTAGGCAGAAGATTCTTCACCTTCACCAAATGGCTAAGTTCCTCGATACTAATCTGTTTCGACGTGGAAAGATTCTCCATCACCGCAAGTTCAGTCTTCTTAAGCGGCTCGTCAGCATCCTCCATAAAATCCTCATTAGCGGCGACAAGCGTCTCACTCTCCATCTTCAGTCCAGCAGGCAGAGCAGCCTTCATAACCTCACCCTGGCTGCAGATATAATAATCCGCAATCCACTTCCAAAGCATAAGTTGAGGTTTGGTGACGACGGGATTCACGTCGAGGACAGAAACAATCTCCTTGATTTCAATATCATCATCGTAATCGTCGAAGACCTCCGAAACGATACCAGTGTAGAGCTTCTTCTTACCGACAGGCACCACCACTCTACCGCCGACAATCACGTCGGCAGCCAACTCATCCGGCACAGCATAAGAGAGCACACGGTTGAGAGCGAGAGGAAGAATCACACTGACATATTTCATCTACGGACAATAAAATGTAATGCAAATATAATCATAAAGACCTCAATTCGGTCAAGATATCACACATTTCGTCTCTTGTCAAAATAGTCTCACGAGGATCACACTTGCCAACAAGATGCACCAGACGTTTGTGTCCTGTTGCTACAAGAGCAGAGCGAAACAACTCATTCTGGTCGTAGCAAGCACGATAAACACGTCGTAGCAGAGCCTGAAACTCAGCACCTTGTCTGTCATATTCTATTCCGCCCCACCATACAGTTTGTGATTTCTTCCATAGAGAAGTCGACTCGTTTTTGGCTTCCAGTCCGGAAAGAGAGCAAACACGAATCTGTTGATCATGATCGGCAAGTTTGACTGCCTGAAGGAATCCCTCTATAGAGCCACACTGAACACCATCAAAAACGAAAGGTTTGGCGTATGTGTTGCAAAGGACAATGACAGGAAATTCAGTGCCAATACGAATATCGAGAGCAAGACCTAACTTGCATAATAGATTAGTGAAAAAATCAGCCATATATAATATTCATCTTCAATATGAAACATAACTAAGCAAGAGACTTCTGGAATTAGTTGTCCAAACACGCTTATTTTTATATGCTCGCCCTACTGGCTCGCATTGGGAAGGGGAGTTAGGGCATTCAGCCCTTAACAATCCTCATGTTGGGCAACTGCTATATAATCTCCATTAAATAATCTTGTCATAGCAGTATTAACATTACAAAGATAGCAAAAATTCCAATACCGTGGGCACGGTTATTAAGCTCATATTGGATACTTGGGAAATGTATTTTAATTCCAAAATAATCTTCAAATTATGCGTTAAAAAAGTTATTTTTGCAGAAAATGGTTTGAATTATGGTGGACATCAAAGAAAAATACAAAGACTTGCAACCTTTGCCTTGCGGCATTCAAGATTTTGAAAAGGTCAGAACTAACGGTTTGCTCTATGCTGACAAGACAGAATATGTCTACAAATTAGCTAATGATCCTAATGGAGAAGTCTATTTCTTAGGTCGTCCACGTCGCTTCGGAAAATCTCTTTTCCTTTCCACTTTGGAATGCTATTTCAATGCTCGTAAGGAGCTGTTCGAAGATCTTAAGATTATGGAGCTTGAGCAGAACTGGACTAAATACGAGGTGTTGAGATTCGATTTGAGCGGATGCAAGACAGTAACAGAACTACGAAGCACGATAACATATCGAATCGTAGAGTATGAAAAAAAATATGGCATTAAGCATAATGAAAATTTTGAAATCAAAGATAGATTTTCTTTTGTCATAAAAACAGCAGCTAAAGAAGAGCAACAGCGTGTTGTTGTTCTCTTTGACGAGTACGACTCGGCACTTCAGCAGACAATGTATAATGAAGAGGAGCATGAAAAGATGCGTGACTTCTATCGCTCTTTCTTTGCTGTATTAAAATCCGAGAGCCACTACATCTTCAAGATTTTCCTCACTGGAATCATGAAGTTCACGCAATTGAGTCTATTCTCCGTACTAAACAATATTAAAATTCTTAGTGCAAATGATGAATATGCGGGAGTGTGTGGATTTACTCACGATGAGCTACAGTCATACTTTAAGAGACATATAGAACGTCTTGCAGACGCTAATGATTTGACATACGAGCAGTCATATCAGTCGATTATTGACAGATACGACAGCTACTCATTCAGCAAGAATCTTACAAAGGTAATCAATCCATACAGTTTGCTTAACGCACTAGCCGACTGTGAGCTAAATAATTACTGGACCATCTCTGGCTCTACAAAGGTGCTGATGGACACTATCGACAGTGGCGAGCATAAAATGCCTAATTGGGATTGTGAATACATGGACAAACTGGCGCTTGAAGGCAATGACGCTGACCGAAAGAATCTTGTTCTATCTCTTTATCAGACTGGCTATCTGACAATCAAAAATTACGACAAGGAGACTCAGGACTACATGCTTGCTGTACCTAATCCAGAAGTTAAGGAAGCAATTTCAAAGTTGTTGATTCCTCGTCTTTTGGAGAGAGATGAAAACATTGTTAATAGCAACATCTCAAGTTTCAGACGTAACTTCATACATGGCGACGTGGAAAAAGCGATGCAGTTTCTTCAGGCATTGGTTGCCGGAACTCCATATTCGCAGGACAACACTTCAAAAGCTATAGAAGAAAGATTCCAATTCATTCTAGTGCAAGTGCTATTCCTATGTGGTTTCAAGCCACAAGCTGAGGTATCGATTGCCACAGGTAGAGTGGATAT
This sequence comes from Paludibacteraceae bacterium, assembly GCA_045642085.1. Taxonomy (GTDB): domain Bacteria; phylum Bacteroidota; class Bacteroidia; order Bacteroidales; family Paludibacteraceae; genus UBA1723. The sequence goes on along the minus strand of JAZUIF010000082.1, from coordinate 20,931 downwards.
CGTCTGCAAGACAAAATGGAGAAACGCTATCTTTGAACTGAAGATGACATCAAACGGTGGCCTTGACGCCGCAAGCGAACAAATCGCAGACAGGAAATATGCGGCTCCATTCCTCACCGAAGATAAAGAGTTACTCACTTTCGCTATTGAATTCGACTCCGCAGAGAAGAGTCTCACAAGATGGAAGATCGAAAAGGTCAAATAGTATCGACGTAAAATAGAAAATTTGAATTATTATATGAAAAATCAAAATAACGACTGCACTCTTATTGAAGATGCTAACGTGGCTCTCGATTTGGTTGAGAAAGAGAGAGTTTTTATTCTCCTAAACCCACGTCATTCATATTTGCGTGAAGGACATGGAATGCCTCTTGTGGGTAATGGAATCTATTTGTTCAACAATTACGACGACGCTAAGAATTGTATTGATTCGATGGAATTAGATCGTTGGGATGATGTTTATCCGATCGGTTCTCTTGAGAAGGCTGACAGGTTTACGAATATCAAAAACACTATGATGATAGCCAATGCCATGGGTGTCGAAAATGTATTCCTTGATGGAAATTCATTCTTTCAAACTCATTGGTTTTTGAAGACGTTGGGTGTGGAAGATAAAATGCAATTCGAGGTCAGATTGACGGCTATTGAATCAGAGAATTTCCAGGAGATCATGAAGAAATCTGAATTGCCTATCCGTTTCAATCCTATTAATCTTTACGACTATACAAATCCATTTGAAATCAGCGATGAGAAAAAACAAGAGTTAAGTGAGAAGATTTTAAGTCCAGATGGTGATAATGAAAAGGATGTATTGAAGAGTATTAGCAAGAATACGCTTCACGAAAATTGTTTTGCTCAGATGATCATCCGTTCTAAATACATACCAATGTCTATTCAGAAAGGCGACATGAACGGATTGGGGTATTTCAACATGATTCAGACTGTTTATGCCACAGCAATTGTGAAGCAATTGAAAAAACATGAATATCTCTACGTGTTATGCGACAAAGAGAGTCACGAAGTATTCGTCCGTGACTATCCAATGGGAAACGACCAAAAGCTTTTCTATGTGGCTTACACTGATCTATTCAAACATCAAGGTCCATTGGAATATAAGAAAATTACGGATGTGAAGGAGCTGAAAGCACTCATTAAGCAATGCAATGTCGACGGAATTGTGTTAACCGATGGTCCGTCTGTCAATGCTTTAATCGACAAGCAACAATTAGGTTTATAAAATAAAACGTCCAACTTGACTATTCTGGTTGGACGTTCTTTTTAATTAAATATCTATTATTTTATTATCGGGAATTTCACAATAAATGTTGTACCTACGCCTTCCTCTGTCTCAAATGTGATATCTCCCTTACAAGCGGTGACGATGCTCTTCGTAATTGCAAGTCCAAGACCCATTCCACTATTCTTAGTTGTGAAATTAGGCTCAAACATACGAGCTTGAATATCTGGTTTTACTCCGGTTCCATTATCTTTTACTCTTACCTCTACATTCATATCTGTTGTAGAAAGAGAGACATTAACAAATCCCATCTGGTCTTCTGGAATCGCCTGTATAGCATTTCTAATAAGATTATTGAACACCTGGCTCAACTGTTTCTCATTTCCAAGAATATATACCGGTTGGCTAACATTGATTTCAGGCTGTACAATCACACCTTCCGGATTATGAATATATAGCGACACAGCATTACGTAGTCGGCCTACGATGTCGACTCTTTCCGGAACCTCGGCAGTCACCTTTGCAAAATCAGAGAACTCAGACGCTATTCGGGCAAGATTCTCAATTTGTTCAACAAGCAAATCAGCAGTATGGCTGAAATACTCATTGAAATGTTCTGGGTCGACTTCCTGCTTACGTTTTGCTGCCTGAATAGTCAATTTCATAGGAGTCAAAGGATTCTTAATCTCATGGGCGATTGAACGAGCCATGTCTCGCCATGCTGTCTCACGCTCACTTCGTGCAAGTTTTTCCGCTGAGACTACAAGTTCATCCACCATTGAATTATACCTCGACACCAATTGACCAATCTCATCATTCATGTTAGAATAATAGATTTTTTCATTAGCATTCGTCAATTGGAAACGTTGCAACTTATTACTGATTTCAAAAATCGGTGCTGATATTCTTACATTTATAAGCCAAATAACCAAAAAGGCCAAAGTAATTACAATCAAAAAGGCATCAAGCACAAATACAATATAGTTGAACACTTCAGAATTACTATTCTTATCCAAAAGTGAATTCAATACCTGAACATATCCAACCTGAACATTATTTGAATTATATAGATAAGCATACTCTGTAGCATACCTTTTTCCAAGTATCGATTCTATTGATTTTGGAGACTTGTTCAAATTACATTTTGAACTTGCATTCATAAGGTGCATTGAGTTTTCGTTTTTACGACGAGCACCCAAACCTTTCAAATCACTACTAGATGCAGAATGCTGCACACCTTGAGCATCGTAGATTATGATATCCAAATGAAGCACCATTGAATATTCTTGAAGAATATAATCAAGATTTCCAACTGATACCATCTCCAGATCTGAATGAGTTCCTAGTTTTTCCTGCAATGCTGATTGTAGAGTGAGGATTTTGGCATTATTGGTGACCTCAACCTCTCTCTCATACTGACGAATAAAGAACGTAAATGAAAACCAAGCAGTAACCACAAACGCCACAGCAAGAGGTAGCAACAACCATAAAAGCATTCTTGAGAATATAGAATTTCGTAAATTCTTGACGTTTAGATATTTTATGATATAAAACAACACAACTAAAAACAAGAATATACCGAAAATAGTAGAGACAAGAATCAAATGCATATTGATTGTTATCTCCGGCAAACTACATACTATATAGCCACCTTTACCAAAAGATCTGATATAATGCTTATAACCGTTTCTATTATATGAATATAAATTTTCTCCACGATACAGACCTGTGCTATGAGGTGGATAATGGTAGTCACCAGTCCACATCTGAAGTTCTCCATCATAATACTTTGCCAATGCAATATTGTTCCATTGAGACGTGAAACTACTATATTTTACATTATTTGTTTCCGAAGACAATCTATTATATAGCAATGAAGGATAGAACGTAATATATAGATCCATTCCCTGGTAATGGAATTTAGCCAAGTAGACTAGAGAAAGTGCGGCATCCGTATTGATATAGAAATTACGGTTGTGTATTCTTCTACAACTATTTTTCAAAAACGAAGGAGGGACTGTTGTAAACTTCAATGAATTACGATCTCGAAGATGAATATTAGCTCCAGGACGAGACAACTGAATATCAAAATCATACTTTCTCCAATAATCAGTAAAATATTTCTCACGTAAATGAGTCTCAATTTCCAAATGTCGATCTACGGTGTCAACCATATAAGATCTCAACGTCGCGTCCGTACGGAATTTCGTCTCGATATTATCCATTAACTGTTCCAAAGTAGAGTCGTAATTTAGCAAAGCATTAGTCTCTATTTTACTTGCAAGATTACTTATTTTGAATTCATTACGCGAAAAACTCAATTTTATCAGTAACGACACAGCAAAATTTAAGACTAAGAATGTCATTAATCCGATAAATATATTTCTCGACTTAATTTCATAAAAGAAGAACACATCTTTCAACAACAGAATTCCGACCATCCACGGGAATGTATAACTAACAGAATCGTCGTCGACAATAAATACAATCAAAAAGAATAAACTAAAATTGACAAGTCGAATTATGAATAGTGATCTAAACGCCAAATTCTTTTGGGTTAGATTCATAATGTGAGCAACGACATGTGAATATAGAACAATCCACACAACGAAGACAAACAATGCTAAAACTGTCTCTTTTGAAATGTCTTGCACATATGGAACGGCCAAGTCGACATTCGATCTACTATAAATAAAGACTCTTGCCATTACATAAACGACAACGCCTAAACAAATAATCAACACATGACCTAGAAAAGCAATCAAAATCTGCCACTTTCCTTGTGACAAAAACAGGGAGTTAGGGAGCAATCGTTTAATTACCAGGGAATAATAGAGAATAATGATTAATGTATAAAGCAAAACAGATCCAAGAGGTGTGCCAGTACTGTCATCAAACAAACTTCCTCCAAAAATATATGCTGGCTGACGTATGCTTCCACACAATATGATCAATATCATAATGCCTCCAATTATACCAGCAAACTTAAAATTGGAGATTTTTCCATCATTGTACATCAAGAAAATTATTCGAAGCAGTAGATACATGAATAATCCAAAGATGATCCAACAGAAAAAACAAATTTGCTTGCATAATTGGTTGGGTTCTGAGATTGTCACATTCTGAAGACGAAAAAGCTCAAAACCATTGTTTCCATTGACTACAATAGCATCTAGATTATCTGTTCCGACAAATCTCACATGGTTAGGCAAAGTAAATCCATCGCAAAACTTATCCACCTTCATTTCATATGGATAATACAATGTTTTTACTTTAATTAATGCTATATAGTGATATTCACCAGAGGTTATTTTCGATCCTACAGTGTGGTAATTTGCAGCACAATAATAGAACTCAGACTTGTCAGGAATAGCCGACAAAGAATCGACATTTATTTCATTTCCTGTCCAATATATCAGATTGTTGTTACGATATACTCGACATTCTATACCATTTGCTTCAGACTGAGTTATATACCAAGGATTGGATTGAAGTTTATCCAAACTACCTCCGCTTTCCTGCATCATCTTGATAAGCAGATCCATAGCTATGGTCTGCTTTGAATGAAGAGTATTGCTAAACTCTGTAAGATCCAAATTTTTCTGACTTTTCACATAACTGACATAGTCAGATACCAATGCCAATGTTGCGGATAAGACCAACACTGAAAGGACAACATATATGTTGGAAGCTAGCTTCTTTAGGACTTCAATTATATCTTTTCTCATAATCATTCATGATGGTATGGCTCTCCCTTTAAGATCGTAAAAGCACGGTAGATTTGCTCTACAAAAATGAGTCTAATCATTTGATGAGAAAATGTCATTTTTGAAAGCGATACTTTTCCATTTGCACGTTTGTAAACATTAGGAGAAAAACCATAAGGGCCGCCAATAAGGAAAACCAAACGCTTTCCTCCGGCATTCATTTTCTTCTGTAAATATTCTGAAAATCCGATAGATGTGAATTCAGATCCATGCTCATCAAGAAGGATTAATTCGTCGCTGGATGAAATCTCCTGCATAATCAACTCCTCCTCTTTTTGCTTCTGCTGATCCTCACTCAGATTTTTTGTGTTCTTTAATTCTGGAATCTCAATGAATGAAAATTGAGTATAGTGCGACAATCTATTAACGTATTCTTTAATAGACGCAATAAAATTTTTATCGACTGTTTTGCCGACTGCTACAAGATCAATTTTCATACTAATTCAAATAAACGTTGACGATAACGATAACGCTAAAAACTAATGCAAAATTAAATAATTGCGATTAAATCAGCAAAAGGTTTAAGAAAAGGTTATAAACAACGGTTATCTTAATTATTTTGAAAGACGCACGTCAATACGTCTAAATTTAAATGAGTCAAACGTGATATTTGTGGATTCACAGTTTCAATCTCTTGAATAATTCCCACATCACGATTCCAGCTGTAACTGATACATTCAAAGAGTGTTTAGTGCCAAACTGTGGTATCTCAATCACACCATCGCTCTCGTCGACAACATCCTGACGAACGCCCTTAACCTCATTTCCCATCACAATGGCAAAACCTGATTTTCCTTCTGGCAACGACAAAGATTGAAGCATCTCACTTCTCTCTACCTGCTCTATGGAGTAGACATGATAGCCCTCCCCCTTCAATTTCTTGACTGCATCAAGAGTATCCTCTGCGTATTCCCAGTCGACAGTCATCTCCGCACCAAGAGCACTTTTGTGAATCTCAGCGTTAGGCGGGCATGAAGTGATACCACACAACACAATTTTTTCAACTATGAATGCGTCGGCTGTACGAAATACAGCACCTACATTATGCATGCTTCTCACATTATCCAACACCACAACCAAAGGAATCTTCTTTGTCTGCTTAAACTCCTCTGGGCTAATTCTATTTAAATCTTCTACGGTCAGTTTCTTCATTTTTTCCCTTCTATATAATCACAAGCAGTTTCAATTATATTATCTAATTTCTGCTTATATGCTAATTCTTCATCTAAATGCACCTCTATATCTGGCTCTACACCAAACTCTGTGATCTGCATATTCCTGTCGAAACATGGATTTGCAGAAAAACGCACTTTCCAACCACAAGGAAGCTCAGTCGTGAACGGCATACCGCATCCTCCTCCTGTCTTGCCTCCAAGAATAGTGATGTTTGGCAAGCCCTTCATAGCATACACAAATTCGTTTGTCGCGCTATAACAACGACTATTCGTAAGTATGTATACGGGGTTATGATAAATTATACCATTAGAAACCGGAGAAACTATCTCTGCCACAGGAGCAGAAAAATCAGAATGTCCAGGGCCAGTCTTATTGACTCTGTAACCTATAACAGTTTCTTCCTCTATAAAGTGTGCGACCAAATTGTTAACATTAGAAATTGCACCACCTCCGTTACTTCTCACATCGATTATCAAACCTTTAGTGTCCTTGAATAAATAAAAGATATTATTCAAATGACCATGAGAGAACGAAGAAGCAAAATCAGCATATCTAATATACCCAACATTGCCATCACGCAGTGTTTTATATCTAAATCCACCTATCATTCGTGTCCCCTTACCCAAGTAACGCTCATTATAGGCAATCAGATTAGCATCGTAATCAACAGGTGTATTGTCGGCAAAATCATATCTTGACACATCAAATGGACAATATAAATTGACATGTCCATCTTTCAATTCTGCTAACATTGCTGCAAGGATATCGAAATATTCTATATCATTTTGACAATCATAGTAAACTTTTTGTTCATATTCGGTATAAACATCATCCCAATCCTTGATACTATCTTTCTTATAATCAAAGAAACAGTACTTTTCATCGATTTCTTTCCAAAGAAATTTAAAATTGGCAACGGCGTCAAAGTCATCGTATTCCAAATCATCATCACACGCGACCAAAACAGACATCATCGCCAGTGTTATTATAGCAAATATTCTTTTCATAGCGTCTATTCAAAAACAGTTGAAAATCTGGAATCTCTATTAAGTCGACCCTTAAGATGATAATAGTCGAATGACCATCCTATAAGTCCTTGTATATTAGTTGTACGATTGTCTATAGAATTGATTTCAGATTTCGATCTATCCAAGAGCAATCCCAAACGCAATGTGCGACGTCGCATCTGCAATTCAACCATGAATTTATCCTCCACACGAAATTTCTCTGAGAAAGAGTTAAAATCAAAGAATTCTTTTCTATCGTAGTCAGGCAACGTCAAATCATAATAAAGCTGAGTATATGTAGGAGAGAATACTATTCCCGCCAATCTCAAATCAAGCTGGTTAGAAAATTTGATCAGGCGACGTTTAGTACGGACGCAAAGAGTCGGACACAATGATAATCCAAGCAGATTCAAATCAGCACGTACATAAACGGGATTATTGGAATTACTCATCAACATATCCACGCCAAATTCAAAACCAGCATAAGCTCCACAAAGAAGATGAAAGTCTGGAGTCAATTTCACGTCATAATATTCATGGAACTTGAATACATCATAAACGATGTCCATTACTGTCGACTCACTATTGGGTGAACTTGGAGAGAAATGAACTCTGTTATTCAAGACACTATAAAAGTCGCTAGAGTCATGTTTATGATTTTTAATTGTCTCATTCCAAAATTCAAATGCTGTGCCAGAATACAAAAGAGGCGAAAGATATGAGACATGATGAGTTTCTTTGCCTATACCAAATCCAAACGCACGATTGCCTAACCTTACAGATGTAGAATCAACAGACTCTGCAAGCAACGTCGTCAAACATATAAATATAAAAGAGAATATTAAAGAAAACCTCTTCATCAAAATTAAGCCATAATTATTTTCTATCTACAAAAATAACGATGATATTGTCAACATCAAAATTTTCCAATTGAAAACAAATCACATAAACAAAAAAGCCAGGGAAATCATGACAATTAGATTTCCCTGGTTTCTATATTATGACTTTAAGATGAAAATCACTTGATTTTGCCTTCAATATAGTCGCATGCTGTCTCAATGATATTATCCAACCCTTGAGTTCTTGCAAGTTCTTCATCCAAATGCAACTCAATATCAGGTTCGACGCCAAACTCAGTATTCTGTTTATTCTTGTCTAAGAGTATACTTCCCGAATAACGAGCCAACCATCCATTAGGCATCTCAGTTATAGTTGGAGATCCAGTGCCACCTCCTGTTTTAGCACCAAGAATAGTCATACGAGGCAAGCCCTTAACCGAAAAGGCAAAGATATTAGTGGCGCTAAAACAACCTCTGTTTGTTAAGACATAAACAGGTTTGTCATAAATAACACCATCTTTAATCGGCTCTACTTTGTCTTCAACGAGTGATGAAAAATCAGAATGACCCTTCCCTGTTTTGTAAGTCAGATAATAAAGGACATGTGGTTCTTTTATAAAATGAGAAATAATACTCTTTGGGGCAAAGGCATTACCACCACTATTGTTTCTAACATCGATTATAATACCTTTAGTATCCTGGAAGTAATTTAAGATAAAATCAATCTGTGAATCAGAGAACGAAGACATAAAATCACCGAAATACATATAACCTACATTTCCGTCACGTAAGGTTTTATAGTCAAAGCCTCCACTACGCTTACAATTCTTTCCTATATAACGGTCACTATTTAATACGTCTAGATCAATATCTTTTGGATAATTCTCATCGAAGTCATAGAATGAAATGTCGAATGAAGAGACCAAATTAACATGTCCATCTTTCAGTTCGTTCAACATTGCCCCCATAAGGTCAAAAAATTCAATTTCTGATTTACATTGTTTTACATAAGGCAAATATTCTTTATGAACATCATCCCAATCCTTGATACTGTCCTTCTTAAAGTCGAAGAAACAATATTTTTCATTGATTTCCTTCCAAAGAAACTCGAAATTATATTCGTAGTCGTTCATTTCGTCCTCAGTGAACTTAAGATCGTCGTCACATGCGACAAATGTGGACATAACCGCCACAAAAATTACAGCAAATATCTTTTTCATGACTCTTTACTCAAAAATGTTTTTAATATTTGTATGTTTTCTTCCTGCAATAGGACGATAATCAAATGAGAATCCAGCAAGTGCTCTCACATTAAATGTACGGTTATCAATCTGATTGATCATTGATTTTGTACGATCAACAACCATTCCTAGTCGTAATGTGGTTCTACGAAGAGGTATATCAGCAGTGAATTTGTTAGTGAAACTGAATTTGTCGCAGAACGAACTAAAACCATAAAAATCAAATAACGTAGATCCGCTTAATTCAGATTCGAAATATGGCTGTGAATAAGTCGGTGTAAGCGAGAATCCTGCCAAATAAAAGTCGAATTGATCAGTCAACTTAATAACACGACGTTTTGTTTGTATACATAACGTTGGACGCATTGAAAATCCCAACATAGGAAAATCTCTACGAGGAAAATGTTCATTGTTGGCAATACCAGCCTCTAGTTCATCTGAACCAAATTCAAAACCAGCATAACCTCCGATTAGGAAGTTGAAATTTGGAACCATCTTCCAATCATAATAATAATGATAATCGAACTTTATTGTTCTGACATGCATCAAATTAGCTTCATTAAACGCTGAAAGATAAGTACTTCGTAAACTTAAATTGGTAGAGCTGTAGAATAGTTTTCCTCTTTTTTCAAGACGCTTTAGTCTTTCTGCCCATAATTCATGTCCAATTCCTTCATAAAGCAATGGAGACAGATAAGAGACATGGTGACTCTCGCTTCCAATACCCAATCCAAAAGAAAAACTTGTAGTTGGTCTGTTGTTGTCTGTAATAGATAACGAATCCGAAGTCTCAGCAAACAGATTGGTCATAAATACTAAACAAAGAGACAACAAACAAAAAATCCTCCTCATTTTCATGATACTTAAATTTAATAATCTTTTAAATTTTCATTGACAAAACGCAACAATTCATTCATTATATAACAAGCTTGCATCGAATAAATAAATCTCATGCTTTCTGATTATAAAACGTAAACATCCATAAAATATTGTGAGCACCAAGAAAAAAGTTCTTGATGCTCACAAAATATCTATTCAAGTTATTGTATTACAATAAATTTTTCTTCTTAAAGAAATATAGTACAACTATTGACGACATCAACATGATTCCAATTGAAATCCAGAATCCAAACTGATGGTCAGCCATCGGAATGATATTGAAGTTCATACCGAATATACTTGCGATCCAAGTTGGCGGCATGAATAGCACACTCACAATCGTAAATATTTTGATGATTTTATTCTGCTCAATATTAACCAAACCTAGGAATGTATCCTGCAAGTAGTCTAGACGATCGAAACCAAACTTGATATGCTCAATCAATGAATTTATATCCTTGATGATCATGTTCATTCTTGGAGTTAAATCTTTCGAGAACAACTCACTACGAAGAATATTCGACACGACACGTTGTTTATCAATCGAGTTTTCTCGCAAGTGCATGATTTTTTCTTGAAGGTTTTTGATAGACAATAGGATATCCTCATCAATATCTTCAGCTACCTGCATTGTCTTAGATAGAGCAGAGATTTCATTAGTAACATCCTCGATCATATCGGCATCATAGTCAACTCGTGTCTCCATAAGAGCACAAAGGATATGATCTCCTGTTGGGAAATTACGTGGATTGGCGAACATCTTCTTTACTGTCTCATCAAAAGACTTAAGTTTATTGTCGCGAACCGATACAAGAATCTTATTTTTAAGAATAAATGAAACCGGTTCATTCTCAAAATCATCTAACATGAAATTTGAGTTGGCAACAAGAGTATCCTGAGTTTCAATAAAACGAGAAGAAATCTCGATCTCTTCGATCTCCTCCTCTTCCTGAATATAGATTTTCAAAAAATGCTCAAGTTCGCTCTCTGTCTCAGGAGCTACATTTACAAGGTCGATCCAAACGAAATCCGCAAGAGGGATCTCCTTTAGAATTTTAATGTCCTTAGATACTTTCAAACGATTGTTCTCGAAATAAAACAATCTTACCTCTGATACTGCAGGCATAACAAATTATTTTACAAACAGTTGCTCTATCGCAACAATTTGAATTAATCTTTGGGTTTTCGCTCACTAATGTCGATTCAAGTCGACATATATCAGGCATTGATATTCTTAGCGATAAGGTTTGTCAAATCCACAAACTCAGCCACACTAAGCTGCTCTGGACGCTTCATAAAGACTGGTTCTGCTAGTAAAGGATGTCCTTGACCTAGCAAAGCCTGCAACGAATTACGCATCATCTTGCGTCGTTGGTTGAATGCTGTCTTCACTACTTTAACGAACAATTCTTCATCACAATTGATCTTCTTTGTGTCGTTACGTCGCATTCTTATCACTGCCGATTTAACTTTCGGGGGCGGATCAAAAACGTTTTCGTGAACAGTAAACAGATATTCTATATCGTAGTATGCCTGTACCAGCACACTCAAAATTCCATAAGCTTTTGTTCCCGGTTTCGACGCCATTCGTTCCGCAACCTCCTTCTGAATCATACCAGCACAGATTGGGACTTTGTCCTTGTGATCAAGAACCTTAAAGAAAATTTGACTCGAAATATTATACGGGAAATTGCCAATTACACAAAACTGGTCTTTATACATCTCATTAAGGTTCATCTTCAAAAAGTCACCTTCGATGACACGTCCATTAAGATCAGGGAAATTGGCTAAAAGATAAGTTACAGATTCAGAATCAAGTTCAATACAAGTAAGATCAATCTCCTTGTTTTTAAGCAAGAATTGTGTAAGCACACCCATACCTGGACCGATTTCCAAAACCGGCATTCCACCACCCATATCAATAGTCTCAGCAATGCGTTGTGCAATGTTGAGATCTTTTAGGAAGTGCTGTCCAAGTGCTTTTTTAGGTGTAACTTTCATCTTTTTCTGAATTTCCGTGCAAAAATAATAAAAATACGCAAACAGACAAAAAAAGAGACGTTGCAAAATTGTTACGTTTACAATCACCAACGTCTCTATATGCTTTAATATTATATATTACTTTCCTTTCATCACTACCAATGGCAAGAAAATCTCCTCCATTGACACTCCTCCATGTTGGAATGTGTTCTTATAATAAGAAACGTAGTAGTTATAATTGTTAGGATAAGCGAAGAAATCGGAATTGCAAGCGAAAATATAAGCTGAACTTACATTTGGCGACGGAAGGCCAATTGATTCTGGTTTGCGAATCTCAAACACCTCCTTAGGATTGTAATTCAAATTCTTACCAACTTTGTATCGCAAGTTTGTATTTGTATTCTTATCTCCAACCACCTTTATGGCATTGCGAACATGAATTGTTCCATGATCAGTAGTCAACACTACCTTATAACCCATATTCTTCACTGACTCAAAGAATTCTTTGATGGCAGAGTGCTGGAACCATGTCTTTGTCAATGATCTGTAGGCGGCATCTGTCGACGCTAGCTCACGAATCATCTTACTGTCTGTTCTTGCATGAGAAAGCATGTCGACAAAATTAAATACAGCCACATTCAAATCATTGTCTTTCAACCTCTTCAACTCCGACACATACTTTGCAGCAAATGCAGAATCGATGATCTTAGCATATGAATATGTGAATTTGCGACGGTAGCGCTGGAAGAATGTACCGATTAGTTCCTCCTCATACTGGTTTTTACTCTCTTCGTCATCTTCCTCCACCCAATACTGCGGATACATCTCTTTAATCTGCAATGGTAGCAGACCAGAGAAGATTGCGTTACGGCTATACTGTGTGCTTGTCGGCAACATGCTACAATACAAATCCTCCGACTCAACAACGAAATCTGCGCTCAACAACTCACGGATAATTCTCCACTGATCAAAACGGAAATTATCCAACACAACGAAAAATACTTTCTCTCCATTGTCTAGCAAAGGAAGAACCTTTGTCTTAAACACATCCTGGCTCATCAACGGACGCTCAGCACCGTCGGCAAACCATTTCTCATAATTTTTCTTGATATATTTAACAAAAGCACTGTTAGCCTCCTCTTTTTGCATAAGAAGAATCTCGTCCATGTCGGCAGCCGACTCAGAAAGCTGAAGTTCCCAGAACACAAGTTTCTTATAAACTTCCATATAATCGTCCACAGACGACGAATCGTTGATCTGCAAACCGATCTTTCCAAACTCTGAACGATAGCCATCAGTTGTAGCTTCTGAGATAATCTCACGAGCCTTAATGTTCTTTTTAAGAGTAAGTAGAATCTGATTAGGATTGACAGGCTTAATCAAGTAGTCGGCAATCTTAGCACCAATAGCTTGATTCATGATGTCCTCCTCTTCACTCTTAGTGATCATCACCACCGGAATTGTGCTATCGATCTCCTTAATCTGCTGAAGAGCTTCCAGACCATTCATACCTGGCATATTCTCATCAAGGAAAACGATATCATAGTGTCGATTACGACAAGCTTCAACAGCATCCTGTCCATTATTCACACAATCTGTCTCATATCCCTTCTGTTTCAAGAAGATGATGTGTGCTTTTAGCAGATCAATCTCGTCGTCTGCCCATAAAATTGTTCCTTGAATCGCATCCATAATTATTCTCTTAAAAATTAACGGCCAAGATAACCTCTCTTAAACAACTCCATATAAACATTTAGATTACCAGACTGACGCAAAGCATCAAGATTATCCTTAGTAATAATCACACTGTTATATGAAATATTCTGCAAATTTCTCTTCAACGCTTCCGACTTGATAATTCCCTTCAGATAATCCATTGCAATTGATGAATTGTTAAAAGTACCAACTGTGATAATAGCAGGGAAATTCTTTCCATCTGTTTTTTCAACTTTCAACGATCCACCTGGCCAATCCTCATTAGCATTTGCCAATGTCTGGATAATCTTCTCACTATTGACAGTTCCTCTTGTAATAAGAAGTGCAAAATAATGCTCAGCAGAAAGGTCGAATGTATAAAGGTTCTTATATTTCTTCAACTCTTTCTTTGGAGTCTCTGCCTTTTTCTCTGCTGATTTATTATCCGAAGATTGAGATTCTGGCTTAGGAGCCTCTGCCTTTTTCTCTTCAGCATTAGAGTTTGAAGAAGAATTTGGCTCATTATTCTCATTCTTAACTTCAGCTTTAGACTCTGTTTTTTCTTCAGATTTGACATCAGCCTTAGAATCTTGCTTAGGTTTTGAAGCAATATTTACCTGAGACATATTGTTCAAATCATCACCTTCCTTAATGTCAACAGGTGCAGAAGGCAGGTCGTCGCTGATAAGCTCAATATTAATTTTCTTCTTATCTTGTTTACGATTAAGAATATTCTTCTCATAGAATTCCTTATACTGGTCAAGTGTATAACCACGACCGATCAGACGGCTGTTCTCTTCTGAAATCACAAGCAAAGTATATTCAGTATCCTTAAGAAGATTCATAATTCCATCACTCTCTTTGACTCCCTTCTGATACCAAAGTGCCTCGTCAAGATTATCCATACCAGAAACTGACACTAGACCTGGACGGATTTTCAAATCATAATCTTTCACCAAGAACTTAGTAAAGTTATAAGTAGCGACCTCGAAAAGCAATCTGTTTTGATCAACCTTGTCAGCCTGAGAAATAATATAGAAATGATAAGCACTCTTATCATTATAAGTAAATCCGACAGTGTCAATCACACCAGTCTGAATATTTTCCTCAAGAAGAAGCTGCTCTCTTTGGTCTGCCAACGAAGCTGTAGTACCCATAGACGATACATTACCCTGCTCTATCAAAGCCAAAATATCTTTAGCCATAGGAGCGACATCACTCTTTGGATATTCAGCGACAAGTGTACCTAATGATGCTTTCAAAGAATCATGCTGACCTAGTTTACCAAATGACAACGACTTCAACAACATAAACTTAGGCATCAAAGAAGACATCTTATAGTTAGACTGCATATAGTCGGCATTCGCCATTACAGTCTTATAATCTGACGAATGATAAGCTGAATATGTGGCTCTATAGATAGAATCCTCAACATTAGCCATTCTGACAAGCTTATTAGCATAGTCAGGATCACTCAACACCTGCGAATATTTACTATTTGGATACTTAGTAATAAGTTCGTCTTTATATCTTACAGCCAAGTTATTATCAGACATCTTCTCAGCAATACGATAAGAGTTAAACAACACATCAGCATCCTTATCTGGATTTTCACCACCGAATCTACGCAACCACTCATCATATGTCTGTATAGCCATGTCATAATCTGCGATTTTTTCGTCAAAGATGACGGCCTCATTATACAAAGATGTACGAATCTGGTTAAGAGCAAGTTTTTGAGCCTCCTCTGTTTTTGGAATCTGATTCAAATAGTAAGCAAGAGAAAGCTCTGGCATATTCTGTTGTTTGGCAAATCTTTCTGAATCAGAACCACGGTCTTCGAATTCAGGTGCAGTTTTGCCATCATTATCTTCATTATTGACCATCTCATCGGAAATGATCATAAACTGTTTATTCTTACGGTTCCAGTTATCCTCAAGTCTACGTTGACCCCACTTATTCTTAAAATCAATCTTACCTTTGGAAATCGCCTGAGCATTATAAAAATACCAGCTAGATCCTCTAATAGAATTAACATTTTTAGAGACAATCGATTCAATTTCCATTCCGGCGATTCTTGCATTAAGCGAATCAAGTTCTCTTCTTTCTTGTTCTCTTTTCAAATCAGCCTTAACTCTATCAATTTCACGTTGAGCAGCAGCAATACGATCAGCTTCTGATCCATTTGCCAAAGCAAGGAGGGAATCTTGAAGATGAACGATTTCATAGTTTTGCTTCAATTCAGTAAGATTCAAAGCCTTAGAAGAGACCTCATTGAAATCAGGATGATCATTAGAAAGAATAGATGAAGCCTCCGCATAGCACGGTTCAGCATCGATATAATTCTTCTGTTGGTAATAAAGTTTACCAAGTTTAATCAAAGAAACGGCCTTTTCGATTCCGTTTCTTGTACTTTTATCTGCTGAAATACGATAATTTTCAATAGCTCTTACAGTATCACTCTTAGAAAGATATATATTACCAATTGCGTAATAAATCTGGTCAAGATACTCCTTATTTTTAGATGATTTAGCCTCTTTCTTAAGTTTGGATACTATAACATCAGTTTTTCCGAAATCAGAAGTTACAACTTCAGACTGACGAATTCTAGCATTAAACTCCATCTCATAATCAGGGCATTTGCGGATAACAGAATCGTAATAAGCATAAGCGATATTATTACGGCCAAGCTCCTGATTTAGCTGAGCAATAATGAAATAGAAACGAGCCTTTTCTTTTCTGTTTTCTGCAGCAGGGATTGCCTGTTTCAAATATTCAACTGCTTCAACCTTATCATTTTGTTTTAGACGAAGGTTTGCCATCGCAGCGGCATAAAAATCTTGATTTTCAAAGTTTAAGTCGTCCTCATTAATATTAGACAAGATCTCATCAGCCTCATAAAGCCAATCCATTTCCATAAGAGCTCTTGCCCTCCAGATAATTGCTTTGACCACCAAATCTTTATGAACAGAGAAATGTTTCTCCACATATGTGAAAGTAGCAGCAGCTCCAAGGAAATCCTCCATATAATACTTAGTCTCTCCCAAAAGCATCCACACGTCGTCCATCATTGGATTAAACTCTTCCTGAGCATAGAAAGCCGCGTAATCAGGATCTTTCATCTTTCCTGGTTTCTTAACAGGCTTCTTACGCATAGAATGGATTTTGATAGCCGTCTGGCACTTGTCTATCGCTCTGTTACACTGTGAAAATGCGGCGTTTTTAGTGGTTTTATCTCCCACTGGATACATTTTCAGAATCTGGGAATAATCTGGCTTATAGGCATCCTCAATATTCTTTTTGCCTTTATCCAAAGACTCCCTTCCATTATAGTAAACATTATAACGCGTAGTCATCGCCTGATAACCACGTGCAATAGCTGTATTCTTCTTATTTGTACAGCCAAGCATAGTCAACATAAATAGTGACAATGCTGATATATATATCAAAAAGTACTTCTTATCCATATGGGGACAAATTTACTTATTAAACGATTAAAAAACAAATTTATTGTGAATATGAAGGAATTTTGAAAAAATATATAAAGATATGACTTCCTTTGGTGCACCTTTATGTTAAATTTGCATAATAAACAAGAAGCTCAAAAACAGGAAAAATTAAATGAAAGATTTCGCAGCAATAGATTTTGAAACTGCCAATGGTGCTCGCACTTCTGTTTGCAGTGTCGGCATTGTGATATATAGAGACGGAAAGAAAGTAGATGAATTTTATTCACTTATCAAACCAGAACCAAATTTTTACAATTTCTGGTGCACACAAGTACACGGGCTCACAGCAAATGACACTAAAGACGCTCCCATTTTCCCTGATGTTTGGAAACAAATTGAGCCAAAGATAGCCGGTCTTCCCCTCGTCGCACATAATAAGGCATTCGACGAGAGTTGCTTGAAAGCTGTGTTCCGATGCTATCAGATGGATTATCCCGACTATGAATTCCACTGCACGTTGGTCAAGTCGAGAAAAGTGTGGCCAGAAGGACGTCACAACCTTGACATTATAGCTGCTCGATGTGGATTCAATCTGGAAAACCATCATCATGCCCTAGCTGACGCGGAAGCTTGCGCAGCTATTGCTCTGGAGATTTTATAAAAATCACAAAAATCTTCACAATCTGTGCCCGATTATGGCACACCATCGTTCTAATTTTGCAAACCGTAAACGTTAATAATATGGAAAAACTTTCAATTAGTAAGAGACAAAGAACTGTCAGTAAGAGTGCAATCAAGAAGATGGCTATCTTTGGGTTGATCAACAAAGTCGTTGAGTCGACTCACGAAGCCGGAGAAATTTTACCTAAAGAGGCTAAACCTTATATTGATGAGCTTCAGGGCCGACTTGGCATATCCGATCCCTACGAAGTGTCGATTCTTTGTGCATTTGTAGATAAATTCGACGATTACCGTGTTCGCTTACGAGACATCGCCGACCATTATGATATTAGGCCAACAGCACTATTGCAGCATCTCGATGCTTTGGACGACCTTGTCAAAAACAAAATAATCAGAAGAATTAAAGAACATAGTGGAGAAAAGACATATCATTTCTCGCATGATGTGTTGGACGGACTAAGAAAAGGCGTTATGTTGGAGCCAAAGTCTCTAACCAATCTTTCAATCTCTGAATTTATCATTGAATTAGATGAGATTTTAGAAAGAGCCAAGGACGACGGAATGGATCTTGATGATGTTGATACTGAGATAATGTTTCTTATCGACAACAATCAGAATCTTTACCTTGCTCAAAAGTTGAAGGGATTTGGATTCAACTTCATCGACTTAATGGTTTATCTATGCTTTATCTCATTGTTTATCAACAATAATGATGACCAGATCCAGCATCATGATCTATCTGAATGGTTTCCTAATGGAATAGTTCGAAATATTTTCAGACATTTTGAGAATGAAACCAGCTGTCTAATGAAGGCACGTTTGGTCGAGCCAGCATGTATTGATGGACAAGTGATGCCTGGAGCATTCAAACTTTCTGATTTCAGTAAGGAGGATGTACTACAGGAGCTAAAAATTTCTAAACCGTCGAAACCAAGAAGCAATCTCACTCGTTATGACGAAATCAAAGAGAAGAAGCTCTATTATAACTCACGCGTCACTAAGGAGGTTTCAAAGCTTCATGATCTTTTAGACGAAGACAGAATGAAGCGAGTGTTGAAGCGTATGGAGGACAAAGGCATGCGTAAAGGCTTCACTTGTATCTTCTATGGTGGGCCAGGCACAGGCAAGACAGAGACCGTGCTTCAGTTGGCAAGGGAAAGCAAACGAGATATAATGATGGTGGACGTGCCAAACATCAGATCTAAATGGGTTGGCGACACTGAGAAGAATATCAAGCGAGTCTTTGAGCAATACAAAAGTCTCGCTAAAGATAATCCACTCGCCCCTATCCTTGTCTTCAATGAAGCCGACGCGATTCTCAACAAGAGAAACGAGGGAGGAACAAGCGGCGTCGACAAGATGGAGAATGCCATGCAGAATATCATCCTTCAGGAGATGGAAAATCTCGAAGGAATAATGATAGCGACGACGAATCTGACAGGCATTCTTGATTCTGCATTTGAGCGACGTTTCTTATACAAGATTGAGTTTGACAAGCCGACTGCCGACGAGCGTATGCATATTTGGAGAGAAATGTTGCCAGACCTGACTGATGACCAGGCTCACAATCTTGCCAAGAGATTCGATTTCTCAGGAGGTCAGATTGAAAACATTGCCCGCAAACGAATAGTCAACGATATCCTCAACGACAAAGATGATATCGATATCGACGGAATTATCGAGGCTTGCGAAGTGGAACTACTAAACAAGAAGAACGGTGCGAAACTTGGATTTGTGAGATAAAGATTCCGGCCATGGTAGGCAAAACATATAACGAGTTTGACTACCGTGGCCGAATTTCATCAAAGCCACCGACATCCGCCAATGAATCTCAACATTCTACGTCGGCCACAGTAGCCGAAAGGCTTCGCCATTTTCGGCAACAATGGTCTGTCAAGACAACCGTTGCCACGGTTGTGAAACACACGCTTAAATCCGAACCGTGGATACGGTTCACCTAATTAGGCCATGGTTGACACTAATGCCGTAAGGCATGTGGCTACCGTGGACGTGAGTGTTTTCGGTTTCATTGACATTCATTTTCGTTGTATTAATTATAGATGCCAATAAAGCAAGATCTTAAATAAGAAGATCGTCTTGGAATACCAAATTAACCTTTTCATCTGTGAACTCAAATGCATAGCCAGATTCATCATTAAGAGGACTCTCACAAAGCCAACCTATACGGCCATCATAGTCCGCATATAGTTCCGTAAATGTCAACCATGACATAACACTATTTTCATTCACATTGTTTTTATTTAATTCTTCTGGAATGTCAACATACGAATTGAACTCTTTATAACAACGCATATAGTATTTTAAAAATTCCTTCTTAATATCATTCCAGAAAGTTGGTCTCATCTTCAAATACGTTTTGTATGCATTACGCATATTATCATTAAGTACTCTATCATCTTCTATACTTATTGAAAACGGCAATGTCAAAAACTCATCTACTAACTTGACTATAATAAGTTTCTCAAATCCAACATAAGAAGTGAACATCAATCCCAAGACATCATCTTTCACCTTCTCCTTTTTGCTGTATTCTCGCAAGTCTTCCTCTCGCATTAAATAAGGCCTATCCTCTGAAAGAAGAACTCCGACATAGGAATCATCCCAATCTGTATAGCAAATCCAGCCATAATTTCCATCTCTATCAATAAACAGAGTCTTTGGTAAAACAGTCTTTACCAAAACTTTCTGTCCTGTTTTTAGCATAGCTTCAGCTGCCTCATCACTACCAACGTAAACACCCAACAATATCTTTGTGAATTCGTCAAAATAGTTCTGCTTCTTCTCCAAATACTGTGAGTATGCTTTCTGCTGAGCTTCAGTGATTCCCTCATCCACACTACCCTCCAACTCAATCTCCAAATTTTCAGGCTTGCCAAAGAATGAATTGATCTCCAAACCTTTCCATGATTTTTTGCCGTCATGCACTAGAAGACCGACAGTCGGATCGTTTAGTTTGTGA
>JAZUIF010000081.1:0-15788 GCA_045642085.1 Paludibacteraceae bacterium | reverse complement strand
CTGAATCCATATCATCATCTGGGATTTCTCTATACATATATCCTATCTTTACTTCCTTCACAAGTTATTTTGTCAGTAGCTATACATCTTTGTGGCATATCTACCAAATTGATGAGGTCTTCAGCTTTTTTCTTAAACTTTTTCATATTTTAATTTTAAAGTTTATGAATCAACAATTAGCATACTGCGTCCAATAACTCATTTAAGAAGTGTAAACACAGAGGTAGTTGCTATGCTCTCTGCCAAACTATATGGAGATATACCATAATTATTCTCCTCGAATTTGTTTGCCCCATGATTTAATAAAAGAGTTATCATTGAGGAATCATCACGAAAATTAAAAACAGCTTCACTTAACGGAGTATTTCCATGACTGTCTTTCGGATCAACCTCTGCCCCCGCATCTAAAAGAATTTTTGCAATCTCAAACAAATTATTTTGTGCAGCATAATGTAATGGAGCATAGGAGTTATCGTCTTTTTCATTTACGTCTGCTCCATTCGAAATACACGACAATACCATATCAATATCTTTGTGAAGTATTGCTTCGTGTAATTTATATGTTTTTTTAGTTTTTTTCATTTTTATTTTTGTTAAAATTTGTGACTTCTGTTATTATGAGGATTTTCCCACTGATACAGATTAGGATCATTCATTAAGTCATTAAATTCTTTTTGAGACATTCCTTTTGATTCAGCTTCTTTTTTATATCTCCAAAGTCAGACCTTTGGACTTTATTCACAGACCAATACTCCATTAGCAGTCTTCAATCTGTGCCAGTCGTCGCATATTTTCAATAAAACCATCCATAATTATTGCTTTCGCAATATTTTAGCATCACATTCTTACTTTGCCACTCTTCTTCGCCCCATTCTTTGACAATCAAAATCATCAAACAATGTTCCTCTTCCTTAATAGACTCTATTTTTATAGGCAATGTATCAGACAAAAAAAAACGATAAAATTTAATTTTTTCTAAATTATCTAAAGAATACCTTACCATAGGATTTCCATTCGAACTCGAAATGCTATTAAAAAACACAGTATCTGACATAATCTTCTCTTTTGTATCATCTATACTCTGGTTTACCAAATCATAAAGTTTACGTTCCTTTAATGGATTAAGCAAAACATATTTTGGAAAAAACTCCTTACTATTTAGCCAGCCAAATGAAGAAAATGAAGAAAAAATGACAAATGAAAACAACAATCTATATATCACAAGAGCTCCTATGCAAAACATAGCAACATACAATATTTTTTTCATATCAAAACTTATATAATGAATTAGTATTTTGAAACATAGACTTTGTTTTACGACCATTTTTATAGACATTCATTTGTTCAGCCGCTGGATATGGTCCCCAAATTGCATCTATGCCTGTTTCGTTATCTAATTCTTTGGCATTTAAAAGATAGTTAGTCGAGAACTGATTGTTTCTTTCCTCCACAAACACTTCTCCGTAAGGAATGTATTCGATGTGCTGGGCGATGTTTCCATCGGCATCTGTCAAGCCCCCTAACCCCCTGAAGGGGGAACTGGTTCGCCACTTATGAATGGAGGATTCAGTCTGAGTGTTTCGAGTTAAAGATCGCTTGTCCATCCGACAGTTTCACAGCAAGCTATGAAACAATCGGTTACGATCGGATAGACCGATGTGTTCCCGTCGGGAACAGATGCTTCTTGCTTTGATTGGCATTCATTATTTCTGTTCCCGAGGGGAACGCATAACCTCTGGTTATCGTAACCGATTGCATTTTGATTCGCAAAATGCTGTCGGGAAATAAAGAACGCTTATCTTATATCTTTATAAATCGACGGTGTAAAGATAGCAAAAAAATCTAATACCGTGGATACGGTTATCAGAACAGGCAATGGTTGGCAAGCGTCGGAGACACTTGGCTACCGTTGCCTGTTTAAGATGTTCCGCTCGTGTTTACGCACTCGCAGTGGGAGTAAGGGTTCACCATTGGAAATCAAAAATATGAAAACTAGATTCAAGGCAACAATTCAACTTGCGCCTTGATTTTTCCATTGGCTATATTTTCCTCGATTTTGTCTAACATTGCTTGGCGGTTAGAGAAAATAGATACTAAAAAGTTCTTCCAATCCTCAGATTTGGCAAAATGTTTCTCCATGAAAATCCTATTACTAGCATAAATAGACTCCATATCCACAACCGTTTGTTCAAACAACGATTCATCATTTAGAAACGTAGCCATACGTGCCTTCATTTCTATTATAATCCTTTGATTATATGGAATATTGTAACTTTCCAAATGTAAATTTAAAACTTTAAGAAGATTGTCCTTATGGATATTTTTCTTCAAATCTAAATTCAAATAGATTTCAGCATTTTGAAAAATCTCTTCTTGCTTTTCTAGCATTTGGGATATCGAAAGAGAGTAACTTAGACCTTTTGAATCCTCAATACAATGATAAAGAAAAGGTCCCCAAAAACACCTTTTCACATTATCCAACCATAGTGGATAGATAACAAAATGTGGCTGTATTTCACCTCGGATCTTCCAAAGTTCAAAATCTATAGCAAAACAACCTACAATTTTATAGTATTTTGATTGAGTGACTGCCGTTAAATCATACCGGTTTATCCACTCGTTTTTTAGTATCGTTTCCTCTTTCATTTTTTTCTTATTATATAACAAAGAGGCTATAATAATTGAAATTCAACAATATAGCCTCTTTACTCATTGTTTATTTATCTGGTCTAACTACTTTGATAGAATGATCCTCAAAATTGGAATGGTATTTATTAAATTGTTTTGAACCCATTCCTGCTTTTCCAAACTTGAAATCATAAATCACTTTGTTTGTTTCGTCTCGGACATCAAGAATTCCTCTTTCTTTCGCCATTTTGTTTTTGAAACAATCATTTACTCTCAACTTTCTACCGCAGAATGGATCTGGACAAGGGCATTCCTCGCATTATGAAGCAACCCATCTGTCTTGCTATAGCCATAATACATCACCTGAGTGTAGGAATCCCCATAACAAGAATGGTCGTAAACCCTTTATAGCTCGCGACAATAGCCGATCCCATAATGGTTGAGGTCGAATGATCGATATCATTATGGTGTCGATTTATTCGATTTTTTGCGTCGGGAGCATTTATTTTCTCGTAAAGTTCACTATACCCCTCTATGAAAGGCTATTTATTGCTTTTGTGTCATAATAGCAATCATCTCTTCATCCTCATTTTCTTCAGCAAGAATCAATGGAGATCTCTTAGCTTTATTTATATTGTTAGGATTCGCACCATAATGCATCAAAAGTTTTACCATTTTATAATCTTCCTTGAAAACA
The DNA here is from genome assembly GCA_045642085.1 of Paludibacteraceae bacterium. Classification (GTDB taxonomy): domain Bacteria; phylum Bacteroidota; class Bacteroidia; order Bacteroidales; family Paludibacteraceae; genus UBA1723. Next base: position 12,463 of record JAZUIF010000081.1, on the reverse strand, counting down.
GCACGCCATAATGGATTATTTCCCCATTTATCAATAGGATTCACATCAACACCTTTCTCTAAAAGTATTTTTGCGATGTAAAAATTCTGGTATTCACAGCAATACTCCAATGGAGTAGCTCCATCTTCGTCTGGTTTATTTAGATCAACACCTCTGGTAATTAAATCCAAAACTATTTCTTCCTTATATTTATTAGAAGCTAACGCAGAATGTAATAATGAATATCCATCCTTAAGCGAATTAATATCAATACCTTTTATTAATTCAAAATATTCATTCTCGTCGCCTCTAAAAATGCTTATAAAAATATCTTTGTCCATACAATAAAAATTATTCAAATTTATGTCCTCTATTTGCAGAAGGAGATTCTGGCCTATAATTTCTTGGATCTTGATACCATTCTAAAAATTCGTCTTTTGTTATTTTACCATCCATATAATCTTTATGCTTTTGACTATACTTGTTTGTTTAAGTATGTCCCATATCCCATTGACCATTGCGTGATTTACTTTTGTCCCAATGTAACAGGTCTCCTGTATTAGGATCTTTAATCTCTCCTTTGCTATTTTTTGCATTTTCCCAAACTTGGTCAACCTGTCCTTTTTTATACGAAGGTCTACGAGATTATAATCTGATGCATCTACTGCTTGTCGTCCCATTCTACTTCTATAGTCACCGACACCAAGCATAATGTTATCATTAATCGCTGCAATAGCACCCTTGAAAATATCCTTTAACTCCCTTCCATCCACATCCACCATCTTCACCGGATTTCCTGCACAATAATTGTACGGGCTCATTCCAGCATATTTCTCGAATAGAGGGTCGACTGAAAGCCACATCGCTCCTGTCGGATCCAGATAGCGAGCTCCATAGTAGCCCCCTAACCTCCTGAAGGGGGAACTGGTTCGCTGCTTATGAATGGAGGATTCAGTCTGAGCGTTTCGAGTTAAAGATCGCTTGTCGTTTCTTTTGAATCGACGTCGCAAAGATAGCAAAATTACAACTACCGTGCAATATTTCAACGCTCGCCTACGACTCGCTTCTCCACCTCTCCCATCTTGTACTTCACCTTGTTATTCCGCATGTCTTTGCTATACGTCTGCTCCACCAAACAAAAACACGGATTGAACAGAAATCCGTTCAATCCGCGCTCAAATGAAAAAAATTGCTTTTTATTTAGCTTCCAATTTCTGCAAAGCCGCATCCAATTTCTCCTGTGGAATAGTGATATATCCAACTCCTTCGTTGGCATTCTGACCTTCAGTAAGGGCGTATTTCAAGAATGCAACTGCGGCAGGATTTGTAGGAATACCGTTTGATACAAGATACAAGTCGCGTGCTGGTGGTGAAGGATACTTACCGTCGGCAATAGCCTTTGTCAACTGATCTTTAGTGCCATAGAAATCTTCTTCTGGATCAATCTGTCCGTTTCCATTCGCGTCGACGGGAAGAACACGGATGCCTGGCAATGGTTTTAGTGTATTGTTGTCGTAGGCATATCCGATATTGTTCAATCCGATGGATGTGATATTCTTCTGAACTGCATTCGCCACTCCTGGATCACCATTCACACCTTCACCTAACAAATCCTCCTGGTGTTTGCCAAGCCACTTTGCCCATGTCTCCGCAGCTCCACAAGCGTCGCTACGTGTAAACACAGTTATAGCAGTCTCATCAGATGTTCCTAACAACTGTCCCCAAGTCTTGATTGTTCCATTAATCCAGATATCAGTGGCTTGAGTCTGTGATATTCCATGTTTTACTAGATCAGCATATAGAGGATTGGCTTCATTGATTGTAGGCACTACTGCGTCTTTTGCCACTGGGAATCCTATTGCTCCTTTGGCTGTCTCTGCGTCGCTCACCTCACGACTTACCATTCCGAAATCCACCTGTCCTGCAAGGGCGTCAGTCATTCCTTTTCCTGCTCCTCCACCCTCAACTTCTATCTTCACATTTGGATGGATCTTCTGGAAATCCTCTGCCCATTTCACTGCCAGTGGATAAAGAGCAAACGCTCCTGATAGCGATACTCGTCCAGACAACTCATCTCCGTTCGACTGGGCTTCACTGTTTTTATTGCCTCCACATGAGACTGCCAATGCTAATAATGCGAATCCTAAAAAGGATGGAAATAATTGTGTAAAAATCTTTCTCATATTTATGTAATAATTTAATTGTTTATTTTTCTTTTCTTATCGCTCGCCTTCGGCTCGCTTTTAGAGAGGGGGTTAGGGCGTTCCGCCCTTAACAATCCTCAGATTAGAATTTGACTGACAACTGAGTCTCGAATAGAGATGCGTTCTCTTTCTGGCTGTTAGAGTAATCAGTTAGGATATAATTGGTTTGTAGACGGATATGTTTGTTGATTATCCAGTTGAATCCGATTGTGAGGTCGTTCTGGATATCCTCGTCTACGCTCTTATCTTTCTGATAATATGAGTAAGCGACCACTGGCTGGAATTTCTTTGCGAATGTGTAGGCAGCGATAATGAATGCACCTTGCTGATCCACGTCGTCAGTTCTTCCATATAGATACTCTGAACGAATGAATAGATCTCCTGTATTAACTGTGAAACCAGCTGAAGTACGGTTACGTTTGATTGCATTCTCATTTATATCGTGTCCTGTAGCGATTGAATCTGCCGGTACCGCTTTTGCAGTGTAATGACCTACATATTGGCCAGCCTCAAGTTGCAACTGCTTTATTGGATTGTAAGTTAGCAACAAAGCGACGTTTTTGTATTCGTCATTGTCTTTGATATTGATGCCATTACCGTTATATAATCCGAGTTTGTAAGTAAAGACATCGTAATCTTCTTTGTTTCCTACCTTACCCCAGAAACGGATACCCACGTCGCGAGCATTTGCAGAAAGACCGCTGACATCACTATAAGCGTGAAGCTTGTTTACAGCTGTCGGACGCTCGATGGTGTACATTGATGCTGGACCTTCAAGACCCTCTTGTGAGTAAGCCACCTTAAACTGTCCGATTTGGATGTTGAACGCCTTAGCAGGTTTGAAATTCACGTAAGCGTCTAGGATTTTAGGAGAAGATTCCCATTCTGCCTGAACTCTATAGTCGACGAATTTTCCAAATTCACCAGCGAATGACAAACGGACTCTGCGAATATCAAAACTGTTTGGTTTAGTCTCCTGTGAATCATAGAAATAACGAGTTTGGATCAAACCAGATACCTTAGGTACCGAAGGCTTAACATTTTCCAAAATAGACTTACGTTCTTTCTTTACTGTATCTGAAGACGCTGCTGATTCCTGATTCTGTGCGCTCACCGTGCTTGCTGAAAGTATCAGTGCTACGGCTGCAATAAATGAATGTACCTGTTTTCTCATTGTCTTATTTCTTTTTGTTTGACAATGCAAAGGTAGAGGGTTTATGGCGGGTAGGAAATAGCGTCAAAAGGGTAAACTTATCACATAAGTTTGGGAGATTATCTCCACAAAGGTTCCATCTCCCAGTTTTTAGGGAATCCCATAGCACGTGAATCAACCATAGGGAAATCTATAAATAGCCAGCGAAGTTTACCTAGAAAATCATTGTTAGGAGAGACTAAATCAAGGAAGTATTTGATTATGCATATGTTATAGTAGATTCTGCGCTTGTCTGAAGATATTGATATCCAAGGACGTTTCATATTTTTCATATCATTTGGTATGATTTTGTTCACTTTATTCCAAACTCTTGAATGATGACAACAAGCGTTTCTTGTTAGGCAAAGCACAGAAATCCAAGATTCAAAAACAGGAGCATGCAGACAGAATCGTTTGGCAATCTGTTTCTTTAAGGTTTTATCTTTAAGATTACGATAATACATATTCAAATTTCCCATTGGCATTAATTCTCCAAGAATCCAAACGGGAGGAAATGGTTCTAGATATGATTGCTTAAAATGTTCTATAAACTCCTCTGTGGAATGATCATACTCTTTTTTTAATAAAACCAAACTATTGTCAAATATGTTTTGATTATGGAAATGTATAGGATTTGTAAGCCAATAAATGTCACCTGTATTTTCTGCAGTAATATTAATTATTGATTCACGTATAGCCACTTCAATTTTCTCAATCTCATTAAACAATAAAACTCTCAATTTCTTGTCAAATCTATACAACATCATTACCTTATCGAATGTTGCGTCTAACTTGAATTTGTGCTGTGTTTTTGGATATCTTAAAAAAGGATGTAAATAAGCGGAAAGACGATAGTATCCTATACTTTGAATATAGTGTTCCGCACGTTCTGGATTTTTGATTGATAAACCACGAGATTGTAAAAGTTTTACTAACTCACTATGATTCTTAAATGATTTGTTGAAATGTACTCTTACCATTATTTTGTACTTTACTATAAACAAAAAGCCCGACCTATTTAAGCATTAATAAGAGGCTCGGTCGGAACTAACACTGCAAATTTAAGTAGATATTTTCTATCTCGCAAATATAACAACAAAAAAATTGACGTATAAGTCAAAAAATTATTGTGAGATCATATTTTAAGCAATCATCTTCTCTTAAAATCAAAAATCCCTGGAAGTCTCGGCGACTTCCAGGGATTATATAATTAATCACTAACGAACTGTTCTTATTCTTCTTGCACGGCTTGCAAGATGTCATTATAAAGGTCGTCCACATGCTCAAGACCAACAGACAATCGTATTGTTGTGTCCAACACATCCATTGCTTTACGTTGTGATCCTGAGAATGTTCCGAAGATTGTCGACGCTGTATGGATTGCCAACGATCGGTTGTCGAAGAGGTTGCTGGCTCTGTGGATGACATTCAACCTATCTATGAATCTTAACGCAGACGCTTTGTCGGCAAGGTCGATTGTCAACATCGCTCCTGACGTATTGCCATATTGTCTCTTGGCTATTTCATAGAATGGATTATCTGGCAAACCTGTATAGTTGACTCTCTTGATCTGTGGAACTTTTGTCAATCGTGTCGCCAATTCCAACGCAGTGGCCGACTGCACTCTATAGCGTGCGTCCATTGTCTCCAATCCTACAGTCTGCATATAAGCTGCATGTGGTGTCATGTAGCTGCCGAGGTTGAATAGCAACTCATAGCGGATGCGACGGTTGAAGACAGGAAATGTTCCGTAGTCAATCACTAATCCGCCCAAACTTGTGGCTCCACCCGACACATACTTCGTGCTGCTCACCACCTGCACATCCATTCCGATTGCTTTGCCATCAAACTCAGTGAATGGTATCAATGTGGTGTCACCGATGACTGGCACGTTGTGTTCATGTGCGACGTCGGCAAGCATCTTCACGTCGGCTACCTCCATCTGTGGGTTTGTGATGATCTCGAAGAACAGTGCACATGTCTTGTCGTCAACTGCTTTTCTAACTTCCGATTCATCAAGAAGATTCACTTCCCTCACCTCCACTCCAAGATTGCCGAGTGTGTTGCGGAATAGCGACACCGTATTGCCGAACAAATGGTTCGACGTCACAATATTCATTCCTGCTTTTGCCACTGCGATGATAGCGTTGCTGATCGCCGCCATTCCACAGTTGAAAGCAAATACATTGGCTGCATTGGTCAACGATTTCACTCTCTCTTCGAAGAATGTCACCGTCGGATTCATAATACGTGAGTATTCTGGATCAAGCACACGTCCGCAGAAGACGTCGCTCATGGCTTTTGCGTTGTCAAATTCAAAACTACAGCAATGATATACTGGCATACTGAGTGCTCCGTATGCGTCTTTCTTCATGTAATTGGTGCCTGTAGCTATTGTTTGTTTTTCCATATTATAATTCTATATTCTATTTTGATTATTCGGACAGGTTTGAAATCTGCACATACTATTCATAACTATTAATTAAGACAATTATATACGAGTTGTCCAACACACGCTTTTTTTCTTTATACGCTCGCCCTTCGGGCTCGCGTTGTGGGAGGGTTAGGGCGTTCCGCCCTTAACAATCCTCATTTTGGACAACAGCTATATAATCTCCTTAATTATTAATTATTAATTAAGAGAATGCTCCGTCAAGATATCTTCTTGTCAATTCGCTTTGTGGATTATTGAAGACGTCGCGTGCTGAACCTTGTTCGATGACTTCACCTAAATACATGAATATCACATGGTCAGCAATACGTTGTGCTTGCTGCAAAGTATGTGTCACCATCACTATCGTATAGTCTTGCTTCAAATCCACGAATAGTTGCTCCACTTTTTTTGATGAGATAGGATCAAGTGCTGATGTGCTTTCATCTGCAAGAAGCACAGACGGCTCAACAGCCAAAGAGCGTGCTAAACATAATCTCTGCTGTTGTCCACCCGACAATCGTCCGGCTGGAGATGATAGTCTGTCTTTCACCTCATCCCACAAACCGATACTGCGTAGATAATGTTCCACCACAGCATTTAGTTTATCCTTGCCACTGATTCCATGGATACGGCAACCGTATGCGATATTGTCGTAGATAGACATCGGCAGAGGACATGGTCGTTGAGGAACAAGACCAATATGTCGACGCAATTCGATAAGATCCGAACCATGTGACTTGACGATATTACGGTCGCCAAGCAATATGTCGCCATCAATTTTGACTCCTTCCGTAGTGTCGATGATTCGGTTGAATGTGCGAAGCAAAGTACTCTTTCCACAACCTGATGGACCTATTATACATGTGATTTTATTCTTCGGTATAGATACAGTCACGTCTTTCAAGATATGAGCATCTCCTATATGAATATTAAGATTGCGCACATCTATTCCGTTGTGCTCAATCTTCTCAAATTTCTGTGTTGGATTAAACTCTGCCATAAATACCCGTTTTCGTTAATAATTTAATTTTCTGCAAAGGTATTGCGATTCAGACGGGTGGACAATCGCATACTTATGTGATATGAATCACTAACTGTATGTGATATGGTTCACTACTAGTTGTGATTGTCGGCAGGTATATATATGTCTAATTTTGCAATCGAAATTAAAGACAAACTAAAGAAATTAAACTTATATGATTAGCGTAATAGTAAACCTACACAATCAGGAGAACACCATTATCTCCGCTTTACAGTCGTTGGTGTCACAGACAGCCCAACAATGGGAATGCGTCATCGTGGATAACGCGTCTACGGATTGCAGTGAATTTCAGGTCCGCTCATATCTTATAGACAGACGAATGCGATACCTTCGTTTGGAACAGCTAGTTCCCATCGAAGAGGCAAGAAACATCGGGTTACAACAGACTACAGGTGAATGGGTTGTCTTCGTCGACGGTGCTGACTATTTGAAATCAAATGCGTTGCAAGCACTTTACTTGGCAGTCAAGACATATGGCACACAATGTGGAGCAGGCAATTATGGAGTGATTCGCAACGGTGAGATAAGCACTCATAGTTTTGAGACATCAAGAAAATATAATCAGAAAGACGTTGCAAAAGGTAAATTATCAGTGGTGACGGGGGCATCGATTTTCAGCCGTAAGATAGCAGATAAACCAGAACTATGGAGAGAGAATGACTTCGCATACACCGACCATCTGATTCTAATCAGTGGAGAAGAATCGGAACCGTTAATCAAAGAGATTAAACAACCTTGGTGGAAACGCATATTAAGAATGTAGAGACGGGGCATGCCCCCGTCTTTACGAAAATGAATAATAATATCAAATAAAATGAGTTACCGAATTATAAAAGATAAAATCGCAGGAGTGGTAATGACCATCTTCACATTGTTTTCCCTGATCCTCGTGGTGGCGATGGCAGTGGGATTATGGCTCAAATCCTCCGACATCTTAGCCGAACATTCGTTGTGGGATTTGTTGACCGCATCGGAATGGAAACCGATGAAGAATCAGTTTGGTTTCCTTGCATTCGTCTCTGGCACTTTCTACGTCACAGGAGTTGCGACAGTTATAGCTTTGCCAACATCACTCTTGATGGCGGTATTATTGACAGAATATAGCCGTAGTGTCGTCAGAAGATATATTTTCCCATTGCTCGACATCCTTGCGTCGCTCCCATCAGTGATTTATGGAGTATGGGGAACACTGGTGATCGTACCAATTGTCAGCGATATCATCGGACCAGCAGTAGGCACAGCGACGTCGGGCTATACCCTACTCTCAGGATCAGTCGTGCTTAGTGTGATGATTCTACCGTTGCTTGTGAGCCTATTCATCGAGATCTTTGGCAACGTTGGCATCGATTTACGTGAATCATCACTTGCATTAGGAGCCACACGTTGGCAGACCACAAAATATGTTGTTTTGAAAAAAGGATTGCCTAGAATCATCGCGTCGACTGTACTTGCCATAAGCAGAGCATTAGGTGAGACAATCGCAGTTTTGATGGTCTGTGGAAACCTTATCATCGTGCCTGGCTCATTGCTCGACGCATGTTATCCGATTCCAGCGTTGATAGCCAACAACTATGGCGAGATGCTCTCACTGCCACTTTATGAATCAGCATTGATGTTTGCAGCGTTCATATTGTTTTTCATCGTATTAGTGTTCAACCTTGGTGCACGTCTGTACCTAAAAACTCTCAAAGCAGAATGAAACAGTTTAAGTATATAGAAGAGAAAATCTTCAGAGTATTGATGTATTTATCACTGCTCATCGTCGCTGGTTTTGTGTTCAGCGTACTATGGAGCATATTGAGCAAAGGATTGCCCGTGCTGACGTGGGAGATGGTATCCTCGTTGCCTGGATCCGGATTCTATGTTGGCAAAGACGGAGGATTTCTCAACGCCATTGTAGGCTCAGTCTATATCGTGCTTGGAGCCACATTCATAGGACTGTTGATTAGCATTCCTGTCGTTTTCTATCTGAATGTCTATCTGAAGAAAGATTCCAAATTCGGATATATAGCGCGATTAGCCTTCGACGTTTTGTTTGGAATCCCCAGCATCGTCTACGGAGCATTTGCGTTCACAATCATGATTTTAGTGGGAATCAGAGCCTCATTATTGGGAGGAATAATCGTGGAGACGCTGCTTATTGTTCCGATCTTGATCCGCAGCATGGACGAGGTTGCCCGTACGATCCCCAAGGATCTTCTTGAAGCAGCCTATTCACTTGGAGCGACGCGAATTGAAACCATCGGAGTCGTTGTGCGACAGATAGCGCCAGCCATTGCCACTGCCACCCTACTATCCATCGGCAGAGCCATGGGAGACGCAGCCGGAGTAATGTTCACAGCTGGATTCACCGATTATATTCCAGAATCGTTGACTGATAAAGCCGCCACACTACCCTTGTCAGTCTTCTTCCAGTTGTCAGCCCCACAGATTGAGGTTCAGAACAGAGCATACGCCGCAGCTGTAGTGTTGACAATCATCATATTGATTCTAAGTTTGTCAGGCAGATTCATTATGAGATATTTCTCGAAGAATAAAGTTTAACGATGACGTTAAGGTTAACGAAGACGAAAACGGATAGATGAGTTGTTCATCTATCCGTTTTTTTTGTATTATGCGGAAACCACATCAATAACAAACTCAAATTCAACTTCCTCGAATTGTTTATTTTTTCTCGGCATAATATGCTTTCATATCCTCATATCCTTTCAAGAAATCACATTTTGCATCATCCAATGACTTTCCTGTACCAGATACGAAATAAGACAATTCATTGGGATCTATATCCATGTATATACTAAAAGATCCGTCTTTAGCACGTTCCACTATAGCTTTTACTTTTTTCATGATAAATCACATTGTATATTATTTCGATACACATACGAATGTACCAATAAATATTCTTTTTCGAGTATTCAATACTTGACTATTCACTTATATTGAATTGATGTCACCCATATTAATTGTTTGTTTGCAACAGTTTTTGAGTATAATATGATGTACTTTTTACAATCAAAATAAATTTACTTTACTCTGTAATTGCCAATCTAAACCCTATGTTGTTGCTGCCTGATGGATTTGGCCCAAAATTTATATAAGATATACTTTTCCCATGCATTTCTATCCAATTTCCTCCTATTAATACAAAGTGATCAGTGTATTGGCGTTCAGGAAGATTTTCAAAATCTTTAGTATATACATAACTACACCATTCTGAAACGTTTCCATCCATATCGTAAAGTCCAAGTTCATTAGGTTTCTTTTTTGCTACTGGATGAGTTGAACCTGTTTTTTTGTCTTCATTACACCAAGCAATAGAATCTAATCCATTACTTCCTGCATACTTATAATTTTTACTTTTAGTTCCACCTTTAGCAGCAAACTCCCATTCAATTTCAGTTGGAAGACGAAATTTCTTCCCTGTTTTTGAATTCAATTTACGCAAAAACAATTGAACTTCATCCCATGAAATGTAATACATTGGATAATTTGGTCCAACGCCATATGTTTTGTATTTATGCCTTCTTGCAAGACTCATTAAATCTTCCCCCATAACCGCTTTCCATAAAGCTTGTGTGACTTCTGTTGCTCCAATATAATAATCCGACAATGTAGAACTTTCTGAATAATTATTTACATATATACCTCCTTTTACCTTATTCATTTTAATAGTTACTCCATTTACGCAAATAGATTCGGTGTCTTTACTAAATGCTTTTGGAGATTCTATTGAACTAAGTGCTAAACGTAGTCCCAAGTCTTTGTTAGGATATTCGTCGTGATAATAACAGCGATATGATACACGACACCCAACTGATTTGGTACTATATGCTCCACCACGCATAATTCTATATCCGTTATAGGAAGGAAATTTTGGATCTATTTGTTCCTTTGTACTATACTCCTTATAACTATCACTGCACCATTCCCATACATTTCCACTCATATCATAAATGCCTAACTCATTAGGAGTTTTTTGCGCCACTGGATGAGGGTTTCCTGTGTCATATTTATCTCCATACCAAGCAATCTTTGAAATATCACTATTTCCGGCATATCTATAATTCAGACTATGAATTCCACCCCTAGCTGCAAATTCCCATTCCGCCTCTGTCAAAAGACGGAAATCCTTACCTGTGATTAAGTTTAACTTTTCAATAAATTTTTGACAATCGTCCCAACTTACACTTTCTACTGGATTACAAGCATTCTTAAAATGTGATGGGTTTTCGCCCATAACTGCACCCCACAAAGCTTGTGTGACTTCTGTTGTTCCAACATAATAATCACTGAGTGTAACTTTATGTATAGGTCTTTCATTCTCAAATTCACTTCCTTGTTCATCTGTTCCTCCCATTAAAAATGTACCTCCCTCTACCTTTTTCATATCAAAAGATATTCCGTTTATAGTAAATGTTGCTATTTTTTTTGTTTGATTTAAAATTGCTTTGTCTGCCTGGATAAGAACAGGTACATTTCCTGAGATTTTTGATCCTGTATTTTGTAGTCTAGATACAACTTGCTCTAACGTAATATCAGGATTTTTGCTTTTCATTAATGCGACTAACCCAGTTACAATAGGTGCTGCCATGCTCGTTCCGTCAAGGCATCCGTATTCATTGTTTGGTATTGCACTAATAATTGCTTCTCCTGGTGCAGTCACAGTACTTCCATCACCGAAGTTCGTAAATTTTGTGGCATTATTTTTAATGTCAGAAGCACATACAACAATCGCTTTTCCAGTACGATTTTTGGGAGCGACTGTTGTAATTACATTATCATTACCAGCAGCCAATACTACAATAGCATTTTTTTGTTTTGCTCTAGAAAATGCCATATTATATAACATTTCTGCTGGTCTTAAGGCACTATTAGCATATTCTCTCTGAAATTCTAAAGATAATTTATCAAAATCTAACCCATCAATATTCAAACCTACTGATACATTTATCACATCGGCATTGTGATTAGATGCATAACATATAGCCTCAAATATCATCTTGTCAGTACACATCCCATTTTGGAATACTTTTATTGGCATAAACAAACAATTGGGAGCAACTCCTGTTATACCTTCTGACTCGTGCATGTCTGATCCAATTGCTAACGCAGCCACATGGGTGCCATGTATATCATTTTGATCTTCATATAAAACATTTCCATCATGTGTAACAATATTGTAAGGATTGCACATCCTTCCTTGAAACATTTCATGCTGTATATCAAATCCTCCATCAAGCACTGCAACAATAACATTTGAGCTTCCTTTTGTTTCTTTCCATGCCTCACGAAGATTTATAGCATCTATATGCCATCCTGCTTTTGAACATTTATTATCCTCAAAAGATTCTTGTTTGTATACAGATTCTACCATAATAAGAAACTTAAATCCAGGCATTTGTGCGTTTAATCCATTGACCATCAAATCACGTACATCCTCTGGGATTGATATCTCAATCGTTTTAAGTTCGTCATTATAACCAATTATCTTATAATCATCCTTTGGATATAATCTTTTGAACTCCTTTGTAAAGGCATTCAAATCTGTATCTAAGTCTTCAAATACTATACTTAAACGATCGGAAATAATATTTGGCGCCAATGAGTCCATT
>JAZUIF010000080.1:0-12787 GCA_045642085.1 Paludibacteraceae bacterium | reverse complement strand
GCAGCATTTTCAAATTGAATTTAAGATTTATTTTTTAACTTTGTTGCGTTTCAAGTTGATTTCTGCAGTAAACACATTATCATGAAAAACATACTATTATCAATTACAAAGACGCGAGAACTCGCGTCTCTACGACAAATTGTAGTTACAACATCCACTATTCTCGCCCTTTCCGCCTCAGCGCAAGGCATCGACGAAATGATGAATCCAGATAAGTGGAGTGGCGACGGTCAAGCACCAGCCATCTACGGAGGAAAGATTCATTTCAACGAAGGAGCGAATACAAAGCAGGAGATGGATTTATCTGTAGGCGGAAGCGGAATCTATGACATCGCCGTCGTCTGCAACACTAATTCTGTCGACTCAAAATGCAGGATTTATGCCAAAGGAACCAATTATTCCATATGCTCCGCCGAAGTGCCGCTTGCAAGAAACCAGCAGGAGGTGAAAGTTTATCTTCGTGGAGTCGGCACAACTGATGGAAAAATCACAATCGGAATCGAGAGCGACGGAATGCACAGCATCGAAATCGGAAAGACAGAGGTCAAAAAGACCGATAAACCATATAAATTTCTTCAGGGCGGCGACATCACAATGCTCCACTACACACTCGACCGTGGAGGCAACTATTTCGACGTCGACGGGAAGATGCTTTATAATCAGAATGACACACGCGAGGAGAAAGCTCAGGCCGTGCTCGATTATATGAGCCGACGTGGATTCAATTTCGTAAGAATCAGAAATTCCAACAATCCAGGTCCACAATCCACTGACGCGTCTGGAAAATACTGTTTCTTAGAAGGCTATCAGGACACAGAAGACTGTCTGCGTCTTGCTCGTGAGGCTCACAAGGCAGGAATGGAAATCCAATACACCTTCAATCTCTCCGATTATTGGAGCAACGGCGAATGCCAACGTATTCCGAGAGACTGGGAGGAGAAGATCAAGAATATATGGTCGTTCGACGAGAAAGTCAACACGATTGTCAATCTCGTGGGCGATTATGTGAAGACGGTGATGCAGGAGATGGCCGACGAGGGGATTTATCCAGCCTACGTGTCGGTGGGCAACGAAACCAACGCCGGATTCCTATTCCCGTATGCCTATTCGTATGACGTGCCAGCCAACGAAGCCAAAGATGAGATGCCGACCGGACAGAAGCATCCAGAGAATATCGCCAAGATCATCAACGCAGCCTACAACTCCATCAAGGAAGTTTCGCCCAACAGCAAAGTGGTGGTGCATTTAGCCGACGCCACATCCGACGTCGACAAATGGGGATCACCGTCGACATACAAATGGTATTTCGACCTCATCACAAAAGCCGGAGCCAAATTCGACGTCATCGGAGCGTCCTACTATCCATCTTGGAGCGAAACCACGACGGAATCCTTCGCCAAGTCGTGCCAGATGCTCTTCAGCTATTATGGCAAAGACGTGTTGATCATGGAGAGCGGATATAATTTCACTCCGAAGAGAAAAGACGGATGGGACGGTCAGTTAAGTAATAATGCCCCAGCCTACAGCAACGTCTACAAATTCAGTCAGGAAGGACAGAAAGGATTCATCGCGGAGTTGATCAATACAGCCAAAGGAGTCGGCTACGAAGACAAAGGCAGCAACGAGATTATCGGCAGTCTCTACTGGGATCCGATGATGATCCACGTCGAAGACCAATGGGGCAACAACATGACAGGCTGGGCCCATTTCACCAATAATCTCAAAGCCGACGTGAATGTTGTGGAGAACACCACCCTATTCGATTTCGATGGCAAAGCAGTGAAAGCATGGGAAGCCTACGAAGGCAACCAGTATTCAGTATATAAAGAAGACGAAGAGACCAACGTCGAAATGCATGAAAGCGATACAGAGCGACGTCGGTCCGATATTCGCTACGACATATTGGGAAGACGCAGCAAATCAACCGTGGAAATTTATATTGAAGACGGGAAGAAAAAAGTTTCAGGTTTCTAGTTTCAGGAATAACCCAACCGAGACCATTCCCCAACCGTGGAAACGGTTGGTTTTCACAACAGCCTACGGTTGATTCGAGATTCGCGCCAGCGAATTTCGGAATCTACCGTAGGGATAAAAATCATTGGGATTAAAATCATCGGGATTAAAATTTCGCCACCTGTACCATTCCCCAACCATGGAAACGGTTGGTTTAATTAATAGCCTATGGTTGATTAGAGCGAAGTTTTAGCGAGCTCTAATCTACCGTAGGCAAACAATCGATAATCAACCCTAGTTTTTTGAATTTGCCCCAAACCGAATTCACGCAAAACAAATCCCACAAAATGGTTAAAAAATCATACCTATAATTAGGGATTTTTTGATAGATTTTTTTGCATTTTTTATAATGAAAATCTATCTTTGCTACAAAATTTATGCGTCTTCTATCTGGAGACGTTGAGATTAGATACAACAAATTATTTTATAACATTATGGTATATTCACACGAAGTAGAAAACATGTGTTGTGTTGCCAAGGGACCTAACCACGGTCCAGCTCCAATTCCTGAAGAGGGAAAGTGGATCCAGGCAAAGGAGATCAAGGATATCTCAGGTCTTACACATGGTATTGGTTGGTGTGCTCCACAGCAGGGTGCATGTAAGCTAACACTAAACGTAAAGGAAGGCGTTATCGAGGAGTGTCTAGTAGAGACAATCGGATGTTCAGGTATGACTCACTCAGCTGCTATGGCTTCAGAGATTCTTCCTGGTAAGACAATCCTAGAGGCTCTAAACACAGACCTTGTATGTGATGCTATCAACACTGCAATGCGTGAGCTATTCCTACAGATCGTTTACGGTCGTACACAGTCTGCATTCTCAGAGGGTGGTTTGATGATCGGAGCAGGTCTTGAGGATCTTGGTAAGGGTCTTATTTCTCAGATGGGTACACTTTACGGAACAAAGGTTAAGGGTACTCGTTACCTACAGTTGACTGAGGGTTACATCACAAAGATGTTCTTGGATAAGGACAGCCAGGTATGTGGTTACGAGTTCGTACACATGGGCAAGATGATGGAGGCCATCAAGAACGGTATGGATGCTAATGAGGCAGTTAAGAAGTTCACTGGTACTTACGGTCGTACAAAGGCTGAGGACGGTGCAGTTAAATCTATTGACCCACGTAAAGAGTAATTAGGTATGATTAGAGAGGTAAAATTTGAGAGCCAGGATCGTCGTATCAAGCAGATTCTTGCAACTCTAGAGAAGCACGGAATCAAGAGCATTGAAGAGGCTAACGAGATTTGCGACAAGGCAGGTCTTGATCCATATAAGACATGTGAGGAGACTCAGATGATCTGTTTCGAGAACGCAAAGTGGGCTTACGTAGTAGGTACTGCTATCGCTCTTAAGGAGAAGTCAAAGAACGCAGTAGAGGCTGCTAACTACATCGGAGAGGGTCTTCAGGCATTCTGTATCCCTGGATCAGTTGCTGACGATCGTAAGGTAGGTATCGGTCACGGTGAGCTAGCTGCTCGTCTTCTACACCCAGATACAAAGTGTTTCGCTTTCTTGGCAGGTCACGAGTCATTCGCTGCTGCTGAGGGTGCTATCAAGATCGCACAGATGGCAAACAAGTCGAGACCAGCTGACAAGCCACTTCGTTGTATCCTTAACGGTCTAGGTAAGGACGCAGCTATGATCATCAGCCGTATCAATGGATTTACATACGTAAAGACTCAGTTCGACTACTTCACAGGAGAGCTTAAGGAGGTTAGCCGTACAGCTTACTCTAACGGTCCTCGTGCAGCAGTTAACTGCTACGGAGCTGACGATGTACGTGAGGGTGTTGCTATCTTCTGGAAAGAGGATGTTGATGTATCAATCACAGGTAACTCTACAAACCCTACACGTTTCCAGCACCCAGTAGCTGGTACATACAAGAAGGAGCGTATCCGCGCTGGTAAGGCATACTTCTCAGTAGCATCAGGTGGTGGTACAGGTCGTACACTTCACCCAGATAACATGGCTGCTGGTCCTGCTTCTTACGGTATGACTGACACACTTGGTCGTATGCACTCAGACGCACAGTTCGCAGGTTCTTCATCAGTTCCAGCTCACGTTGAGATGATGGGATTCCTAGGAATCGGTAACAACCCAATGGTTGGTTGCTCGGTTGCTTGTGCAGTAGAGGTTGACCTTGTATTGAACAAGAAGTAATCAATACTGATTATAAAACAAAAGGCGTACCCTTCAAAGGTGCGCCTTTTTTGTTTCTATTAAAAAAAGTATATCTTTGTAGCTGTCAATTTCAAAGTCTATGTCAAAACATGATTATAACATATTGAGATTTACCATTGCCGTAGTAACGGAGTTTGCAAAAACATTTGGTATCACCCAAAAACAGGCATACAATTATCTTGTCCGTTTTAAGGGCATATCGCATTTGACAGAATTCTATAACGTATTACACACTCAATCCTTTGAAGATAACATAGAAGTATTGGCTGAAGTGTGTTCGCATAATGGAGGACAATTGAAATGAAACTATACCATGGTTCAGACGTTGTAATTGAGGAGATTATCCTGGAAAAATCCAAACCATTTAAAGATTTTGGTAAAGGGTTCTATCTATCGGACGACTATAATCAGGCATTCGAAATGGCCAAACAACGAGTAAGGCAGAAAATGGGTATAGGAACCCCTATTGTTACGACATTTGAATTTGATGAGTGTGAGATGTCTGCTGGAGATTTGAATGTCAAAATTTGGAATGACTATTGCGTTGAGTGGGCAGAGTTTGTGATTCGCAATAGAAATAGAAATTTGCCCTATCCATGGCATGATTATGACATAGTGTATGGTCCAATTGCTGACGATGGAGTAACAATGCAATTAAGACGATTTGAGGCTGGGTATCTCACAATCGAACAATTAGTTGAAGAATTGAAATATGATGAAGGCATTACTTTTCAATATTATTTCGCAAATGAGAAAGCAATTTCAAAACTGAAAAAATCATGAGACTTAAACCAGAACAAATAACAATTTTGCAAGAAGATCTTTGTGCAGAACTTGTAGAAATTCTTATGAACGAGTGGCATTATTCAATGCAAGAGTCGCTTTCAATTCTTTATAATTCAGACACTTTCACTCTGATTCAAGATGTAGGAACTGGGCTTTATTTCCAAAGTGCAGGTTATGTATATACCTTTCTTGAAGAAGAACTTAAGAAAGGCAAGGTCGCCTAACCAGATAACATGACTGCTGGTCCTGCTTCTTACGGTATGACTGATACACTTGATCGTATACACTCAGACGCACAGTAATCAATACTGATTATAATCTATACTCCTGTAATCCAATGGATTGCAGGAGTTTTTTTTTTGCAAAAAATTGTCTCGACACTGTCACGACAATTAAGTTGGTCTCATTTCGTAGAAATCTTACCCATTAAATCAGAAATAAGCAAAGAGTTTTATCTCACCCTTGCAGCAACAAAACATTGGAGTATACGTCGTCTTCGCAAAGAAATCGATGGCATGCTTTATGAACGAACTGCTATTGCGACTAAACCAGATGAACTCATAAAACAAGAATTATCAAAATTAAGAGACAACAATGTAATGTCTCCAGACATTGTATTTAAAAGTCCTTATTTTTTAGAGTTCACAGGTCTAAAAGGAATGTATAGCGAAAAGAGTTTGGAAGACAGTCTTGTCGCAAACTTAGAACAATTTATACTTGAATTAGGAAATGGTTTTGCCTTTGTTGAACGACAAAAAAGAATGATTATAGACGGGGAAGATTTCTATTTAGATCTTCTCTTTTATAACCGTAAACTTCATCGTCTTGTTGCAATTGATCTTAAGTTGGGTCGTTTCAAAGCTCAATACAAAGGTCAGATGGAATTATACTTACGCTGGCTTGAAGCAAATGAAATGGAACCAGGAGAGGATACTCCTTTAGGTTTGCTGCTATGCACAGAAGGCAGTGAAGAACAAATAGAACTTCTGCAACTAGATAAAGCAGGCATTAAAGTAGCACAATATATGACAGAACTTCCACCACGAGAAATTCTAATCCAACAGATTCAAAAATCATTGGAAATTGCCAAAGAAAAATTCAGTGAATTTGAAACCGAAGATAATTATTAATCAATACTGATTATAAATCTATACTCCTGTAATCCAATGGATTGCAGGAGTTTTTTTATTTTAAAAGGAATTGATTCTAGTGTATCTGTCATACCTTAAGGCCTTGGTCTTGCAGCCACATTCTATTTCATTCTCTCATACAACCCCACCCCTTTGACCGTTAGCAGATATTTCTGACGTGGATGTCGTGGGGAATTCGGATAAAGCATCCTAACCCACCCTCCTTCTAACGCTGGATTAAGTGAGTAGTCGAGAAAGTTTTTCCGGTCCTTTAATCCTACAGCTAAAAGCATATCCTTAACAGCCATCTGCTTGTCACCAATTGCTAAAACCAAACGTCTGATATTTTCATTATCCGTAACAAATTGATTGTAAACATCCGAACTTGTGGGGGTACTTGTGGGGGTGTCAAGTTGTGGTTGCTCCTTATACTCCTCTGGTGGATCAGATGATTGGTTCTAATATAATTTCCCAGTCTACTGTCCATACATTTAGTTAAAAAGCATTTTTTGAATTTTACAATTATTTAGCTACTTTTACATTCATATTAGACAATTGCGATAAGGAGTATTATATGATTACAGGCGAGATAAAGACACGTATAGACCAAATATGGGACACATTTTGGACAGGTGGTATTACGAACAGTATTACCATCCTTGAGCAGATGACCTACCTTTTCTTTATGAAGATGTTGGACGACGCGCAAACCACAAAGGAGGCTAATGCCAATGCTTTTGGCGTGGCTGTCAAAGATCCTACTTTCAAGGATGGTGTGTGGCATAATCCCGACACTGATAAGGATGTGCCTTACGAGAATCTCCGCTGGCATGTCTTCAAGAATAAGGAGCCTGAGTTGATGTTCTCGCTAATCAGCAAGGATGTGTTTGTCTTTATCAAGAATCTAAACGATGGTAAGGATTCTGCCTACAGTCGCTTTATGGATTCGTCCACTTTCCTTATCCCTAACGCTCGCACGCTGACTAAGATCGTCGAGGGTATCGATGGCCTTAATATGGAGAATCGTGATGTGATGGGCGACGTGTATGAATACGTTCTTGGTAAGATGGCGGCATCAGGCAATAATGGCCAGTTCCGCACTCCTCGCCATATCATCCGTATGATGGTGGAATTGATGAAGCCGACTGTCGACGACATAATCTGCGACCCTGCTATGGGAAGCGCTGGATTCATCGTGGAATCGGCAAAGTATGTGTCTGAGCATTATAAGAAAGAGCTTCTTAATAAAGAAAACAAGGAGCATTATAAGAATAATATGCTTCATGGCTTCGACACCGACCAGACGATGCTTCGAATCGGAGCTATGAACCTGATGCTTCATGGTGTGGATAATCCCGACATCAAATATCAGGACTCTTTATCTTCCGACAATACTGACGAGAGCAAATATACACTCTGCTTGGCAAACCCACCATTCGCTGGCAGTCTTGATAACGAATCAGTTAGCAAGAGCATCTTGGCAATCACAAAGACAAAGAAAACCGAGTTGCTGTTTGTCGCCCTATTCGTGAGAATGCTTCAACTTGGAGGACGATGCGCAAGTATTGTTCCAGACGGAGTATTGTTCGGAAATAGTACAGGACACAAGTCTATCAGACAAGAATTGATTGACCATCAGCAGTTGAAGGCTGTTATTTCTATGCCGAGTGGTGTGTTCCAACCATATTCGGGTGTGTCAACTGCTATCTTGATATTCACAAAGACCAACGATGGTGGCACAGACAAGGTTTGGTTTTACGATATGCGTGCCGACGGATATACACTTGACCAAAAGCGTACCGAGTGTGCGGAGAACGATATTCCTGACATCATCGCACGTTTCAACAACCTTGAAGGCGAGGAAGGTCGCACACGCAAAGACCAGTCGTTCCTAGTTCCTGTTGAGGAGATTCGAGAGAAAGACTACGACCTGTCAATCAACAAGTACAAGGAGGTAGAGCGTGAGGAAGTTGTGTATGAAGAGCCATCCGTTATACTTGGACGCATTGAGGAGCGTGTAAACAATATCCAATCTGCTTTGGCGGAGTTTAAGGCAAAATATCAAATATGATTCGTCATGACAGATAAAGAATTACTTGATATAATTAATTGTGGAGAGACCACAACCGTTCAATTCAAACAAGAATGGACATCTCAAAAGGAAATAGCAAAAGAGATGGTCGCTTTTGCAAATACGCGTGGTGGAAAAATCATTTTCGGAGTAAAAGATAAGACGGGAGAAGTTATAGGTCTTACCTACGAGCAAATTCAAGAGATATCACGTGAATTGGGGAACTCTGCAAACGAACATATTCGCCCAGTTGTGTATGTTGGCATCGATGTAGTCACAATTGATTCAAAGCATGTACTTATATGTGAGATAGACAAAGGGAAAAGTAAACCTTATAAAACTTTGCTTGGTGAAATATGGGTAAAGCAAGGTGCAGACAAACGTCGTCTTACAGAAAACAGTGAAATTCTTGCATTATTTCAAGATTCAGGATATTATCAAACAGATTTGTCCGCTGTGCCAAACACGTCGGCAAAAGATTTTAATCGTTATGATTTGGATGAATATATGAAACGTGTGCACGGGAACACAATTGATGGATTTGGAATTCAAGCCGAGCAAATCCTAAAGAATATTCATATTATCCATGAAAATGGCAACCTTACATTAGCAGGTCACCTTTATTTTGCAGAAAATCCAGAATATAAATGTCCTACATGTATGGTAAAAGCCGTTTCTTTTTATGGCAATGATTTGGGAGGAACATCATATCGAGACAGCAAGGAAATAGTAGGACGTATGCCTCATGTTTATAATCAATGTATGGCTTTCATCAAAATGAATTTACATTGCATACAAGAGCAAGGAGCTTCATTCAATACTCTTGGCAAACAAGAAATATCGGAATCTGTTTTGGAGGAGGTGCTTCAAAATGCTTTGGTTCATAGAGACCTACTTCGCCCAGCTCCTGTCCGATTGCTGATTTTCGACAACCGTGTTGAGATAATAAGTCCAGGAGACCTTGCTGGAGGATTAACCGTAGACGACATTCGCAATGGCAAGACCTATCAACGTAATCCTCAAATGGCGTTGTTTGCCACTAATACAATGCGTTTTCACGGATTAGGTTCAGGTATAGTTCGAATTTTACAAGAGCAAAAAAACATACTTTTGGAAAACGACGTAAATGGGAAAGAATTCAAAGTGATAATCCCAAGGCAAGAAAATTCGGATAGCAAGTCAGAGTCGGATACAAACAAACATGAATATTCTGATATCGATAAAATATCGATATCCAAAACAATTACCGATAAATTACATTTTATCGGTAACAATACCGATAAAATATCGATAAATGATGAAATCATTAAGACTATTACCGATATTTACATATATATAATAAACAACCCTCACGCTAAGACATCTGAAATATCTGAGAGTGTTGGCAAAGGCAGGGAAAGTGTCAAAAAATACGTGCAGAAATTGGTAGAAATAGGGCTTGTCTTTTCGGAAGGGGCAAATAAAAACAGAACTTACGTTGCCAATTCCAAAAACAAAAACACATAATTTGGCACGCATGCGTACCAAATTAC
Source organism: Paludibacteraceae bacterium (assembly GCA_045642085.1). Lineage (GTDB taxonomy): Bacteria > Bacteroidota > Bacteroidia > Bacteroidales > Paludibacteraceae > UBA1723. The sequence goes on along the minus strand of JAZUIF010000080.1, from coordinate 3,072 downwards.
AATCGATTAAAAATGAATCAAATATAATTTGCCAACCACTGGTTAGCCAATTCATTTAAGCCGATATTTTTTTGTAGTATTAAGCACGATTGGGAATATAAGAAGTATTGAGTCTATAATGAATCAGTAGATGAAAGAATTAGTAAAAACAGACAATTGCGTCAACGACATAAAGAGCATTATTGAGCAAGGCAGACAGTCGGCATATTCGTCGGTCAACCTTGTGATGATTCATACCTACTGGAATGTGGGTAGACGAATAGTTGAGGAGGAACAAAACGGTTCGGAACGAGGTGAGTATGGCAAGCAACTTTTGAAGAATCTTGCAAATCAACTGAAGCCCCTATATGGAGATTCTTTTAGCGAGCGCAATCTATTCTATTATCGTAAGTTTTACATTGATTTTCAAAATGTTGAGATTTTGAACGCATGCGTTCAAAATTTAAAATGGACCCATTTCCGCACATTGCTTCGTGTCTCTGATGAGGATGCCCGAATCTGGTATATGAAAGAGGCAAACGAACAGATGTGGAGTACTCGCACATTGGACAGAAATATATCAACTCAATATTATTACCGTCTTTTGCAATCTCCAAAGAAAGAGGCAGTCATTGCAGAGATGCAAGAAAAAACATCTCAATTTCAGCAAAACAAGTTTGAACTACTAAAAAGTCCGATTGTAGCGGAATTTTTGGGATACAAGACTGAAGACGCATATACGGAGAAAGAATTGGAGACGTCGATTCTATCGCATATCCGAGATTTCTTGATGGAGATAGGCAAAGGATTTGCTTTCGTTGCACGTCAACAGCATATCGTGACGGAAACGGAGGATTATTATATCGACCTTGTATTCTATAACATCGAATTGAGATGCTACGTGCTTGTGGACTTGAAGATGGGTAAGGTTACGCATCAGGACGTCGGGCAGATGGATATGTACGTCAGAATGTACGACGATTTGAAACGCAAGTCAGACGAAAATCCAACCATTGGCATTCTGCTTTGTTCTGAGACAAACGAAGATATCGCCCGTTATTCAGTGTTGCATGACAGCGACCAGCTTTTTATGGCTAAGTACTTGACTTACCTTCCTTCGGAAGAACAACTGCGTGCCGAGATAGAGAAACAAAAGGAAATTTTCTATCTTCAGCATCCTGAACTAAAACCAGAGTGATGTTAACTAAATCATTTAAGCCGATATTTTTTGAATATGAAGCACGATTGGGAATACGATAAAATGCTAAATGCTAAATGCTGAATTAATTCCTGCGTCACATGCGACGGGTTATCATTCCGTCGAATTGGACTAATGACTAGATAAATTTTGAATATGAAGCACGATTGGAAACAACATATCTTCTCAAATGTATTTGATTTACAGATGGGGAAAACACCAGACAGAAAGTCGCCTGAATTATTTGAAGGAGACAATGTTTGGGTTACTATAAGCGATTTGGATGGTGTGAACATTTCTTCCTCAAAAGAGCATATTTCCGATGAAGCAGCATCAAAGATAAAGATAGTTAAAAAAGGAACTGTCATAATGAGTTTTAAGCTATCCGTTGGAAAAGCTGCTATTGCATCAAAAGACCTCTATACCAATGAAGCCATTATGGCATTCAATGTAAATGATGGTTATGACATCAACAATAAGTTTTTGTATTACTATTTGTCAGGTTATAATTGGGAAGGTGGAAACAGAGCTGTAATGGGAGTCACTTTGAATAAAGCAACTATATCAAAGCAAATTATCTCTCTTCCCCCTCTCCCCACACAGCAATCTATAGTTTCCGAACTAGATTCGCTGTCAAAAATCATAGTAGACTGCAAGGAGACGCTTAAAGATTACGATGCGTTGGAACAGTCTATCTTCTATGATATGTTTGGCGACCCTGTCAAGAATGATAAGGGCTGGGAGGTGAAGAAGATTGAAGATGTGTATTCACTCAAAGCAGGAAAAACAATTAAGGCAAATGAACTATCTGAAGAACCATCAGAAGGATTATACCCTTGTTTTGGAGGGAACGGAATAAGAGGTTACATTGCAAAAAAGTCACATTGTGGTTCATATCCAATTATTGGAAGACAAGGAGCATTGTGTGGTAATGTTAATTTTGCTGAAGGAGAATTTTATGCAACAGAGCACGCAGTTGTCGTGTCAAATAAGATAGAATGCAACCCCTTGTTTTCATATTTTCTGTTGACCAATATGAAATTGGAAAGATTGGCAAAAGGAGTTGCTCAACCAGGATTGTCTGTTGCATCAGTCAATGAAGAAAATTCCATTCTTCCTCCTCTCCCTCTCCAGCAACAATTTGCCTCAAAGATAGAAGCAATTGAAAAGATGAAGTCGGAGACAAAGAAGGCGTTGCAGGAAGCAGAAACTTTGTTCAACGCAAGAATGGACTATTGGTTCAATTAGCCCCCTCGTTCCCCCTGAAGGGGGATGATGAGCCCCAATAATTATCGTCAAATGTGACGTTTGGCGTGATTTTGATGTGGCATTTGGCGTGATTATCTGCAGAAAAGTGTAAAATTTGGCAGAATTATCTGCAAAAAAGTGTAAAAATCATCCGATTTATCTGCAGAAAAGTGTAATTTTACTTCGTTTACAATAGCTAAAGACGGATGGAAAGATTAATAATGAGCAAGTTAGTTGAGTGGAAAAGCAAAAAGAACAGAAAGCCACTCATTCTGAACGGAGCCAGACAGGTCGGCAAGACTTGGCTATTGAAGGAATTTGGCAAACGATACTATGAGGATGTTGCTTATTTCATGTGCGACAAAGACGAGGAAATGTCTAAAATCTTTTCTGCCAATTTTGATATAGAACGCATAATACTGCAACTTGGTGCACGTATAGGGAAAGACATTCGCCCTGAGAAAACGCTTATTATTCTTGATGAAATTCAGTCGTCGCCCCGTATCCTTGAATGCCTGAAATTCTTTTATGAAGATGCTCCAGACCTTCATATAGCTGTGGCAGGCTCTCTGCTTGGCATATCTCTTCATCAGGGCAATTCATTTCCCGTAGGTAAAGTGGATATGATTCGTATTTTCCCGATGAAT
>JAZUIF010000079.1:0-104286 GCA_045642085.1 Paludibacteraceae bacterium | reverse complement strand
CTTCTTAATCATTGCCCAAAAGGAGACAGACGAGGGACGCTGGGGATCCAGCATCCCCAGCGTCCCTCGTCTGGATCCCAATTCATTTTTTTTGAATAATCTTTTTGGATTTATCATAAGAATATTCATAATTGTCGGGACATGGCAACTCCGCTTCCCATCCAAAAATCCGAAGGATTTCTCTGTGCTCATAAAATAACCGGGCGGGTTTGAAACCCGCCCCTACGACCGTGTTCTCTGTGTCTCTGTGGTGAATTCAGAATATCTAAAGTCCCCTTTAGGGGATTTAGGGGCAGACTCGTCATAAACAAAAAGAGACGGGAACATGCCCCGTCTCCACATGTATCATCGTTGGAAATCCCCACTAAGAAGGAATTATACCGACAATTATGAATTACGAATTATGCATTAAGAATTACAAATTATTCACTTCTGCTCATTTTTGAGGCACATCTGCTCTTTTTTGATGTAAAATCTCGCCATATCTTTGCCTCAACAAAAAACAAATAACGAGAGTATTAACTAAAACTATAATACTATGGTACAGAATATCATTTCCAACATAAACGAGATTGTAATAACAATCAAGTTGAGTTTTATGCAGTTGACATCAGTTGTTATGACAGATGTCGTTCCAGAAGCAATTAAGGTGCTTTACTATCTATAATTCAAGCAAATCAATCTAAAAAATAAAAAAATATGGAATCAACTAAAGAGTTTATTCTTTGCATATTTTTCCCTGTACTAATCATTTCAGGAATATGCAATTTTGTTAATGCAATATTGTATCTATCAAATATTGCTCCTGCGTTTGTCAACGTTATGACTTATGCCACTTTTGTAGGATGGTGCATTAGTACATTATTTCTATTTATATGTGGAAACGACGGAACCACAGGAGATATGGTGTTCAATATATTTGTCGCCGCACCAACATTAATCATGCTAATTATTTCAATATTCCTACCATTTCCATATTTTACTAGCTTCATGCTATCATTATTCGGATATTTTGGATTATTGATTGGATTAGGAATTTTGAGCAAAATAGGAATAATAGACACAAGCTTTCATCATTAAAAGTGCGAGGAAGTAGCCACGAGAAATTTATAAATTGTAACTTTGCATAAAGTTAAAATCTTCTTCATTTTCTCATGGAAAATATAAAAAGTTACAGTAAAACAAAAACAGCTTGTTACCTTGGTTTCGTAACACAAGCTATCGTGGCTAACTTTCCTCCACTACTATTTATGGTTTTTCATCGCGAGTATGAAATTTCACTTGCAAGTTTAGCACTTATTCCAGCAGTTTTTTACGTAGTTCAGTTGATCACAGACCTACTGTGTGCTAAATTCAAGAATATCAACTACCGCAAGAGTATCATCATATCAGAGATAACCTCTGCCTTAGGATTAGCTGGATTCGCATTTTTGCCATCGTTATTTCCAAATCCGATGATAGGCATTCTTCTCTGCGTATGTGTCTACGCAGTAGGAAGTGGACTGATAGAAGTGTTGTGCAGCCCCATTATTGAGGCATGTCCGTTTCCCGACAAAGAAGCCACAATGAGTTTGCTTCACTCCTTCTACTGTTGGGGTGCAGTCGGCGTGATTTTAGGGTCGACACTCTTCTTCTATATCTTCGGACTTGACAACTGGCAAATACTAGTTTGCCTATGGGCATTAATTCCTCTCTACAACATCATCAACTTCGCCACTTGTCCTATTGAGCCTATTGTGGAAGATTCAGAGGGAATGACAATGACACAGTTGTTTAGCAATAAAATGTTTTGGTTATTCCTCATCTTAATGGTAGCGGCAGGAGCGTCAGAGACGACAATGGCACAGTGGGCATCAACCTTTGCGGAAGCGTCGTTAGGAGTCGACAAGACGATCGGAGACTTAGCCGGACCATGTGGATTTGCATTCTGCATGGGACTCGGACGACTTTGGTATGGAAAGAAAGGACAAAATATGGATCTCACTTCCTACATGACAGGAGCAGGCATACTATGTTTTGCTGCCTACCTGATCGCATCCATGTCGCCAATTCCAGCCATCAGTTTGATAGGATGTATGATAAGTGGTTTAGCAGTGGCAATTATGTGGCCCGGAGCCATCAGCATCACGTCGGCAAGAATACCTGGAGGCGGAACAGCATTATTTGCACTGTTAGCATTAGCCGGGGATTTAGGAGGCACAATGGGACCGTCGCTTGTAGGATTTTGTGTCGGAACAGGAGAGAACAATATCCAAAGTGGACTTCTTGCAGCAACAGTATTCCCAATCTTATTAGTTGTATGCCTTTTCTTCATTAAGAGGAAGAAAGTCAAGGAATAAATATTTTCGTAAGATAAAAGCCCCACATACTTTGATGCATGTGGGGCTTCTTGTTTTATTTGAACTGTCGCAAATTTTGCAACAGTTGAATACTGGAGTTGCCAAATGATTCAATGTAGCAAACTAGTCGCAAATTGCGACCAGTTGCTCCATTTCATTTTGGTTACCAATTCTCCCTATCCAAACTTCTATACGACAACGCCTCCTTCACATGCGTTGAGTCGATGTCGGCAGATTCGGCAAGGTCTGCGATAGTACGGGCTAGTTTGAGCACCTTGAAATATCCTCGAGCAGAAAAATTGAGTCTTTTCATAGCTTTTTCCAACATTTCTTCCACCTCCGGAGATATCTTACAATACATATCGCAGTGTCGTTTCTCCATCTGACCATTGCAGTGGATGCTCTTCTCGTCTTTGAATCTCTCTTGCTGTATCTTTCGTGCTTTCTCTACTCTCGCACGGATATTAGCACTGGCTTCCCCACCTTTGTTTTCAAGCAGTTCCTTGTGGCTTAAAGGCGAGATCTTTACCTGCAGATCGATTCGATCCATCAGCGGACCTGAGATTCGGCTCATATATTTCTGCACTTCCAATTGTGAGCAAGTACACTCATGGTTGGGATCTCCGTAATGGCCACACGGACAGGGGTTCATGGCGGCTATCAACATAAACGACGACGGAAACTCCGCTGAGAATCGTGCTCTTGAAATGCTGATCCTATGGTCTTCCAATGGCTGACGCAACTCTTCCAACGCGGCTCGATTATACTGCGGCAATTCGTCAAGAAAGAGGACTCCATTGTGCGCGAGCGAAATTTCTCCAGGTTTAGGATAACTGCCTCCTCCAAGCAGGGCGACGCCGGAAACGTTGTTGTGTGGGCTTCTAAAAGGTCGTGTGGTCATCAACGAGGTATCCTTTGGCAAAACTCCTGCCACTGAATGAATCTTCGTGGTCTCCAAGGCTTCATCTAGAGTGAAACTTGGCATTATCGACGGCACACACTTAGCCAACATTGATTTTCCGGATCCGGGAGTACCGATCATGATTAAATTGTGTCCGCCGCTGACCGCTATCTCTAACGCTCGTTTTGCTGTCTCTTGTCCACACACTTCTCTGAAATCACTATCGAAGATGTCTCGTTTGCTGAAGAAACACTCTTGTGTGTCGATGACTGTTTTCTCAATCTGCAGATTTCCGTTTAGGAATTCCACCACTTCTGTCAGACTCTCCACACCAATGATGTCAAGTCCACCTACCACAGCCGCCTCTTTGGCGTTCTCCTTTGGCAGAATAAAACCTTTGAATCCGAGTCGCTTTGCCATAATAGCAATCGACAATGAGGCTGTGATTCCTCTCACCGAGCCATCTAACGAAAGTTCACCCATCACGATGTAGCCATTCCACGCATCTTCCGCGATGACTCCTGACGCTGCAAGTATGCCAACTGCCAACGTCAAATCGTAACCTGTACCCTCCTTACGCATGTAAGCTGGTGCAAGATTGACAACTATCTGTTTTCGTGGGAAAGGATAGTCAGAATTCATGATTGCCGTTGTGATACGGTCCTGACTCTCTTTTACTGCACTGTCTGGTAATCCTACAATAGAAAATCTGAATCCACTGCTGAGATTAACCTCAATTGTTACCAATTCCGCATCAATTCCGTTGATTGATGCCGCATAAGTTTTAACTAACATAATAACACTATATTTTGTACTTAATTTATAATCCAAATTTAACCGACACGCACGTCTGTGCTATAAAATGTAAAGACGGGGACATGCCCCGTCTCTACGGGATGATTCTGCGGGCGGACACAAAAGACCGCCCTATAATATTTAGGCAATTATATACAAGTTGTCCAACACACGTTTTTCTTAATACGCTCGCCCTTACGGGCTCGCGTTGTGGAGGAGGTTAGGGCGTTCCGCCCTTAACAATCCTCATTTTGGACAAATGCTGTATATAATCTCCATATTTTTTCCAGATTATTTCTGGCGAACGTAGATGTTGACTGGTGTTCCTGTCAAACGCCACTGCTCACGCAACTTGTTCTCCAAGAATCTCTTGTATGGATCTTTCACATACTGTGGAAGATTTGCATAGAAAACGAATGATGGAACAGCTGTGTTAGGCAACTGCATCACGTACTTGATCTTGATGTACTTACCCTTCAATGCTGGTGGCGGATAGTTTTCAATCAAAGGCAAGAAGAACTCGTTCAACTTGCTTGTTGAGATCTTCTGTGTACGGTTCTTATACACATCGATTGCAGCCTCAATCACCTTGAAGATTCTCTGCTTGTTGACCACTGATGTGAAGATGACAGGAAAGTCTGTGAACGGAGCCAAACGCTCTTTGATCTTCTGCTCAAATTTAGCCGAGCTGTTGGCATCTTTGTTCTCGATCAAATCCCACTTGTTGACTACGACTACCAAACCTTTATTGTTCTTCTGAATCAACTGTACGATATTCAAATCCTGTGCCTCCAATCCACGTGTGGCATCAAGCATAAGGACACATACATCTGAATCCTCAATCGAACGGATTGAACGAATCACAGAGAAGTACTCCAAATCCTCTGTCACCTTTGCTTTCTTACGGATACCGGCTGTGTCTACCAAGTAGAAATCGTATCCGAACTTGTCGTAACGAGTGTAGATGCTATCACGTGTTGTGCCAGCGATATCTGTCACCACTGTTCTCTCCTCGCCGATGAAGGCATTGATGATTGACGACTTACCAGCGTTAGGACGACCTACTACAGCCACCTTTGGCAATGAGTCGACTGTCTCATCCTCTTCTTTTGCAGGCATCACCTCAAGCACACGGTCGAGCAAATCACCTGTACCGCTACCGTTGATTGCAGAGACACACATTGGTTCTCCAAGTCCAAGCTTATAGAACTCTGCCGACGCGTACTGCCAATCGTTATTGTCGACTTTATTAGAAACCACAACCACTGGTTTCTTGCTCTGACGAAGCAACTGTGCCACTTCTGAGTCAAGGTCTGTCAATCCGTTCATTGTGTCGACAACAAACAAAATCACATCACACTCCTCAACAGCGATTGTCACCTGCTTTCTGATCTCTCCTTCAAAGATATCATCAGAGTTGACTACCCAACCTCCTGTGTCGACGATAGAAAACTCTTTTCCGCACCATAGTACTTTACCATACTGACGGTCGCGTGTAGTGCCGGCTGCATCGTTGACGATGGCGCTTCTCGTCTGTGTAAGACGATTAAATAATGTGGACTTACCTACATTCGGGCGTCCTACTATTGCTACAAGATTACTTGCCATAATTCTCTTTCCTTTCTAATTTTTGAGGGTTAAATATCTGCGTCGTAGCCGAAAGATTTTAGTTTCAACTCTTTGTTGCGCCAATCTTTCTCTACCTTCACGAACAACTCAAGGAACACTTTCTTTCCAAAGAATGCCTCGATATCCTTGCGTGCCTCTGTGCCGACTTTCTTCAACATATTTCCACCCTTACCAATGATGATTCCCTTCTGAGTATCTCTCTCAACGTTGATTACAGCGTTGATTCTGATAAGGTCGTCGCTCTCCTTGAACGACTCCACCACAACCTCCACAGCGTATGGGATCTCTCTGTCGTAGTTAGTCAGGATCTTCTCACGGATGATCTCAGTCACGAAGAAACGCGCTGGCTTATCTGTAAGAGCATCTTTATCAAAGTAAGGAGGGCACTCTGGCAACAAATCCTTGATTCTCTTCAATACATAGTCGACATTAAACTTGTTGGCTGCTGAGATTGGAATAATCTCCGCATCTGGAAGAATCTCTTTCCACTGAGCCACCAAAGCCTCCAACTTCTGTTGGTCTGTCAAGTCGATTTTATTGATAATAAGCAACACGGGTGCTTGCTGCTTCTTTACCTTCTCTACGAAGTCGCTATTCTTCATTCCCTTCTCCACAGTGTCTGTCACATAAAGAAGGATATCCGCATCCTTAAGCGCGCTTGTGGAGAATCCAAGCATAGACTCCTGAAGCTTATAGTTTGGTTTCAACACTCCGGGAGTGTCAGAATAAACAATCTGGAAATCCTCACCGTTGACAATTCCCATGATACGATGACGCGTTGTCTGCGCCTTCGATGTGATGATGGAGATTCTCTCCCCCACCAAAGTGTTCATCAATGTGGACTTTCCAACGTTAGGATTACCCACTATATTTACAAATCCAGACTTATGCATAGTCATTAAAATTCATCATTTAAACAAACGAAGTATATCGTTTACATTTGCGAAAACCATCAACGCCAAAAGCAACGCCACGCCAATCGTCTGTGCTTTCATCAACACATCCTGACTGACTTTCTTGCGTGTGATGATTTCAATCAAAACAAATAATATATGTCCGCCATCTAGTGCTGGGATTGGCAAGAAGTTCATAAATGCCAATATCACAGACAAGAATGCGGTGATTCCCCAGAACGCATGGAAATCAAACGAGTCTGGGAACAATGATGCCACACTTCCGAAACCTCCTAGTGACGATGCACCTTCGGGAGTGAAGACATACTTGAAATCAGAGACATATCCAGTCACCTTCTTGATTGCTGTCTTGATTCCCTGAGGAACCGATTCCAACAAAGAATAGTCGACATGAGTCATCTCGTACAAGTCGTATGGCGATTTCATATACACACCTATCTTGCCATTCACATCTGGAGTGATATTTAGTTTTACAGTGTCAGCACCACGCAAAACACTCCACTCCATCGACTTGTTCTTATGAGAAGCTATCTGCTTCATTGCCTGTGTCAAATAGACTGAATGACCATCAATAGTCAACAATCTATCTTCAGCCTGCAATCCTGCCTCTTCTCCTGGCATACCAGCAATTGGTTCCTGCACTACGAATGGTGTACGATAGTAGGCAAAACCTTTTCCTTCCCTCATCAACATAGCCATAAATGAGTCTGGGATAGCGATGTCTACAATAGCCCCATTTCTTTCTACCTGAACTGTCTTGGAGTCTACAATCTTACGTATACTCTCTTCTGACAATTTGGTAAGTTTTTCACCATCAGCAGAAATCAGTTTATCTCCATCAACAAAACCAACTTCGTGAGCTGACCAGCAGTACTCCATACCATCAGTGGCATTTTCAAGTGGCAAGTAAGTGTCTCCCCAGTGGAATGCGATACCAGCGTATATAACTATCGCGAGAAGAAAATTCATTACCACACCAGCAACCATTATTATTAGTCGCTGCCATGCTGGCTTACTACGAAACTCCCAATCCTGCGGTTCACCTTTCATCTGCTCTGTGTCGAAACTCTCATCTATCATTCCCGCGAGTTTCACATATCCGCCAAGGGGCAACCAACCGATTCCATAGGTAGTTTCGCTATTTTTCGGCTTAAATTTAAATAGACTAAACCCAGGGTTGAAGAAAATGTAAAATTTCTCAACTCTGACACCAAACATCTTCGCTGTGATGAAGTGTCCAAACTCGTGAATCACCACCAACAACGATAATGAGGCAAAAAACTGTATTAATGTATATATCATATTACTTTATAAAACTTTCCGCTACCTTTCTTGCTTCAATATCAGTCTGGATATAATCCTCATAAGATGGCTGAGCGATATACGCAATCTTAGCCATTGTCTGCTCAATGATATCCGACATCTGCAAGAATCCTATTTTCTTATTCAAGAACTCGCGTACCACGACTTCATTTGCAGCATTCACTACACAAGCCACATTTCCTTTTTTATCCAAAGCCTCGTAAGCCAACGCTAGATTACGGAACACCTTAGGGTCTGGAGCCTCAAATGTAAGCTGCTTTACCTTTCCAAAATCAAGACGCTCTCCACCTAGATAGATTCTATCTGGGTAGCTCATAGCCAACGAAATTGGAATACGCATATCCGGAGTTCCAAGCTGAGCCTTCACAGCGCCATCCTCAAACTGCACCATTGAGTGGATGATACTCTGTGGATGAACCTGCACCTCGATCATATCAGGAGTAAGGTCGAAAAGCCATTTTGCCTCAATCACCTCGAACCCTTTGTTCATCATCGACGCTGAGTCGATAGTGATCTTTGCACCCATACTCCAGTTGGGATGCTTCAAAGCCATCTCTGGAGTGACGTTCTCCAACTTTTCACGTGTCCAGCCACGGAATGGGCCTCCAGAGGCTGTAAGGATAATCTTCTCTAGCTTATTGTGTCGCTCTCCCTCCAGGCACTGGAAAATTGCCGAATGCTCTGAGTCGACAGGTAGAAGCTTGATTCCATTCTCCTGACATAGTCGACATACCAAATCACCAGCCACAACCAATGTTTCTTTGTTGGCCAAAGCGATCTTCTTATGTGCCTTGATAGCTGCGATTGTAGGAGCAAGTCCAGAATAGCCGACCAATGCTACAAGGACCATTTCAGAAGCATCGTTAGCTGCGACCTCTGCCACAGCCGATGTTCCTGTCATCACCTTTGTAGGCAATCCTGCAACAGCATTCTTCACCTCCTCATACTTGCTTTCGTCGGCAATAACAGCTATTGTCGGCTTGAACTCTTTAATTTGCTCAATTAGCAAAGAAGCGTTTCTTCCTGCTGTAAGCGACTCAATCTTATATCTATCAGGATTCTCACGCACAACATCAAGTGCCTGTGTACCGATTGAACCGGTAGAACCCAATATTGTAATTATCTTCTGTGACATTTCTATGCTGACTTATTTCTTAATCATTATTCAGCCGACGGAGCTTCTGGCACAGCTGCCGGAGCTGGTGCTGGTGTTGAGGCTGGAGCAGGTGCTGGAGCTGGAGCAGGTGCTGGTGCCGGAGTCTCAGACTCAGCTGGCTTAACCTCTGCTGGAGCTTCTACCTTCTTTTGTCTTACACGTGAAGTATCACGTGATTGAGTAGAATCACGGCGAACACGTTTTGGCTGGGCAACTTGTTCTGGTTCTGCCTCATACTTCTTGGCTTTTGGCTGACCTGCCTCAATCTTCTGAGTAGAGAATGAGATATAATCGTTTGGATCAAGTGGCTGACCATTCTGCCACAACTCAAATGTCATTTCTGATGTCTCCGAGCCACGCAACGTAGCAAGGATCTCACCAGCATGTACTCGTTCTCCAATTCTCTTAAAGAATGGCTGTGTAAACTTATACATTGTCATCAAACCTTCTGAGTGTTGGATCTGCAAGCAGTAACGGTTGTGTGCGGAATATCCTGCAAATACAATTGATCCATCCAAAGCAGAATAAACACTTCCCATTGGATCGACACTGACAGTCACTCCATTTGCTCCTGAATATGGCTCGAAACCTCTGATCACAACACCAAGAGCAGGACGATGCATAAGTCGGTTTTTACTAGTTTCTGAGATTTTAGAGTTGGTAGCATAACGCTGAGCAATCTCATACTGTGAGCAATACTGATTCTCTCTTTCCGACGGGTTGTTCTGAACCTTAGACATATCCATCTTCACCACATCCTTAAGAGAGGCTGTACTGTCGCTAATCTCCACGTCTCCAGTGACCACTCTTTGCAACATCGCCAAATAATGGTCGTTGACCTTGGCCTGTTCTTGTAGAGAATCAAGAAGCACTGCCTGAGAGATTACCTGCTTACGAAGATCATTCGCATCAGTATAGCCCGGCATAAATGAACGCAACGGTGTTTTGATAATAAGCACCGCAATAATCAAAAAATAGATTACTGCTATTGCGAAACAAAATGATATAACACTCAATCTCGACAATCGTATATGCCACGCCTCCTCCAATGTGTTCTCATTGAAAATTGTAAGACGGTACTTAAAATTCAGTTTGTGCAAAAAGCTACTCTTGCTGCTATTGGCCATTATATTTCTCTATTTATTCACCTTTGGAAATTTCCGAAGGATTGATTCCTACTTGTTGTTTAAAACACTTTCTAAAATATGCGATATCCTTGAAGCCGACATTGTATGCAACCTCAGATACTGTCATTGCTCCATCTTCAAGCAACTGTTTAGCTCGCTTGATACGGATATTTCTAATAAATTCCTTTACAGTCATTCCTGTAATGGCATTCATCTTTCTATACAACTGCATTCGGCTCACTCCTACCTCAACCGCAAATCTCTCGATATCGAAATCTGCATCTGATAGGTTGTCCTCTATCACCTTCATCGCCTTTATCATAAACTTCTCGTCTGGCGACTGTGTAGCGACTTTTGTCGGCTCTGAAATCATCTCTATCTTGAAACGACTGCGGATCTTATCCTTCAATCGAATCATGTTCATCACTTTCTGATCAAGCACCTCGATGTCGAATGGCTTGGTAATATAGTCGTCGGCACCACGCTTCAAACTCTCAATCTCACTCTCTTTGCTATGCACAGCAGTAAGCAATATAATTGGAATGTGCGATGTCTTCTCGTCGTGCTTCAACTTATTACACAATTCATCTCCACAGATATTAGGCATCATCAAGTCTGTGATTACAACATCTGGAATCTGCTCTGCAGCTTTCTCCAATGCTATTTTTCCATCTTCAGCCTCTACTACATTGAATCTCGACTCAAAATGGATTGCCACAAACTTACGAAGTTCTTCATTATCCTCAGCTATCAAAAGCACTGGTTTTTCCTCCTCAGGAATTTCTACCGATTCGCTTTCCTGTTGTTCTACAGTCACCGATTTCTCTCCCTCTTTTGTTTCTGGCTCTGATGGCTCTTCCGCTGTTTCAAACAAAGGCAAATTAATTTTGAATGTTGTGCCTTTTCCTAGTTTACTGTCAAGGACAACCTCACCTTCCATTAGCTTTACCAAATCGTAGACAAGATTTAATCCGATTCCAGTACCTATTCCTGCCTCCTTTTCATCATGACTCTGGTAGAAACGCTCGAATACATGTTTCTGGTCGTCTTCACTCATTCCCTTACCTGTGTCTGACACAGAGATCTGGAAACTGTCACAAATGTTCTCAGCCACATACTTATGCTGTGGCAACATTTTCATAGCTACAGTTATAGATCCTCCTCGTGGAGTGAACTTCATACTATTGGAAACAAGATTATCGACAATCTTCTCTATCTTATCTGAATCGAACAACATTCGTCTGCCTCGAGCAGCATCGTCGACAGAAAGCGAAATCTGTATTCCCTTCGCCTCTCCTTCCGACTGAAATGCACGGACCACAGTCTCAAGCAAAGCTGGAAGATCTCCTGGTTTATATATAGCTTGAAGCGAGCCACTCTCTATCTTTCTGAAATCAAGAATCTGGTTGACTAGTCGAAGCAACTTATTGGCATTTCTCTCTGCCAACTCAGCCATCTTTTTCGATTCTGATGATACTCCACTATCTTTCAATATCTTCGACAATGGACCAAGGATCAACGTCAATGGAGTACGAAGCTCATGAGATATATTGGTGAAGAAATCAAGTTTCAATTGTTCCACCTTCTCCATCTCTTCCGCTTTCTGCTTCTCCAAATCCAACTTGTTGCGAAGAATCATTCGGCTTCTATAATGGTAAAGGAACATCAAGATAAGACCTACGACAATCATAGTCATAAGTGTCTTAAACCACCATGTATTCCAGAATGGAGGCTTAACGTAAAGCTGAACTCTCAACGGTTTTTCATTCCAAACTCCATCACAGTTAGCTCCCTTTACTTCAAATATATAATTGCCAGGATGCAAATTAGTGTATGTACACTTGTTCTCATGTCCAGCATCAATCCACGACTCATCATCAGCAGCTCCCAACCAACTCTTATCTTTTGAAATCAAACGATACTTGAACATGTTCTTGTTGACACGAGAATACGACAAAGCTGAAAACTTGAATGTCAACATATTCTGGTCGTAATTCAACGACAAACATTTATCTCCAGTTGTCTCATCCTCTGTGATTTGATCAACAGGTACTTTCTGATTAAACACCCTTACATCTTCAAGAAGCACAGGTGGAACAAACTCGTTTACTCGGAGTTCTGAAAGGTCGACAATATTAAAACCTGCATTTCCTCCTGCCATCACTCGGCCGTCAGAACAATTATATACCGCTCCATAATGGAATTGACGGCTCTGCAATCCATCGCTCTCATCATAGTTCATGATGGTTTTATCTCCCTTATGAATTCGGCTGATACCTGATGTTGTGCAGACAATATAGTACTCTCTCCACTCGAAAATAGACTGCACATTATTGTTCGACAATCCATCTTTCTCAGAAATTGAACCTATCTCACCTGTATATTTATTGTACTCAACAATACCACGTTCCAAGCTTCCGACATAAAAAACATTCTTGGATTTCTCAATTATCGAACGTGCTCGCTCTTCGTAGACAATTGTTCTCTCCTCCTTTGTCAAATAGATAATGATTTCATCTGGAGTAAAAATCCACAAATCCTTATCAGAATCCTCGAACACTTTCCAAACCTCCTTGTCGTAAGCCAATTTTTCAAGATGTTCGAATGTGCCATTGTTAGGATTATATTTATCCACACCATTGCCTGTTCCTAGCAAAACAGTACCGTTCTTACATACACAGATGCTCCAAACATTATCGCTGTTGATGGATGTCTTATCTGTTTCTGAATGGCGGAACACTCTTTTTACTTTACCTGTCTGAAGATTCATCACGTTCAAGCCACCCATATATGTTCCGACCAAAACATCGTTACCAACCTGGGCCAAACTCTTTACGTTATTGACAGACAATCCGGAATTGGCATGTGTGAGATACTCAAACACTCCGCTTTTCATATCGTAGATGTTCACACCTCCACTCTCAGTTCCGACCCAAATCTTTTGGCCTGGAACTTCCAAGAAAGCGTATACCTGACCACAATTCAAATAACGATTATCGTTTTTCGACTCCTGAATAAGTACAAATGGCTGTTTTTCACTATTTCTGTGACTGATACCACCTCGTGTACACACCCACAAATCTCCCTTATTGTCTACAAAAAGATCAATGATTGAGTTGTTGACAAGAGTAATCTCATTGTGTACATCGTTGACATTGACAACGTACTCTTTAGTAATCCGATCGTAACAGATCAATCCAGAACGAGTTCCTATCCACATTCTACCGTCACCGCCTTCACAAATAGCCTTGACAGAAGCCTCAGCTCCAGTTGTCGGCAGATTTGTTTGGTGGACAAGGTCGAATTTGTCTCGCTCCATGATGTTTATGATATAGACACCCCTATCATAAGTGCCTATCCACACCACATCATCCTTTGTGATACAAATCGATCGAACCTCCAAATCGTCGATTACCGATCGAAGTTCACCTGTCGATGGATTGAACACCTTGACTCCCGACTCTCCTGTACCGATCCATATTCTTCCGTACTTATCGACCTTTAATGTCTTGATATACGGAATGCTACCAATCTCAGTGTCTTTGAAATGGTAGTATTCAAGAAGCAAACCTTCTCCAAGGTAGGCAAGTCCCTCATCTGTACCAACCCAAATTTTACCATCTGGCGTTTCACCTATAGCATTTGCAGAGTATTTGGCAACTCCATTCTTAGCCAATGGTATAGCGGCAAATGATTCAGTAGTAGGATAATAGACGTTAAGGCCTCCGTTTTCTGTCCCTACCCAAAAACGTCCTTTAGAATCCTGAAAGATGCAACGAACAAGTTCTCCTCTGATCTGGCCATCACCACTTCCATATTTGTATGGAATAAACGAGTAACCATCAAAACGATGAAGTCCCTGGCTCGTACCAAACCACATATATCCTTGTGCATCCTGATATGCACACTGCACAATATTGTAGGTCAATCCATCCTTCTGGGTATAGTTGTCAAAACGCGACAATGCAAGCTGCTGTATAGCGGAAGCTCCACCACACAACATGCACCAGATCAATACAACTATATAACTTAATCTTCGCATAAACGAGTCGTTTTTATTTTATTTTTTCAGAACTAAGTCGAACATTTCAGGAAGTGCATTTCTGAACTCATGCATATCGTCGAACAACACATCTGCTCCCTTACTCAACAAATCCTCAGGAAGCAGTATTCCTGTGTTGACTGCCACTGTGAAGATTCCAGCAGCATGTGCAGATGTCACTCCAAGTGGAGCGTTCTCCACAACGATAGCCTCATCAGCAGTGAATCCTCCCTTCTTCAACGCCATCAAATATGGTTCCGGATCTGGTTTACCCTTCTTCACATCATATGCTGTCACCATTCTCTCTGGTGCAAAGATGCCTGGGAAAAGATGGTCAAGTTTGTCGAACAAACAATGCTGACCCGATCCAGTAACAATATAAATCTGCAATCCAGCGTCGCGAACAAACTCAAGCACTTCACGGATACCAGTCATCACCTCAGCCGGACCTTCATTCTCAAAATACTTGCACTTTGTGGCATAGATTCTGTCGCACTCCTCCTTGGTTGCTTCTCTACTCTTCTGAGCAAGAAACATCTCCTGGATTGTAGCGACACCAGTCATACCCTCACGCTTATAGGCTTCATACTCATTGAAATCAACACCCTCGTCAGCAAAAGCCTTCACCCATGCGACAGCATGATGAGGCATAGAATCGAAGATTACTCCATCCATATCAAAAAGGACAGCCTTAAGCTTCAATCCCGACAATTTTTCTTTCACCTGAGCCGTTAGTCTATTCATTGCAAACTATATCAAATTCTCGCAAATATACATTTTTTCCTCAACTTTTAAGCGGAATTTGCCGATATATGATTTCAAAAAAGTAATTTTACAAAAAACACGAACAAAAGAGATATGACAAAGACAAAATTCAGACCCAAATTCTACTACATCACAGCGATTTTCGTATTGATGCCAGCAATATGCGGATTAGTGCTTTCGATAATGCCCGCCGACGTTCCTACTCATTGGTGGATAATATTCTCTGTCTTTACCGTGATATTCCTCGGGTTCTTGATATATCGTTTAGTAATGCAAAGCAGAAGTCTTGAAGTCGACGGGACAATTCTCAAAGTGAGCCGATTCTTCGGTATGATTAAGGAAGGTGAGGTTGATTTGAAGAAATTCGACGGCTACTACTTGGATTATGTCCGCACAGGTAGAGATGGCAAGGACGTGTATGGCTACTTCTGCCTGATGAAGAAAGAGACAACTGTCACTAAACTATGTTTCAACGACTACGATGATTTCGACGAATTCTTAAAAGAGGCTGTTGATCCGGTAATTCCGAAAATCGTGTATAGGAAGAGATAATGATTGATGATTGATGATTGATGATTGATGATTGATGATTGATGATTGATGATTGATGATTGATATAACAAAAAAGACGCGGAAACGCGTCTTTTTTGTGTCATAAAATTTACAAAGTACCATTATTTCTTTTCTTATCAAGTTCCTCTGCAAGAATCCACCCCGCCGATTCCAACATGCCAACTGATACTGCTGGAGCAACAATTGACCCCAAAAAAGGAACCAATTTACCTAATTCTTTAGCAACCGTCTTCAATGGTTGCCTTAACATCGTTGCTTTAATCGCATTAACCGCCATTCCTTTTGCAACACTTTCCGGAATATTTCCACCAAAAACTGTGCTCAAAGCCATGCACATTGTTGTCATTGTAACCGTATCAACCGCTATGCCTAAACCCGGAACAGGGACTGCATTTCCTGCCGCAGCTGCTAAAGCATGCGAATGGATAATTGCATGACATTTCGCATTTTCGTCATTTGTCATAATTTACATTTTGTGCCACACCCCCAATGGCCATTATTCTATACTATTACGCATAAAAACAAAAAACGTGGGAGTCTTACATTCCTCATTGTTATTGGAGGCCTACCACAGCCCACGAAACCAAATGAGAAACAGACAACCACGTTTGAGATTATGTAAAACTTCGCAAGTGTGCTACAGGAATTATCCTATGGCACACCCCCGAAGTGCGTACATAAACACTCCGTGTCGTCTACATTCTGCTTTGTTTTGGTTTCGTAATGAAAAGTGGTAGTTTCCAACAAGCCAAACAAGCGATAGTAAACGCTTTTGTATTTTATACGTGTAAGAACCTATTCAAGCCTCACACAACAAAGATATGTAAAAAGTAAAAACAAACAATGCTTAAAAGAAATTTTTACTTTATTGTCTTAATCACCAAATTCAAAACTTTAATATCTTTTATCGTTCTCCATTTAAAATTTCTAAGAATTTTTCAATTCTAACCACACACAAAGATGGGAATGGGATATTTTTTAGAATATCAAAATGAGCATCGTTACTAACTATATATTCAGCATTAGCAGCAATTGCACAATCAACGAACTTATTATCGTCCAAATCCTTTTCGATTAATCTAAATCTGAAATGTGCATCTATTCTTAATGTATAAGGAGACCTTAGAATCATCTCAATTACAATTTTTGCAATTTCAGGAGACATTAATTTCCCTATAATTTCCTCATATTCCGACAAGATCTCTGTTGAGACACACAAATTGTACCTACCATCCAAAAAATCACTCCATACTTGGTAATATACACTTTTCCTTGAGATACATTGGATCAAACAATTAGTATCCAGAACAATATTACGCATACTATTCATTTGTATGTAGTTCTTAGATGAGAATTGCCCCACTCTTCAATTTTCTCCTGTGATAGTTTTCCTTCATCCCACATATCATCCATTTTTTTTTGAAGCAACTCATTCAAAAATTTTGACAACAACTCTTTTAATGAATTCAAATCTTTATCATTATCGATGCAAGAAATGCAATTAAGCACTTCTAGCTGTGCATTATTAAAACCCATAATTTTCAACTATTTTAATTACCAACTCACGACAAAAATAAGAAAATTTTATGAGATCATATAGCAGTTGTCCAAAAACGAGGATTGTTAAGGGCGGAACGCCCTAACCACCCCCACCAACGCGAGCCCGTAGGGCGAGCGTATCAATGAGAACAACGGCAGAAACACCAAGAATAATGTTCCAATTACTTTTCCTTGAGATACATTGGATCAAACAATTAGTATCAAGAACAATATCACATATCTTTGAGCGACAACGCCAAAAAGTTCGATTTATAATGTTTCAATGAGGGATTCTTGGAAAAGAAGTCGTTTGCCTTTTTCGACAAGATGTCCAAATCAATATTATTCTCTTGGCGTTTTATCTCACAAAAGTCTATTAACTCATCTATCTCATTGACGGCAATCAAATCAATCTCATTTTCTCCAGAACGGTCCCAATATCCGCCTATTGAAGTGTATATCTGCTTTTCCATAAACAACTTATGGAAATAACGTTCCAAAATGATTCCTGAAAATACGGGAAAATCACGTGTAACCACATTTTTCAGCAAGGCGATTGACCCTGATTCAATGTAACGTTGGTATTTGTGAACGAAACGGAACCAGAAGTAAAGGAAATTATCCTGAATATAATATCGGGTTTGCTTACTGTTAGGTTTGGAGAAAATAGGCTGTTTCATCTTAATGATGTCATAGTCTCTATCCAACTTAACCAGATAACCTCCCGTCTCCACATTTCCCAAATAGGACTCTATTTCACCTCTCGAACAAAGACCTCGAGCTATACATTCAAGAATAGAGAAATAGACAGTGTATTCTTTGCCGAACTCCTCAATAAGCACATTCTTTCCTTCCTGTAGGAAAAGAGAGTCTTCCTTGAACACCAGATCAAGCATGGTATCTATTGTGAAGCACCTATTCTTCATCATTAGCTCTACATACCAGGCAACACCTCCCGTAAGTGCATAAAGAGCAAGGAGATCATCTTTCTCATATTTTGAATAATGATCAGATAGGATTTCCTTCAAGACATTCACGCCGAATGGTTTCAATCGAAGAATATTTCCAGCTCTTCCAAAGAGAGGTTCCTTGCTGTTTTCAAAAATCTTATGCATCAGAGCGTTAACCGAACCACTTATTAGGAGGTTCATTTTACCCCCCTTATGATGCAAGTCCCAATATTTCTGCATATCACCATACACAGAAGGGTTCACTCTTAGGAATTCTTGAAACTCATCAATTATCAGATTAAAATGTTGCTCTTTGGATATCAGCAACAGCGACTCAAACAATTTGCCGAACGACGAGAAATCGCCAATCATCAAACCCAACTTCTCACGAACCTCTTCAACAAAATCTTTACAAAGCAATGACTCCGACTTACGAGAAACGAAAAAATAGAGCGTTGTCTGGCCTTCACAAGCCTTAAGCAAAAGTTGCGTCTTGCCAATACGTCTTCTGCCAGTGACTACAGTCATCTGACTCTCTTCGTTTGACATTCTCTCCACTTCAGCGAGAAGTCTCATCTCTTTATCTCTGTTGTAAAATTTCATAGCATACAATTATCGTAACCCACATTACCGTAACCTACGTTACGATATTGCAAATATACAAATTTTCAGCAAATACAATCTTCAATAGATTGTTATTTAAAAAAGCAGAGACGTGGCGTGCCACGTCTCTACACAAATTATGCATTATGAATTTTGCATTATGAATTCAACAAAGTCTTTACCTTTGCTGAGATGTCCTTACCGTCTGCCTTACCAGCAAGTTTCTTTGTTGCGACACCCATCACCTTACCCATCTCCTGAGCTGTCTTTGCGCCAACCTCAGCAATGATTGCCTTGATCTCTGCCTCTAGTTCAGCGTCAGACAATTTAGCAGGAAGGTACTTCTCAATTACAGAAGCCTCAGCCAACTCGTTCTCAGCCAACTCTGGGCGGTTCTGCTCTGTGAAGATCTGTGCCGACTCCTTACGCTGCTTCACCATCTTCTGAAGAATCTTCATTGCAGCCTCATCTGTTAGATCTCCATTTGATCCCTTAGCTGTCTTTGCCTCAAGAAACTCTTTCTTTACTCCACGCAATGCCTCCAAAGCCACCTTGTCTTTGGCAATCATTGCCTTCTTTATATCCTCGCTAATAACATCAAATAATGCCATAGTCTTTATATTTTAATTTATAATTTAATCTGGTCTGTTAGAGAGATAACTATTATCTCCCATTTTAATTTCCTCGCCATCAAGTTTCACTGTAAATGATGAGGTAGGTTCTGACTTATGCTCAAACTGAACATTTCTTGCACGATTATATGCAGGTGTCTCATCAATCTGGCTATCTCCAAACACAGCAGAAACTAATTTCTTCTTAGTTACAGTTGTATCTCTCGCTTCTGTAGGAATAAACTCTTTACGAGTCTGCTTAATTGGATCATCCTCCTTTACTGCGGTTCCGTCTTCAGCAACTACCACAGGAATATCTTTAGGCTTTTTTTCTTCCTCTTCCTTCTTAGGAACAGGAATCTCAATTGGCGGAACATATGGATCAGGGGCAGTGCTAACTAGGGTATCCTCTGCCAATGACTGACCCGTCACAACAACTGAGATCTTAAGTTTATCTCCTAATCCCTCCACCTGGCTTGCACCCCAGATGATTGTAGCGTCATCATTGACTTTCATCTGGACAGTTTCCATTGTTTCAGACAGCTCATCAATTGTGACTTCCTTGTCGGAATATAGATAATTCACCAAAATACTCTTTGCGTTGCGGATATCATTGTTGACAAGCAAAGGCAATGTAAGAGCCTCACGCATCGCCTGCATAGCACGATATTCTCCAGAAGCCTCAGCCGAACCGATGACTGCATCTCCTGAATTTGTCATTACGGTGCGAACATCATTCATATCCACATTGACATATCCCGACTGAGTAACCATATCGGAGATACATCTTGCTGCTGTTGCAAGAATAGAATCAGATGCTGCAAAACTTGACGATAGTGTCAGCGGTTTTAGCATTGGATTATTTCTCTTAGCTGAAAGTCGATCATTGGAGATAATAACAAGAGAATCGACATATTTTCTCATCTCTCTAATACCCTCCTCAGCAATTGCCTTTCTGACAGGTCCTTCATATGAGAATGGAGTTGTGACGACACCAATAGTCAGAATTCCTAATTCTTTGGCGACACGAGCCACAACTGGAGCTCCTCCCGTACCGGTACCTCCACCCAATGTGGCAGTGACAAACACCATCTCAGTAGATTCCGACAACAACATTCTAAGATTCTCTTCTACACTTAGCATTGCCGCCCTACCGATATTGGGGTTTGATCCAGCACCAAGTCCTTTCTTACCAAGCAAAATTCGTTTAGGGACAGAGGAACGCATCAATGCAGACTTGTCTGTATTCATCAAAATGAAGTCGACTCCTGCAACTCCATTCTGGCACATATACGTGACTGCATTTCCGCCTCCGCCTCCAACACCTATCACTTTGATAAATGTCTTGTCTGGATTAGGTATATCTAAAGTATCAATCATCGTCGTCGTCAATTGAATTTATATCTAATTCTCTAGATTGAAGCCTTGGAGTTGGTTCAACCACAGGTTCTGGAATTGGTTCCGGTTCTGGCTCTGGTTCTGGAATTGGTTCTGGTTCCGGAGCAACATACACCGGTTCTGGCTCTGGCTGTGGCACTGGTTCAGGCTGTGGCTTAGGAGCCGAATGTCCAGCATAAATCTTATCAATTTCCGCTGCACTCATGTTGAATCCAGAATTATTATTCTGAGAAGTGACATGATTTCCTCCTAAATAGATATTCGTTCTTACATCAGCCTGAGTTCTAGCTGCGGCTGCAGACATACCATAATTTTGAGTTTGCTGCAACTGAGCATCTCCAGCCAAGTCTGCATCATCAACATTCATACCAGTGACAACCACAGTGACATTGATATTCTCACCAAGGTCTTCATTGATAGTTGCACCCCAGATCAAGTTAGCTCCATGACCTGCGATTTGATCCTGTACATAATTACAGATATAAGTAGTCTCATCGATTGTCACTTCATGATCTGAAGAATATGAAATATTCAACAAGACATTCTTAGCGTTCTCAATACTGTTGTTGATAAGCAAAGGTGAATTCAAAGCCTCCTTGATTGCTATCTGTGCACGATCCGGACCTGAAGCCATAGCCAAGCCCATCAAAGCATCTCCTGAATCTGTCATGACAGTACGGACATCGTTCATATCCACATTGACATAACCATCACCAGTGATAATCTCAGCAATACCTTTGGCTGCCATAGCCAAGATCTCGTCTCCTTTAGAGAATCCTGCCTTTAGTCCAAGGTCGCCATACAATTCACGGAATCTATCTGTAGAGATCACAACAATCGCGTCGACAGACTCTCTCATTCTTTGCATTCCCTCCAACGCGTTAAGAAGACGACGACGCCCCTCAAACTTGAACGGGATTGTGATGATGCCGACAGTAAGGATACCCATCTCTTTAGCTGTACGAGCAATAACAGGAGCTGCACCAGTACCTGTACCACCACCCATAGCAGCTGTAACGAATACCATCTCTGTATCTACAAGCATCTCTTTGATTCTCTCAATCGAATCTTCAGCTGCAAGTCGACCCATATTAGGATCATTTCCAGCGCCAAGACCCTTCTCACCAAGCTGGATATGGAATTCTTCAGGGATTGGGCTGCGACGTAAAGCCTGACGATCGGTATTACATATTACAAAATCTACACCATTGATATGGTTTTCATACATGTAGTTAGTGGCATTTCCACCACCACCACCAACACCTATCACTTTGATAATGTTCTTATCTTCAAAGTCTTCAACAAATGTGAAATTATCTTCCATATCAATAATTATTTGAGATCAGTAGATTCTATTATATCACCTGCTTTTTCAGCAACGCTACCAAACATGTTAGTTACTAAAGAGAAAAGTCCCGGTCTCTTTCTCTCAGTTTGCTTTACACTCTTTTCTTCTTTCTTTCCTATAGCGACACACGGTTCAAGAATACAAGATTCAAGGACACCCAAACATGCGGCATACTCATTCATCTTACGAACAGCCTTCTTCTCTTTTCCTTTGAATTCTTCCAAGCTTGAGAAATAAGGGATATATTTTTCGTAACATGTATCTACAAGTTTTCCTACCTCAGTATCAAGTCCAAACTCATTAGTGAATTTCTCACAAATCTTCTTTAGACGAGATCCTCCTCCAGTAAGTACTATTTTCTTTGTTGCAGTCAAGGCATTCACCTTATCCATTTCACCTAGAAGGAAAGACATAAGTTCTTCCAATCTAGCCTCAATGATAGACGCAAGTTCAATTTGCTCGATTTTAGCAGTTGATCCTGTAAACGTGCCGATAATATTCTCGGTAAGGCCACCAGGATAAGCACATCCTAGTTTTATTTTTACATTTTCTGCAGTCTCGGATGTCAACCCACAGACATTTCTAATATCTTTAGTGATCAATTTGCTTCCCAACGGCAACACTCTAACATGACGGCGAACATTATCACGGTAAATAGCGATTGAAGTTGATGAAGCACCCAAGTCGATCAATGTAGTACCGACCTCTTTGTCGGCATCTGTTAGCATGACATCTCCCAATGCGAATGGCAATAGTGTGTAACCCGCCAATTCAACTTTGATTTCTGAAAGTGTCTTTATAATATCTTCCTTAATTTCTTTCTTCGCTGTCACTACACAAAAACGACCTTCTACATTAGAGGCACGACATCCGACAGGCTCCATTCTGATTTCATCATCGATATTATATCCCTGATTGATAAGCTCCAAAACGACTTCTTTGTCGTTCTCCACATGCTTTCTTACATCTTCCTGGATCTTAGTTACAACTCTTACATCGACGTACTCATTGTTAAGGTTGGTAGGATAATACTCATTCTGTGCCTTACCCAATATACCATCTCCTCCAAGTGCCAAATACACTCTCTTGATTTCGACATTAGTTCCGGTGAAACTTGCGCCAATAGACTTTTTGAACTCATTATAGATTCGCATGGAAAGTTTCTTGAGCATCATATTCAATACTCCAGCCAAATCATTGAAGTTATCAACCCTTCCATGTTTGATTCCCTTAGATTCTGATTCCTCAGTAGCAATAATTCTCGACACTTTGTTGTAGTCGTCTAGCACTGCAGCAACAGCTCTAAGTTTAGTGGTTCCTAAATCAAGCACCACCGATATTTTGTCCGTCATTTGTAGTGTATTCGCCATTGTCACTATTATTTTGATAGTAATTTACTTTGTTCTTTGTCTTTGTTCTTTGTTTAATTCCTAGTACAGACAGCTTGATTGTCGTACGTAAGATCTATCTTCTTATATTTGTTCCAACCAACTTTAGAAAAACCTTTCTCATAAAGTTTTTTCAATCGGACCATCTTCTTTTCATAGTTATCAGTTGTACCAAGCACAACTATCTGAGAACCTACTCGCGGCACAATCTCAACATTGTTGTTTGAGTCTATATAAATCTGTTCGACCAGAGCATTAAGGAACTTGTCTTTATAAACATAACTGGCAAACTCGTAAATATCTTTTTTCAAATAACTTTTGTTAAGAGTTTTCTCGCTCAACAATACTGGCACATATGCCGAAAATGCGGCAGATGTGTTCATCAAGCCTCCCTCCACATCCAAGTAGAGATCCTGAGTGGGAGTCTTAATCCTCAATATTGGCTTTCTCTGGTTGACGTCGACACACAAATAACCGCCTGCACTTTTATAGCATTGGGCATCCTTTACAAATGGAATCTCCGCAATCTTCTTTTCCATCTTGTTAAGGTTGATATTCTTATAGCTCAACCCATTCGGATTGATGTTTGCAGAATTGATGAACTTAAGAATATCAAGTTTGTTCACAAACTTATAATCCGCGCTGTCGACAATATTCACCATCGTACCCATACAGCTTTTGCTCTCTGCTGTGGCTGGCATAAAGACAATCATCGCAAGAACATATAAAGCCAGAATACTAAAGCCTATTATCTGCAACTTATTCCTCATACTTTAGACAAAAGGATGTTCTTAATCTGAGGAAGCAGAAGATTGACATCTCCAGCTCCGATTGTAGCCAAAACTTCAATCTTATGAGTACGGACATAGTCTATCAACTCTTCCTTGGATATCAAACGCTTGTTCTTTGCAGTCACTTTGTCAAGAATGATCTGACTTGTCACTCCCTCGATAGGCAATTCTCTTGCAGGATAAATATCTAGCAACAACACCTCATCAAGAAGAGAAAGACTAGCAGCAAACTCATCCGCGAAATCACGAGTACGTGTATACAAATGAGGTTGGAAGACTCCCGTCAGTTTCTTGTCGGAATACAATCGACGCAATGACTCTATACTTGCCTTCACTTCATTTGGATGGTGAGCGTAATCATCAATCAACACAAGATTGTCCTGCTTGATATGGAAGTCGAAACGTCTTTGCACACCCTGGAAACTTGCGATCGCTTTTCTGATCTCGTCATGCGACAAACCTTTCAAAAGCGATACCGCGCAAGTGGCGATGGCATTCTCAATGTTGATATAGACAGGCACGCCCAAGTCGATACCCTTCAAGACACCCAATGGGTAGACGACATCGAAAACGATCTTTCCATTCGCGATCTTGATGTTCTCTGCATGGAAATCGCCATTGTCGACAGAATATGTGTAGATCTTTACGCCTTCGTTAACCACTGGTTTGATTGGCAGACCCTCCTTCATAATCAACGCACCACCTGGTTTGATAAGAGAGACAAACTGTTCGAAGCTCTTCAAATACTCCTCGTAAGTACCGTAAATATCAAGATGGTCGGCATCAGTAGCAGTGACGACTGCAATCTGTGGAGCCAACGTCAAGAATGAGCGGTCGAACTCGTCAGCCTCAACAACCACCAAGTTGCTCTTATTGGATAGATGAAGGTTGCTCTCAAAATTCTTCGACAATCCACCCAAGAATGCATTGCAATCCAAGAATGAATGGTGAAGAGTGTGAGCCACCATCGTTGTAGTTGTTGTCTTGCCATGAGTACCTGCGATGCAGATAGCCTCCTGGCTCTTAGTAATCTCCCCTAGAATCTGCGAACGCTTCATGATTGTGAAACCATTCTTCTTGAAGAAAAGATACTCAGTAAGATCATCAGGAATAGCCGGAGTATACACAACTAAGGTATAGTTAGGATTCTTGAAATCCTCAGGAATGAACACAGTGTTATCCTCAAAATGCACCTGAATACCCTCACTGCGAAGTTTGTCGGCTAGTTCAGTCTCTGTCTTATCATAGCCAGCCACTGAATAACCTTTGGCATTAAAGTAACGTGCAATGGCACTCATTCCGATACCACCGATTCCTAAAAAGTAGATATTTTTAATTTTGTCCAGCATTTTCCCAAAATTTAAATCTCATCAATAATCACACTTGCGATTCTGTCGGCCGAATCTTTCTGAGCCAAAGCCAAAGCCTGCTCAGAGATAGATGCGAGCGACGCCTCATCAGCGACCAAACGTAAAGCCTCAGGCACAAGTTTCTCGACTGCCTCAACATCCTTGATCATCACAGCCGCATTCTTTGTAGACAATGCCATAGCATTCTTTGTCTGGTGATCTTCAGCCACGTTAGGAGAAGGCACCAAAATCGAAGGCTTACCCAACAAGCATAGCTCAGAGATTGAGCTTGCTCCGGCTCTCGACACTACAAGGTCGGCAACAGCGTAAGCATAATCCATACGCGACACGAAATCCGTGCAGACCAAGTTAGGATTGTTGCTCTCGTCGGCTTTCTTCTTGGCACTCTCGAAATAGTATTTTCCTGTCTGCCAGATCACCTGCACACCACTCTGCTTGATAGCATCAAGACCAGCGATGATACTGTTGTTGACAGTGCGGGCTCCAAGACTTCCACCGATCACAAGGATTGTCTTCTTTGAAGAGTCAAGTCCGAAGAAATCGTATGCCTCCTTAGCTCCCTTCTCAACATTCAAAAAATCCTGACGTACTGGATTACCAGTCATGATTAGTTTGTCAGCCGGGAAGAATCTATCCATGCCATCATAAGCGACGCATATCTTCTTCACTCCTTTCGACAAGAATTTATTGGCGACACCCGCGTAAGAATTCTGTTCCTGCAAGAAAGTAGGGACACCAAGTTTGTTGGCAGCGTATAGAGTTGGGCAACTTGCATAACCACCCACACCGACAACAGCATCTGGCTTAAACTCCTTAACTATTGATTTAGCCTTGAAATAGCTTTTTACAAAACGATAAATAACCTTGATATTCTTCAAGATTCCTGATGGCGACATACTTCTCACCAATCCGTTCACCTGCAATCCGATAATCTTGTACCCTGCTTTAGGCACACGCTCCATCTCCATACGGCCTTCTGCTCCAACGAATAGGAACTCACCGTCTGGGAAACGTTTCTTTAACGCATTAGCAATAGAAATAGCTGGGAATATGTGACCACCCGTACCTCCACCACTGATGATGAATCTTTTGTTTTCAGCCATAATTTTTAAGTTCTTTTGTAACACAAGCCGCAATTGCTTGTCTTCTCAACATCACATACACAATATACAATTCAGTTGTCTGCCGGGCTCACTTTACACACAATATTACAAAATCCACAACAGACAATCCGACCGTCCGACTACTCAGACACTTCAACTGTCATAGTCTTTTCTTTCTTCTTATTCTGCAAAGTCTTCGCATAGACACTGACCGAAAGGATTATACCAAGCAATACACCTGTCATCCATATCGATGTTCCTCCTTTGCTGACAAATGGCAACGGCTGACCAGTCACAAAATCACCTAAAGTCACACCTACCGCCATATTTATCACAGCCTGAAAGACTATTAGCATCGCACAACCGAGCGTCAGCATCGCATACACCATACTATCCGACTTGCACGCAATGACAACAGCCCTCCACAAGATACAAAGATAGGAAATAATAACTAATACACCAACAATTATCCCTAACTCTTCAAGAATTATCGCAAAAATATAATCAGAAAATGCTTGTGGAAGGCGTAGTCTTTCTCGACCACCCGCAACACCTTTTCCAATACCGTTGCTGTTAGCGACGGCCATTTTCGCATGGGATATCTGATAGTTTTCATCGTTAACCACAAACTGAACTTTAGAGTCCTCCTCGGATTTAGAA
This sequence comes from Paludibacteraceae bacterium, assembly GCA_045642085.1. GTDB lineage: Bacteria > Bacteroidota > Bacteroidia > Bacteroidales > Paludibacteraceae > UBA1723. The sequence goes on along the minus strand of JAZUIF010000079.1, from coordinate 76,961 downwards.
CCCAAGAAAGAATTCTCAACTCGTTTTACCCAAACGGTAGCACGATGCAATGGTGTGTTTTTGATTTGATCAGGAAAAAATTTTCCTAGGATTCCTACACATAAGGCTAAAGTTAAAATTCCTCCTAATATCCATAAAAAAGGCTTAAGTTTCATTCCTCCTAAAATAAGCAGGCTAAATGTCACAAACGTCATAAGCACCAGTCCAGACAAGTTCTCCAATCCGATCGGAACCAACATAACAAAATAACCTATGACTAATACCCACCATCCTGTTTTTGTAGGAGTCAGTCCATTTGAAGTGGAATATCTTCCAATCCAAAATGAGAGAAATATCACATAGATCACCTTGACTATCTCAGACCACTGTACTCCAAACATCGTTCGTCGTGCTCCGTTAATCATGGCACCAAAAAATGGTGTCAGCCAAAGCATAACAATAGCTCCTATAGCACCTACTGCTAGTAAGCCTGTCAATTTGGAAGAAAATAGTCTTTTGACGCCGATATGAACTACTGACAATGAGATCGCAAGGCCAGTAAGTTCCATAAAAATGTGTCGATAAAACTGACCATTAAAATCGCCATTTCTGACATATTTTGCTGGCATTGCCTGGATCGCGCTATAGACTTCTATGAACGAAACCGCAAGCAAAAATGCCACAGCCATCCATATTAGGAGGTCGCCAAGAAACAGCTTTTTAAAAAAAGCATTGCGATCCCCCATATTATAGACGTTTTACACACTCCTTAAACTGATGTCCTCTATCCTCATAGCTCTTGAACAAGTCGAAGCTTGCGCAGCATGGTGAAAGCAACACTGTGTCGCCCTTGTCAGCAAATGCAAAACACTTGTTGACTGCCTCTTCCATAGATCCAGCATCCGCAATATTCTCAACCTTACCGTCGAAAAACTCGTGAAGCTTTGAATTGTCTACTCCAAGACATACAATTGCCTTTACCTTCTCTTTTACCAAATCCTCAATCTCTGTGTAGTCGTTACCCTTGTCTTTTCCTCCAAGAATCAAGACAACTGGTGTGCGCATACACTGCAATGCATACCAACATGAGTTGACGTTAGTAGCCTTTGAGTCGTTGATGAACAACACGCTTCTAACCTTTGCTACTGGCTCAAGACGGTGCTCGACGCCACTGAATTCGCTGAACGCCTTGCGAATAGTATCTTTCTTGATACCCTCAACACCTGCAGCGATTCCTGCTGCCATTGAATTGTAGGTGTTGTGCTGTCCCTTCAAAGCAAGTTTATTAATATCCATATCTATATAATTATTTTTTAAGTTGATTACTAATTGTTCATTTTCCAAGTAGGCTGCCATGCCTTCGATTGTCTGTATTGAGAATGGCATCATCTTTGCCTTGATGTCATACTTCTCAATCTCCTTTGTCACAACAGGATCCTCATTCCAATAGATGAATGTGTCGTTCTCTGTCATGTTCTGAATAATACGCATCTTGGAATCTACGTAATTCTGGAACTTATACTCGTATCTGTCCAAATGGTCAGGAGTGATGTTAAGCAGGATTGCTATATCTGCCTTGAAATCATACATTCCGTCTAGTTGGAAACTACTTAGCTCGATAATGTAGTAGTCGTGTGGATCGATTGCTACCTGACGTGCCAAACTGAAACCGATGTTTCCTGCAAGCGACGCGTCCAGACCAGCCATCTTGAAGATGTAGTGAACAAGTGTAGTGGTTGTTGTCTTTCCATTGCTACCTGTGATACATACCATCTTCGACTTTGAATAGCGTCCGGCGAATTCGATTTCTGAGATTATGTTGATGCCTTTTGCTCTCAATGCCTTGATGATCGGAGCTTTCTCTGGAATACCTGGGCTCTTGATGACCTCGTCGGCATTCAAAATCAACTCCTCTGTATGCTGTCCTTGCTCCCAAGCAATATTATACTGGTTTAGTTCAGCTACATATTTATCTTTGATTGGAGACATGTCCGACACAAACACATCAAAACCCTGCTTCTGGGCTAAGATTGCCGAACCAACACCACTCTCTCCTGCTCCTAAAACAACTATTCTTTTCATTATCTAACTTTTAAAGTTAAAACTGCGACTACAGCCAAAAGCAAACCGACAATTAAGAATCTTGCTACGATCTTTGACTCTGGCATACCCTTCTTCTGGAAATGATGATGCAATGGCGACATCAAGAATATTCGTCTTCCTTCTCCGTACTTCTTCTTTGTATATTTGAAATACGACACCTGAAGCATCACCGACAAATTCTCTGCGATAAACACACCACACAAAATCGGAATCAACAACTCCTTACGAATGATCATCGCTACTGCTGCGATTACTCCTCCAAGCATCAAACTACCGGTATCGCCCATGAACACCTGTGCTGGGAATGAGTTGTACCATAGGAATCCAAGTGTTGCTCCGACAAAAGCACACAAGTAGACCACCAACTCTTCCGACTTAGGAATGTACATGATGTTAAGATAGCTCGCAAATTCTGTATGGCTCGACAAATAGGCCAAGATTCCTAACGCCACTCCTATTATCATCGAGGTTCCAACTGATAGACCATCCAATCCATCTGTAAGATTGGCTCCATTTGAGATGAATGTCATCACGAAGATTGTCACCAACACGAAGAATATCCATCCAAGAGGCTGAGCATAGTCGCCAGCAAACTCAAATAGTGACGCATAGTCGAAATTGTGATTCTTGACAAAAGGAATAGTAGTCTGTGTCGACTTTACATTCTCCTTCTTATAGTTTACAACCTCAACATTCTCCTTGTTGACTGTAGCATAATTTTCTCTGATCACTACATCTGGACTTAAATATAGAGTCAGACCTAAAGCAAGTCCGATAGCCACCTGACCGATAATCTTTACTCGTGGAGACATACCCTCTTTGTTCTTCTTGAACACTTTGATATAATCATCCGCTCCTCCAAGGAATCCAAGTCCGATTGTGATGCCAAGCATCAAAAGCATATAGATATTAGAAAGATTTCCGAACAACAGGCACGGAATGATGATTCCTCCAATGATAATCACACCACCCATTGTAGGAGTACCCTTCTTCGACATCTGACCCTCAAGGTTCAAATCTCTAATTGTCTCGCCAATCTGACGAAGCTGAAGATACTCTATCATCTTCTTTCCAAAGAAGATTACAAAAAGCAACGCTCCGACAAACGCCATCGCTGAACGGAATGTCACATAGTGAAACAAACCTGCGCCTGGGAATGTCATTCCATCAAACAAGTAATAAAACATAATCTCTCTATATTATCTTAAATATTTTCTAATAACCTCATGATCATCGAAGTGGTGCTTGACACCCTTGATATCCTGGTAGTCTTCATGACCTTTTCCGGCTACAAGGATGATATCGCCCTTCTTTGCCATTGTGCAAGCTGTCTTGATTGCCTGCTCACGGTCGGCATTAACAATCACGTTTCTCTGCTCCTCATCGGTAAGTCCAGCCAACATATCGTTGATGATATCCATTGGTTCCTCATTTCTTGGATTATCCGACGTGATGACTACCTTATCACTGTTAGTCACAGCCGACTTTGCCATAATCGGACGCTTACCTTTATCACGGTTACCTCCGCATCCGCAAACGGTAATCAATTCAGCACTGGATCCCTTGACTTCATTGATTGTAGAAATCACATTCTCCAATGCGTCTGGAGTATGAGCATAATCAACAATAGCACAAACACCTCTCTGCTCTCCACGGATAGTCTCGAAGCGTCCGTTGACTGGAGTCATCTTGCTCAATGCCACCAAAGTATCCTCTGGAGTGTTGCCAAGCAAAACACAAGCTGAATAGACGGCAAGCAAGTTGGATGCGTTGAATCGGCCTACAAACTGAGTTGAAACCTCTCTTCCATCGATATTCAAAAGCATTCCGAAGAAACTGTCTTCCACAACTTTCGCCTTGAAATCTGCCATCGAACGAATCGAATAACTCTTTCTTAAAGCCTTACTGTTCTGAATCATCACACTACCATTGCGGTCGTCGGCATTTGTAAGAGCGAACGCATCGGCAGGAAGAGAATCAAAGAACGATTTCTTTGCCTTAATATAGTTGTCGAAAGTCTTGTGGTAATCCAAATGATCACGAGTGATATTTGTGAAGATACCTCCAACGAATTTCAAACCACCAATTCGTTTCTGGTCGGCAGCATGTGAACTTACCTCCATGAATGCGTATGTACATCCGGCATCAACCATCTCAGATAGAAGTCTCTGAAGTGAGATCGGATCTGGAGTGGTATGAGTAGCAGGCACTGCTCTATCGTCGACATAATTGCAAACTGTAGAAAGCAAACCTACCTTGTGGCCAAACTCACGATGCATCTTGTAAAGAACAGTAGCGATTGTAGTCTTACCATTCGTTCCAGTCACACCGACAAGTTTTAGTTTCGACGATGGGTTGCCATACCAAGCAGAAGCCAAAAGGCCAAGAGCCTCAGCTGAATCCTTCACCTGGATATAAGCTACTCCGTCTTTCAAGTCGGCAGGCATCTTCTGAAGCACAATCGCAGTTGCACCTTTTTCAATAGCCGACTCAATATATTCGTGTCCATCGATCGAATATCCGCAGACAGCCACAAACAGAGAATCTGCAGACACTTGGCGAGAATCCTGACAAATTGCAGAAATCTCTTTATCTATATTGCCGACTGTTTTTAAGCAATCGACGCTTTTTATCAAATCGTTTAACTTCATATTCCAACTATTTTAGTGTAATTTTTATCGGCATTCCAGGAGCAGACGTTGATCCCGGCGGAACCGATTGCTGTACCACTGTGCCACGTCCGTGAATCTCAACCTTCATGCCTTTATTCTCGAGCAAATAGAGAGCATCTTTTGCTCCAAGTCCGATGACTTTCGGCACTGTAAACTTTCCTACCTTAAGCTGAGCCATGCTCACCACACTATCATTGGTAGTTGTGTTTACCCACTCGTCATCTTCCCACTGACTTTTCTTGTATCTGATGTTCAACTCCTTCATTAGGTATTCAACATCACCCTTGTAACCTCCTTTAATCACGGGAGCGAATCTGTCATTATCACACAACGCTGTCGAACAGCTGACAGGAGTCATGGCATATATTCTCTCCGCAATCGTTTTGAAAGCTTTCGCAGTCACATTATTGTAATACTGAGCTTTCTGCCAATACACCACCATACAAGTGTATCGAGGTTTGTCTGCAGGGAAATAACCCACGAAAGACATCTGATAATCTTTCGGCACACCAGTCGGATTGTTGTAGTGCATACGCGCTGTACCTGATTTTCCTGCCAACTCAAGGATATCCGACTTGGCTCTCTTTCCTGTACCCTGCTCGATCACTCCCTTCAACATATCCCTAACCTTTCCTAGTGTCTTGTTAGAGCATACCTTAGGACAGAGTTCCTCAGTAGAGAACGATTCCAAAATTTTTCCGTCTCGCTTGACAGACTTCACAAAATATGGTTTAATCATCGTTCCATCATTGGCGATAGCATTATAAAATGCCAGCGTATAGATTGGAGGAATCTGCAAACTATATCCGATGGACAAAGAAGTCAGATATGTTCCATCATTCACCACTGCCGGATCATCAGGCTTACGGATAATTGGTCGGACATCGTTTGGTATATCCAAATCCAAGCTATCCGCCAACTTCATCTGATAGATCTTATCCACAAACTTGTCTCTCTTCTTAGAGAAATTCTCGAAAACCGGTTTTGCGATTCCGATATTAGATGAGACATGGAAAGCATGAGCCAACGAGATTGTTCCAAATCCACCAGAACCATCCGGTTTCCAGTTATGGTCGTGCATTCCTTTCTCTTTCCAGTATCCATCGCCCGTCTCAATCTGGTAAGAAGTGTCTATTTTAGCGACTTCAAGCAATGTGATCACAGAAGCCAACTTGAACACAGAACCAGGTTCTGAATTCATACCTACTGCATAGTTTTTCTGATCCACGAATGAAGTGCCCTGACGGGTAAGGTTAGCCATAGCTTTGATTTCACCCGTATGGACATCCATCAATATCGCGCATCCGCTGTCAGCCGTAGCCGTCTGCATCACATCAGCAAGAGCAGAAGTAACGACATCCTGCATACGCATATCCAGTGTAGTGTAGACATCCGCTCCATCCAAAGGATCCACCACGTTTACCCAAATGCGTTTTCCTTTTCCATGGAACTCCTTCGTAGCAATACCCGACTCACCCCTCAACTGAGTGTCGAACTTTTTCTCAATTCCATTTCTACCCTTATCGTTCTCAGGATCGAAATTTCCGATTGTTCGGGCACCCTGGTTTCCAAATGTCTTCTTGCGTTCAATCTGAGTTTCAACATAAAAACCCGTTTTTTTTGCGTTCTCTCTCCAAAAAGGAAACTTAATAGCACGCTTATAGTCGCTATGAGACACAAATTTTGGTTCAAACGCAAACGCACGTTTATTATTCTTCTTTGCCTCAAGAGCCTTGTTCTTATAGTAGTCAGGAGTATGGACATTGCCATACAGTTTTGCCACGCAGATACATAGTGAATCCAAATTTTTTCTGAACAGATCATTGTCGAATCCATCCTTTTTGAAATCGATCATCAGTTTATGTTTCTGCACAGAGCTCACGATAAGGACCCCATCACAAGAATAGATATTTCCTCTACGAGCCTTGACTACCGAACTGTCGTTAGAGCTTTCTTTCTCCAGCACGGCTCTCCACCCGTCTCCTTCAGGACCGAACATAAGTCCGAGAGCTTTCAATACAATCATGGCAACGACAGCAAGGATCAAAAATCCCTCGGCAATCATTACCTTGAGGATACGGTGCTTCATTTTTTCATCGAACTTCGCCATAGCCAATTATTTTTTTATAATAAATGGAGGCAAAGTCGACTCTTCAACATCGATATTACTCTCAGAAATCATACTTTTAACATTACTCTGGCGACTATGCTGAGACAAATCAGCATTGGCAACCAAAGCATCGTTCTTCTTATCCTGAAGCACCTTCTCCAATTGCTGGATCTTTCGCAACTGCTTGTCGCACTCGTAACGATTCTCCGTAGCGGCGACACAAAGGACAACGATAAGAAACATGAAAAGCACGTTATTCTTCACAAACTCAGAAGAAAACACATACTTAACATTTTTCTTGAGAGACTTAAGTTCATTCTTCAACTCATTCATACTATTCGTCCTCCTCCTTTTCAGCGACACGCAATTTTGCACTACGGCTTCTAGGGTTGCGCTGGATCTCATCATTGTCTGGGACAATTGGTTTCCCATTCACCGGAGTGAGAGAGCGTATAGTATTACCATAAAAATCTTTCTCTATCTTACCATCAACGTTGCCTGTCTTGAAGAAATTCTTCACTAGGCGGTCTTCAAGAGAATGGTAAGTGAGAATAGCCACACGACCACCGTCGCCAAGCACTTTAGGAAGCTGCGAAAGCATCTTCTTCAATGTTCCCATCTCATCGTTGACTTCAATACGGATAGCCTGAAAGAGTTTTGCAAGATCTTTCTTCTGACTATCTCTGCCGATTAGTGGTTCAAGCAGTTCAACGAGCTGGAAAATAGTAGTTAGCGGAGCCTTCTGGCGAGCTTTTACGATTGTCGACGCCACCTTACGTGCATTATTCATCTCCCCATATAGATAGAAGATGTCAGCAAGACGTTGCTCATCGTACTCATTCAAAAGATTCTCTGCTGTAAATTTCGACTTACGGTTCATTCTCATGTCGAGAGGTCCATCGAAACGGAAAGAGAATCCGCGCTCAGCCTCGTCGAAATGGTGGAATGACACACCAAGGTCGGCTAACACACCGTCGACCTTCTCCACTCCATAATAAGCAAGGAAATTGCTCAAATAGCAGAAGTTGGAGCGACAGAAAGTCAGTCTGTCGTCATCTGGGATATTGGCAATAGCGTCAACATCCTGGTCGAACGCGAAAAGTCGACCATTCTTGCCAAGACGTGAAAGGATCTCACGTGAGTGGCCTCCACCTCCGAAGGTCAAGTCGACATACACGCCATCACTCTTTATATCCAATCCCTCCATGCAAGGGATCAGCAGAGCCGGCGTATGATACACAATTTCATTTTCCATAACTATAAGTTCTTTGTCGGTTATATCATAATTTGTTCTAATGCAGCCTCAAGAGAAGCCTCATCCATCATAGATGCCTCATAACGTTCTCTTGACCACAATTCAAGATTGTCTCCAACACCAGCAAACACAACATCAAGGTCGATACCAAGCTGCTCGAGATACTTCTTCTGCAAAAGAATACGACCATTAGAGTCTAGCTCTAGCTGCTCCGCCTTTGAAGTATACGAACGATAGATAGCCATGTGGTCTGCCTTCCATAGGTTGAGACGAGATTTTAGTTGCTCACACTTGTTAGTCCACTCTGAAAGTGGGAATAGCTGAGCGAAGCCTTCTGCAGTCACACGCAACACCAACGCTGTCTCGCCACTCTGCTCTAGCAGGCGTCGAAACTGTGCAGGGACGAATACTCTGCCCTTGCCATCAAGTTTAGCGTCTATGTTACCTAAAAACTGCATTCTAACTAAATCTTAAGTTTTGGACTTCAAAATTACATAATTAATTTAAAAATTCCCCACTTTTCCCCACATTATACTTTCAAACTTACATTCAACCGCATTTCAACAGGTTTTCAACAAGTTATCAACAATCGTACGTTACATCAGCACAACAATATAAAATATTACATATCAACACATTACAAAGAACAACACGAAAAATTCACAAAATGTGGGGCAAAATGGGGCAAGAAAACACAAGATTGGAGGGGGCAATAGCACAAAGGCTATAAACATGTTATATCCACAACTTTGAATAAAACAGAACATCATCATGTGGGGCAAAATGAGACAAAAAAAGAGGAGAAGCATTTTGCTCCTCCTCATATCATACGCATGTCCGCGACACGCACGTCATGAACATGGACGTTCTAGAAACACACGTCCGCGAACACGCACGTCCGTGCGTCTCTACGTGTATTTATTTTTATTTTACAATCAGTTTTTGTGTGGCGACAGAATTCGCAGTCTTAACGACTACCATGTAGACACCAGACTTCAATGGCTCGCTTATTGTAGCCGAACCGTTGACGTTCTGAGAAGCAACGATCTGTCCTGCCATATTTACAATTTCAACAGAAGCATCTACATTCTTGGCAAGAGTAACAGTAAACTCTCCTGTTGTTGGATTTGGGCTAACAGTGAATTTGGATGCATCAGTGCAAATGTCGTCAACACTATCCAAACCACCCTGATTAGAATTATCATCATCACAATCACAAGGGATTACAAAGTCATCCTTTATATCTGAATGGAAAGTAAAGATAAGCGGACCGACACCACTAGCATCACCTGAAAATACGAATCTAATTTCATTCAATCCAGCTTTACCGAACACGCAATAAACTTCTTTTTCACCCTTGGCTACAGCGTCAGAGACAGCCCAGCAATCCCAAGGTTGAGTGAATTGAGCATTGGAATCCGCACACTTTTGGAGTTTGTTAAAGCCAAATGAAGTGACACGACTAGGATCTTTAATAGACGAAGCACCACGCAAATGATTTCCATCACTCGAAACAATAGAGATTTCACCTCCTAGAGCTTTATATTCGGAACTAATAACACCTGAAATCTTATAGTATCCTGGTTTTTCTACGTCAACAGTATAATTAATCCACTCGCCTTCTTCCACTAAAATTAGGGTCTGATATCCCCTATACTCATAAGCAGTTCCACTACAACTAGCTCCATACATGTCGACTCCTTCATCAGGACGTCTCGAACCAGCCGTACCTGAATAATTACGTCCGGCATTCAACGATTTGTAAGTTGGCAAATCTTCATCATTGTTCTCATCAACCCAGTCTGTTTTGATAGAATCGCTGAATGCAATCACCCTTCCATCCTCCACTGTCGACCATGGACATGGTTTGTCTAACCATTGCATTTCCTGAGCCAAAGAATACACATCAACTTCATCTCCTATATTGTAGTCTATCACATTTCCAAGCTCATCTCTCTTCCATGCAGAACTATTAGCGTCATGATAAGCTACACCTTCACCTCCTAAATTATATGCATCCCAATTCCATAATTGAGATGGGGTTGTAGGTATTTTATTCAACGGCTCAAATGGAGCTGGGGTAACACCACATCCCACACATGGAACAACTCCACTCATTAAATTAGCCACATAAGAGCCATATGTCTTATTCGTCTCACGAGACACTAATTTAGATTCGTTACCAACCGCACAAGAATCTGTAAAGAATGAAGCATTCTCACTGCCATTACTCCAATTCCAAACACACCAGCTTACAATTTGAGGTTCACGATAGTTGTTTTCGCCACACGACTGGATTAATTCATCAGAATTTCTTTTGCAATAATCTCCAGTTCCATCAAACTTATATGCAGACCACTCTGTCACAAACAACGGAATAGATGCCTGTGCCTTACGGAAAGCGCCCAAGAAATGATAGTGTGAACATGCAGAATAGTGAAATGAATACATCACATTCTTTTTGAACTTATCATCGATTGGATCACCCACTGGATCAAGGATATCCTGGCACCAATTATTAGTGCCAACTATAATGATAGCGTCTGGTTGGTTCTTAACAATTACAGGAATTAGCTTCTCAGCGTAACTTTTGATGTTTTTCCAGCCAGGGGTTTTGGGCTCATTACAAATCTCATATAGGACGTTAGTGTATTCTTTTTCTGCACAGAACATTGAAATCTCAGAAAAGAAATCCAATGATTCATCCAAAAACTCATTTGGGTCTCCAGATTTGCCATTATTTTCAGAGATATGCCAGTCGACAATAACGTACATGCCCAACTCAAAACACTCCGAAATACTCTTCTTTACCAAATTTTTGAAATAGGCTGGATCGCTAAAGGATGGTGTTTCTCCGTCAACAGATACAGCTAAACGAACAACATTTGCTCCATATTGCTGCATCATCTGCCACTGATCTGCACCAAGACATCCTTGATCATCATTTTGATGAATAGAGAATGTTGACCAGCCTCTAAGCTGAACAGGTTCTCCTGTCGTAAATGAAGACAATTGATTTTTAACTAACTGAAGCTTTCCCCAGTCGGAAAATCCTCCACTCTGGGTCACTGCATTTGCAGACATCGCAACTGACGCAACTGCAATAATTGACGATAATGGTTTTCTCATTTTCAACCTTTATAAATTATTTTTTTCCGTTATCATACATAGATGAGATATACTAGAAATAGCATAAGGACTCTTCAATATTGTTATACTCTACAAATATGCACTCGTGGATTTTATAAGAAATCTAATTTTTCAGATTACTTAACAACCAACTTCTGAGTGCTAACAGCACCGTTAGACTTAACAACTACAGTGTAAACACCAGCAGCCAAAGCCTTCTTGATTGTAGCTGTGCCCTCGATAACCTGAGAAGCTACAGTCTGGCCAGCCATATTGATGATCTCAACTGTCGCCTCCACATTTTCAGCAAGTGTTATTGTAAACTCACCTGATGTTGGATTAGGAGTAATTGAGAAACTTGCAGTTGTCACATCATCAACAGATCCTTGATCTCCCTGTCCTCCAAAATCACCATCGCCGCCACCGCAACATGTTATAGGATCTTGGAATTCCTGGTAGAAGTCAAACATAAGTGGGCCTACTCCACTCGCGTCTCCTACAAATTCAATTTGTATAGAATTCATACCAGACTTAGGGAAAGCAATAAACACCTCTTTTTCACTACCACTTATTGCCTCACTTTCTGCCCAACAATTCCATGGTTCTGTGACCGTTCCTCTCTCATCCGCACATTCTGTTGTTTTGTGGAATCCAAATGACTTTACAAGAGTATTATCAGAAAGATCTCTAGAAGATCTAAGCATATTTCCCTTATCACATACAATTGCAATCTCACCATCAACCTTAGAAGCTAGATACTCTGAACTAATTATACCTCTGATCTTGTAGTAACCTGGCTTCCTAACATCTACTGTAAAGTTGATCCACTCACCTTCCTCTACCAAACCTAAACTTGAATATGCAAGATTTTCGGCATCTGTACCATAGCATGATGCACCATACAAATCAACACCTTCATCTGGGCGTCTTGATCCTGCTGTTCCCCAATAGTATCTTCCTCCATTCAATGACTTGTATGTTGGTCTGTCATAGTAATTTACATCTACCCACTCAGTTGCGATTTCGGGAGCAAAATCAACTACCTTACCGTTCTCAACTGTAGTCCACGGACATTTTTCTTTCGTCCATTCCATCTCAACAGCAAGAGAGAACGCATCCACCTCTTCGCCATCGTTTCTATATCCAATCACAGCACCAGTAGTGTCTTTTAGCCATGCAGAGCTGTTTTCATCATGGTAAGCCACACCTTCTCCACCATAGTCGTAAGCATCCCAACGCCACCAAGTTTTATTATTAGTAGGTATTCTATTGGGTTCATAATAAGGACCAGTTTGTGGCTCTCTCCTATGATCGTCACATCCTAAACACATGCCTTTAATTAATTGAGACACATATTGACCGTACAAAAGATTACTATCACCGGCCTTTTCCTCGGATATATTATCCTTATCACATGATCCTTTGAAAAAAGCCGTTTGATCGTCCTTTGCATTGCTCCAGTTCCAAACACACCAACTAACAAGTTGTTTGGTGTTATCTGTACCGCATGCGTATATCAACTCATCTGCATTCATTTTACAGAAAGGTCCAGTACCAGCAAATTTAAATGCAGACCATTCAGACACAAACACTGGAATAGACTCCTGAGCAGAACGGAAGTTACCTAGCAATGAGAGGTGTGAACAAGAGTAGTAGTGGAATGAATACAATACGTTGCTCTTGTACTTAGAGATTGGATTAGCAATTGGCTCAAGGATATCCTGACACCAGTTGTTAGTACCAACTACGATCATTGCGTCTGGCTGGTTCTCAACGATTGCTGGGATTACGTGCTCAGCGTACTCCTTGATTGTTTCCCAACCATCACACTTAGGTTCGTTGCAGATTTCATACAATACATGATTGTATTCTTTGGATGCACAATACTCAGAAATGGTGCTAAAGAAAGCCTTAGATTCGTCCTTGTAATCATTTGGATCACCACCTACACCTTTATCGTCAAATGAATGCCAATCGACAATAACATATATACCTGCAGCATATGCGTCGTCGATATAATCCTTGATCACTTGAGTGTACGACTCTTTAGACTGAAGATAACCATTCTCAATAGGCATCGCTAATCTTACTACATTTGCTCCATAATATTTCATTAGGTTAAACTGGTCGACACCAACACAACTATTGGACTCTTTTGGTCCTAATTGAATAGTAGACCATCCTTTCAACTGAATTGGATCTCCATTTTGAGCAGAAAGTTGATTTTTGACTATTTGTAATTTACCCCATTTCTGAATGTGGGTTTCTTTGTCAAAAGAATCTGCATTTGCAGTCATGCAAGCCAAAGACAATGCTAATAGTGATAAGAGGTTCTTCATACTAAATTATTTTTTCCATTATTGAGTTTTCATTATGTAACTAGAGTAAGGATATTAATTTCACTAATGTTTCATATGCAAATATACATTTTTTTTGAATATAGTATGCCATTTCAGAAGTATTAACATTATTTAACATTGTCTAGACAGAGGTAGGCGTTCCGCCCTTAACAATTCTCATTTTGGACAACTGCTATATAATCTCCTAAACACAAAAAAAGAGGGGAAGCAAATTGCTTCCCCTCCGTGGATTTTATAAGAAATCTAATTATTCAGATTACTTAACAACCAACTTCTGTGTGCTAACAGCACCGTTAGACTTAACTACTACAGTGTAAACACCAGCAGCCAAAGCCTTATTGATTGTAGCTGTACCCTCGATAACCTGAGAAGCTACAACCTGACCAGCCATGTTAACAACCTCTACTGTTGCCTCAACGTTCTCAGCAAGAGCTACAGTGAACTCACCTGAAGTTGGGTTAGGGTAGATAGAGAATACATCCTCAGCAGCAGCCTCAGAAACAGCAGTGATAGGATCATCCTTATCAAGATCTCCCATGAAATCGAAGATAAGTGGACCAACACCACCAGCGTTACCTACGAAAGAGAACTTGATTTCATTCTCACCAGCAGTTGGGAATGCTACCCAAATTTCCTCGTTCTTACCACTAACTGCCTCGCTAACAGCCCAACAATCCCATGGTGCAGAAGCAGAAACTGTAGGATCAGCACAAGTTGTTGTTGCAGGGAAACCAAATGTATTAACTAGATCTGGGTTCTTCTTATCCTTTGGCAAACGAAGGTGATTACCGTGAGTTGAAGTGATTGAGATCTCACCAAGCTTCTCTGGAGCTAGATACTCAGCACCGATGATACCTGAGATCTTGTAGTAACCTGGCTTCTCAACATCTACTGTGAAGTTGATCCACTCGTCAGCCTCAACCCATCCTAGGTTCTGGTAACCAGCACCTGCGAATGTACCCTTACAGCTTGCACCTGAGATATCAACACCCTCATCTGGACGTCTTGAACCTGCAGTACCTGAGTACATACGACCACCGTTCAAAGATCTGTAAGTTGGTTTGTCATCGTTGTTCACATCCTTCCAGTCAGTCTTGATAACGTCATCAAAGCTAACAACCTTACCATTCTCAACTGTTGCATATGGGAACTTCTTATCCAACCACTGCATATCTACTGCCAAAGAGAATACGTCAACCTCCTCGTTCTTACCTACCTGGTAATCAAGAACGTCGCCATCATCATTCTTCTTCCAAGCACCACCGTTACCATCGTGGTAAGCAACACCTTCACCACCGAAGTTGTATGCATCCCAGTGGAACAACTCTGTCTTAGATGTAGGGATCTTATTTAGAGTTGTGAAAGGTCCTTCTTTTGGAACTGGTCTTGGTTCGATCTTAAGACCACCAGACATCAAACCTGATACGTAATCACCAAACAAGATGCTGCTGTCGCTAGCCTTGTACTGAGACAAGTTCTGCTCTGAACATGTACCAGTAAAGAATGAAGAAGCCTCATTCTTCTTACCCCAGTTCCAAATACACCAGCTGACAAGCTGCTTAGTATTGTTTGTACCACAAGCCTCCATCAAGTCATCAGCGTTCTGCTTACAGAATGGACCATTACCATCAAACTTTACAGCTGACCACTCTGATACGAATACTGGAATAGAACCCTGTGCTGAACGGAAGTTACCTAGCAATGAGAAGTGAGAACAAGAGTAGTAGTGGAATGAATACATTACGTTGCTCTTGTACTGAGATAGAGGGCTAGCAATTGGCTCAAGGATATCCTGACACCAGTTGTTAGTACCAACTACGATGATTGCATCTGGCTGGTTTTCAAGAATTGAAGGAATAACGTACTCAGCGTACTTCTTGATAGTAGCCCAACCATCACACTTAGGCTCATTACACAACTCGTACAATACGTGCTTGTAACCCTTCTGCTTACAGTAAGATGAGATCTCTGAGAAGAAATCCTTTGAAGCATCCTTCTGATCCCATGGGTTACCCTGATTACCGTTTGTCTCAAGTGTATGCCAGTCTACCATACAGTACATACCAGCCTTGTAAGCGTCATCGATGTAACCTTTAACCTTCTCCTTAAAGAAGTCCTTTCTTGAGTTGTATGAACCACCGTCGTTGTTATCGTCGATGTACATAGCCAAACGAACGATGTTAGCACCGTAGTGCTTCATCAACTTCCACTGATCCAAACCTAGACATCCCTGAACATCACCAAAGTGAAGAGAGAATGTAGACCATCCTTTCAACTGGATAGCTGAACCATTTGAAGCAGAAAGCTGATTACCAACCAACTTCAACTGGCCCCACTGCTCGATGTAGTTTGTGTCATCGAAAGAAGCAGCGTTAGCAGCTACAGCCATAGATGCAACTGCCGCAAGTGATAAAATTTTTTTCATCTTCTTTTATTTAGATAAATTTGTTTTTTTGTTGTTTATACATACAATTTTCAATAAGTGAGATATACTAGTAAATAGCATAAGAACTCTTTCATCTTTGTTTCCGACTGCAAATATGCATCTTATTTTTCGAACAAAAAACAAATTTTGACTTTTTAATACTTTAACATAAATTTTAACATATGCGAAAAAGGTAGCAAAATTGGCATTATCACACTGAAAAACAATCATTTAGAAAGAATATCACATTTTTAGCAAAACCCAAAGGGTGTTAAAAAACATATTTTTCGTAAAAAAATCTATTTTTTATGTTGCAGAATATAAAAATAGTGTTACCTTTGCATTGTGTTTTTCATGGTATTAGATTTAAGGTTGGAAGATTGGAAGTCGAGAGGCTTCCTTCTTTTTTTATTTTAAAGCGAATTTGATCTAAAATTCTAGGATTTCCAAATCATATTCTATTCTAATCTTAACTTAAAGGTCAACTGGGATCGACCAAGATAATCTGTTGACATATCAACATAAAAAAGGAAGGGATGCTGGTTTCAGCATCCCTTCCTTTTTTTAGATAAAATCAATTACTTTTTACTAGTCAATGGCTTTTTAGTCACTACTATGATCTCAGCTCTACGGTTCTGAGAACGTCCTAGTGGTGTTCTATTAGAGATAATTGGCTTAGTCTCACCAAATCCTCTAGCCACAACTCTGCTTTCATCGATACCCTTAGCGATAAACACTCTCTTAACAGCCTGAGAACGTTTAACTGACAATGCCAAGTTCTTCTCGTTTGTACAATCTGAATCTGTATGACCCCAGATAATAACTGAAGTGTTTGGATTGCTCTTCAATGTACTAACAATCTTGTTGATGCCTGGCAACATACGATTTCTTACGACAGCCATACTTGAATCGAACAAGACATTCATAGTTGGAGCCTCGAATACCTCGTACTCAACACCATTCTCTGTTACAGTATAGTGTTTAGCCTTTGGACGGTTAGCTTCATACTCATCAGGAGTCAAATCGTTAACTCTATCAGCAATCATGCTAGGATCGAATGCATTATTAGTCTTAGTCGAAGCTGCACGGTTAGTATTTGTCTTAGATGATGAAGCAGCACTTGTTGTAGCTGAGTTATTCTTATCTGTCTTAGCAGAAGTCTTAACATTGCTCTTAGCGTTCTTAGATGCATCTGTCTTAACATCTGAATTAGAAGCCTCATTTACATTACCCTCATTAGACTCTACTGGAGCAGCAACTGCTGGAGCTGTGTCTATTGGACAACCATTCTCATCCACCTTAGTATCAAGAGGAGTGTCAGGACACTTATCAAGGTAATCAGCTACACCATCGTTATCAGAATCCTTAGGACAACCGTTTGCGTCAACTGGAACACCGATTGGAGTCGACTCACACTTATCAAGATAATCAGGAACACCATCACCATCAGTATCTGAAGGGCATCCGAATTCGTCTACCAATCCGCCTGTGTTAGGATTATTACACTGATCCTTGTAATCAGGAACACCGTCGCCATCAGTATCAAGTGGACAACCATTTGCGTCTACCTTATTACCAGTCAATGAGTCGTTGCACTGATCCAAGTAATCAGGAACACCATCACCATCTGAATCCTTAGGACATCCTGTCTTGTCTACCTCAATTCCTTCTGGTGTATCATTACACTTATCATGCAAATCAGAAACACCATCGTTATCAGAATCTGTCCAAGCCAATCTGTTTCTCTCTTCTCTCTCCTTATCACGGATTGCGAAGTTAAGACCCATAGAGAAGTTAGCTGCACGTGTACGTGTTGGGATCATGATTCCATCACCTTTAGCATAACGTAAAGGAATCTGATCTGCTGCCAAGAACAAATTAACTGGTCCCATGTTCAAGTTTACACCCAAACCGATGTTGCTATACATACCGTTTGTAACAGTGTAAGAAGCTGAAGCCGATACGATTCTGTTAGGTCGGTAGTTGTATGCTAGCATAACCTCCTCAGAAGCACAATTATGCAAGAAATATGTCTTAGACAAGAATCCAACCGACATCTTATTCTGCATAAATGAGTATTCAACACCAAACAAAGCCTTAGCTGTAAGCATTGAGTTGAATCCCTCATTATCATCAACAACGTACATGTCGTCAAGCATCTCCTTGTAAGGCTCAAACAAATCAGCTGAATCACGCTTGTGAATGTCATCCATTGTGTATTCCAAACCGTTGAATACAAAATCATTAACTTTCTTAGCCTTATGAATTTCCTTACCATAGTGGATAAATCCTAGGTCAAGGACACTTCCTGTCAACTTAATGCACTGAATTGGGTTGTAAGTAACACCAAAGTCTAGAGCTACACCAGCACCTTTAGACTTAATAATATCAGAAGCCTCAAAATTGTCGTTGAAATCAATAGAATCGATCTTTCCCTCTTCATCCTTATAGATTTCAATACCTGGAACAGAAGCGTCTACTTCACCTTCGCCTGCAAATCTCCACTCATCTTTAGAGATATACAAATCTACGTCCTTGAAATCAGTACGGAAACCTGCATGAGGCATCAAATATTTGATCTTAGCACCTACCTGGAAATTATCAGCAAATGCATAGCTATATCCAAGTGCCAACTCTGAATATACATTTACAGAAGAAGAGAACTTGTTCAATCCGAAAGAATAAGACGACTCAGGACCATTTCCCTCAGTCATCAATGCTGCCTTAAGCATCTCCTTCGGTATGATTGTGTTCATCTCCATTCTATTCGACAATGAGAATGTCACGTATGACTTATCTTTAATTCTCATTCCGAAATTCAATAGTTGAAGGTTATAATCAGCAAAGATTCTGTCGCGAGGACTCATCTTATTAATTACATTTAGGACTTCATCTTTTGCCTCTGGATGTAGGAACAACACTGTTGTATTCTTACCATCTATAGTACGAGGGACATAGATATCCTGAAATGAAAGTTTGCTATTACCAGCATTAACTGAGACTAGAGACAATGCAGGCATTCCAATTACCATCTTATCATTTGGCTGGAATGATGGGTTAAAATTATGGATCAATGGATTTTGTTCCATAAAATATAGTGTAGACGACATTTGGGCAAATGATGACGATGCCGCCACTAATATTGTCGATACGACAGATATAATTTTTTTCATTGTCTTAGTCTATTATTTTTCCGAGTTAGAAATATTCGCTTTTACGTGGCCATACACTTTAGCTGACATACCACAATCACTAGTCAAATAAACTCCATCAACAGAACCTTTTGGAACTTTAATTCGATAAGTGAAGTCGACAGCATTTATGCGTTTGATATCATCTACCATGTCATCAGAAACGCTAATCTTAGTCAAAGATGGTGTAGCTTTAACCTTAAAGCCATTCTTAGTTTCTGCTGCAGGGATATGTACAGTCTGGTCTAACTTCTTATTATTGATACGTGTAAGTTGAACCTTGCCATTTACTGTATCAGCTCTACAGAACTGAGCAGTCACTACAGCCTCAAGAGGCAGCTCGTTTTCAAACTCAACATAGATTTCTGCCTGATCAAGCTTAAAGCTACCTTCCTGATAATCTGTAATCTCCTCTACAATATTGATCTTATCAACAGTATCTCTGATTGTAAGATAACTTGAATCTCCAATAGCTAGTGGAACAGAAGCTTCGATATCCAACTCAATATATGTAGAATCAAGCAAGTAGTACGACACTCCACTTTCAGGAGTTGCATTAATCTTAATACCACATGCTAGAGATACAGAATCCGGCAAATAGCTAAAAATAGAATCCAAATTTCCGTTAGGACCATCAAATGTCTCATTGAAAGCTACCGTCTCTTCTCCTTGGACAGTTGCATTTTTGAAATCAAAATAGAATGTATCTGATCTAAGAGATGGTTGGTTTCTATAGAAAACAGCCTTAACAGAATCCTTCTTCGAAGAATTTAAAGACTTATGCTTTCCTACCAAGTTCTTAATAGAACAGCTCAACGGAATTCCACTATTAGTTCTACCCACGATTTTCAATGATGGATCAAGGACATTCAAATGGAAGTCAATATTATCATCATAAAGATTGATATAAAAGTCTGTTCTCTCAATCTGCTCGTAATTTGAAGCGAATGAACCATAGATTTTCTTATAGCTCAAAGTGTCATCCAACATTGTCATCTTCACTCTCAAATTTGATCCGTGCACTGGGATTTCTGAACCTGCTGCAAGAGTAACCTTAATACTATCCATCACAGTGAAATCCAATACAGAACCAGTCAAATCCACTCCTAAGATATCTCCTGGAAGAAGACTCTTATGAGGAATATTTGTTTCATAAATACGGATTGGAGATACGTCAATCTTTCCTGAACCGTCAGTCTCAATATCAAGTTGGAATCTCAACTTACCTTCCTTTACAAAGATCTGGTCAATCTTTCCTTCTCCATTCTGATCTTTAATAGTCATATCAAGAGGAAGATTTACAGTAAATGGAATTCCAGCAGGGATAACTCCGTCAACTACTTTCAAATCAGGAATTTCAACAGCTGGGAAATCGTATGTTGTCTTCTCGAATATGATATCAATAGGTTTAAGATAAACACGATTGGTTGTATCAAATTTGAAAACTATAGTACGATCAGAATCCTCTGTTATGTACTTTGTCTTGAACTCGCTCAAGATATCTTTCAACTTGACCTGTGAACTTGCAATCGGTAGATATTCATTCAGGTCTATACTGTAATCATTGGAAATATTATCCAAATCGTAAGAATCATCAGTACAGCTAACACAAGCTGCTGATAATAAGGCAAAAGCCAGTAGTTCTCTCTTCATTATAATATAATCATTTTTTTATCACAAAACTATTTTTTTACAAATTTAGAAAATAAACACTAAAAACAATACTTTTAAACATACTTTATTAACTTTTAACGTTCAAAAAGTCGTTTTCGCATCATTTTCACACAAATAAAAAGGAATACGTTACTGATAGTAACGCATTCCATATATAATCTGTCAAAAAAACTATTGCTTGCCGTACTTTTTATCGTGTAGACGCTTAAATACGTATTTTCCGCTCTCTGTAAGAATCTCTGGATCCAATGGAGAGATCTTACCAGTGTTCCATTTCAAAGCTCCACATACACCACCTTCGGCACTGAAACTCCAGTTACACCAGCTAACTATCTGTTCTCCTGAATTGTTTCCATCCATGATATCCATCCATATATCTGTCAAGTCTGGACGGAACTCATGCCAACCACTCGCCTCTGTAGTACCCCACTCTGTAACGAAGATTGGCAAAGTCTCTAAGACTGGAGCGATTCCCAACTCAGGAATTCCTGACTTCATCTTTCTGTAGAAATCATCAGGTCTGTGGTTTCCTGGCTCATCCTTCAATCTACCATCGTTGTGTGTCGCTGAGTAGAAATGGAATGTATACATAACATTTTCATAAAAGTTTCCATCCTGGTCGACAACCTCATTTCCGATTACAGACTCAGGACAAGAGCTCCACCATGGTGTTCCACACACTACAATCACATCCTTGTCGTTTGAACGGATAATTCCTAGCATCTCCTCACAATAAGGCTTGATCTCTGTTGTCCAGTCGACTCCAGGACCACCTTCATAGTGCCAGTTTGGCTCGTTACAAACCTCATAGATGATATGTTTCAAGTTTTTATAACGACGTGAACAATATGTGAAGAAATCTCCAGCTAAGTCCCGACCGTTTGTAGGATGGCAACGATACTGTAGTGCATTTGGATTTCCTGGCTTATGTACATGCCAGTCGATCAACAAATAGATACCATTATCTGCAGTCCATTTTACCACCTTCTCAAGGATATCATTTCTAAACTGTGGATTAAAAGCATAACCACCCTCTTCGTCAACATACAAAGCATAACGGAACACATTGCAATTCCACTCGTTTCTCAAAGCATTCATGTTGCGCTCTGTGACGTTTGCGACTCCTGCCCACTGCAAACCGTGAGTACTCATACCACGTAGCTGAACTGGATTTCCGTTTTCATCACACATGCAACGAACACCCTTTTTGTTCTTTGCCACCTTCAACTTACCCCACTTTGCAACAGGTGAACCAGCTGGATAATCAAATGCTGGTAGTGCCTCTACATTACTACTGATAGAATCAATATAGCCTTTCTGAATTTCTGTCGTCTGTGTAGGTTCAGAACTACTTGATTCAGTAGTCGCTTTGTCAGTATTTGCTTCTCCTGGCTTATTGTTACAGCTCAACAACGCCATAGAGAGCAGCATTCCGAAGAATAGTTTTTTTGCCATTATTTTATTTTATTTGTTTCATTTTTAAGGTGATCATAGACATACTTGCCACTTTCTGTCAATATATCTAGATCAAGAGGGGAAATCTTTCCCGTGTTCCATTTCAATGCTCCACATACACCGCCTTCAGCGCTGAAACTCCAGTTGCACCAGCTTATAAGTTGCTCTCCTTTGTTATTGCCGTCGAAGATCTCAAGCCACATATCCGACAAATCTGGACGGAAATTTGTCCAACCACCGGCATCTGTTGTCCCCCACTCCGTAACGAATACAGGAAGTTTCTCTAGAATCGCTGGTATTCCATTTTCTAAGTCGCCTTCCTTGAAACGCTTCATAAAATTGACTCCGTGGAAGCTTGTCGGTGTGTCGATATCTCTTCCATCATTGTGACTTGCAGCATAAACGTGAAATGTGTACATCACATTCTCATACAGTTCACCATTCTCATCAGTCACCTCGTGTCCGATTACATCATGAGTGTCCTGGCTCCATGATGGTGTACCGCATAATGCCACAACATCTTTGTCATATTTTCTGACAATACGCAACATATCTTCGCAATAATCCTTGATAACTCCGACCCATGGAATTTTCTCGCCATTGTCGATGTTTGGTTCATTGCAAAGTTCGTAAAGTATATGTTTCTGATTCTGAAAACGTCT
This sequence comes from Paludibacteraceae bacterium, assembly GCA_045642085.1. Classification (GTDB taxonomy): domain Bacteria; phylum Bacteroidota; class Bacteroidia; order Bacteroidales; family Paludibacteraceae; genus UBA1723. The sequence goes on along the minus strand of JAZUIF010000079.1, from coordinate 53,946 downwards.
AGCACAATAAGTAAAGAAATCACCTGCCAAATCCATTCCGTTCTTTGGATGACATCGATATTCTGGTGCTTGTGGGTTTGCAGGTGTTAGCACATGCCAATCAATCACCAAATACATACCACATTCAGCTGTCCATCGAACAACATTTTCCAACATTGTCTGACGGAATGTAGGATTGTATGCATAACCTCCTTCGTAATCCACATATAAAGCCAAGCGGAACACACTGCATCCCCACTCCTCCTTCAATGCTTTAATATTACATTCGGTAACGTTTGCAACTCCTGCCCATTGTAGGCCATGTGTAGAAAATCCTTTTAATTGGACTGGCTCGCCCTTCTCACTGCATAGACAACGCACTCCCCTTGAATTCTTTGCGACCTTCAATTTGCCCCACTTACCGACAGGGGAATTTTCAGGATATGAGTAAGCAGACAAGACATCTACATTGATGCTTGCATCATCAATGTATCCAATCTTTACGATATCTTTTTCAAATTTAGCCACTTACTTCCTTTTTTTTGCGTTTTAATAATAATAAATGCCTTGGATTCCACATGCAAAACGCATACACTATCCGGCAAATAATATAAATCCGCCGCAAAATTATAAATTTTTAGAATAACAATTCACATTTATTAAATGTAATTGCACAAAAAAAGTTAAAAAACTATGATAAAATGTGAAATATATGACGACAATTTGCATAATTCAGCATTTATCAGTCAATATTATAAAAAAAAGAGAGGCTGCCTTATCACAAGGTTGCCTCGCCATTAGTAAATCACTTATCAAAAATATAGCTTGTTTTGTAAAAGCCTCTATTTTATGAAATAGTATGAAAATATTTAAATCCAATACAAAGATATAATTCTTTTCTTATATTGTTGTACAATGAACGAATTAGTTATCAACATTGCCAACATTCACTCTTAACACAACTCTTTGATAACATGACACGCCCTCTTTTGTGACATGAAAATCTAGAGATGGGAAAAATGAAACATTACGATTCGACACTATCGTACAATAGATTGATGTCATAGAATAGACACTCGACTGATAATGTGGGTCGCCCATATTAAGCAATGGTCCATACATTGAATAAAGCGGGAATTGCTTGTCGCCGATATACAAATTCTCAACAAGACCTAATCGTCTCCAATACAACAACAGTTTAGCTTGAACACCCTTATCAATCTCCCAGTCGCCAATAGCCCTACATCTATCAAAACTAGCTGCATATCCCACCTTGAAATATAAGACATCAAATGGCGTATTTCTAAAATCAACTCCAACAAATGGTTGTACGAACATATCATCATTCACGCCTTCTCCTTCAGGAGCAGGATTTCTTTTTGCTAGATGATTCAATTGTGCATCTGCTCCCAAGAAAAAGAAAGGACCCAAATTAGCAAGAAATTCATAATTCACATTAAAGGCTTCTCTCTGTTCCGCACTTTGCAAGCTACGCCAATCAAGAGATAATTGCTGTCTAAAACAATTATCATACTTATATTTATTATACCTCAAAAGAATACCTCTAATATTGGGATTATAATAACTCATTGAGTCACTATACAAAATACTCGGCAATTCCAAACTCATGAATCGACGCGGAATCATACCAAATGACACATCCCAAAATCTTTTATTCTCAGAATGAGTAAAATTATAATATGCAGTAGGCACAAACTTAGGATTTTTATATCCAATTCCTATTGGTTGGATATAATGAGTTCCGACAACAAACTTATGTTCACCTAGAAACTGAACTCCAAACGATGGCGATATACGTGAAAAAAAGATTGTCTGTTGCGGTGCATATGTCTTATCGCCTTCACGATTGTCGAATACAGTATTTGCATCAACACCCCAAAGAAATTTATAATCTTGTCCATGCAAACAGATAGCATTAGAAAATAATGCCCAAAGCAAAATAGTGATAAATTTTAGAACTCTCATCTTTCTTTTTTTTGCAAAAATAGTTTTTCCGCTTATACAAGAAAAGTGGAAACTTTATTTTTTATCACTGACACATAATATAAATATCTAGTACACTATATATCATTTAGATAGAACAATATTTATTAACCCAAAGATGATTTTGACTATTAATTTGACAGAACAACAAAACAAAATGGGAAAAGAAGATTTAAAAAAAATTAAAGAAAGTGTTAAAAAAGTTTAATTTTCCTTTGGCAGTAATGAAAAAAGACTTACATTTGTATCAGAAAACAAAACAGGTAGATTTTTTCATAATTAAGGTTTAGGTTAAATTAGAACGGAGGGGGCTGCGAAGTTCCCTTCTTTTGATTTAAAATAGTGCGTCCGCATATAATCACTCAAAACAATCTTCTTTTAGTTTATATAATATAGTTTGGTCACTAAAGATCATTTGGCTACTTCCCTAACAACGCAAGCCAGTCAACAAATGTATAATAAACATAAACAAAAAAAGGCGGGTATGTCATACCCGCCTTATACATTTATTATCTCGTATTACTTACGAATAACCTTGAAAGACTTATCTGCTACTTTTACAATATACACACCAGTCTGTGATGGCAATTGCAAAGTCGCAACGCCCTCTGAATCTGTAACTACGTTTACAATAGCTGATCCAGAAACATTGAAAATAACTACAGGAACATTTGCAGAAGCATTCTGTACCTTGATTGTGTTCTCGTCAACATAAGTAATGCACAACTCATTAGCGTTTAATGTCTGACTTGCTGACTGTATTCCCTCTCCAAAGTGATAATTCTTCACTTCACTGATTGCATACGATGTTGATTCATTTCCATTGACTACCAAGTCGCCATTATCGAATGTAATAACAGGCTTGTCTGCCAACAAGAAACTATATTTTTTGTCGTTCTTCAACTCAACAATTAGATGAGTGATGCTTGCATGCATAGCCAAGCTAACGAACAACATTACCAAACTTAATAAACTCTTTAACTTCATTAGATTATTTTATAATTGGGTTATAACATAACTTAAATGACCAAGTCATTTGTTTACAAAGATACAAAAGTTTTATTAAGACAAAATAAAAAAAAATTATTTAACTAAATTTAATATATTTTCTTAAGCAACCCAAAACACGAAAAGTGGCTTGTATAAATAATTCATATTTCTATCTGCATAATTGGCTGCTTAGTCTAATACAGTTGCATATATTCTTTATAGTCGGTAAAATTGTATAAAAAGATCATACAGAGATATGCTCAAATCTCTGTATATTTAATAAACTCGATTACACATAATAATTGATTCATGAAAAAAACTTTACTATTCTCTACTGCTCTTCTAGCTTTAACCGCAGTAGCACAAACTCCCATCTATATATACAAAGATGGTAAAATCATTTTTAGCTCGAATGAGCTTCCAGACAGCGTCACATTCTCTGCTCCTGTACAAGAGGAAATTCCAGGAGGTGGTGGTTCTGAAGGTGGCTCGACAGAGATGTTCTTGACTCCTTCCCAGTACATGCAGAACATCAAAGGGACAATCACAACAAGTGTCCCTGGCAATGCCACTAGCACTAATGGCGACGGCACTATGGAGTCGATCCGTTATTTCTCAAAAATTGCCAATAAGCAAAAGGCTGCTGATGTGCTTTTGCCTAAAAACTACGATAAGAGTAAGAAATACCCTGTAATGTATGTGAACCATGGTATTTTTGGCACAGAGAAGAGCATGCAGGACGAAAGCAATAAGATCAGGACTATGGCCAACAATCTCGCGGCAAGCGGAGAGTCTAAAGAGATGATTATTGTCTACACATTCATGTATACAAGTGCTAATAGCGAGAATTGTGGTGGATTTACAGCTGAGGAATGCAAGAAGTATGATGATTTCCGTGAAGATTTAGTCGATTGTTTGATGCCATATATCAATCAGAACTACTCTACTTATACCGACCGTGAGCATACGGCCATTTCTGGGTTCTCTATGGGAGGACGTGAGGCTCTTTACATTGGAATCACAAAACCCGAGGTATTTGGCTATATAGGTTGTGCTTGTCCCGCTCCTGGAGTCACTCCAGCACAAGACAATTTTATGGCTCATCCCGGCAATATGCAAAAGAGTGAGTTGAAATTCAAGGATGGTGAGCCGACTCCGTATGTCTTCATTATTACTGGAGGCACAAACGATGGCACTGTTGGTCAATTCCCTAAGGAGTATCATGAGACATTGCAGTCGAATAATGTCGACCACATCTGGCAGGAGATTCAGGGAGGAGGACACGACGCATCATGTATCGTCCCTATGTACTACAATTTTATCAAGAATATCTTCAAGAATGCATCTGATTTGATGTCGGGAGGAAGATGATGAAATGCTAAAAACTAATTTATAAAAAGCTTATTTACGAGTGTGTTCTGATGAGCACACTCTTTTTAGGAACAAAAAAGGGATGCTGAAAACAGCATCCCTAGTTTTTTAATTCGTTTGGCTTGATTATTCTGCCTTACCCTTAGAACCAAGAACGTTAACGATCTTGTGAGTGTACATCTTAACCATCTCCTTACGAGCGTCACCACAGTACTGACGTGGGTCGAAGTGATCTGGGTGCTCAGCGAAGTGCTTACGAACAGCACCTGTAAATGCAAGACGAGAGTCTGAGTCGATGTTGATCTTACATACAGCTGACTTAGAAGCCTTAGTAAGCTCTGACTCAGGAATACCGATTGCGTTTGGCAACTTACCACCGAACTGGTTGCACATCTCAACGTACTCCTCAGGAACTGAAGAAGAACCGTGAAGAACGATAGGGAAACCACCCTGTGCAGCAAACTTCTCCATAACACCCTCAAGAACGTCGAATGCCAATGGTGGAGGAACAAGCTTACCCTCAGCGTTACGAGTACACTGCTCTGGAGTGAACTTGTAAGCACCGTGTGAAGTACCGATAGAGATAGCTAGAGAGTCACAACCTGTGCGAGTAGCGAAGTCGATAACCTCCTCAGGGTTAGTGTAAGTGTGGTGGTCTGCAGAAACCTCATCCTCAACACCAGCCAATACACCAAGCTCACCCTCTACAGTTACACCGTGCTGGTGTGCGTAGTCACAAACCTTCTTTGTTAGAGCAACGTTCTCCTCGTATGGAAGGTGAGAACCGTCGATCATAACTGAAGAGAATCCGTTATCGATACAATCCTTGCAAAGCTCGAATGAATCACCGTGATCCAAGTGAAGAACGATCTGTGGCTTCTCCCAACCTAGCTCCTTAGCGTACTCTACAGCTGCCATACCTAGGTAACGAAGGATAGTTCCGTTAGCGTAGTTACGAGCACCCTTAGAAACCTGAAGGATAACTGGTGACTTCTCTGTAGCTGCTGCAGTTACGATAGCCTGAAGCTGCTCAAGGTTGTTGAAGTTGAAAGCTGGGACAGCGTAACCGCCCTTAAGTGCCTTAGCAAACATTTCCTTAGTGTTTACCAAGCCTAACTCTTTGTAATTTACCATTTTATGAAAAAATTAAATATTTTTCGTTATTATCTGCCAACAAAAATAATAATTTTTCTTTTTGTATACGTGTTTGCGACTCAACTTTTTATTAAAAAAGAGACTCCACGCATACAACGGATTCTTCTGGACGACCTACAAGGGATTGACCATATACACTTCACGTAACCCCTTATATTAGTGCTTTATGATTTTTATTTTTGACGATTCTTCAAGTTTGCCGTCATGTTCAACCGCTCGAATGAATATGTCAGAACATTTGTCAATCTGATCTGGACTTATTTCTTTACCTAAAATATTATAGTAACGTAGGTTGCAGTCCTTTTTTTCGATTGGGTCTATTGGATTGACAATAAAACCGCCTTCTGTTAGTGTTATTTCATTTCCGTTTTGGTTGCATAGCAACGCTTTCTTCAAATTGACATCACCATTAAATTTCAACAATGGATGTTTGCCTGCAGGCACTTTTCTTCCGTTGAAAGAGTATGCTAACAATTGGCAATCTCCATTTCCTTGTTGATTGACAAAATGTTCCATATTGTCCAGACCTGATTGTGGCTCGATTATACTTTTGTCTGTCGCTTCAAAATAAGCTTCTATGGCGGAGATAGGAGTGTCTGTATTAACATATAGAATACTATCTTGTATAATATATTCAGCATTTCCTGAAGTGCTTGACGGATCAATATCATCTCTGTATGTGTTGTAAACATTTACGAAATCCTGAATGTTGATTTTCCCATCTGAAGTAAAGTCGTAACATAACAAATTTTTTTCGAAAAAACTTAGTCTCTCATCTAGTACAAAATTGATGACACTAAGTGCTGTAGTTAGATCGATATCTATTCCACAATCTTCTTCACCTTCATACCGATCTTCGAAATCAAATTCACATTCATTAAATGCCACATGGTAGATGTCTTCTTCCTCCTCTTCATCATTTGTTAACCTAAGGAAAAATGCATCATATTCATACTTTAATTTTAATGTTATTTCGGTATTGTCGATAGGTATCTGTTCCAATAATTCGTCCAGTGTTCCATATATATATACGTTTTTTCCATACACGTTAATCATATTATAGTTTTTCGTGTTTTCGATTGTATCCCAAGTTAACTTTATTTGATTGCTATTTTGACATTCTATCGTTAGAATATCGTCATCATTGTCAATCAGATTTGTCAAGTAATATACGTATTCGGATGAAAATGAACTACTTTTGTCCAAAAACTCAATTTTTAGAAAAAAGGATAAAAAAATGGCAGCATTTACTACGGTGTCAGATTCCCAAGTAAAGTCGTATCCCTCAGATATGGTTAGGCTATTCTTATTTACAGGACCAGAGAACACCAATCTAATATTAGATCTCTTTGGAAAGGTGTCTTCAATATATTCGGAACCATCAGGATTTATGTGTATTTCTTTTCCATTGATAAATGCATGTAATAGAATAGGTGGAGCTGACACACAATATTTGTCTAACTTGTTGGAGATATCTACGATTCCTTTCCCGACAGGGGTCTCTTGATGTTCGGAATCGATTATGCTTTTCTTGACTATGTCGTCGCTCGCACTTCCCAAATACGATGGGTTATCAGTCTTTTCGACTGCAAAAGTATCGCTATAAAAGCCGACGCTAAAATCAACGTCACCCAATTTGTTGTTATAACAGTTGCATGTCTCCATACAACTCAAACTTGGCAAGAATTGTATTGCATCGTCATCCATGTCAGTCTGGATAAGATTCGTAAGTGTGGAGTTGGAGAATTTACAGTTCTTGAAAAGATGCTTTGCTTCCAAAGATACTTTACAGTAATCGAATGTACAATTTTGAGCGAATAGTCCATTTTCTGAGCTAGTCGTTCCCATGTCATAATAATTGACAAATTCACATGCTTTGAAATTGCCATTTAAAAAACCGTCTTTTTGGAAAATAAGATTTTCGAATTTTATGCCTTCAATCGTATCTTTGAAGGAGACATTTCCAGCGTAGAACCCAGATATGACTGTCTGATTAAAGTAACAAGAAGCCCCCAATGTGTCATATTCACATATAAGTTTTCCTTCGCAGATTAAATCCACGCCAGATCCCAAATGCACCCTTGTTCCTTGTCTGATAATCAAAGTGTCTCCTTCTGGTATGAAAAGAGATTCGTCCACATCAACAAATCTACGCATAATAGTTGTGTGATTTTTTTGTATGATTTCTTCTTCATAATCATCCTCCCAATCATAATGAACCACTTCAAAGTCATACAGATTCTTATGCATTACAGTTGTCTTTCCTTCTATTGTGGTAGTAACATTGAATGACACCTTGCCTAAATAATTAACAGAATCATGATCAATAAGATCAGAAGCTCCTATCGAATCCACATTTATTTCAATTTCTGCGATTTCATCGTATATTTCTAATTTCACAGGTCCGACTTTGACTGTGTCATTTGTTCCAATGCGATCAATTGTTAGTTCTCCATTTGTGATGGAAAGAGAATCTGGGTCTGAGAATTTGATTTTTATATTGTCTACTGGCTCCCCATAATTCACAAAGACTGGATATGCGTAAACCGTGCTCCCTGGTTTGATTCCTTCTTTCAACTCCTCTCCATCTTCTTTTGTGTATTGTATTGCTAACAAATATGCGGAAAAATCGCTTTTTTTATAACCTTCGTATGCTTTCATCGCGTCTATACAACCCGATTTGCAAGCATTGATTAGATCAAATTTTAAAGTTTGACGGTCATCATATTTCTTACATTGCAACAGACGGGATATGATGCCGGCTACACAAGGTGTCGACATGGATGTTCCGCTGTAAACATCATACCCTGATGGGACTGTGCTCACTATTCCCGAACCTGGGGCATACAGCTCATAGTTGAACGTCTCCAAACCTTTTGTCATGTCAGAGAAAAATGGACCATCTTCGTCTTTGTTGGAGAACCAAGAAATATTGTTGACGCTGTCTGATGACATAACTCCTAAGACAGATGGATATGCACCAGGAAAGCTTGCTAAACGACTTTCTATTCCTACGCTTTCATTACCAGCGGCTGCCACTATAATTGCATGCTTGCTGGCTTCTTTATATGCTTCATATTCAATTTCGGAGTATTCATAGCCTCCAAGACTCAAACTGATGACGTCTGCTCCATTTGCAACAGCATAATTTAATCCCTCGATAATAGACTCAGATTCGCCAAAGCCATCTATGTCTAATACTCTTACAGGCATGATTAATGCATCTGGATTCATTCCGATTATACCTTTGTTGTTATCTTTTGCGGCTGCGATACCAGAACAGTGTGTGCCATGTCCAGCAGAATCACTAATGACACCACTATGAAAGAGCATGTCGAACCCGTTGATATCGTCGATATAACCATTTCCATCTTCATCAACACCTGGTTTCCCGTTAGCTTCTGCTTCGTTAATCCACAAATTTCCGGAGAATTCATCGTGGTCAGCGTCAAGACCAGTGTCGATAATTGCTATTACTGGACGCTTGTTAGTGATTGTCGGGACTTTCCATAATTCTTCAATTCTGGTTGCTTTTATTGCCCATTGCTGTGAAAACAATGGGTTTGATTCTCCAGTAATGGGTGCATTATAGGCTTTCCTTATATAATTGGGCTCTGCGATAAGCACTTCATCTAACTTTTTCATGTACTCAATGGCTTCGCCAGTCGACATAAGCGTCGTGTCGAATGATATTTTGTACGTGTTGGATTTTATAGTCGAATTGCTTCTCGATTCGGTTTTAGGTGTGGCTATTGGAATTGGCTTTACGTTTTTTACTCCTAGCTCCTGAAATGCTATATGAAGAGGGGTGGATGAACGAAGAGATTCACCATCAGAGACATTAGGAATCTGGATGTCTTGTTTGAATTTGACAAGTATTTCTCCTCCTACATATGCAGCTTTGCTCACATTTCTTTTGTGAGGATCCTTTTGACCTGATTTATGATACACTTGTGGCTTGTTCCTCATTACATTAGAACGAGGATTTGCACTTTGCCCGTAAGCTAATTGGAGGTTGAACATAAGTCCAAACAATCCATAAAAGAATAATCTTTTTCTCATTTTTCTATTTTTCGCAATTAATCAAAGATGCTTTCATTGATGAACAAATATACTTGTGCTAAGCAACAACGTATATTTTAGGCAAATAAAGGCGAGTCGATTGACCCACCTTATATTTGTTTTAGAACTTGAATCCCAAGAATACTCGAAGGCTGTTTCGATTAACCTTCATCGTTGCATCGTTAATGTCAATGTTGACATTACCATAATCGTCAGCGCTGCTGTCGCCCCAATCCATTCTCTTCAATTTCGCAATGTTGTACTCAACACCTGCCTGGAACACTTTGAAACGGAATGCTGCTCCTACGAAATGTGAAATACCGAAATCAAAATATGTATTGTCTAGAGCGTCGTTGACTGCATTATAAGTGTTATTCTTATTAGCTAGGTCCTCCTTTGTCAAGTTGCCTGTCTTATTCTTATCTGTGATATCTTTTGCATCACTAGCAGCATCAACAAGACCCTCATCCATCTGTACGAATACGCTTGGTCCGATGTTGTAGAATAGGTCAAGCGCCATATTGTTGCCTAAATAGAATGTTCCGACAACTCCTGGCATAATCATGCCTAACTCAATGTTTGTTGTCTTCGCATAGTCAACATCTTTGTAAGACATAGTTGACTTTCCTACTGCACCATCCAACCAACGTGCGTCGATACCAATTCCGAAACGACCTGGATTTGCCACGTACCAACGATTGTCCATGCTTAAGCCAAACAAAGGTGTGTTTTTAACCGTAGCATCACCACTTACAACTGGTGTGGTTTTACCATTCTTCTCTGTCTCACCAAAACTACCAGAGCAGAAACCAGCATGGAATTTCAAACCAAATCCTGTGTCTTCTCCCTGCTCAAGGCTTGCGGCAAATGACGAGGTAGATAAACTAAACAATGTCGCAACTAGCAAAAATAACTTTTTCATACTTTAATTTAATACTTTAATACTCCCCCAAATACCTATCTACAAAAAGTTGGGGATTTTAACTCCTTGTGATTTTTTCGCAAAAGTATGATTATTTCGTTCTAGAAAAAACAGCACAAATAAAGTTTTATTTCGAAATTTAATGATAATTAACATTGTCATGCAATATCATTTATTTACGATTTCTCAAAGCACCTTGTTGCATAAAAAACAAGGCGGATCTTAACAAGACCCGCCTTACATATGTATAAGATCTGTTGATTATACCAACTTGTGGATACAAAGACCTGAACGAAGCTTTGGCTCGAACCAAGTTGCCTTTGGAGGCATGATGTTGCCGCTGTCGGCGATGTCCATGATCTGCTGCATTGACACTGGGTAAAGAGCAAGTGCTGTCTTCATCTCACCAGAGTCAACTCTCTTCTTCAACTCTTTCAAACCACGTAGACCACCTACGAAGTCGATTCTGTCAGAAGAACGAAGGTCCTTGATGTTCAAAATCTCGTCAACGATAAGCTTTGATGAAATACTTACATCAAGCACACCAATTGGATCGTTGTCGTCGTAAGTGCCCTTCTTTGCAGTCAAGCTATACCACTTTCCTGATAGGTAAAGTGAGAAGTTATGAAGTGCATTTGGCTTGTACATATCCTCACCCTTGCACTCAACCTCGAAGTTCTTCTTCAATGCCTCAAGGAACTGCTCGTCTGACAAACCGTTAAGGTCGCGGATCACACGGTTGTAGTCAAGGATTGTTAGCTGGCTTGCAGGGAAGCAAACTGCCATGAAGTAGTTGTACTCCTCATCTCCCTTGTGGTTAGGGTTCTGCTTTCTCTTTTCGTCACCTACAAGAGCTGCGGCTGCAGAACGGTGGTGACCGTCGGCGATGTAAAGGTTCTTCATCTTACCGAACTCCTCTGTTACAGTCTTGATGTCAGCGTCGTCGCTGATGATCCAGAACTGGTGTCCGAAACCATCGATTGGAGCAATGAAATCGTAAACTGGAGTTGAAGATGCGTATTTAGCAACAAGCTTGTCAAGAACTGCGTTGTCTGGATAAGCGAAGAATACAGGCTCAATGTTAGCGTTGTTGACGCGAACATGCTTCATTCTATCTTCCTCCTTGTCGCGACGTGTAAGCTCATGCTTCTTGATAACGCCTGTCATATAGTCGTCAACGTATGCACAAACTACAAGACCATACTGAGTCTTGCCGTTCATTGTCTGAGCGTAGATGTAGTACTGCTCCTTCTCATCCTGTACCAACCATCCCTTATCCTGGAACATCTGGAAGTTCTGTGCAGCCTTCTCGTAAACGCGTGGATCGTATTCACTTGTTCCCTCTGGGAAGTCGATTTCTGGCTTGATGATATGGTAAAGAGACTTCTCATTACCTTTAGCCTCCTCACGTGCCTCCTCGCTGTTAAGCACGTCGTATGGACGGCTCTCTACCTGCTCCACCAAATCTTTAGGTGGGCGGATACCCTTAAATGGTTTTACTATTGCCATTTCTTATTTCGTTTTAGTTATTGTTTTCGTTATCGTTATTTAGTCGCAAAATAGAAAGTGCATGTCTGCATCGTAAATTTCTTGATCTCGACATCTTTGAATCCGACTTCTAAAAGTAGTTTCTTCATCACCTCACCCTGAGGAAAGGCATCGATGGATTCAGGAAGATATGCGTATGCAGTGCTGCTTGTCTTTAAAATCTTAGCCATGATAGGGATAAAGATTTTGGTGAAGATGCGATATCCTAATCTGTATAATGGATTAGTAGGAACACTCAATTCCAAAATAGCAAGCGAGCCTCCATCTCTGATGACTCTGCAAATCTCAGACAAGCCTTTCTCAAGACTTTCAAAATTTCTAACACCAAAGGCGACAGTCGCCGCATCAAAACTTTTATCTTCAAATGGGAGATTCATAGAATCTGCACGCATAAGGTCGATGAAATCGCTCTTTTTTGCAGCTTTCACCTTCTTTTCGCCTACACGAATCATCTCCTCTGAGATATCAATACCTACGATACGTGCCGGTTCAATAGCGTCATAAGCCGAGAGAGCGAAGTCGGCAGTACCGGTAGCTACGTCAAGAATAGTATTGGGATTAGTCTGCTTCAAACGTTTGATAGCCTTCTGACGCCAGCTTTTATCTTGGCCCAACGACATCAGACGATTCATGGTGTCGTAGTGCGGAGCGATATCATCAAACATCTGCTCCACCTGCTGTGTCTTGCCACTCGCAGATGATTCAAAAGGCTTTACATCCTCACATTTAAAATCAGACATATTTGTATAGAGTTTAATTTTAGGCAAAAATAGAAAAAAGTAATTAAAGTTGACGGCATAATTCAACACTTATATCTCCTTTCGTAATAAAAAATGTATATTTGCCATATATTATGCTATGAGAAATTACAAAATGACAGGTAAGTATATCGACATAGAGGCGGTTCTTGAGGCAAAAGCACCCTCCTTGAAAAAGAAGATGCCTGGCTTTTTAATCTCCTATTTGAAACGTATAGTCCATGAAGATGATCTCAACGCTTTTTTTTCAAATCATTGGGATGACGACGGGAAAGATTTCATCAACAGTTTTCTCGATGAATTGGGGATTTCTTATAGCGTTGACGGCTTGAGCAACCTACCAGACGATGAAAGAAAAACATTTGTTTGCAACCATGCTTTAGGTGGTCTGGACGGAATAGTTCTGTTGAAAATGCTTTGCGACAAATACGGAGAAGCAAAAGCCGTAGTCAACGATCTTTTGATGTATATTTCACCGATGAAATCGCTGTTTATTCCAGTAAATGTAGTAAGCAAGAAGCAGAATAAAGAGAGTGTCAATCTTATCGACGATTGTATGGAGAGCAGCACTCCGGTTCTTTATTTCCCTGCAGGCAAAGTGTCACGTAGGGATGCGAATTGGAACATTGTCGACTTGGAATGGAAAAAGAGTTTTTTAACAAAGAGCATAGAGCATAAAAGGGATATCGTCCCTCTTTATTTCAACGGACGAAATTCTGACTTTTTTTATAATCTTGCGTATTGGCGAACGAAACTTGGAATACGACAGAACATTGAGATGCTCTATCTGGCTGACGAAATGTACAACAACAAATTTTCTCATTTCGACATCGTGGTTGGAAAGACAATTCGTTGTGAGGATTTTATGAATTCTACCAATAGTGTAGAAATGGCAGGGGTCGCGTCTATCGAAGAAAAAGTACGATGGATTCGCAAAAAATGTTATGATTTGGCAAAGAAAAGATAGTATGAAACCATTAATAAAACCGATCGATTCGGATTTAATAGAGATTGAGCTTAAGGATGCAGGTTTGCTCCGTAAGACGAATAAAGCAGGCAATGAGTTGTACATTGTCGACTATTTTTCGTCTCCAAATACTCTTGCCGAAATCGGAAGGTTGAGAGAGCTGACATTTCGAGAAGCTGGAGGAGGCACTGGAAAGGCTTGCGATCTCGACAAATTCGACATTGATGGAAGTAGCAACTGCAAACAACTTGTCCTATGGAATCCAGACGAGAATGAAATCGTCGGTGGATATAGATTCATTTATGGAGCTGAAGTCAAAACTGTCGACGGGAAGCCATGGTTGACTAGTGAGCATTTATTTGACTATTCTCCCGAATTCATCGAAAATTATCTTCCTTATACTATCGAACTAGGTAGAAGTTTCATTTGTCCAAAATATCAATCGGGAGCATCTTCTAATAAAAGTCTGTACGCACTTGATAATCTTTGGGATGGATTAGGAGCATTGATAGTGAAGTATGATGCCAAATATCTTTTTGGCAAAGCTTCAATATATCCATCATTTGGAGAAGACTCTTTCCTATTGATCCGCAGTTTTCTGAATTCATATTGCAATGACAACCGAAAACTTGTTGTCGCAAAAAATCCGATCAATACGACCATACCAGAAGAGATAAGATCGTTATTTATAGAAAACAATTACAAAGAAGACTATGTGACATTAAAGAAAGAATTAAAAAAACGTAATCGAAATATTCCTCCATTGATCAACGCATATATGAACGTATCTTCTTCAATGAAAGCTTTCGATTCAACTCCTAACAAGGGTTTCGGGAATGTATACGAGACAGGCATCTTAGTGACGACTGCAGACATGTATCCAGAAAAGGTCAAAAGACATATGGAATTTTAATGCTATGGACAAAAAAACGTCAACTTAAATTCGTAGATCCAAAGACGATTTATTTGTTTAGCAATTCTTCATCATGCTTTTTGGCAATCCAAACGAACCATCCTACCTGAATCAATTTAATAGAACAAGATACCAGACAGAATAATTTAATCGTAACTAGGAATCCAAAGTTATTGATACCATAAGCCAAAACCAAAATCCTTAAGACGATAAAGCTTAACTCTATAAACAAATTGCCTTTTAGTTTAAGCAACGTTTCAGGGACAAACACCAAAGTAGTTGTAAGAAAGCCAGCAGCAAACCAAGGAAGAAGAATCCTCAATATTTCTCCTGTCATTCCCCATCCCGTACCAAACAAGAATTCGGTAATTGTAGGCAAGAAAATATAAAGCAGACCGAACACCGGCACAATTATATAGAATGAGTATTTACAAAAATGAAGAATCTCCGGAGAAATGGGCATATTTTCATTCAATTTTTCAGATGTATGTCGCAGCATCACCTGATATATAGAACCAGCAATCATCATCAATGGCAAATATCCAATAGTGATTGCCAATGAAAAATATCCTACATTCGTAGCTCCATAAACGGTTGTCAGCATCAGTACCGGCAAGCCATTACTAATATGGCATATAAGATTTTTGGGCATCGAGAAAAGTGGAAAATCACGATAAAAGAACATATATTCTTTTGCCAAACTTGTTGGAAGTCGTCGCAAATTGGAAATAACCTCCCAAACTTTGAGTGGACCAACAATCAGTAACGCAATAACCGGCCCAATTACAGAAGCATCAATTAATGCTATTCCTCCTACAGCACATAAACCTAATACCAATTTCAAAATTGCATTCGCAGTGCTCTGAGCCACTTGATATGTTGCAATTTTTCCATACTGTTTGTCACGATTGAAAACATACATCAACACCTGCCAAACACCGACCACAGGAAGGTATATTGGCAAATACCATAAAGCCCATTCCAAATCAGGAACACAAAAGAAAGCTGCTATTTTTCCACAAAACAAGCACAACAACAAGGTCAAGGAAACCGTAATCGATAGAATCACAACTATTCCACCTACTAAAGCATACGCTCCCTCATCTTTTTTGGGCAAAGGTATAGCATATTGATAATCGGCAGTAGATACTATTAAAATAGCATTGGCAATAGTGAGGAAAAGTGTAAGCAAAGTAAAATCCGCAGGCTGATACATTCGCGTCAAAAGCGGATATATAAGCATGCCAATTGCCTGTGCAATCACGTTTGCAGAAAGCAATTTTGAGATATTTACTATCTTGCTGTTCATAGAAATGTTAAAAAACGCTGCGAATTTAGCATTTTTTAACATTTATTAAGCAAAAACATGCTTTAGGTTTTCAACAAAGCAAGAACATTTCCAAAAAAATTATTGGGAAAGTTCTTTTTCCTCACTTTTCTTCTTTTTATATGGTTTCCTTTTACAGATTCTCTTTTCAAGATCTAGTTCAATAATTCGATCTGCCTCGATCATTACACGGTTTCTCTTTCTAATGAATCTCGACGATTGTTTTGACGGATTAAAAGTCAGAGGCGATGGCAAAAGCGATACGATAGTCGCAATCTGCGTTCTGCTTAACTTATTAAGGTTTTTATCGAAATAGATTTCCGAAGCCATAGGCATACCATAAATTCCATGACCAGTCTCTGCAATATTCAGATAAACCTCCATGATTCGTTTTTTATTCCAGAAAAACTCGATTAAAACGGTGAAATATGCCTCTAACGCTTTTCTAAAATATGAGCGACGAGGATAAAGAAAGACATTTTTGGCAGTCTGCTGTGATATCGTGCTTCCTCCAATAATGTTTTTATGTTTCATATTGTGCTCATAGGCTTTCTGTATCGCTTCCCAGTAAAAACCAGAATTTTCCACAAACTTACTGTCTTCAGAAGAGATTGCAGCTTTGACAAGATATTCAGGCATTTCTTCAATTGGAGTCCATTTCTTAAGTACACGTACATCCTCACCGTTCAATCCATATTCCACACATCTTATAAGCATCAATGGAGTAGTGTAGACAGGGACAAAACGATAAACAATCACCATAAATATTGATGATGCGAAAAAGAATATCACAAGATTACGGATAAAAACCCATATCCTATGTCTCCAAAATGTTAATTTATGATTAAAACCCATAACAAATCAACCTTCTTCTGTTGACAAAAGTATCATTTTTTAGATAACTTTGCAGTGGTTAAACGCAAAACTTATAGAAATGGCAGAAGTTACAGGTACTGCGGTGAAAAAAGTAACCGCGACAGTTATCAAATCAATGAAGTCGTCGGGAGAGAAAATCTCTATGCTTACTTCATACGACTTCACTATGGCTCAACTTGTTGACAAGGCAGGTGTGGATGTGATTCTTGTGGGCGATTCTGCGTCTAACACAATGATTGGCAATAAGACTACGCTTCCTATTTCAGTCGACGAGATGATTGTCTTTGGAAAGAGTGTTGTGAATGCTGTTAAACGAGCTCACGTTGTGGTCGACATGCCTTTCGGTAGCTATCAGGTCAGCAAGGAAGAGGGTGTGCGTAATGCTTGCAGAATTATGAAAGAAACTGGTGCTGACTCTGTTAAGATTGAGGGCGGTCTTGAATATCTCGACACTATTAAGGCTATCATCAACGCTGGTATTCCTGTGATGGCTCACCTTGGTTTGACACCTCAATCGGTCAATAAATTCGGTGGATACGGGGTAAGAGCTAAGGAAGAGGCTGAAGCAGCTAAACTGATCTCTGATGCTAAGTTGCTTGACGAGGCAGGTTGCTATGCTATTGTACTTGAGAAAATCCCAGCTGAACTTACAATACGTGTAAGAAAGGAGATTTCAATGCCAATTATCGGAATTGGTGCTGGTGTCGAAGCTGACGGACAGGTGCTTGTGATTCAGGATATGCTTGGCATGACTCAGATGAAGTTGCCAAAGTTTGTGAGAAAATATGCTAATCTCGACGAGATCATCACAAACGCTGTAGCAAACTACTGTTCGGATGTGAAGAATTGCAAATTCCCCGATGAAAACGAGAGTTATTAAAATAATATTAACGTAAGGGCAGGTCTTGTACCTGCCTTTTTTTATATCATTCCATATAGTGGAATGTTTGTCATCCAACTTTCTTCTTTATATGGAAGCATAGACGTCCTAATTGCTGATGTAGGATTGTATTTCTCACAAAATAGTTTAAAACTTTTTGCGTGAACATTAGTTTCTGCTTTAACCTCAATAGGTATAACCGTATTACCATTTTGAATTACAAAATCCACCTCAGCTGTACTTCTGTCATTAGTCCAATAGTATAATCCTTCGTATTTCTTCTGCACCATTTGTTGATGTACAAACTGTTCTGTTAGTGCTCCTTTATACTCAGTGAAAATACGATTACCTTCAAGTATTATTTCTGGTCGAACATTACTTAATGCGGATAATAAGCCAACATCTAACATATATAGTTTGAATATATCGGGTTCCGCATAATGAGAAAGTGGTAATTCTGGTTTTGTTACTCGGTTTGTTTTTAGCAACAACCCTGCATCGCAAATCCAATTGATAGCCAATTCATAATCTTTTGCGCGTGCACCATCTCTTAGAAGTCCGTAAATAAATTTCTTATTTTCTTTTGCAAGTTGTGATGGAACAGATTCCCACACCTGACGAATTCTAGGAAGTTCGTTAATAGGCGCATGTTTAGAAAAATCACGTTCGTATGAATCAAGTATTTCGTGTTGTATTTCTTGTACGGCGTTATAGTCTCTTCTTTCTGCAAAATCATTGACTACTTCTGGCATGCCTCCTACAACTAGGTAAGACTTTAATATATGACACAATTCTTCATGAAAAGGCGATAAAATCGACCATTTTTGTTCTATTAATGCGTTTGCAAATTGCTCTTTCCCTATTGCTTTCAGAAACTCAACAAATGACATCGGATGCATTTGGAGGAAATTGACTTTCCCAACAGGAAATGATTCTCCCGTGTGAACACTCATTCCAAGTAAGGAACCTGCTGCGATAATATGATATTCAGGAGAGTTCTCGTAAAAATATTTAAGAGATGTTATACCAGATGGAGCTGCTTGAATCTCATCAAAAAATATAAGGGTATTTTCTGAATTGATTATCTTGTTTGTGTATAGTTGCAATGTTTCGATGATTCTTTGAGGTCTCAAGTCTGTCTCAAATAGATTTTGTAAACCTTTCTCCTGTTCAAAATTGATATATATGCAGTTATTATAGTGGGTTTTACCGAATTCCTTTACGAGCCAAGTTTTTCCAACTTGTCTTGCACCTTCAATAATCAAGGGTTTTCTGCGTGGACTATTTTTCCACTCTATAAGTTGTTTTATACAATTTCTTTCCATAGCTATTTTTCTGCAAAAGTATATCTATTTCTTTATATATACACTTTCATCAAGATAAAAATGCTTATTTACTACACTTTTATCAAGATAAAAATGTAACAATACTACACTTTTATCAAGATATTCCTGTTTCAACACTGTTAAATGCAAATGTTTTAATATATTCTCTAACTTTGTGGAGGAGGTTAGGGCATTCCGCCCTTAACAATCCTCATTTTGGCCAACTACTATATAATTTCCTAATTTAATATAAACAGTCATAGAAATGAATGAATCAAAATTGACTAAAGAGATTATTTTGTCTTTCTTCGCTCAAGAATATAGTAAAGAAGAATGTGATAAAACTTGCCCTTTTGTAGAAGAATGCAATAATATATTAGCAAAGACGAGTGGAAGGGATACGTTGTGTGATGTCTTGGGCATCTCCAATGGAGAATCAAGTGTGGTTGAGGTAGACGAAGAATCTGAAGACGATGATGACTATTTTTGAAATCTATATTATATAACAAAAAAATCCTCGATTTTATCGAGGATTTTTATGATATTTCAAATTTGCGTAGGATTACACGCAAGTCCGTGCGTCTCTACGTGTGTTTGATTAATGAGTATGCTCTTTTTTGAACTCTTCCTGTAATTTATTCAACTCAGAGTCAGAAATCTCATTACATTTAAACCCGGAATACCACATATCGTATGTGTTTCCATTTTTGGAAATGATAAATTCATCTGCTTCTTCTTCATCTAAATTGCCTTTTTCATCAAATAATAATAGTTGTGAACCATCAAATGAGTATTTCCCTTTTTTCGAAACTCTTAATTCTAGATTTTGTTCATCTACTTTATAATTTATAACTATACAATATGGTTCGTACAATTCATAATTTCCATTGTTGAAAAAACGGATGATTTTAAGTTCCTCTTCATGGTATATGTCACTATATGAAATACTATGGTCTGGTCTAAGATCGTAGATTTTGTCTCCAAGTCCATTCGAACTGCCACCTTTGTCATCATCATCATCGTCACCACAACTTACAGGTACGACTACCATTGACATCATTGCAAAAAATGCAATGGCCATTTTCCAAAAATTTGCCATCTGCTTAAATTTGTTTAGTCCTATGCTTCTCTTTGAGGTGGAAGCAAATAACCTTTGCAAAAACAAACGTAATAAAAAAAAGACTATCAAACAAAATTTTGTTGATTTTTTTATTTCTCTCAAATTTCGCAAGAAGATTGAACAGAAAACGTGCCCAATAAATAAACAACTTCGTTGTGGGCACTGGAAAACAGACATCATAATGTCTTGAAAATGCCTAACGCGGAAAAAGAAACACTAGGAAAACTTAGGAACGTTTTTTTCAATCGTTTAAGTTTTCCCATTTGTAAGGTGTTTTAATTTATATAGACGTTAATAGAAACAAAAAAATCCTCGAAAAATCGAGGATTTTGTTTTATTGACAATCATTAATCGTCAACCATCAATCATCAACCGTCAATCGATTACTGATGATACAATTTTGATGTCTGGTATTTTGCCTCTTGAGTAAGGTTGACTCCAAGGCGACGGAATACTCTTTCGTCTGTCTGAGAAAGGATGACGCTTGTATGAACCTCACAATTCTTCAATTCTGGCAACTTATCCAATGCTTTTTGGGCGTTTTCATCGGTGATTGCACAGATTGAAAGAGCGACAAGAACCTCGTCTGTGTGTAGACGTGGGTTGCGATGTCCAAGAGCTCCTGTCTTCAACTTGCAAACTGGCTCCAACACGTTTGGTGAGATCATTCTCACGTCATCTGCAATTCCTGCAAGATGCTTCAACGCGTTAAGCAATAGAGCAGAACTTGCTCCAAGCAACTCAGATGTCTTTCCTGTGATGATTGTGTGGTTGGCATCGTTAAGCTGGATGGCTGCAGCTGGACCGTTTGTCTCCTCTGCACGCTGACGTGCTGCCTTGACAACCAATCTATCCTCTGGAGTGACTCCAACCTTCTCCATGATCATCTTTAGTTTTTCGATTGTCTGCTCCTCTCCACCTGTCTTTCTCTGGTTGGTAAGTGCGGTGTAGTATCTGCGAACAATCTCTTCCTTAGCTGCCTTCTTTGTGGCCTCGTCGTCTACAATACAGAAACCTGCCATGTTGACACCCATGTCTGTAGGGCTGTTGTATGGAGAAGATCCAAGTACAGCTGCAAGCATATTCTTCAATACAGGGAAGATCTCGATGTCACGATTATAGTTGACAGTTGTCTCACCGTATGCGTCAAGATGCCAAGGGTCGATCATGTTTACGTCTGCCAAATCAGCTGTTGCAGCCTCGTAAGCTACGTTGACAGGGTGTGATAATGGAATATTCCAGATTGGGAATGTCTCAAACTTAGCATATCCTGCCTTCACACCACGTTTATTCTCATGGTAAAGCTGAGAAAGACATGTCGCCATCTTACCAGAACCAGGACCTGGAGCTGTAACGACTACCAAACGACGCTCTGTCTTAACGTACTCACACTTTCCGAAACCGTCCTCGCTAGCAATATGCTGAACGTCTGATGGATAACCTTCAATTGGATAGTGACGGTAAACCTTCAAACCAAGTTTTTCCAACTTCTCCTGATAAGCAATCTGATTTGGATGACCACTGAATCGAGTCAACACTACGCTTGAAACATAAAGACCGTAAGCACGGAATGCGTCGACCAAACGAAGCAAATCCTGATCATAAGTGATACCCAAGTCGCCACGTACCTTGTTGCGCTCGATATCCTGAGCATTAATCACAATAATGATTTCAGCTTCGTCTTTCATAGAACAAAGCATACGGATCTTTGAATCTGGCTGGAAACCAGGAAGTACGCGCGACGCATGGAAATCGTCGAACAATTTTCCTCCAAACTCGAGATACAACTTATCTCCAAATTTGCTTATTCTCTCTTTGATGCGTTCACTCTGCATCTTGATGTATTTTTCACCATCAAATCCGTTGCAGTTACTCATGTTCGTATTTTGTTCTAATTAATCTTTTTCTAAATATTCGAATTTTGCCGATTTTACCAACATTTTGAAAGGTAAAATTGCTTTAAACCGACAAAATGAAAAATTAACGACCACAAAGATAAATAAAAATTTTATGGTTTAGGAAGGATTTATGCCAAAAAATCAGCAATCGTAGTTGCTTTCTTTGGCAATAATCTTTGAAAGTAATATCAAAGAGACAAGGTTTGGCAAAGCCATTAAAGCATTCATACAGTCGGCAAAATCCCACACAATCTGCAAACTGACTACTGACCCAATAAATATTGCGAACACCCAAATAATTCTGTATGCACTGATGAAGTATTTAAGTCGACTTCTCTTCTGCCATTTGCCACTGAAAAGATATTCTATAGCTCGTTCTGCGTAGTAACTCCATCCAAGAATTGTAGAGAATGTGAATGTGACAAGTCCCAAACTTAGAATAAGTGGTCCGGCGACAGGTATACATTCGAATGCACGTTTAGTCAAAATTGCTCCCTGTTCAGCGTTGATTTCTGGATTTGCGATTTGTGTGCTGACAAGAACCAATCCAGTCATTGCACAGATCACTACTGTATCCCAGAATGTTCCACTACTTGAGATCAGACCTTGCTTCACTGGCGAATTACTCTTCGCTGCCGCTGCTACAATCGGTGCGGATCCCATACCACTTTCATTACTGAACAATCCTCGTGCGATACCATATCGTGCTGCAATCATGATTCCGCTTCCTGCCGCACCTCCCATAGCCGCTTTGCCATCAAATGCAGAGGAGATTATCAAAGATATTGTGTCGCCGAGATATTCAAAATTGCAAAAAAGTATATAAATACATCCGCAAACATATAACAATGCCATCACTGGCACTAACAATGAGCAGACGTTGGAAATACCCTTTACTCCAAAAATCAATACTGCTGCGACAAGTGTCGCCAATACAAGTCCGCTTATCCACGTTTCAACTGCGTAGTTCTCATATAAAAGAGTACTGATTGCGTTTGCCTGGACAGTATTTCCAATTCCAAAAGCAGCTAAAGCAGTAAAAATACAGAATAGAATTGCCAACTTCTTCATGCCGAGTCCACGGCTGAGTGCAAACATCGGTCCTCCTATCATCTTCTGCTGCGATGTCTTCACTCGATATTTGACAGCAACCATTCCTTCCGCATACTTTGTGGCTATACCAAGTACGCCTGTGATCCAGCACCAAAACACCGCCCCTGGACCTCCTAATGCTACCGCTGTACCAACTCCGACAATATTACCTGTACCGATGGTAGCAGCAAGACTTGTGGCAAGTGCACCAAACGCTGACACGTCGCCCGCACTTCCCTCCTCTTTTTTTAAACTTAAACGAATAGCTTTGAAAATATGACGCTGAGGAAATCTAAGACGAATAGTCAAAAATAAGTGGGTAAAAAGTAAGCAAATTATCATCGGTCCATTCCACAGAAATGAACTTAAATCTGATATTAGTGTAGCAATATTATCCATACTTATGTGATTTTGCTTGCAAATGTAACCATTTATTTAAGATTTTGCAAACTTCTTGTACAGACGCTGTTCGAGACGCACGTCCGTATGAGACGCTCGTCCATGCGTCTCTACGAGATATAATCCATATATGATGGATTTAGGCAGTTTTAGATTTCGACCTGTTTACAAGCACAACACCAAATACGACAGCTACACAAGAGATGATTTTCATCGGACTCAAAGAATCCATCCCAAGATAAATACCTAGTGATGTCGCCACAATGGGCTGCATATATGAATAAAGACTTACAAGAGTAGGTCGAAGATATTTCTGACCGACAGGCATTAGAAAATATGCGAAGAAAGTTGCAAACAAGACTAAATACCCAAGTTCAAGAAATACCGTAATTGGCACTTTAGTATAATCGACCGCCAATAGATCTGAAGCAGAAAACGGTGCGGACATAGAGAAAGAGAATAAGAATATCCACTTCATAAATGTCACAACTGAATACTTCTGGATTACAGGACGGAAAATTCCTAAATAAGATGCGAAAAGTATACTGTTAAGTAAAATCAGAATGATTCCAAAAGGAGTTGTCGTGCGCGCAGAGTCACCGGTAGCGATACTACTATTATAGATCAACAAAACGACTCCAGCCAAACTTATAGCTACACCAATCGCTTTTTTTGGTGTGATAGGTTCTTTAATAGCGATTGCCGCCACAAGCATAGTAAATACCGGTCCTAAAGTAGCGATAATAGAGCAATCAAAAGGAGTTGTATAGTTGATGCCGACAAGAAACGTCAGCTGAGTGCCATAGTATCCAAGCAGACTAGCGAAGAAAATCTTGACTAAGTCTTTCCTGTCGACAGATTCTTTTGGAGAGAATATAGACAATATCCAAAAAAGCAAGCCAGCTCCGACAGAACGCAAAGTGAAAAGAGACAAAGGAGTGAATATATGAGAGTTGGTAAGATCCTTAGTCAACACAATATTAAAGCCAAAAATGAGATAAGCTCCACATGCTGCAAGATGGCCAGCAATCAGTAGCTTTTTATTACCGTCTTCCATTAAAAGTCAAAATTTTCAAATACTTTGCAAAAGTACTAATTTTCCTACATTTTGCGAAAAAGAGCGAAAAAAGCAGTTAATATTTGTTAAAACGGCATAGTCATACTATATTTGCTCTAATTTGTGAATTTAAAAGTCTAATATTTTGAAAAACTTAGTTATAAGGGCATTGACTGGAGCCGTATTGCTTTTAGTTATGATCACGGCCATTTTAATGCCGCCATACATATTCGGAATAATATTTTTTGCATTGACAATCCTTTGTCTTTATGAGTTTTATGGATTGTGTTACAAGGTAGATCAAGCAAAACCAATATCACGTTGGGCGATGTTCGGTGGCGGAATATTATTTGTTTCTGTATTCTTGGCTGAGCTATATCAGGCTCCTTGGCTAGTACCACTATTGTACGTTCCATTTTTCACAGGCACTTTCGTAGTAGAGCTATTCCGCAACAACGGCAATCCAATTTTGAATGTGGCCATGTCCTTGTTAGGACATATATACGTCGCTCTACCATTCTCATGCCTATGTATGATTGAAAGTATGGGAGCTAGTGGCGACACAAGCGTCGAGGGATGCAACTGGCAGGGAGGAATCTTAGTTTTGGCATTCTTCATAGCCATTTGGATATCCGACACAGGAGCTTATTTAGTAGGAAGAGCAATAGGAAAACACAAACTATACGAAAGAGTCTCACCTAAAAAATCATGGGAAGGATTCTGGGGAGGATTTGTATTGGCGACTTTGGCAGGATACTGCTTTGGACATTTCTGTCCAAACCTACCGGTAATAAACGGACATCAGCTATTAGATTGGCAATGGGCAGTATTCTTTTCACTAATATCAGTTTTGGGTACACTTGGAGATTTAGTAGAGAGTCTATTCAAAAGATATTTCAAGGTAAAGGATTCGAGCAACATGTTGCCAGGGCATGGAGGATTCCTTGACAGATTCGACAGTGCTATAATTTCAGCACCGTTCGCTTATGCAATTTTGCTTCTTTTTTTCCGCTAAATAACTATTTATTCAGTGAAAATATTTAATTTTGTCAATTAATAAGGCTGTTTTCAGTTGTATGATAGCAACAACCGCTTGATTTAAGGACTTTTAAAAACTTTTTGACGTGAAAAAAACATTAAAACTATTGGTGCTAGCCATTTGTGCTGTATTGCTTTCTTCTTGTAAAACACAAGAAAAGATTTTGTATTTTCAGGATATTCAGTTGAACAAAAATGAACCAGTCGTAGGTTCTAGAGATATCCGTTTGCAGCCAAAGGACCAGATCTCTATCATCGTCAACAGTAAAGACCCTCAGCTTGCTGCACTATTCAACCTTGCTACTTCAAGTAATCAGGTAGGTTCTATAGGAGGTAGCACAGGAGGCGGTAGCAGCCAGTCTAAAATTTCAGGTTATACATTGGATGACAAGGGAGAAATCGACTTCCCTGTACTTGGAAAGATCAAGATTTCCGGCATGACAAAGAGCGAAGTTGCAGAGCACGTCAAAACATCTTTGATGGAGGCAAACCTAATCAACGACCCAGTTGTCACAGTTGAGTTCATGAACCTTTATGTAACAGCATTAGGTGAAGTTGGCCATCCAGGAAAGTATATGATTTCAAAAGATCAGATCACCTTGTTAGAGGCATTGAGTATGGCAGGAGACTTGACTATCTATGGTATCAGAGAAGGAGTATATGTAATCAGAGAGGAAAACGGTCAGAGAATCACATACAAGACAGACCTACGTTCAAAGAACCTTTTTGCTTCACCTGCATATTTCTTGAAGCAGAATGATGTGATTTACGTCGAGCCAAACAAGACTAAGACAAAGAACTCTCGCGTTGGTAGTGCAACTAGTATTGTGTTCAGCTGCATCAGCGTATTCTTTACAGTGCTTAATCTAGTTTTGAGCCTTACTAAATAACCCATAAGAATTGTTGATTTTATCAACAAACATCTATGGTTGGAAAGGCAAGATAAACATCAGGTTTGGTTATTGCATTAATTGAAATAGTAAATAAAGAATGTCACAACAATCTCAGAGTAGAAATATACCGAACAATCAAGAGGAGGAGGGAATCAACATTTCCGACCTCCTTCAATTGTGTTTGATAAAATGGAAATGGTTTGTACTGTCGGTATGCTTATGCATGGTCGCTGCCACTTTGTATTTGATGTCGACGTCATCAATATATACACGTACAGCCACGCTTCTTATTGAAGACGAAAACAAGGGAAAGTCTGCGATAAGCATGACAAATGAATTCCAAGACCTTGGTCTATTCTCAAACACAACAAATATCAATAACGAATTGTTGACACTTAAGTCACCTTCATTGATGACTCAAGTGGTCAATGACTTGGATTTGACAAACAAGTATATAGTAAAGAACGGGTTAAGAAAAACTTGTCTTTACAAGAATACTCCTATCAAGGTTGATTTGATAGACTTGGACAATGTTGTCGACAACATCTCCTTCAAAATCTTCACAAACTTTGAGAAAAAAAATGTCACATTAAGTCAGTTTAGACTTAACGAAAATGAATATGAGACTAGTAAGAGCGGAAGTATCGGAGACACTATCGCCACTCCTGTCGGAAGGGTCATCATATTCTCAACAGAATTTTTATGTGAGGATATAGAAATCGATTACAGTCATAACAAACTAAAATCTGTAACCGATGGTTATTGTAAGAACCTTACTATCAGTTTGGCTGACAAGAACTCATCAGTTCTCAACTTGTCCATAAACGACCCTTCTCCGGCCAGAGCTGAGGACATCTTGAATTCTTTGATCCACAATTACAACGAAAACTGGATTCAAGACCGCAATAAGCTAGCCACAAAAACATCTGAGTTTATCACAGAACGTTTGCAGATGATTCTTCAAGACTTGACTGGCATCGATAAAAATATCGCCAATTTCAAGGGAGAGAATCTACTGCCAGATATCAAAGCCGTATCTCAGATTTATTTGGAGCAGAATTCAGAGAGTGTCAAGCAATTGTTGTCACTTAATGGACAGTTGATGACACTTAACTATATCAACGAGACACTACACAGTCAGACATTTGAGGATCCACTACCATCGTCTTCCGCATTAACAAACGGAAGCATTCAGCAGCAGGTCAACAAATACAACGAGAAATTGTTGGAAAGAAACCGTTTGATTGCAAACAGTAGTGGAAACAACCCATTGGTAACAGACCTTACTGAGACTTTGAAAGAGATGCAGAAAGTGATTCTTCAGAGCGTCAAAAGTGAAATCACTGCCCTTAACATGCAGATCAATCAGATTAAGGATCAGGAATCAAGCACAATCAGCAAATTGGCAAGAAACCCTAACCAGGCTAAATATTTGTTGTCGGAAGAGCGTCAGCAAAAAGTCATGGAAGGCTTGTATCTATTCTTGTTGCAGAAAAGAGAGGAGAATGAATTGTCAAAAGCATACAACGCTTATAAGTCTAAGACAATCACAGAGCCACGTGGTGCTGACACACCAATTTCTCCACGTAAATCCATCATCCTATTGGCTGCATTCGTTATAGGATTGGTTATACCAGCAAGCATCCTTTACATCATAGAGAGCATGAACACAAAGGTGCGCAACAGAAAGGATTTGGAAGAATTGACTATTCCATTTGCTGGTGAGATTCCACAGCAGACAGATATCAAAGAGAACAAGCTTGCTGTTGAGCAGGACAACCGAAATCTTATCAACGAATCGTTCCGCGTACTTAGAACTAACGTCGACTTCATTCTTGGAAACGACAACAACAAAGTGGTGATGATCACATCTATGAACCAAGGAAGCGGAAAGAGTTTTATCTCAGCCAATTTGGCTTCATGTGCTGCATTGAGAGATAAAAAGGTAGTCGTGCTAGATTTGGATTTGCGTCGTGCTACCCTATCAAAGATTGCAGATTCTCCAAAGCATGGTTTGGCAGACTACTTCAATGGCAATATAAAAAATTGGACCGACATCGTAGTTAAGGCAAAAGACAACGAAAATCTTGATTTGTTGCCAGTCGGAACTATACCACCAAACCCAACAGAGCTTTTGCTAAACAAGAACTTCCTTGCAAACATGTTGGTTGAGCTTCGTGAAAAATACGACTACATATTCATAGACTGTCCTCCTGTTGATGTTGTCGCAGACGCAGGTATCGTATCCAAGTATGCAGACATGACACTATTTGTGTTGAGAGCTGGTTTGATGGAAAAGAGTCTACTACACCTAGTAGAAGAATTCTATGAAGAGAAGAAATACCCTACAATGAGTATCATTCTTAACGGAACAAACACAAACAACTATAAATATGGCTATGGTTACGGCTACGGTTATGGCTATGGCTACGGATATGGTTATGGTAATTCTAAGGCTGATTAACAATGGGATTTCTTGACTTTTTTAGCAATAAAAAGACACTTATTCGTTCAGGTCTTCTCGAAGGTTTCACTGACAACCATATACATCTTTTGCCAGGAGTAGACGATGGCATCCAGAATATGGATGACGCTCTTAAACTTCTTGAATTGATGGAAGCAGCAGGAGTAAAAAAAATATGGTGTACTCCCCATATCATGGAAGATTGTCCTAATGCAACAGATTTTTTGAAGATGCATTTTGAGAAGTTCAAGTCGACCTACAAAGGCAACATCGAGCTTCATCTTGCTGCAGAATATATGCTTGATAGTTTGTTTTTAGAAAGACTTGAAAAAAAAGACTTTCTCATCCATGAAAACAATCACATCCTTGTCGAATCAAGATCAGTGTCAGCTCCTTGCAATTTCAAAGGTATTTTGAAAGACATCATGTCTAACGGACATTATGTTCTTTTGGCTCACCCAGAAAGATACGCATTTCTTCCAGACATGAAGAAATATACAGAGCTAAAAGAAATGAAAATCAAGTTTCAGCTTAACATAACATCACTTCTTGGATTATATGGTCCGGAAGTCAAAGAAAAAGCAGAAAAACTTCTTGAAGCCGGCTATTATGACACTGTCGGAACCGACACTCATGGAGTGAGAAGATGGAAGAGAATGGAAGAACAAAAGTTAAGCAAAAAGATCATCAAACAAGTACGTGAGATACCAGGCTTATAAAATTTAGCTGAAATAATAGAGCTTAATTGTTTTTTTTGACTAAATTTGCGAGCCGGTAATTCAAAGGCAATAAAATAAAAGTAATGACTATACACAAAGAAGGAAAAGGAATGCTATTGACGCTACTGATTATGCTAGCGTTAGTGATTACAGCATCATTCGTATATTTTGGAACGAATGCTGCTTCAATCGCCATTTCTGTACTATGTGTCATAATCTTTTTATTTTTCCTAAATTTCTTCCGCAATCCAAAGCGTGAATTCATTGGATTTGAGGACGGAATGATTATCGCTCCTGCCGACGGAACAGTCGTCATTGCAGAGCCAGCAGAGGAGCCTTTTTATTTCAAGGACAAGAGAATTCAAGTATCAATTTTCATGTCGGTACTGAACGTTCATGCCAATTGGTACCCTACAAGAGGTAAGGTCGTCTACTACACACATAACGACGGTAGATTTATGGCAGCTAACCTTCCAAAATCAAGCACAGAAAACGAACGATCAACAATAGTTATTGAACTTGAGAACAAAACTCAGATTTTGTTGAGACAGGTGGCCGGAGCACTTGCACGCCGTATCGTGACATATTCACGTGAGGGTGATGTTTGTGACGAGAACCAGCAGTTAGGTTTCATCAAATTCGGTTCTCGAGTTGACCTTTACTTGCCTTTAGACAGTGAAATTATGGTTAAGGTTGGAGATAAGACAACAGGCAACCAGACTGTCATCGCAAGAGTAAAATAATTAAGACGATGAATAAAATAATCAAATGTATTCCTAATACATTGACATGTATCAGCCTTTTTTTCGGTTGTTTGTCAGTACTTTGTTCCATGGAAGGTAAATTCGATTTTGCTTTCTGGTGTATTTTGATCGGATCTATATTTGATTTCAGCGATGGTTTTGCCGCAAGAGCCTTGCATGCTTCATCAGCAATCGGTAAAGAATTAGACTCTTTGGCAGATCAGGTAAGTTTCGGAGTTGCTCCAGGTTTTGCAATGTATTTCTGGATTAAAAACTTTGCTCCATGTGAATGTTGTGAATATTTGCCATACATTGCATTCCTTGTACCAGCATTTTCAGCATTAAGATTAGCAAAATTCAATATCGACGAGAGACAAACCACAAGTTTCATTGGTTTGGCAACTCCTGCTAATGCAATATTCCTTTCGTCACTTGCAGCCACTGCGGATGTCCTTTTGAAAGAAGGAAACGCAAACTGGTTCACTTCAATTTGCTGTAATCCAATCGTAATGTTAGTTATTATTATAGCGACATCACTTCTTTTGGTATCAGAGTTCCCAATGTTCTCTTTGAAAATCAAGCATTTTGGTTGGGCTGGAAACGAAATGAAATTTATTTTGATTGCCTTTGTTGTTGTAGCATTGATAGTTTCATGTTTGTTTGGACTAATATATGCGGCAGCATTCTCAACTATACTTTTCTACATAGCAATGTGTTGTGTAGATTATTTCATCAAGAAATAAGATTGCAGACGAGGGTAAAGACAGTCACTCCCGAATTTGTCAAATAACGCAAGGTTAACGTCAAGGTTAACGTTAACGTTAATTTTCTCAACAGACACAAAAAAAATTGATTGCATAACATAAAAATCGGCTGAAATTTGCTATTTTTGTGCCCAAATCGAAAATTTAATTCAATTAAAATAAGTCATGATTAAAACAAATTGTGCAAAACTTAACACATGGGTTAAGATGTGGGCTGACATCATGCAGCCAGAAAACATCGTTCTATGTGATGGTTCTGATGCAGAGTTCACTCGCCTAATGGATGAGTGCGTTGCCGAGGGTTTGGCAAAGAAGTTGGATGACAAGAAGCGTCCAAACAGCTACTACTTCCAGTCTGATCCTTCAGACGTTGCTCGTGTAGAGGGTCGTACATTCATCTGCTCAAAGAAGCAGGAGGATGCTGGTCCTACAAACAACTGGATGGATCCAAAGGAGATGAAGAAGATCCTTATCGGTAAGTACACTGGTTGTATGAAGGGTCGTACAATGTACGTTATCCCATTCTCAATGGGTCCTCTAGGTGGTCCTATCTCTCAGCTTGGTGTTGAGATCACAGACTCAGCTTACGTAGTTGGTTCAATGAAGATCATGACTCGTATGGGTGCTGGTGCTCTTAAGCTAATCGAGGAGAAGAACGATTTCATCCCTTGTATCCACTCTGTAGGTAAGCCATTGCCAGAGGGTCTTAAGGACGCTAAGTGGGCTTGCGCTCCAATCGACGACAAGTACATCGTTCAGTTCCCTGAGGAGCACGAGATTTGGACATACGGTTCAGGTTACGGTGGTAACGCTCTTCTTGGTAAGAAGTGTTTCGCTCTTCGTATTGCATCTAAGATGGCACAGGAAGAGGGATGGTTGGCAGAGCACATGCTTATCCTTAAGCTTACTAAGGAGGCTACAAAGGAGACTAAGTGTGTATGTGCTGCATTCCCATCAGCATGTGGTAAGACAAACTTGGCTATGCTTATCCCAACTATTCCAGGTTGGAAGGTTGAGACAATCGGAGACGATATCGCTTGGATGAAGTTCGACGAGGAGGGTAACCTTCGCGCAATCA
Source organism: Paludibacteraceae bacterium (assembly GCA_045642085.1). Taxonomy (GTDB): domain Bacteria; phylum Bacteroidota; class Bacteroidia; order Bacteroidales; family Paludibacteraceae; genus UBA1723. The sequence goes on along the minus strand of JAZUIF010000079.1, from coordinate 21,604 downwards.
ACCCAGAGGCTGGTTTCTTCGGTGTAGCTCCATATACTTCAGCTAAGACTAACAAGAACGCTCTTGACTCTTGCTGCAAGAACACAATCTTCACAAACGTAGGTTTGACTCCAGATAACGATATTTGGTGGGAAGGAATTGGTTACGACTGTCCTAAGGGTACAATCGACTGGAAGGGTAACATCGTAAACGATCCTGCTTCTCGTGACGAGGATAAGAATCCAGTTGCTCACAAGAACTCTCGTTTCGCTGCTCCAGCTGCTAACTGTCCAGGTATCGCTTCAGACTGGGAGTCACCAAAGGGTGTTAAGGTTGATGCTATCCTATTCGGTGGTCGTCGCCCTAATACAGTTCCATTGGTACACGAGGCTGAGGATTGGGCACACGGTGTATTCATGGGATCTATCGTAGGTTCTGAGGTTACAGCTGCTGCTATCGGTTTGAAGGCTGGTGTTCGTCGTGATCCATTCGCAATGTTGCCATTCTGTGGTTACAACATGGGTGACTATTTCCAGCACTGGATCGACATGGAGAAGTTGCCACAGGCTAAGGGTGGTAAGAACATGCCTAAGATCTTCTTCGTTAACTGGTTCCGTCGTGATAAGAGCAACAAGGCTCTTCCAGCTGGTTTCTTGTGGCCAGGTTACGGTGACAACAGCCGTGTATTGGCTTACATCTTCGATCGTTGCAACGGTCAGGGTGAGACAGTTGACACTCCAATCGGAAAGGTTCCTGCTAAGGGTGCTATCAACATCGAGGGTCTTGACTCTTGCTGGAATGAGAAGACTATGGAGCAGGTTCTTGCTGTTAACGTTGACGAGTGGAAGGATGAGGTTGAGCGTATCGAGGAGCACTATGCTAAGTTCGCTGGACACCTTCCAAAGGAGCTAAGCGATCGTTTGGCTATCTTGAAGCAGCGTCTTGGTATGTAATTCGAAAGAATAACATCAAAATAAGAAAGCCGTATCCGAAAGGGTACGGCTTTTTTTGTTAACATTTGGAGATAACTGATTAGAATAATATCTTTGTGCAAAGAACAAAATGTAACAGCATTATGAATACAGAATTTATAAAAAACATAGTAAATTATTTTAGAACCCAACCTATAGAAAAAGCTTGGATTTTTGGTTCTTACTCACGTAATGAGGAAAGAGAAGATAGTGATGTTGATATTCTGGTTACATTCAAAAAGGGCGAAAGAATAGGGTTAAAGTATGCTGCAATTATATGTGATCTAGAAGACATTCTTCATAAAAAGGTAGATATGGTGGTAGATGGAACATTACTTCCATTTGCTCAAAAAAGTGCGGAACAAGATAAAATTCTTATTTATGAGAGAGGAATGTAGAGATAAAGGAAGATTGGAACACATGTTACAATCCATTGGTAAAGTATATGATTATATAGAAGGAATGGATTATGAAACATTTTCTAAAGATTCTCTACGTTTGCATGCTACTATGTATAATGTTCAAATTATTGGAGAAGCAGTGTGTAAATTGACTAGTGAATTTAAATCAGATCATCCCAACACTGATTGGAGAATTATTGAAAAAATGAGACATATTTTAGTTCACGACTATTATCAGATTGATACAATGATACTTTGGGATGTTATAAAAGGAGATTTGCCGGAACTTGAAGTACAGTTAAGAGAATATATTTTAGAATTCCAATAAAATTACATTAAGAAAGCCGTATTCGCAAGGGTACGGCTTTTTTGTGTTTATTTTAATCTGATCTGCTTACTTTTGACGCAATTTTGCTCTTTTTCTGCTTTCATATATCCTTTATCTTTGCAATAAAGAAAGGAGATTATATAGAAGTTGTCCAAAATGAGGATTGTTAAGGACGGAACGCCCTAACCCTCTCCAAACGCGAGTTCGGAGAGCGAGCGTATAGAGAAAAAGCGAGTGTTGGACAATTCGTATATGATTGCCTAAAGAAATACAAACAATAAAATTGAATATTATGAGTTGTGGATCAGGTCTAGAAAGAGCACTAAGAAGGATGCTTATAGTGTCAGCTGTTGCATTAGTCGCAGTGATTTTCGGAATAATTAAACTAGTCGAATACTTAATGTATTCATAGTTTATTTAACCCTCAAAACTCGTCATCATTAGATGGCGAGTTTTTATTTTGCCTAAACTCAATGTGATTTAGATATTTTGTTTGTACTTTAGCAGATTAAGAACAAGACTTAAACACAAATACAAATGGATAAGATACAAATGACAGATGAAGAGTTCTGCCAAGAATACATCGCTACCAAAATTAAAGATGAAGAAAAACTATTTACGACGGGGCTGAAATTCGGTTTGGCTTGTGCTGCCTTTGTTTTGTTTTTGGTTTTGACTGTGATTACTTATAAAAAAAATGCTCGTGATGCCTATACCTTTCTGATGATCACGATTTTTATTGTGTCACCATCCTTATTTTTCTCATTAAGTGATTTTTCAGAATGTCTTACTAAAAGCAAAAAAAGAAACAGATTCTTAAAAAAAGTAGGATTAAATGAGAGTCAGGCGAAGTACAGGTATAATTTTATCAATTATAAGAAAGTGTACATGCCTATATTTCAGAGAATGTGTAGGCTAAATATGCATCCAATATTGAAGCAATTGGATCTCATAAAATCAAGTTTCCGTTCAAACAGTGGTATTTTGGCTGAATTTGTCTTTGAAAAGGAATACACAGAATACGAATACAAAGAGTCTATCGACCAATTAAAGATGCTAAGCCGAAAAGAAAAAGAGGTAATCGTAGAGCTGCTGTTTAATATTGCGGTGTTTGAAGATGGAATTCATGATGATGAATGGGAGTTTTTGACGGGAATTATTGATGATTTGTCGGCTTATATTGATGACTATGCTAGATGGGAAAAGCAAAAATGGGAAAGTAAAATTGAGATATTAAAAAATAAATACACACCATTCCGCAGAAGTTATGCCGACGAGAATATAAATGATAAGAAGAACGACGAATTCACGCGTCGAGCCATTCCGTCGCATTTGAAGCCATATTATGAAATCTTAGGTCTTGAAGAAGGTGCGACAGAGAAAGAGATCAAGCAAGCATACCATAATCTTGCGTTGCAACACCATCCAGATTTGATTAAGAATGCCGGTCGAGTGAAGGAGTGTGAGGAGATGATGACGAAGATCAATGAGGCGTATGGGAAAATTAGAGGATAAATGTCGTATCAAGATTTTAAATGACGTATGAATAAAAAAGACATATCAAAATACATATTACGAGTATTTCTACGCACATTGCGACAATGTTTGTGTGCGCCACTTTGGCTTTTAAGTGATTTCCCAATTTTTTTATTTGGTAGTGTGATATGGGTTTTTCTTTCTTTTTTATCATTAGTAGTGCCAATATGTTTGCCTATAGTGATACTTGTGTTATTTATCAAAGAAGTGATGGCAATATCTCCCATAGTCTTTTTTGCTGAAATTTATTGGGTGTCCAAATATATTGATTATTGGAAGTCACATATAAAACCATATCTAAACAATATTTTTGATGTTTTTATAAAGAAGTTAGGTATAGCACAAAGAATTATACCTCAAATTCACACTGATAAAGAGGAGGATGAGAAGATATCAAGGTTTATCAATAAAAGGATGAGACTTGACGGAAGTATGCTAAGGAATATGAAACCAGTCATCCATAAACTTTATAAAATGAATTCTAATGCCAGATATTATCACGAAACTTATTTGTCTGACCTTTTTACAGAGGGAGAAATAAATGAAATGATAGTGACCGAGTATTCTGACGCTCAATTAGAAAATGCAATTCAGTCATTGAAAAACATCGATTTGAATGATAAAATCAAATTGATGAAATATCTTTTTATGTTTGCTGTTCTGGAAGACGGAATCCATAAAGACGAATGGTATTTTTTGATGGGTTTGCTGGCGAAAATCAGAATAAATTCTACTTACACTGAGTATTTAAGGAATCACTTTTCATCATTGCGTACAGAGTTTGATGAAGAGCATAAAAGTAGCGCGTCGTCGACGGGAGATCAACGCAAACATCTTAAGTCTTATTATGCTATATTAGGTTTGGATGAAACTGCGTCTGATGAAGAGGTAAAAAAAGCATACCATGCTCTTGCATTGCAGCATCACCCTGATCTTCCAAAGAATGCAGAACGTATACAGGAGTGTGAGGAGATGATGGTGAAGATTAATGAAGCGCATGAGAAAATTATAAAACTGTTTAGGGATGAAGAAAAGGAGTCTGGCAGTGGAGAAACTCACTCTGAAAACTCTGCTACACGCAAATCAAATTCTCATCTCAAACCCTATTATGAAATTCTTGGCTTGGATGAAACTGCGTCGGATGCTGAAATCAAAAAAGCCTATCGTGCTCTTGTATCGCAATATCATCCATATCTGCCAAAGAATGCCAATCGCATAAAGGAGTGTGAGGAGATGATGGCTAAGATTAATGAGGCGTATGAAAAAATTAGGGGTTAGTATTTTTTAGTATTTAAGCTTCAATATGATGGATAGGAAAAAAATCTCTCTTTTTGACTTTAATAGAGAATACGAAAAGGATTTTAGAATTTCAGAATCTGATGCCAATGCAATTGGATTATTTTTTTGGTTTTCTTTTTTGTTTTTTGTTCTCTTAGTCTCTGGACCTCTGTATATAATGCTAATTCCTATTGTTATGATTATATTAGCAGTAAGAGTGATTAATAAAGACATAAAGAAAAAGAATAAGTTTTCTCAATTGTATGGATTGACAAGGAATCAAGTAGAGCAAATAAAAGATTTTTTGATGTTGGAACAATGTATTATTCCAATTATACAAAGATTATGTATGATGAATCCCAAAGGAAAACAACAACAGATAAATGCAATAAAGTTTTGGTACGATATTGAAGAATCTATTGTAGAGAGGCTTTTTTTTGAAGAAGATTATAACGAGCATTTTGATCGATGTGTACAAACCTTGAGACCAAATATGATCAGCGAGTGGGAAGAATTGAAATCCTTTATAAACAAATTGGTTTATCTTGCCATTTTGGAAGATGGAATTCACAATGATGAATGGAGATTCTTGTTGGATTTGATGAATCAACTAGGATTTGATGATAATTATATTGATTTTTTCATAAAACGATATACCCCATTACGCACAGAATTTGAGGATTGGGAACGAAAGCAATCAGAATCGTCGAAGAAATATCATGAGGATTATAATGTTAACCCATATTATGCTATATTAGGTTTGGATGAAACTGCGTCTGATGAAGAGGTAAAAAAAGCATACCATGCTCTTGCATTGCAGCATCACCCTGATCTTCCAAAGAATGCAGAACGTATACAGGAATGTGAGGAGATGATGGTGAAGATTAATGAAGCGTACAACGTGATAATAAAAAATTAAGAATCATAGTATCACTTGTTTATGGCATCCAATCCGAACGAGATCAATCGCCATCCACAATATACGCCCAAGACGAACTTCACCGTCGTCGCTATGATAAATCCAATAAGATTTCCCATACCCGATTTCACCGCCACTCCATTACTCTGACCTGCAATAATCTCTCCGATAATGGCACCAAGGAACATACAGATTATTGTAGACGCAGGGATTGGTGCAAAAAAGCCAACGAACAATCCTATGATACTACCATATACTCCTGCCTTCGTTCCACCAAACTTTCTCGTCGTCCACATAGGCAAGAATAAATCAACTGCAAATGTCGCAGCCACCAATATAAAGATGACAAACAACTCCAAACTGGACATCTGAACGTCGGCAAAAAAACGTGCGATAAGCATCGCCATTAGATACAAAGGAGTGCCAGGCATTCCTGGAATCACACTTCCCAAAAGACCAAGTGCAACCAAAATAAGACACACAAATAAAATCATTCCTATTTCCATAAGCTCTACCTTTTATACGTTTATAACGCAAAATTGGCAAAAAATCATTGACTATCTCTAAAACTAACCCACTAATTTTATTAATTTTGCAAAAATATGTAAAACGACTCTATGGATAATATAGTAGATAAAGTCACCACAGAAGATTATAAATACGGTTTTACCACCGATATCGAGACCGAAGTTATACCCAAAGGTCTCAATGAAGATATAGTCCGTCTTATCTCAAAAAAGAAAAATGAGCCCGACTGGATGCTTGAGTTCCGACTTGAGGCTTTCCGTCATTGGCAGACTCTTACTGTGCCAACTTGGCCTCATCTTTCTATCCCTGAAATCGATTTTCAAGACATCTACTACTATGCTGCTCCAAAAAAGGAGACAGAAGGAACAGAAAACAAAGAGATAGATCCTGAACTTCTTAAGACTTTCGACAAACTTGGTATTCCGCTTCACGAGCAGAAGGCACTTTCTGGCATGGCTGTCGACGCGGTAATGGATAGCGTCTCAGTCAAGACAACTCAGCAGGAGGCTTTGGCAGAACTTGGAATCATCTTCTGTTCAATCGGAGAGGCCGTACAAAATTATCCAGAGCTTGTACGCAAATATCTAGGTACTGTTGTCAGCCATACAGATAATTTCTATGCTGCTCTTAACTCTGCAGTGTTCAGCGACGGTACTTTCGTATATATTCCTAAGGGTGTTCGTTGCCCTATGGAGCTTTCTACATATTTCCGAATCAACGCAAAGGGTACTGGTCAGTTTGAACGTACTTTGATCGTTGTCGACGACGACAGCTACGTATCATACCTAGAAGGATGCTCTGCTCCAATGCGTGATGAAAACCAGCTACACGCCGCAATCGTGGAGCTTGTGGCTATGGAACATTCAGAAATCAAATATTCAACAGTTCAAAACTGGTATCCTGGAGACAAGGATGGTAAGGGAGGCATCTACAACTTCGTTACCAAGCGTGCTTTGTGCAAAGGGAACGGTTCAAAAGTATCGTGGACACAGGTCGAGACAGGTAGTGCGATTACTTGGAAATATCCAAGCTGTGTATTGATGGGCGACAATTCAGTCGGAGAATTCTACTCTGTGGCTGTGACAAACAACTACCAGCAGGCAGATACAGGAACAAAGATGATTCACATCGGTAAGAATACACGTTCACATATCGTATCTAAGGGAATCTCTGCCGGACACAGCCAGAACAGCTACCGTGGTTTGGTGAAGGTAGTTGAGAACGCCACAAATGCAAGAAACTTCTCTCAGTGTGACAGCCTTTTGCTTGGCGACAAGTGTGGAGCTCACACATTCCCATACATGGAGGTAAGAAACGAGAGTGCCGTGGTTGAGCATGAGGCTACAACTTCAAAAATCAGTGAAGACCAGGTGTTCTACTGCAACCAAAGAGGAATCAAAACAGAAGACGCTATCGCCCTAATCGTAGGAGGATACGCAAAAGAGGTAATCAGCAAGCTACCAATGGAGTTTGCAGTCGAAGCAAAAAATCTTTTGAGCATTTCATTGGAAGGAAGCGTCGGATAATCAATAAAACAAAGAATTATGTTACTAGAAATAAAAAATTTACACGCTATAATCAAGAGCAACGGCAAAGAGATTCTAAAAGGTATCAATTTGACCATCAATCCAGGTGAAGTTCACGCTATCATGGGACCTAACGGTTCTGGTAAGAGTACTCTATCATCGGTGTTGGCTGGAAATCCAAGCTACGAGGTGACAGAGGGAGAGGTAATCTTCAACGGAAAAAACCTACTTGAGCTTTCTCCAGAAGACAGAAGTCACGAAGGATTGTTCTTGAGTTTCCAGTATCCAGTTGAGATTCCAGGAGTAAGCATGTCCAACTTTATGCGTGCAGCCATCAATGAGCACCGCAAATACAAAGGACTTGACGCTCTTTCAGCATCTGATTTCTTGAAATTGATGCGTGAGAAGCAGGAGTATGTTGAGCTAAACAACAAGCTTGCAGGCCGCTCGGTGAACGAAGGTTTCTCAGGAGGAGAGAAAAAGCGTAACGAGATTTTCCAGATGGCAATGTTGGAGCCTAAATTGTCTATCCTAGACGAAACAGACTCTGGTCTTGATATCGACGCTCTACGTATTGTGGCAGGTGGAGTCAACAAATTGAAGAATGCAGAAAACGCTAGCATCGTCATCACACACTATCAGCGTCTGCTAGACTATATCGTGCCAGACTTCGTACATGTGCTTTACAAAGGAAAGATTGTGAAGAGTGCAGGCAAGGAATTGGCTCTTGAACTTGAGGAGAAGGGTTACGACTGGATTAAAAAAGAATTAGGAGAATAATCTATGGTAGAAGAATCATACATAAGCATCTACAACAAGCATAGAGAGTTGCTGCAGGAGACTTCCGCTGCCCCACTCGATGCTATCCGTGACGACGCGTTTGATGTGTTCTGCCGTATGGGATTCCCAACAGACGAGCAGGAGCGATACAAGCGTAGTAATCTATCTGATGTTTTCGCCACTGAATACGGAATGAATATCAGACGTGTAGCGATTGCAAGCACTACAGCACCCTACAGATGCGACGTGCCAGGGTTGAAGACTCACAATTTCTACGTAGTAAACGATATTTTCGCAGAGGCCATCGCAAAAGATGAGATAGCTGAATTAGCAAAGCAAGGGGTAATCGTTGGTTCACTTAGCACCGTAGCGAAAGAGCATCCTGAAATCATCAGCAAGTATTATGGCAAGATTGCACCTCACAAAACAGATGTGATGGTAGCATTCAACACTGCCTTTGCTCAAGATGGTTTCGTGCTATACATTCCAAAAAATGTGCAGATCGAGCGTCCTATTCAGCTTATCAACATGATGCATGCCGACTTTGATTTGTTGGCGACAAGCAGAAACCTCATCATCTTGGAGGAGAATGCGTCGGCAAAAGTGCTTGTATGCAACCACAGCGAATCAGGTCATAAATTCTTGGCAAACAGAGTGACTGAAGTCAGTTTGGCTGAAAACGCCAACTATAGTCACTACGAGATATGTGATTCAGAGCGACAGACAACTAACGTAGGATCTCTATACGTAGAGCAAGCAAAGTCGTCTGTGGCAAACATCAACAATATCACACTACGCACAGGCTACACTCGCAACAACATCCGCATCAATCTAAGTGGAGAGTATGCCGAGACAACATTGTGCGGAATCGGAATCGGTGACGAACACGACCACATCGACAACGACACATATATCAACCATAAAGTGTCGCACTGCAAGAGCACAGAGCTATTCAAATACGTTATGGACGACTGTTCATACGGCTCGTTTGCAGGACGCATCTTAGTAGAGAAGGATGCTCAGAAGACAGAGGCTTACCAGAGCAACAAGAACATCTGTGCCAAGTCGACAGCAAAAATGTATACAAAGCCACAGCTTGAGATCTATGCTGACGATGTGAAATGTTCACACGGAGCCACAGTCGGCCAGATCGACGAAGAGGCGTTGTTCTACTTGCGTACACGTGGAATCTCAGAGAAAGAAGGAAAGATGTTGCTTCTTCTTGCGTTTACCAACGACATTGTGGAGAAGATCGACATTGAGGCTTTGAGAAACAGAGTCAAAGTTCTTATCGAGAAGCGATTCCGCAGAGAGGCTCACAAGTGTGCGACATGTAACTCATGCCACAATTAAAGAAGAAATAAGAGCGAAGAATCATGGTGCTTAACTACATTTGGATAGGCTGTTTTATAATTGCGTTCGTCGTAGCAATCCTGCAGTGCATTATATTTCAGGATTATATGGTGTTCGAACGCATTGTACGCAGTACATTCCATATGTCGGAGTTTGCCGTGATGAAAATCGCACTTCCACTTGGAGGAGTGATGATTTTATGGCTTGGGCTAATGAACATTGGAGAGAAAGCCGGAGCCATAAACTTTCTTTCAAAAATCATCGGTCCTTTCTTCAACAAGCTATTCCCAGAAGTTCCTAAAGATCATCCAGTCAACGGACAACTGCTAATGAATTTCTCTGCCAACATGCTTGGTCTAGACAATGCAGCGACTCCGTTAGGACTGAAAGCGATGAAAGGATTGCAAGAGCTCAATCCGAATAAAAAAGAGGCAAGCGACGCACAAATCATGTTTCTTGCACTCAACACATCAGGACTTACACTTATTCCAATCACCATTCTAGCTCAGAGAAGTGTGTTGGGAGCTGCAGACCCTACTGACATTTTCATTCCACTATTGCTGTCGACATTCATATCAACAGTGGCAGCAATCATTTACGTCGGCATCAAACAGCATTTGAATTTGATGAACAAAGTCGTTATTGGTTGGCTGCTAGGATTATGTTTTGTCATCGGGATTATGATGTTGGGATTTTCGCAGTTAGACCAAGAGCAAATGATAAAGACATCTAAAATTGTCAGCAATGCCCTACTCTTCACGATTATCGTAACATTTATTGGTGGAGCCGCATATAAGAAGGTAAACGTCTACGAATGCTTCATAGAAGGAGCAAAAACAGGTTTTGAGACCAGCATCAAGGTAATGCCATATTTGGTAGGAATGCTAGTTGCGATTGGAGTGTTCAGAGCCTCCGGAGCGATGGATTATCTGATGTATGGGTTGAAATGGGTATGGAACTGGACAGGTCTCAACTCAGATTTTGTCGACGCGTTACCAGTAGCGATAATGAAGCCATTATCAGGTAGTGGAGCCAAAGCCATGATGGTAGAGACAATGCAGACGTTTGGTGTCGACAGTTTCACAGGCAAACTATCATGTTTGTTCCAAGGAGCTGCAGATACAACATTTTATATTGTAGCTTTATATTTCGGATCAGTAGGCATTAAAAAGACAAGATATGCAGTGACAGCTGGACTAGTTGCAGACACAATCGGAGCGATATCTGCAATTTTCATTGCCTATTACTTTTTCAGGTAATTAAAGTAAATTATTCTATTTTAAATTTATTTAAGATTTATTCAAGCGCATACTATTGAATATATTTTAACTTTGCAAGAGTAAAAGTCGAGTACCTTTACAAAATTTGCAAAACAAAAACTTATAACAATTAAAACAAATAGTTATGAAGATAGGATTTTTTGGCAAAGCACTTTGTGCGACAGCATTGTCAGCGACAATGGTAAATGCACAGGACATGAATTTATACAAGTCTCTTAATCTAAGTTTGGAAGATCCAACTTTAGGATCTGCCCGTTACGCAGGTATGGGTGGAGCCATGGGAGCAATCGGTGGTGTATCTAGTGCATTGAAAGACAATGCAGCAAGCATCGCAGCAGGTACAAGATCAGACATAGGTTTGACTTTCGACCTTTACTCTAACAATGATGGCAGATGCACATTTGCAGTAAGTGATGCCTCATTGCTTTTCAACATTGACCACAACAACAGTGGAGGCTACATGTCGTCAGCACTTGCCATCACATACAATCGCAACCGTACATTCGACAGCGACATGTATAGAGAGTGCAAGTTTATTGGAGAGAATGGCAAAGATCAGTCTACAATCAACGACCACGAAGAGGGAGGTACTGATGCCATCAATTTCGCATACGCAGGTAACATCAACAACCAGTTCTTCTTCGGTGTGGCTGTAGGTATCACAAACTTGCGTTTCAACAAGAGAAACTTCTATGTAGACAGTTATCTAAATGATGATTTCCTATCTGAATCTGATGGATCAGGATGCAACTTCAATGTAGGTTTGCTATACCAGCCTACAGATGCTTTCCGTGTCGGTGTTGGTGTACAGACTCCTACTCTATACAACATGGAGGAATCATGGTCATTGTTCGAAGGTGACCGTGAAACATTTGACAGCTACAGATACAAGCTACACACTCCAATGAAAGCTTCTTTCCAATTAGGATTCATGCTTGGAGACAGAGCTAACATCGGTCTTGACTATTCAATGAGAAACTACTCAAGAATGTGGGAAGAGGTTGAGAACGTCAAGATGAGAAAGATCGAGAAGAACGTAAAGGAGGTTGGCAAAATCCAGCATACAATCAAGCTTGGTGCAGAAATTAATGTTATAGACGGTTTGGATCTTCGTGCAGGATACGCAATCTGCACAGCTCCAGTTATGGAAGCAACAGAAGCTTGTTCAGCATTGAAGGCTCAGGGTGGTGCATACTCAGGAGATTACTGGATTGAAAGACAAAATGAGTATGGCGAACAAATTGAAGAGTTCTACGGACCTTTGTATTCATTCACATCACCAAAGATGCGTCAGTACATCAGTGCAGGTTTCGGATACAGCGGAAGAATCGCATATATCGATTTCGCTTACATCCGCAAGCTATCTACAGAACAGTTCATGCTTAACTCTCCATTCAACGAGTACCAGTGTGACTTGGTGTCTGAATACGCAGCAAAAGAAGAGTACAGATTCGGAAGCAACCACTTCATGCTTTCTTTCGGATTCCGCTTCTAATTGAGGACTTCTGTAAACAACATAGAAGAGACGTGATTAAATCGCGTCTCTTTTTTTATATACGATTCAAAGCTCACAAACTTCAATTTCGTGGTTATGCTAACTCTTCTCATTTTAGTCAAAAATACCTAATAAAACATTCTAGCAGGTTTTCTGTCGCAGATAATTTAACAGAATTTTGCCCCATTATCAGACTATTTTGAGCATTTCACAAAACAACAAATCAAAGATTCGTACAACAAAAACAATTGTTTGGTATAAGAATATAGTCTGTACGTCTAAAAAGAAAAAATCAGTTAAGAGTTGCCTGATTTTTCACAAATATAAAAATAGATTTTATCTAAATTTGCAGTCGTAAATCAATACACTATCTAACATTATTGTCATGAAAAAACACATTATTACTACAGCGCTGGCAGCGATTGTCAGTTGTTCGATGACATTCGCCCAATGGGGAGGCGGATTCGGTGGCTTCGGAGGAGGCGGATTCGACTTCGGTGGTGGAGGTGGAGCCTCTGCAGGTTCACTTTCAAGCTACACTAACAAGCAAAACATCGACTATGTTGGCGACAATCACGTCGGCCACAAATTGGATATCTACTACCCTAACGATGGCAAAGCTACTCACAATGTAATTATCCATATTTACGGTAGTGCTTGGGGAAGCAACGACAGCAAGGGTTCGGCAGACCACGGGACTGTAGGTAAAGCAGCATTGGATGCTGGATATATCTTTGTCACACCTAACCACAGAACATACAACGACGCTTTGTGGCCTGCACAGATCAACGATATCAAGGCTGTAGTGCGTTATCTTCGTGGAAACAAGGAAGATCTTAAGATCGACGATTCATTCATCGGCATTTCTGGATTCTCATCAGGAGGTCACTTGGCGTCTATGATGGGTGTGACAAACGGTGAGACAGTCGTTAAAGTAGGTAGTGAATCTATCGATATCGAAGGAAAACTTGGAAAGTTCACAAGCGAATGTAGTGCAGTCGATGCAGTTTGCGACTGGTCTGGTCCAGTTGACTGTAGAGATAAGTCATGTGGTAATCCAATCAACATGTCGCCTGAGAATGATATGGTAGGCGGATGCACACCACAGTCATGTCCTGATAAGCACGCTACACTTGGAACTAACACATACATCGACGCTAACGATGTTCCTCATATGATTTGCCACGGTACTACAGATAATATCGTGCCATGTTGTGAGGGCGAGAAATATGCAAATAATCTAAAGAAAGCTGGAATCTACGTTGAGTGGTACAACCCAGGACACGGACACCAGGTTAACGGCGACTACACAGACGAGATGATCAAGTTCTTCAACAAGGTTCGTTCTGAAAAAGAAGCAAGTGGCATTGACCGTTGCGGCAACTCGCAAGGTGGAAGCCAGGGCGGACAGCAAGGTGGAGATCAAGGTGGTCAGCAGGGTGGCCAACAAGGTGGTGAACAAGGAGGTTCTCAGGGTGGTAGCAGCGACGTCGATCCTAAGGAGGCCCTACAGGTTTACATTGCTATAGGTCAGTCTAATATGTGGGGTAACGCACAGGTACAGTCTGGAGACAAGGCTACACACGATCGTATCAAGATGATGAGTACAGCCAACAGCCGTGGAAATGTAGGAGAATGGTTGCCAGCAGTTCCTCCATTGTGTGCTCCAAGTGCAGGTTACTCACTTGCAGATAATTTCATCCGTACAATGGCAGACGGTGTGCCTGAGTGTGTAACTATCGGTATCATTCCTGTTGCAATCGCAGGTGCAAGTTTCAAAGCATTCGATCCAAACCAGTGTGGAAGCTATTTCAACAGTTCAGAGAGCTGGCTACAGAATATGGCAAAAGAGTACGACAACAACCCATATAAGAGAATCGTAGAGTGTGCGAAGAAGGCACAGGAAACAGGTGTCATCAAGGGTATCATCGTACATCAGGGTGAGACAGATTCAGGACAGCAGGCATGGTTGACAATGGTTCAGACTTTCTACAACAACATCTGTACAGATCTTGGTCTTTCTCCAGAGAAGACTCCTATCCTAGTTGGACAGATGCTTGAGGGTGGTGCATGTGCAGGCCACAACACAGTGATCGCACAGCTTCCTAACAAGATTTCAAACTGTGCAGTGATCAGTTCTGCTGGTTTGGCAGGTGAGAGCGACCGTCTACACTTCAAGCACGACAGCTACACTGAGTTTGGAAAGCGTTATGCTGAGAAGATGCTTACAATGATTGATTTCGACGGAAAGTGTCCAGATGGAAGTGCTGTTGAGCCAAAGGTTTCGACTCCATACAAGGGAGTGGCAGCAAAACTTCCTGGTAAGATTGAGGCTGAGAACTATGATGAAGGTGGCAGCAACGTCGCTTGGTATGATAAATCAGCAGGCAATACATGTGATGACTACTCAAATGAGTATCGTTCGGACGATGTGGACATCAAGAAAGACGGAAGTGACTATATCGTAGGTAACTGCCAGAGTGGTGAGTGGATGAAGTATACTGTAGACGTTGAGTATGATGGAGAGTATGAATTGTCAGTTCGCGTAGGTGAAGGTGGCAACAGTGGTAAGTTCACACTTACTATGGATGACAAGTCTATTGATTACACAGTCAACGTAGAGAAGACAGGAGCTTGGGGAACATTCGCAGAGCAGATCCAGAGCAAGAAGTTCAACCTAAAGAAGGGAACTCACGTATTGACGTTAACAATTGATTCAGACTGGGTTGATATCGACTGGTTGAGATTCATCACTTCTACTGCAGACGCCGAAACAATTGCAAAGCAGGAATTTACTATCGTTCCAAACCCAGCGTCGACTGCAATCTATGTATATAGCGAAGGCGACATCAAGAATATTGAGCTATTAAATGCTATTGGCGACGTAGTTGCAAGAAGCAACGAGTCGAGAGTAGACGTATCTACCCTACCTTCTGGAATTTACGTTGTTAAAGCCACAATTGATGGCGAGACAGCAGTGAAGAAATTGGTAGTAAATAAATGACGAAGACGTTAACGGAAACGGAAACGGAAACGGAAAACGGCAAGTAATAAATTTTATCCATAAATTTGTAAGAGAGTCGGAAGCAATGCTTTCGGCTCTTTTTTTGATGTTTTTACCGTCGGCCAATTAGGAAAGATATTAGAAAGAATTCTGGGATAATCTTTGCACAAACAGAATTAATGATTAGTTTTGCAAAGTCTCAAGCAGAAGCCCAATGGGTGGAACTTGGGGCAGACATATAAGAAAGCGTTTACTTGACGCTTTGTTCTTTGACGCTAAGAAATCTCGCAAATTTCAATGTACATGTCAATGACAAAGCAACGGTAGATGTCTATGGGTATGTTATATACTCTTGGTGCACCTTCTATGTTTGGAGGTGTGCTAAGACATATACATATATGCGTGGGCTTCTGCGTTGCTCGTTCTACATGTACAGGCAATGCGAGAGCCTCTTAGCGTGGAATGAGCGACAAGCACGATTCCCACGCTTTTTTTGTGTCTGAAAGGGAAAGGACTAATAATTATACGAATAGGGAGTCTACGTATCTAAACCGTGAAATAACATGGCAAAAAATGAAAAACAATGGAGTTCAGCAACTCCAGGTTTGTTAATTATTCTTTTGGACCAGTCAGGTTCAATGATGGAACCTTATGAGGGGGGAAAGAATCGTACAGAATTTGCATCACTAGTCGTTAACAAAGTGATTGACAACATTATCCAGAAAAATTTCGATGGCGATGCACCTAAAAATCGTTGTTTTATTTCTGTAATTGGTTACAATCATAATGTAAAGGAACTATGCTCGGGTTGGTTGAAAGATTTAGACGAATCTCCTATACGTTATGAAACACTTAAGAAGAAAACTCCTGATGGTGCAGGTGGTTTAGTTGAGGTTGAGGTTAAGCAACCTGTTTGGGTAGAACCTATTACGCACGATGGTGCAACAAATATGCTTGGTGCATTTAGAATGGCTAAGGATTTAGCAAATCAGTGGATTAATGATAATCCGGATTTTCCAGCTCCAGTGATCATTAATATTTCTGATGGTGTTCCTTATTATGATGGTCAGGAGCCAAGAGTTTGTATGAAAGAAACAACAGCGTTGGCGCAAGAGATTATGAATATGTCAAATGCCGATGGGAATGTTTTGATTTTCAATGCTCAAATTGATTCTGTACCTACAGTTAAGTATCCGACAAGCAAGTCTGAACTTAACGACGAAGCTGGACAGTTCTTGTTTGATATAACAAGTGTTATGCCAGATTCGTATAAAGGAGCCGCATCAAAAAATGAACTTCCTGTAAAAGACGGTTCAAAGGTTTGCGTATTTGGTGCTGATGGAGTAGACTTAATTCAATTAATCGACTTTGGCTCATCAAAAGGTCAGGGTGACAAGGGATTATAAGTATGAAAGTTAATGCTTTTATTACACATAAAAAAGCAGAACATTTCAGCGATTGTCAGGATAGATTTAGTGTCAATTGTGACACTAAATCTATTGCTCTGTCGGATGGAATGGGATCTACTTGGCAACAAAAAATTTGGGCTCATATCTTAGCAGAAACCTTTACGAAATCTAAAGAAAAGATTTTTAATCAGGATAATATAAAAGATTTGTCGGATCTTTGGGTTGGGAGTGTTACTGAATTTATAGATAAATTAAAATCAGAAAATGCTCCTCAAAACATCATTTATAGAAACGAACGAAATCTTGCAAGCGGAAGGTCTGCTGGAGCTACTTTTGTTGGTGTTAGATTGGTTGATAATCGATGGAAAGGTAATGTTTTAGGCGATTCTTGTTTGATTGTTTGGGATGGGGAAAACGCAGATTTTTTTACATCTCAAAATACGGATGAGTTTGATAGTTTTCCTGATTATTTTGACAGCAATAAAGAAAGTCAAGGGAAAGGTACACCTAAGGATATTGACTTTGAAGTTAAAGAGAACGAAATTATCTTGCTTGTTTCAGATCCATTCTCAGATTTCCTTTTGGAACGTAAAAAAGAAGGTGTTATCGAACAATATATTTCAAAACTCTTAAACCTAAATTCTCATGATGAATTTGAAAATTTGGTTGAAGAGTGGAGAAATTCTGGCATGCATAACGACGACACAACATTGATTGTTGTTAAGTATGATTCCAATTCGTCTAATTTAGAAGAAGGCGTTGTTGATGATATCGATAAGTTAATAGAAAAGGAGGATATAGAGAGCAAATCTCAGGATGAGAATAAACAAAAAAGTCAAGAAGAGGCAGAAATAAAAGAAAATACACAAAGCAGAACGTGTAATAAAGAAGAATTATTTGATACTGAAAATACAAGTAATCTTTCCATCTCAGAATCTTCTGCCATTTGTTGTGATGATGATCGGTTAATTTCTGAAGTAAAGGAAAAGTTTTTGAAAGATGACATTCTATTTAAGGACTTTACTGTTTTGCATGAAAAAAAAATTTTTAACAAATTGATAGAAAAATTTGTCTCTATTTTGAAATCTGAACTTGATAATTATATGATTAAGAAAAAATAGAATTATGTCATTGCCTACAATCCCAGATTATAATACTTCAATCAAGACTCCTGCTTTAATCCATCCCAGTGTTCTTGCTGGAGGACATCCTATTGAAAAGGGTGTTAATATTGTAAAATATGCAGGTGGTTTTTGTGTAGTATTCCCATATCAAACTCCATCCAAGAAATATGCAGTTCGTTGTTGGCATGCAGAAGTTGCAGATGCAAAACGAAGAACAAAAATTATAGCTGATTCGTTAAAAAATAGTAATCTTCCATATTTTGTAGGTTTCGACTACTATGAAGATGGAATAATGACACCTATGGGAGTTCAACCTATCGTAGTCATGGATTGGGTTGACGCCATGCCATTAAAAAAATTTCTAAAAGAGAATATCTGTAATCCTCAAACAATTAACGCAGTTGCTGATAATTTTTTGACCATGGTTGCAGATCTTCATAAAAATCACTTTTCTCATGGCGATTTGCAACATGGAAACATTATGGTTAAACTAGATAAATCACTGGTGCTGGTAGATTATGACTCGATGTATGTTCCTGAATTAAAAGGTTCAACAGATGACATAAAGGGGCTTGCTGGCTATCAACATGAATCTAGATGGACTAATGAATATGTTACTGAGAAGGCTGATTATTTTTCCGAATTGGTGATTTATCTTAGTCTAAAAGCATTGGCTAAATATCCAAGACTATGGGATGACTTGTCAATTGAAAATACCGAAACTTTGTTGTTTTCTGCTGAGGATATTAAATCTAAGGGTCAATCGGATATTTTCCATCGTTTGAACTCTGATTCTGATTTATCTTCTCTTTCCGAAAAACTCATTGAGTTTATGAATGAGGATTGTATTGACAATCTTTGTCCTTTAGAAAATGCAGTCGTATCTAAAACAGAAGCAATTGCAGGCAAATGGAAAAATGGGAACGGATACAATCCGTCATCAAAACCATCGTCGGAAATTGATGATCCAATTAACATTTCTAGCAAATGGAAAAATGGGAACGGACATTCTCCAGAGCTCTCATCTAGAAACAATCATGAATCAATATTGAATAATATCGTCAATAAATTTAAGAACCCAGATTAATGGCTGCACTTGAAATTGCAAATATTACGTCATCTATAGAGAACAAACAATTGTTGGTTCTCTATTCTCATGCGAGATCTGGTGAATTTCAAAGAGATGCTAGAAATCGATTGATCAAATATGCCGGAGGTTATGCTGTATTGTATCCATATATTGTAAACAATGAAAAGTGGGGATTTAGATGCTGGCATAAAAATTTAGAAGGCATACAGAGAAAATTAGAGATAGTTTCAAATGCAATTCAAAATGCACAACTTTCTTTTTTGTGCGACTTTACTTATGTAGAAAAAGGTATTGTTGTAGATAAGGATGTGTATCCAATTATAAGGATGCAATGGATTGAAGGATTGTCTATAAAGGATTATTTATACAATAATCGTAATGACAGCAATCTTATTAAAGAGTTGTCGGAAAAGTTTTTATCTCTTGTTTGTGAAATGCACAAACATTTATTTGCACATGGAGACCTTCAGCATGGAAATATTCGTGTGGGGAATTATGGTAATTTGTACCTTATTGACTATGATTCGTTTTATTGTAAAGAGTTAAATGGAGAACCAGATGTCATAGTTGGGTTGCCTGATTATCAGCATCCATCAAGAGCAACAAATAAAAAGGTTTCGGAAAAATTGGATTATTTTTCTGAGCTTATAATTTATTTGAGCTTAGTCGCAATTTCTTTAAGTCCGGATTTAGCAGAAAAATATAGAGTAAATGATGCTGATAGATTATTATTTGAAACTAAAGATTATGAAGATTTAAAAAATTCAAATATCTACATTGACTTAAAAAATCTAAATGATAGCAAGATTGATAACCTACTAAAAATATTAGAGGATTATCTTTCAAAATCGTCTGTTGATGATTTAACCCCTTTTGGTGAATTACTTAATCAAATGGAGTTGTCTTTTGAAATTAACAAATGTGTCATACGTAAAGGCAATGAAACTGCTGTGGTTTCATGGAATGCAAAAGATGCTAATTCTGCTGTTTTGAAAGATAGCAATGACAATATTATTTCAGAAGGGATAGCAGGAAGTATAGAAGTACATCCAGACCAAACTACAAATTACAATCTATATGTAGTTTTAAAAGATGGATCAAGCATATCAAAAACATTAACTCTTAAAGTTTCAGAAGGTGCTGTTGTGAATTTCTCTTCAGATAAGCTGTATGTTTTTCCAGGAATTCCATTCACTCTAAAATGGGATGTGAAAAATGCTAATACATATAAACTAAATGGCGTAGCTGTTGCATCATCAGGAAGTTTGGATGTCACTGAAGGTATTGAAAAAGATACAACTTATGTCTTTGAAGTAGAGGATGATTTTGGTGTATTAAGTCAATTATTAAAAATTTCAATTTTACCACTTCCTGTTGTAAAAATGAACGTCAATCCTCCCATATTCAATAGTAGTATTGTTCTTCAACATGGCATTTCATCTGCAAATATGGCTTTTTGCAAAACACCAGAATTGCCTAATCTCCAGATAAAAGCCCCATTTGTTGAAACTGCTAAATTAAACATGGAATTGCCACATTTTATTGAATTTAGATTGCCTGAAATAAGTTTATGGGAAAGACTAAAATGTTCGTTTAACAATGCTTATGTCAAGGTAAAAAATAACATTAAAAACAAGTAAATTTCAATCGCTATGGCTGAAAATAATGATAAAGATATTAAAACTGGATTTTTGTGGGATAATCCCATAAGTGAATTTTTTTGGATATGTGCTGGAGTAAATCGTCCCGTATTAAGACAATGTCCTACAGAATGGGCTAAATATGCAGGAATAGGAGGTACAATTTTATTCACATCTCTTATGGCAATGCTTTCTGGAGGATATGCACTGTTTACTGTTTTTCATGATTTCCGTGTTGCTATTTTTTTTGGTATCTTTTGGGGACTCTTGATTTTTAATCTTGATCGTTTCATTGTAAACACAATGTATTCAGATGGAAAAGCTACTATCAGTTGGATGGAACTCGCATCTGGAATGCCAAGAATAATTATGGCGATATTTCTTGGTATTGTAATTTCAACCCCTTTAGAATTAAAAATCTTTGAGGATGAAATCAATGTGACTATAGGAGAGATGAAAGCCCAAAAGATTAAGGAGTATCGTGCCTTGGATGAATCAAAACGAGATTCATTAAGAAACAAATTGGATCAGTTACAAAATTCATCTGTTGGAGACGGAATTTATGAGGGAGAAAATGTAGGTTTGCAAAGTGAGATCGAACAAATCACAAATGAGATTAATGCTTTAAGTAATGATTTACGTGTATTGTCGTCAAGACTCGTAAGTGAGAACTCCTCTCTTTCTAATTATAGACACCAGTTATCATCTTGTTATAACAGGCAACATTCTAATAGAGTAAATGGAAGAATCAATTTAATTTCTAGAAACATAAAAAATATAAGTTCTCAAATAAACTCATTAGAATCTAGAATTGCCTCTCTGTGAACACAAATATCTGGAAATGCACATACAATTATAGATAACAGAAAAACTGCAACACAATCTTTATTAAGTCAGATTGAAAGTGTAAAAAAACAAATATCTGAATTAGACACTGTATTAAGTGGGGGTGCTGTAAAAGAA
>JAZUIF010000078.1:0-30559 GCA_045642085.1 Paludibacteraceae bacterium | reverse complement strand
TCCTTTTGGGCAATGATTAAGAAGCGAGAGCATAATCTCTAGTGTATAAAGAATCTCTATTTATGACAGCGAACATTCTAGAGACGATTTTAGCACGTATCACATTTAAGATGCTCATAGGATGTTTCCCTTCCTTTTTCCTTCTTTCATAGTATTCCCTGTACTCGCTATCCGCCATACGTGTGCCTGCACTAACAGCACACAAATGGAGAAGAGATTTGATATGTTTGTTAGCACGTTGAGAGACTCTAGATTTGGAGTAAATACTTTTCCCCGACGTGTATTGGAACGGAGCCAACCCGGCATAACAGTTGAATTGTCTGGCGTTGTCGAATCGAGTAAATCCTTCGGTAATCACAATCATGTTTATTGCCAATTTCTCACCGACACCGTCAATAGATTTCAACAATTCCATCTGGTGTTTGATGTTCGGATCATTCTCGGCAATGTTTCCCATTTCCGCTTCAATTTCATCTATCTGATTTTGGATTGTCTTTATCACAACCTTCCATCTTTTGGATTTACGTTTATAATCGTCATTGTCCATGTAATTTTTCTGGTCTGACAGCTGAGCCTTGTATTTTTTAAGGTCAGAAAGGAGTAAGTCTCTGTCTGACAGCAAGTTTTTTAATGACATTATAGACTTTTCTTTCATTGAATATTCGACAGCCTTGTCATTGAATCGGAAAGCATATTCGGCTATGCGTCGGGCGTCCACAGTATCGTTTTTGCCTCTAGCAACACCAAAAGAGTTCTTGATTCTTGTAGGGTCTTCTATCCATAGGAACACTTCCAATTCATGGCACGAACATGCCAAAGGGTAGATGTATCTGCCAGTGTATTCAGCGCACACAAGGACATCCGAGATGTCTTTCCCAAGCTCCTTCAGCCCCTTCTTGATTTGTCTCTTGATTGATGCATTCGTGTTCTCAATTTCTGTCTCCAACAAGATCTCTGTCGAAGTTCTGAAGCAAAGGTTTAATTTTTCTTTGCTGATGTCGATGCCAATAAAAAAATTCTTCATAACTTGCAGCGTTTTTTGAGGGACTTTGGAATGTTGATCCTTTACCTACTAACCTTATTGAGGCTAAGGGCATATTCTTATTCAGGTCTTGGAATCAACGGACCGGACGGTCTAAAAATTCATTCGGGTCTATCCCATGCGAATTGCTTGTTCACCGCCCGGTTTCCATTGTCTTTCCTCAATTAATATCTATATGTAAAAATAATATATTTGCAATCTAAACCCAAATCGTTCAAATCAACAAATATTTTCATTCTGCAAATCTAAGGTTATGAATTAAAAACTGTGAATTACAATTGCTCCCAATTCTTAAACGGATTCTCCGCCAAATGTGAATTATAATATCTCTTATCCGCTGTGACTTCCTTGCCAATCCACTTAGGCATATCAAAAGTTTCTTCCTCGCTTTCTAATTCAATTTCAGCTACGATCAAACCTTTGTTGTCTCCTAGAAACTCATCAATCTCCCAAGTGTGTTTTCCTTTCTTAATTTTGTAGCGATACTTTTCTACAACAGGTGTTTGACTCAACTGCATCATAGTTTTCGCATCGTCGACTGGAATCTCATATTCAAACTCCATTCGACTGAAACTTTCTGTCTTACTTTTTATTGTCAAGAACCCTTTGTCTCCAGCAATTCGCACTCTCACTGTATTGCCTTTCTTATTCAAATAGCCTTGTGCATAATGCACTCCTTCTCCGGCCTCAATTCGCCATGAGTCGTCGGCCATTAAAAACTTTCTTTCTATTTCAATATTCATAATTTTCAATTTTAAGACGGGGATGACCTCTTCTATTTAACCTGAGACGCGGCACGCCACGTCTCTACGGTTGTATTAGAAATCGTCGAAATTCATATCGTTATCAATATCAGATCTTCCATCCTTGCCTTTCTTGTCTCCCTTATTCTTGTTGTTGCCAAACGAATAAGTAGCATTCAAATTGAATGTTCTTCCATTACGTGTGCTCTTGGAAATCTGATGGAATGAGTCGGACCAAGTCTCCGTATTGAATTTGTTGGAGTTCGTGATATCTCTAACATTGAATGCCAACGACAACTTCTTGTTTAGGAACTGTCGCTTCAATCCTAAATTCATGCCGAAAGTATTCATGCTCTTTCCCTGTGCCGACACTCTTGGAGAACGATAGTTGAGTGTCAACTGTCCTGTGATTGCTTTTGGCAAACGGAACTCTAAATTCTCCTTTAGATTCCAACTCCAGCCTCCTCGTTGTCTTAATGTCAAATTACGGCTTCTCAACACTCCATCATCTCCAACTACCTCTATCGATGTCTCTCCTCCTACAAGATTGTAGTAGTATAAATTCGCATTTGTAGTGAAGGTTAATACCTTAAACTTGTTCTTTGCGATCAACTCAAATCCTGTTGAATGAGAACGATTCAAATTGGCAAAAGTGCTTTTCAAAATAGCTTTTTCATCTGCCATCTCAGTCCAACTATACTGCTCTACTACATCATCTGTAAACTTATAGTAGGCTGAAACTGTATAAACGTGTCCTTTGGGAGTTGTATGGAGATAATTGAATTCTCCTGAGAAAGCCTCTTCAGGATGCAAATCAGGATTACCATAAGTAATGGTTGTAGAATCCGACATATTTGGATTAGGATTCAAACGGAATCCACGTGGACGTGAGATTCGTCGTATAGCACTGATCTGCAACTCATCATTTTCACTCGCGTTATATGATAAGAACAATGAAGGGAAAAGATTTCCGTATGAAGCAAGATCATCAGAAGCTCCTGTGTTGTGCTGTATCCATGAGATATCCGACAACTCTCCACGCAAACCTAACTTATAACCTAGTCTTTTTACCTTTCCACTCCACATTCCATACCATGCGTAGACATTCTGCTTATACTCAAAATCGTTAGTCAGATTATCACGTCTAGTGAATGGATTAGATGCATTACTACGCTCAAAAGCCTCTACATCGTTTCGCTCATTTGTAAGATCGATATTGACACCCAACTCTAATTTGCTAAGCTTTCCTACTGGTGAAGTATAGTCGATAGCAAACTGATTCTTACGTATCGTTCTATCATTAGTCTGCTGCTGCTCAGAATAATTAATAAGGTTATCCATCATGTCATAACGTGACTGGAAATAATTATTTGTGTTATCCTGACTGTTTGATGATGTCTGGATTAGGAACGACAACTCTTGTTCTTTATCGAATATGTGAGTGTAATCAAACTTTACAGAATACATATTACGTGGACTCTCTCCATTCACTGTACGATATGAATAAGATGTATCTATATGCTCACCTCTCAACACTTTACCAAACTGATAGTCAATATCCTCATCTCTTTTTGTTTTGCCTAACGACAATACTCCAGACAATCCAATACGGTTTTTATCGTTTATCTTATAATCGACTCCCAAACGAGCAAAGTAAGAGTTGATTATAAAGTTTCTTCCTCCATTTGTGATATTGAAGACTGTATCTGCAAGCAAAGAGTCTCTTTTCAAGTATTGCTCTCTGTCAATGTAAGATGATCCTCTGAATGTTCTACGCTGATATCCTAAAGATGTTAGGATTGTCCATTTACCTTTTGTAATGTTTAAGGAAGCTCCCAAATTTCCTCCAATTTTTCCATTTGAAGGATAAGATAATCCTGCTGATACATTTCCGAATATTCCGGCTGGTGCATCTTCTTTCAAAACAATATTAATAATTCCGGCTGAACCTTCTGCTGAATATTTAGATGAAGGATTGGTGATGACCTCAATCTTTTCAATACTTCCGGCTGGGAACTGCTCCAACAATTCTCCCTGAGCTTCACCCGAAAGTCCTACACTTCTACCATTAATGAATACCTCTACATTCTCATTATTTCGCAAAGATACGTTTCCATCAATATCAACGTCGACAGTAGGGATATCACGTAGGACATCAGTAGCAGAAACACCTACGGAAGCTGCTCCTTCGTTTACCAAGAATGTTTTCTTGTCGACATCCATCTGTAGCTGCGTACGAGTACCGACAATCTCTACCTGGCTTAGAAGAGCCACATCTTCATGCAGTTTAACAGCGAAACGGGCACCACCCTCTCTTTTTAGAATTTCAGGTGTGATTTTGCCGTTATAATCTGAGTATCCCATAAAAGAGATGATAAGCTGATAATTGTCGAGAACAACATTCTCCATCAAGAAACGGCCATCATCACCTGTGAACATACCCTGGACAGTCTTTGTTCCATCTGCTGATTTCAACTCGACATTCGCAAACGGAATTGTCTCACCAGTTTTAGCATCGATAACCTTACCTCTGACGGAATAATTCTGTGCCATCACAGTCAATGAGATAGCAAGATAGAATAAAAGTGAAAGTATTTTTTTTATTGTCATAGTAATATGTTCGTTACTTGTTCTACAAATATTATATCTAAAACAGGTATTATAAAAAGAGCATACGCTTTTTCAAGCGTATGCCAATTATTTAATCTTCCTTCTGCTCTTCTACACTTACATCAGGCAATTCTTGCTCTTGTGTAGTCACTTCAGCTGTCTTTTCAGCTTCAACTGACTCCTCTTTGTTATCTGCCTTACTTGCCTCATTCTCACGCAAAAGTTCATCACTGCGCGACTCCCACTTACGTTTTCCAAAAATCTTCTCGACATCTTCAGCGAAGATCACCTCACGCTCGAATAGAAGTTCAGCTAATTTGCGATGTCCTTCAGCATTCTCACGAAGAATCTGCTTAGCACGCTCATACTGACTATTAATCAACTCTTTGACTTCATCATCAATAAGTTTAGCAGTCTCTTCTGAATATGGTTTTGTAAATGAATAATCAGACTGAGAATCGTAGTAGCAAATATTCTTAAGCTTGTCGCTCATACCGTAGTAGACAACCATAGCGTAAGCCTGCTTAGTGCTGCGCTCTAGATCGTTCAAAGCTCCAGTTCCGATTGATCCAAGATTCAACTCTTCAGCGGCACGACCTCCAAGAAGTGAACACATCTTATCCAAGAAATTCTCCTTTGTGACAAGCTGTCTCTCATCTGGCAAATACCATGCAGCTCCAAGAGCCATTCCACGCGGTACAATTGTAACCTTAACCAATGGTTCACAATATTTAAGCAACCAGTGGATAGTGGCATGACCTGCCTCATGGACAGCAATACCCCACTTTTCCTCTCTTGTGAAAATCTTGCTCTTCTTCTCCAATCCTGCGACTATTCTATCGACAGCACTCAAGAAATCCTCTTTCTCTACCTGTTTCTTGTCACGACGAGCAGCAATCAAAGCAGCCTCGTTACAAACGTTGGCAATATCAGCTCCACTGAAGCCGGCAGTCTGTTGAGCCAAGAATTCAATATTGATGTCATCAGCAAGCTTCAACTTTGCCAAATGAACATTGAAGATAGCCTTTCTATCAGATAGTTCTGGAAGGTCGACATGTATCTGACGGTCGAAACGTCCAGCACGAACCAATGCCTTATCGAGAATATCTACGCGGTTAGTCGCAGCCAATAGGATGACACCAGAGTTAGTACCGAATCCATCCATCTCAGTAAGAAGCTGGTTTAGAGTGCTTTCACGCTCATCATTACCACCTCCCATGCTTGCGTTCTTTCCACGTGCTCTACCGATTGCATCAATCTCATCGATGAAGATGATACATGGAGCTTTCTCCTTTGCCTGACGGAACAAATCTCTTACTCGGCTTGCTCCAACTCCGACAAACATCTCAACGAAATCAGAACCTGAAAGCGAGAAGAAAGGTACATCTGCCTCACCTGCTACAGCTTTTGCAAGAAGTGTCTTACCTGTTCCTGGAGGGCCAACAAGAATAGCTCCCTTAGGAATCTTAGCACCAAGTTCAGTGTAACGCTGTGGATTCTTAAGGAACTCCACAATCTCCTCAACCTCTTGTTTTGCTTCGCTCAATCCAGCTACATCCTTGAATGTCACCTTGTTAGGGTTATTACCCTTATCAAATAATTGAGCTTTACTCTTTCCTACATTAAACACTCCACCTGGTCCTGCACCACCACTTCCCATTCTGTTCATCATGAAGATCCAGAAAAAGACAAGAAGGATGAAAGGTCCGAAAGTATAAAGGAATCCCTGGAAGAAACTGTTCTCTTCTGAGAAAGACAAGTCTACCTTTTCCACTCCATCAGCTTTCTGCCACTCAGTCAAATCTTCTGTGAAGCGGTCAGCAGAAGGAATCTTCACATGGACCTTAGGGTTAGAGGCATATTTTGTAGAGTCAGATCCGAAAGCATTACGCATCTTCCCCTCCTTAATTGTAGCCTCAGCATACTTCTCATTGGTGATGACATTGATTTTCGAGATAGAATTTGTCTCTACAAGATACTTTATCTCGTTATATCCAATCTCCTTTGTGATATGATTGTCGTCTGAAAAATAAATTCCTACCAAAAATACCGCGATAAGACCATACAACCAATAAAGGCTAGATGATGTCTTAAAGTTTGGCATCTTTGGTTTATTCTTACTCTCTTGAGCCATATAAATTAATCTAAATCAGGTATTTCTGTAATCTTCGCGTCTTCCCAAAGTTCCTCAATGCGATAAAACTCGCGCATCTCTGGAAGCATAACGTGAACGATGACTTCTCCATAATCAATCGCGATCCACTGGCCATTCTCATATCCGTCAGAAACAATTGAATGAACTCTGATCTCACTTCTGACATAATGTTTCACTGAATCAGCAATGCTGACTACATGTGTGTTGGAATTGCCGTTGCAAATCACAAAATACGGACAGCTATATGTATCCAAATCAGTCATGTCTACAGTAACGATGTTCTTTGCCTTTCGTTCCTGCATTCCCTCTACTATTTTCTGAAGAAGAGTCTTTGTATCTACTGTCATTAAATTCTTTGTTATAATTTGTATTAAATAGCCAACAATTTTTCCTTGGCTACCTCTACTCTATCGAAATTAAACTCCGATATAGTCTTATTCATAAGTTTTGTAATTCCGTCATTGCATAGATTGCCGATACTTCCCTGATGAGTATGGTTGATATTCTTGTCAGGCTTGAACTCTCCAGCCTCACATGCCAAACCAACTTTCTTATACGCATCTCTGAATGGCATTCCCTCAAGAGCCAAACGGTTAACCTCTTCCACACTGAAGATGAAGTCGTACTTTGGATCATCAAGAATATGCTCGTTGATCTTCACGTCGCTCATAATATGTGTAGTCATCTTGATACAATCAAGCAACTCACCGAATGATGGCATGAACACCTCCTTAATAATCTGCAAGTCACGGAAATATCCGCTTGGTAGATTATTGATAAGCATCATAATCTGTTGTGGAAGACTCTGAATCTTGTTGCATTTTGCACGAGTCAACTCAAACACATCTGGATTTTTCTTGTGAGGCATAATGCTCGAACCTGTAGTACACTCATCCGGAAGCTTGATGAATCCGAAATTCTGCGATGTGAACATACAAGCGTCGAAAGCCAACTTAGATAGAGTAGCAGCTATTCCAGCCAAAGCGAAAGCGACTGTCTTCTCCATCTTTCCACGACACATCTGAGCATACACTACATTATAATCCATAGTGTCGAATCCCAACAAATCAGTTGTCATCTGACGGTTCAATGGGAATGATGAACCATAACCGGCAGCAGATCCTAGTGGATTTCTATTAGTCACCTTCCATGCTGAAAGCAAAAGCTCCATATCGTCGGCAAGACTCTCTGCATAAGCACCAAACCATAGTCCGAATGATGATGGCATAGCAATCTGCAAGTGAGTGTAACCAGGAAGAAGCACATTCTTATACTTCTCACTCTGCTGGATCAAGACGTTGAACAAACCTTCAACAGCCTCAACTACACTCTTGATTTGCTCTCTTGTCCACAGTTTCATGTCGACAAGGACCTGGTCGTTACGCGAACGGCCACTGTGGATTTTCTTTCCCAAGTCGCCAAGATTACGCGTAAGCATAAGCTCAACCTGAGAATGAACATCCTCGATTCCCTCTTCAATTACAAATTCTCCACGATGTGCAGCCAAATAGATTTTCTTCAACTCCGCAAGCAACACAGGAAGCTCGTCCTTGGCAATCAAACCAATCGACTCCAACATAGTGATATGAGCCATAGAGCCCAACACATCACACTCGGCCAAGTACAAATCCATCTCACGGTCCTTACCAACCGTAAACTTCTCAATCTCTGCGTTTGTAGCCTTGCCTTTGTCCCACAACTTTGTAGCCATAATCTGTAATCTAAAAAAAGGGAACTTAATTTATTTACCGTTTCCGATGAATAGTTTGTTAAGGAAGATGTATGAAAGGATACCTGCAACAAACAAGATTGCAGCAAGCAACAAAATGATATTGTCTGTCAAACCAGCAAAAGCGTAAACAGCCAATAGAACAACACCTAACAAAACCAAAATAGCCCCTAGGCTTCTCTTCAATTGATCCATATTCTTATCTTATTATACACAATTATTCTGCAAATTACGCATAATTTTCTTTTATATCAAAAGTATATGCGTAAAAAATTCGCCGAGCGTTTAAAAAGAGAGCAACAAAAAAGACTCCGTCTGCGAATTTTGCAGCCAGAGTCTTTATCTTATTTACTGATCGTCGTAGGTTACGACACAATTTAGTTTACACCGATTGTGTATTCTCCATTCACTCCATTGAAATCAATGAAAATTTCAGTCAAATGGCCGTTAGCCGACTTGAAATACCAATTATATTGTCCGTACTCGTCGTAATTGTTAGACATTGCCTCATCAATGGTTGAGATATCCTCATACTTCACAAACTCAGTTTTGTTGGTTGTTTCATTGTAGTCATAAGAACCTGTGTACAAACCGTCTGTTGCCAATGACTTTAGTTGTTGTCATCCTCATCATCTCCACAGCTGATGAATAGTGCAGATGCGCACATTAATCCCCAAATGATTTTCTTCATAAGATTTTTATTTAGTTTAGTTTTTAATTATTTTCCATCATTTCCTCTACCTCTGAAGATCTGCTATTGCCAGGGAAAATATCCTTAGCAGCATTTAGATACTCCATCGCTTTTGTCCATTCAGCACTTTCCAATGCAGTAAGAGGGCTCTGGCCAGTCATTCTGCGCTGAGCATTCTGCTTATTGTCAACCATCTTGGCAACAGGTATTGAATTACGGATGGCCTGCATGTAATCGATAAGCACTTTCTTACGATCAGCTACATGTCCTTCCCAGAATGCAATCATATCTGTCTCTACAGCCTTCAAATCCCAAGCACCAGCTTTTCCTCCATTGTCAGCGTGAGCCATCTGACTCTTTGATTGAGTTTCAGATGCCTTATCCTCTAATCCTTCATTCAACTGACGAAGTTTATCGCTAAGTTCGTAAACAGGAGCATTTGCTGCAGCTACCTCAGCTGAAAGATCTCTCTTCATAATCTCCATATCATTCTGATCTACTGGTGAGTCGACTCCTGCATCCTCCACGCCCTGCATGGCTTTCTGGAATTCCTCAAGTTTTCCTATACTTGCAAGATATTTCATTCCATCTTCCTCCTTTTTGCAACTTTCCAACTTCTGGATCTGCTCAGGAGTAAGAGTGGCCATGAATTTCTGCATACGTTGACCTGCTTCAATTCGTTTGGCCTGCTTATCCATAATTTGTTTCTGCTTCTTCTCAATGTTGGATTGTTCCTTAGCATAGTCCACTTTACCATACTCAGTCATGGCAGCAGAAGTTGCTTTACGATTAGCCTCAGCCAATTGCTGGAAATATGTCTTGACTGCGGAATTGTCACCAGTCACCATATAAACTGCGATATCATGGTCCGACGGCATTGTTGGACACATACCAATTATAGACTCTGCAGATGTCTGTGCTTGCATCGTCATTCCTGATAGGAAGAACAACGCTGAAATTATAATTTTTCTCATATAATTATCTCTTTATAAATACAACTCGACGGTTCTTCGCTCTTCCCTCCTCTGTCTTGTTGTCAGCAACAGGCTCATGTGAACCCTTTCCAACAGGTTTAAGGTTGAACTCATCAACACCAAGTTTGACAAGTGCATTCACAATAGCCTCAGCACGCTTCTGGCTAAGTGGATCGTTGACCTCGTTTGTACCTTGGTTGTCGCAATGACCCTGAACCTCAAAACGAGCACTCTTATTCTTTAACATATAGTCTGCGACTCTTTGAATCTCCGCCATAGACTCTGGTTTGATGTCTGCCTTACCAGTAGCGAAAAGAATATTGTTAGTGACAAACTGACCAGTCTCCGCCATTGCCTTGTCAATATCAGTAGCATTACGACCGTATAGCTCGACAGCACCCTGAGCCACAACTACATTCTTAATAAATGTGAGGTTCTCATAATCAAATGGGACTTGGAATCCAAACCAAGTTGGCTGCTTCATGTTAGGAAGGTTCACTACACGGTTGCCATCGATATACATTTTAAATGCTCGCTGGTTGAAAGATGCCTGTACAGTGTGCCAACCATTTGAAAGAGTATGGTTGTAAGTTGTGTTGATTGCCTTACCATTTGTAGCTTTATATGTATAACTCTTATCTTGTGCACCACAAACTGTAAACAGTCCATTAAAGATACAGTCTCCACTTTCAGGATCCAAGTCATACTTATTACGTTCATTAGATCCCATCAATATAAGTTTAAGATCGTTCAAACCGACATTTTCCTTCGCGTCTGCCCAAAAGTAGAAATCGAATTCAATTGTGAACTGCTCTGAAAGATAAGCACCTGGTTGTTTTACAAGTGGAGTGACAAAACCATTGTTGGTAACTTCCATTGTCATATGGTCACCCACCTTCTTCACTTCAGCTTTACCGTCAAGAAGATCCCACTTTGAAGGGAACTCTCCTATCTTCTCATTCTTAAAATCATCTTGGAACAAGATTTTTTCACCTCGCTTAAAATCAGTAGAAGTATTGATAGTAGGTGCAGCATTAGAAGGCTCATTTTTCGCACTACTATTTTCACTGTTGCTCTCACTCTTGGATTTCTTGTCTCTCTTCTTTCCGTCCAAAACACTGTCGGCAGCATCACTCACCTCTCTGTCAACCTTGTCGCTAACTTTGTCGGAAATTCTGTCTTTAGCCCTATCGACAGCTTTGTCTTTCAAACTATTCAAAAAACCTTGAGCTTGAATTTCTGATGTCATCAATGTCATAGCAAAGATGGCAGCACTCATGATAGTAATTTTTTTCATGGTTAGATATTTTATTAGTCCATAAAATCCTTTGCTTGTAAAAATACATATTATTTTTAACAATAAAACATTTTGTAGATTTTTTATGGTATTTAAATACATATTGTCCAAACACGTTCATTATTCATAACAAAAAAACTGAAATCAAATTTTGTTAATTCTATGGTTAAAAAAAGTAAATAGGTTCGCTCTCTGCACATTTTTGCTTTACTTTGTATTAGAATTGAAAATGAGTTTTGAAAAACGTAAATTATACTGCTATGAAAAAAGGAATAGTTTTATTGATATTGACTTTGTTCTGCGGACTTGCTTCAATCTCCGCACAGGGTTTCGACCAAAGACGTTATGACGCCGGTCTTGAGCAGATTGCAGAGGCTAACCGTAATTACTTCCGCAATCAGGGTTGGATTGAGAACAACTGGTATCAACTTTCCAACTGGTATCCACAAGTGCTTTTGATCGACAATGAAGAAAAAGCTTATTTGGCAAGAGTAATCTGCTCTGATAAAATAATGAATAGATTCGCAGCTCTCAACCGTATCAAGAAAGATGGTGGTCTGCCTACTCCACGTGAAGTAGAGGATTTCAACCGTATGATGTGGGATGAGATTGACGCAGCGGTAGCTTATCTTTACAGACGATAACAATGTTTTAATAGTTTAATCATCAAAACAATTTATATTAGGAGATGTGAGGAATCGCATCTCCTATTTTTTTCTCATTTTTTTCAAAAACCTGGCATCATCAATTGTCATTTTTAGAAAATCCACGTGGGTTTTATGTGTTTTTGGTATTTTTCAGAAAAGTGAATTTTAGGAGCTAAAATTTTATTTTCATGATTTTCAATCAAATACACACTTTTTCAAAAATTTATTCTCAAAGTTGGCATAGTTGGCACGGTTTTTGTAGTTAATATAGTGACGATGTGAATCGGTAATTTGTAGTTTAGTCCTAATATTAAATCCTTTTATGCTATCTATGATAGTAAAAAGCAGGAATTTTAACTTTTTGTTAGAATTTCTGCTTTTTGTTTTGTCAATTCCCAAAAAAGATATATTTTTGTGTCGTAAAACATAAAACAAGTGATCAACGCAAGTTAAAAAGATCAGTTTTTATGTTCTAGAATAGATCTTCATATCTAAGTTATCATATTTTAGGTTTAGGCAGATCCCCAATTGTTTGGCGGTCTGCTTTTTTTATTGTCCGTCTTCGTTATGGTTTTCGTTTACATTCCGCATTTTTTCCTACTTTTGCATCAATAATTATAATAATATGGAAAACACTAGTTATTGCTCGTTTAAAGAGAAATTCTGTTTCGCACTTGGAGACGCGAGTGCAAACATCGCATGGAGAGGTGTCGCTGCCTTCTTGACTATCTTTTACACCGACGTATTTGGTCTTACTCCAGCCTCAGTCGGATTGCTAATGTTAATCTGTCGTTCAAGCGACGGTGTGAGTGATGTCGCTATGGGTATGATTGGCGACCGTACAAAATCTAAATATGGACACTTCCGTCCTTGGGTG
This sequence comes from Paludibacteraceae bacterium, assembly GCA_045642085.1. Taxonomy (GTDB): domain Bacteria; phylum Bacteroidota; class Bacteroidia; order Bacteroidales; family Paludibacteraceae; genus UBA1723. The sequence continues at coordinate 17,794 of JAZUIF010000078.1, read as the reverse complement.
CTTTGGACTGCCATTCCTCTTGGTGTTATTCTATCTTTGCTTTTCACTGCTCCCGACTGGAGCTATGAGATGAAACTTGTATATGCTTATACTACATATATTCTTTTCACTCTAATCTATACTGCCAACAATATCCCTTACGGTGCATTGATGGCTGTGATGACTCCAAACGAGAATGAGCGTACTTCGCTTGGTTCTTTCCGTATGATCGGAGCCTTCACAGGTGGTATGCTTGTGCAGGGTTCTCTTCTTGCTTTGGTGGCTTACTTCGGTAATGTCAACCCTACTATCGAGCTTGAGCAGAAAGCTCCTACTGAATATGTGGTGACTGTTTCCGCTCCTGAGGATGTAAAGAATGCTAAAATCGCCACAACTCACGGTCTTCTTGGTAGCGTCGCCAAATTCCAGATGGCTGGCGACACAGCAGCTCCAACTCTTGGAAAGAGTTTCGAGATGAAGGCAAACGAGAAATACACTTTCACAATCACTGGTGAGAGCGACCTTACAAAAGAGAATATCTCTCTAATCAACCAGAGCACTGGCTACAGCAAGAGTATGTATATCATGAGTGCTATTCTTGCTCTATGTATGTTCCTAACTTTCTGGGGCACAAGAGAACGTGTGGCTCCTGCAAAAGACCAGCAGGACAATCTAAAACAGGATTTGAAAGACCTTATGAAGAACAAGCCTTGGTTTATCCTGATCATCGCTGGTCTTGGCTACAACATCTACAACAACATGAAGACTGGTATCATCGCCATCTACTTCACTCACTACGTCGGAAACGCCGCTCTTGCAGGTATGTACTTCGTTGCGTTGATGCTAATCAGTATTGTGGCTGCCATGATCACTCCGTCTTTATGTAATAAATTTGGAAAGAAGAACGTATTCATCGGTTCAATGGTGGCAACATCATTCATCAACGTTTTGCTTTACATCTTCGGCCCAACTCAGATCCTTATGATATTCGCAGTTGGTATGGCATCAGAGTTGTTTGCAGCCATACTTCCTACCCTATTCTTCGGAATGCTTGGCGACGCTGCCGACTACGGTGAGAAGATGTTCGGACGCCGCGCCACAGGACTTGTCTACTCAGCAGGAAGCTTCGTTACAAAGTTTGGTGGTGGTATAGCCTCAGCAATCATCGGATTCGTGCTTGGCCTTTACGGTTACGACGGACAGGATTCATCAGCTATCCAGGGAGCCATCCCAGGAATCATCAATCTAATGAGTTGGATACCAGCTGCTATCAACTTGGTATTTGCAATCTCGATGTTCTTTTATCCAAACACTTCAGTGGCAAGGCCAGAATCAACATCAATTGTAACAAAAGAAGATTAATTTGCATAATTGCGGGAGGGTTTGAAACCCTCCCCTACAAAAACCAAAACGCGAAGCGTTCTATTTCTGAATAATTCGTGGTGAATTCGTGTTCCGAAATTTTCGATTCATTTTTCGGAAATTTTACGTTCCCATAAAATAAAAAAATGATGAATATTAATAAAATCATTATAGCGACAGCCTTGGCAACAGGGCTGTCTGCTTGTTTCTCACAGGGAGAAAAGACGCAGGAATCGCCTAAAGTCTCGACAAAAAAGGAGATTAAGGTGAATTTCAATGCCGACAGCGCATACAGTTACATAGCTAAGCAGTGTGAGTTTGGGCCACGTATTCTAGAGAGTAAGGCCCACGACAATTGTGTCGACTATATGACAAGCGAGTTGCGACGTCACGGAGCCGATATTGTGGAGGTGCAGAAATGCGACGTGGTGGACTGGGAAAAGAAGACTCGTAAAGCGGAGAATATCATAGCCCATTTCAACCCGTCGGCTAAGAAAAGAGTCATCCTTTTCTCTCACTGGGATTCTCGCCCTTGGGCCGACCAGGATGGCGACGAGAAGACACGTAGAACTCCTATCGACGGTGCCAACGACGGTGCGAGCGGCGTCGGCGTGATCTTAGAGATTGCCCGCCAGTATAAGCAGACAGATTTCAAGGTAGGTTTGGATATTGTGTTCTTCGACGCGGAGGATTTGGGAGAGCCGACATTCATCACAGGAGGTAGAGGCAACAACGATTCATGGTGCTTGGGTTCACAATACTGGGCTCGTCACTATAAAGCCGATTCCATCGCCAAACCACGTTTCGGTATCCTTCTCGACATGGTGGGCGACGCGGATGCCAAATTCCATGTCGACTATACATCAGGCAGATTGGCAAGCATAGCAGTAAACAAGATCTGGACTACAGCCAAAAACCTTGGCTACGGTGAGACTTTCGAGATGCGTGAGAGCGGACAACTTATCGACGACCACGTGCAGGTATGCCAGTATGCGGACATCCCTACCGTCGACATCATCGATTTCACCGCATATAGAGGTTTTCCAGAGACATGGCACACTCATCAAGATGTGATTGGAAACATCAGCAAGACAACGCTTAAAGCTGTAGGTGAAACTATCATGACGGTGATGGCGAAAGAATAATTCGTAATGCGTAATTCGTAATTGTCGGTATATTCCAGAATACGTGGGATATGCCGACAATTTTTTATTCTGAATTCACTGCTGTTCCGTTCCATGCATTCCACCGTTCCCCGAACGTCAGTTCGGGGCATTGGGAATTTTGCATTCCGCATTCTTAATTCCGCATTAAAATAAAAAATCGTATATTTGCATTATGAATTAATACAATGTTTTAGTCAAAATTTAAATAAGATGAATAGTAGCAATACAGAATTCAGCAAAGGAGAAATCCTTTATCAGCCTAATGAAAGTTTGAAGTTGGAAGTCCAGATTGAAAATAAAACAGTTTGGCGTATGAAACAATAAGTTTATTAGTACAACGTGTGTTTAACCACAAAAAATTAACATAAAAGTTAATTAGTAACTAAAATTCACTAATTTTGCTAAATCAAATCGTATATGGAACGAAACCTTTTGATTGAATTATTAGAAAAAGGAGATAAAGTAAATCTATATTCTCCAAAATTTGAAGGAGAAGAATATACTGAGTTTGAGAAATTCATTATAAAGTTCAAGGATAATTATTTGTCAGATTTACAAATAATTATCGGAAGAATAGATAAGATTAAGGCTATTGGGGCAGAAGACCGTCATTTTCGATATGAAGGAAGAAAACATGACAGAGTAATGGCGTTACCATCTCATTTAGATTCTTCTAACTTACGATTATATTGTCTTAATCTAAGTGCAAAGGTTCTAATTTTAGGAAATGGAGGAATCAAATCAACACAAACTTACAATGAAGATCCCATTTTATCAAAATGCGTAGAGACATTGCAGAAGATAGATATAGAAATTAAAATTAAAGAGCATCAAAAGATTATTTCAATCAAAGGGACAGAACTAATGGGTCCTTTGAATTTAACGATCAATGATTAATCCTACAGACTGCCTATGAAGACAAACAAACTAATGGATGAAATTCGTGCGACAATTAACCCAGAGACAAGAAAACAGATAGACTGGGCTGTTGAAATCGCTAACAGAATTTACGAAATCCTTGAAGAAAAGAATTTATCGCAGAAAGATTTTGCTCGCCTTATGGGCAAAACAGAAACTGAAGTCTCTCGTTGGCTCAGTGGAACTCAAAATCTTACATTATCCACAATGGCAAAAATCTCGATTGCATTGGGAGAAGACATAATTCATCCTGCCAAAAGAAAGGTAAAAGAATGTGAGATGCTCTACGAGATATAATCCAACGACTGAATGAACACCATCGTTGGCACGCACCGACAATTACGAATTATGAATTGATCCCATTTCCCCTTCCTCCTCGCTTCGCGGCGTCGGAATCAACCATGGGCTATGAATAAACGAACCGTATCCACGGTTCGCTCGTGGCATTTTTCCAGCTGTTTCGTTCCACGAGATATTGTCTAGTGGCATTTCTCCTTTATTCATAATTCAGCATTAAAAAAGCGGCATTTCTGCCGCTTTTTGTTTTGTATTTAGTTTTCGTTATATAACAACGCTACTATTTCCGATTTAAGCAAAGGAAGATGATTGATTACAATAGACCATAAAGATACTTTTTAATGTTATCCTGCATAAACCAATGTTTTAGTTGCATTAACACTATTGATAAAATAAGGATTTTTTAATGACTGACTCTCTACTAAATCAACATCACGATTTAACAAATCCTCCAAAGCCTCCTTCAAATCAAAATAATTTGAGAAATAATCAGCAATTTCTTCTTTCTTAAAATCAACCAAAAAATCTACATCACTCTCTGCATTAAATCTATCTGTAAGGATTGAACCAAACACAAAAAGATTCTTAACCTTGTATTTTATACAAAGTTCATTTATAATGCCGATATATCTCTCTATGATTTTCATATTGCAAATGTAATAATAATTCCGAATTCCGCATTCATAATTTCGCATTTCCCTGCCGTTTCGTTCCACGAGATATTGTCTCGTGGCATTCCATCATAATTCATAATTTCGCATTTCGAATTTAGCATTTCTAATTTTCATCCCGTTTCCCCACGGTAGCTTCCTCCTCGCTTCGCTTCGTCGGAATCAACCATGGGCTATGAATAAACGAACCGTATCCACGGTTCGCTCGTGGCATTGATTCCAATTCCGCATTTTTCCGCTGTTTCGTTCCACGAGATATTGTCTCATGGCATTTCACCTTTATTCATAATTCAGCATTAAAAAAGCGGCATTTCTGCCGCATAAAATCATAAAGACGACCGAAGGCTGCCTTTACTAACATATTATTTAAAATAATCCTTACCTAATTGCCACAAATACCTATCAAGTTCTTTATAATTACAAGACAAGCTATAAAACTTCATAAAATCATCTATTATCTGCTTATATGCAGAATAGTTTTGCACTTTGAGAGAATCTATAAAATTAGAACCTATAGATAACGATGTAAACTTGTCTCTTTGGTTCAATTCTTTCAACACCTTAATCACAAAACTATCTAAAATGGGGAATGAATTAGGAATATGATGACTGCAATATTTACTCGCAAAAGAATAAAAGACTTTTGTTTGAGAAGAACTGATACAGACCTTAGCTATCTCATCAACCAGAGTTTTATCTCCACTTTTCAATCTACTATCAATGTTGGGTATTCCAACGATTTTAACAGCAACAGGATATACGGAATAAATATTTGTACTGTAAAAATCATTAAGAGTAGCAACCTTTACCAATACTTCATCTAAATTTGTATTATTCGGATAAGCACTATACAACATTTTGAGAGCACTTTCTTGTGCAACATAGTTTCCAAGAGTTGTCCAATGAGTTAAATATTTTGAAATCTCAGTCATAGTGGGGAGATACCCACTAGGAAGGTATCTTTTCGATTTCTTTATCATACCCTAACTTTTTTATAAATCATAGAGGCTTGCGCCCCTATGATTTGGTTAAACATTTCTTTTGTTATTTTACCTCCTGGACGAGACGCACACTGCGACCGTAGTAGCGGCTGCCGTTGCTCGTGCCCACATTGCTACTGTGGAAGTAGAAGATGTAAGCGTCGTTGTTGCTGCTGTAAGTACTTGACCAATAGTGGCCGAGCGAGCCGACACTGCTGAGCGTTGTACCATTGCGGTAGCCTGCGGCAGGCAAGAATACTGCACCCTGTGCCTCTAACACATTCCACCTTAACGCACTATAAGAGTTTGTAGTGAATGCACCTGCATCCATCCCTACTGATATTCCTTCTGGCTGCTCCCAATTATCAGGGAAGAAAATATATCCAGCCACCCCTTCTACTGTTGCCCTTGTTCTCAAATTGGCGGCGTTTGCTCTTCCGGAATATAAGTATGTCCACTCATCTTTTGACAACACTCTCCACTGCCCTTTCTGATTTCCTCCATTTGAAATGGCATTGTAAACACCCCAATCGTAATTTTCACTTGTTCCAGTCAAATTCTTGTCAGTCTGATTTGTAGATGGTCCATATCCATAATAATTATATGAAGTATTCACAGTTGCAGTGGATGAAGAATATGGATAGAAATTCTTAGCGTACGAATCCTTAGCCGTATTATCATATCCGGAAGTTCCCCATCCAAACAAATCTATCCAACCCGTGTAATTGGCAGCAATATTTGTATTAGGTGTTCCCACATAATCATATTGGTTTGCAGCAAATCTCCATGTGTCTGTAGAGGCCTGATATTGAAGATTTCCCATTGAGAATTTCACCTTCTTTGTTGCTGAAACTGAGAATTCTCCAGGCAATGCACCATTATCAATAGCTACAGTTCTAATGACACCTCCTCCAGATGCTGCATTTGACATAACATTTTTCAAAGAATCCAACTCAGTTTTATACTTATTCAAAAGAGCACTGTAATCAGCAATAATAGCGTCAAAATCAGCTTTTTTGATATAAGTGGCGTCATTCTCAAAGGCTGATACCTTTGTAGGTACTGTAGGGATATCTGCCTTTTTAGCATAATCAACTAGAGATTGGTGCTCGGTCAAATATCCTGCATCGTTTGTAAACGACGACACGTTTGTTGGCACTGTTGGGATATCTGCCTTCTTTGCATAAGCTGCTAGAGATTGGTGCTCTGTCAAGTAATTGCCTTTTGGCTGGTAAGTTGTAGAGGCTTCAGCTTTGCTCAATAGGCTATCAGCTTTTGGCAATTCGCTCTTCTTGGCGTAATCTGCCAATGATTGATGCTCTGTCAAATAGCCTGCGTCGTTTGTAAACGACGACACTTTGGTTGGAACAGTAGGAATCTCCGATTTCTTTGCATAATCAGCTAGAGACTGGTGCTCTGTCAAATAATTGCCCTTTGGCTGGTAGGTTGTTGATGCCTCAGCCTTAGTCACATAGCCAGCTAGAGACTGGTGCTCTGTCAAGTAGCCTGCGTCGTTTGTAAACGACGACACGTTGGTTGGAACTGCAGGGATATCGGTCTTCTTAGCGTAAGCTGCTAGAGACTGGTGCTCGGTCAAGTAGCCTGCGTCATTTGTAAATGACGACACTTTCGTTGGCACTGAAGGGATATCCGTCTTCTTTGCATAAGCTGCTAGAGACTGGTGCTCAGTCAAGTAATTGCCCTTTGGCTGGTAGGTTTCAGAAGCCTCAGCTTTAGTCACATAGCCAGCTAGGGATTGGTGCTCGGTCAAATAATTGCCTTTTGGCTGGTATGTTGTAGATGCTTCTGCTTTGCTTAATAGGCTATCGGCTTTTGGCAATTCGCTTTTCTTGGCGTAATCAGCTAGGGATTGATGCTCTGTCAAGTAGCCTGCGTCGTTTGTAAACGACGACACTTTCGTTGGCACTGAAGGGATATCCGATTTCTTCGCGTAAGCTGCTAGAGACTGGTGCTCTGTCAAATATTCGCCTTTTGGCTGATAAGTCTCAGCTGCCTTTGTCTCGCTTAGCAAGCCTGCTGTGCTTGGTAGCTCTGATTTCTTCGCATAGTTGGCATCATTTGTCAACTGGCTTACCTTTGTTGGCACAGTTGGGATATCTGTCTTCTTAGCGTAAGCTGCTAGGGATTGGTGTTCTGTCAAGTACTCACCCTTTGGCTGGTAGGTCTCAGCTGCCTTTGTCTCGCTTAGCAAGCCTGCTGTACTTGGGAGTTCCGATTTCTTCGCATAATCAGCTAGAGATTGATGCTCGGTCAAGTAGCCTGCGTCGTTTGTAAACGACGACACTTTCGTTGGCACTGAAGGGATATCCGTCTTCTTTGCGTAATCTGCCAATGATTGATGCTCGGTCAAATAGCCTGCGTCGTTTGTAAACGACGAAACTTTGGTTGGAACAGTTGGGATATCGCTCTTCTTGGCATAATCTGCTAGTGACTGGTGCTCTGTCAAGTAATTGCCCTTTGGCTGGTAGGTTGTTGATGCCTCAGCCTTAGTCACATAGCCAGCTAGAGACTGGTGCTCTGTCAAATAATTGCCCTTTGGCTGATAAGTCTCAGCTGCCTTTGTCTCGCTTAGCAAGCCTTCTGTGCTTGGAAGTTCCGATTTCTTGGCGTAATCAGCTAGAGATTGATGCTCTGTCAAGTAATTGCCTTTTGGCTGATATGTTGTAAATGCCTCGGCTTTGCTCAATAGGCTATCAGCTTTTGGCAATTCGCTCTTCTTAGCGTAATCTGCCAAAGATTGATGCTCTGTCAAATAATTGCCCTTTGGCTGGTAGGTCTCAGCTGCCTTTGTCTCGCTTAGCAAGCCTGCTGTGCTTGGAATCTCTGATTTCTTCGCATAATCAGCTAGGGACTGATGCTCTGTCAAATAATTACCTTTTGTCTGGTATGTTGTAGAAGCCTCGGCTTTGCTCAATAGGCTGTCGGCTTTTGGCAATTCGCTCTTCTTGGCGTAATCTGCCAATGATTGATGCTCAGTCAAATAGCCTGCGTCATTTGTAAATGACGACACTTTTGTTGGCACAGTTGGGATATCGCTCTTCTTAGCATAAGCTGCTAGAGATTGGTGCTCTGTCAAATATTCGCCTTTTGGCTGATAAGTTTCAGCGGCCTTTGTCTCGCTTAGCAAGCCTGCCGTGCTTGGAAGATCCGATTTCTTCGCATAATCTACCAATGATTGATGCTCGGTCAAATAGCCTGCGTCATTTGTAAATGACGACACTTTTGTTGGAACAGAAGGAATCTCTGATTTCTTCGCATAATCAGCTAGAGACTGGTGCTCAGTCAAGTAGCCTGCGTCGTTTGTAAACGACGAAACTTTGGTTGGAACAGTTGGGATATCGCTCTTCTTGGCGTAATCAGCTAGAGACTGATGCTCTGTCAAGTAATTGCCCTTTGGCTGGTACGTTGTAGATGCCTCTGTCTTGCTTAATAAGCTATCGGCTTTTGGCAATTCGCTCTTCTTGGCATAATCTGCCAATGACTGATGCTCTGTCAAGTAGCCTGCGTCGTTTGTAAACGACGACACTTTGGTTGGCACAGTCGGGATATCCGTCTTCTTTGCATAATCCGCTAGGGATTGGTGCTCTGTCAAGTAATTGCCTTTTGGCTGGTAAGTTGTAGAGGCTTCAGCTTTGCTCAATAGGCTATCAGCTTTTGGCAATTCGCTCTTCTTAGCATAATCTACCAATGATGGCACTTGCACTGTAGGGATATCAGCAGCTGTAATATAGCCTGCGTCATTTGTCAAATCAGATACCTTTGTAGGTACTGTTGGAATATCGCTCTTCTTGGCGTAATCTGCCAATGATTGATGTTCTGTCAAATATCCTGCGTCGTTTGTAAACGACGACACTTTTGTTGGAACAGAAGGAATCTCCGATTTCTTAGCATAATCAGCTAGAGATTGGTGCTCTGTCAAATAATTACCTTTTGGCTGATAGGTTGTAGATGCCTTTGTCTCGCTTAGCAAGCCTGCTGTGCTTGGAAGCTCCGATTTCTTCGCATAATCTGCTAGAGATTGATGCTCTGTCAAATAATTGCCCTTTGGCTGGTATGTTGTAGATGCCTCGGCCTTGCTTAATAGGCTATCGGCTTTTGGCAATTCGCTCTTCTTGGCATAATCTGCCAATGACTGATGCTCTGTCAAATAATTGCCCTTTGGCTGGTAGGTCTCAGCTGCCTTTGTCTCGCTTAGCAAGCCTGCTGTGCTTGGAAGCTCTGATTTCTTCGCATAATCAGCCAAAGATTGATGCTCCGACAAATAGCCTGCGTCGTTTGTAAACGATGACACGTTTGTTGGAACAGAAGGAAGCTCCGATTTCTTGGCGTAGTCAGCTAGAGACTGATGCTCTGTCAAATAATTGCCTTTTGGCTGGTAGGTTTCAGCTGCCTTTGTCTCGCTTAGCAAGCCTGCTGTGCTTGGAAGTTCTGATTTCTTCGCATAACCAGCCAAAGATTGATGCTCCGTCAAATAGCCTGCGTCGTTTGTAAACGACGACACTTTCGTAGGTACTGTTGGGATATCTGTCTTCTTAGCGTAATCTGCTAGGGATTGATGCTCGGTCAAGTAATTGCCTATTGGTTGGTACGTTGTAGATGCCTCGGCTTCTGTTATATAGTTTCCTTTTGGCTGAAAAGCAATTGAAGCATACTCTGTGCTGACATATCCATCCAAACTTGGAATATCACTTTTCTTCGCATAATCGGCGTCGTTCTCCATTTGAGACATCTTTGTAGGCGCCACCACTTGCTTCACATCTTCTAGCGTGATATAATTGGCGTCGTTCTCCAAATCCGACACTTTTGTCGGAACCTCCGGTGCATCCTGAATCTCAGAATAGTTGTAAACTGGTTTATCTTCGCTCTGTGCCCATGTCGGCAATGCCTCCGGAGCAATATTTTTCGCATATAGGGCGTATGGCACGCTGTTCATCTGCGACGTGCTGCTCAACGTGTAATTCTCGCCTCCGTCAAGATCGATGTCGCAACGTAGGAAATAGCTGTTGTCCGCCCACGCTATATTCGACAGTGTGTCGGACGTGATACCATTCGCGTCGCCAATGGCAAAGGTCATCAATCCGTTGACGTTGGTTTTGACGGTGCGTGTCTCGGTGTAAACTGTTGTTCCGTTCTCGCTCTCCTGAAGAATGGAGATTCGCACGCCTACGTTTGTCTCACGTAGCAATCGTCCTTGATTGTTTCTCACCACAGCCTGGTAGCTGATTGTCTGTGGGGCCTCAGCCCAAAGTGAGAAGGCCATCAAGAAACTTAATACAGATGTAAATAGTCTCTTCATATATTAAATCTTTTTATTTCTTAATTATTTTGAACGTCGAATTATCGTCCTTTCCTTCGCCGCAAACTATCTTCAAAAGATAGGCTCCGGCTATCAGTTTCGACATGGGGATTGTGGTGTATTCTCCCTGCAACTCTCCTTCGAACAGGATTTTTCCGATCATATCAGTCAACATATACGGATATGAGGCATCCAACACGTCGCACGACACATAAAGGTCTGCCGACGTGGGATTAGGGAAGATTGTCAGTTCCACCCCGTCACAATTGGTATGATATGCGGTATTGTCGTCGAACGGTTGCTGTACTCCGGCAACTGCACTTCCATTTGTAGACGAACTAAACAGGTAGTCCACCTGACCGACGGTATAGGATACACTGCCTTTTGAGCTTCGAGCTGTTCCTCCACTTGCCGGCATAGTGGATTGCGCACATAAAGAACCTACCGTGAGGCTTAGCCCCACAGCTAAAAATATTCGTTTAATCATATATAAATCCTTGATTTCTAAATTGGTTGACACACAATGATCCATACGCAACGTCGAAACACTGCGATCTTTGAATAATATGCTTATAGGAAGTGGATGAAAGTGTGTGTGTGTGTGTGTGTGTGTGTGTGTTTATACAAACAAACGAGACCGCCAAATTTATTGGCGATAAAATCTATCGTATTTACAAAGTAGTTTTTCATTAGTCCCGTATATTTTTATCCTTTCGCTTTCAAAAATAGATAAAAATATTGGAAATGCAAATATATGAATGCTGAATTCACAATGCTGAATTCATAATTGTCGGTATATGTTAAACTGCGAGGGGAAATTCAGCATTTAGCATTCCTAATTTCACATATCTAATTTAGGGCCGTCAAATCAATCTTGTAGATATTTTGAGATGTAGTATCCTTTTTATTTTTCAGAAACATAATCATATAAATAGGAACATACAGCACCTTATCATTCTTTTTAATATTATCCTGACAAAAGACTATAGCTTTATTTATTTCGTACTCTTTATTTGAAACAACATTTTTCAATGCATTATGACGCTCATAGTCTTTTCCTGATTTCACCTCAATAGGAATTATTTCGCCTTCAAATTCAAGGATAAAATCAAGTTCTCCTTGCTTTTTGCTATTAAAATAATAAAGAGGAAATCCATTTGCAGTCAATTCTTGAGCAATGAAATTCTCAAAAATAGAACCGAAATTAATTGTCGTTTCTCCACTCAATATTTTGAACGCCATTCCTGAGGCATATTGAGACGCTAACAAACCCACATCATTCAAAAATAGCTTAAATAGATTCCTTAATTCACTCAGTTTTAAAGGCACACGTGGTTCATCAACGTTGTATGTTGGCAAGGCCACACCTGCGTCTTTTAACCAAAGAAAAGCATCCTCATACCTGGTAAAACGTGCATGTTCATTAAGATTCTTCAATATAAAACGTTTATTTTTTGCATCTAATTCTGATGGAATCAAATCAAAAATTTCTTTTATATTCAGTTTTTTTTCTTTGTCATACTGACTAATGTCCCATCTATACAAAGATACTATCTCTTTCTGCTTAAGAAGAACTTTATTCAAATCGTTTGTATCAAGATAGCATTGGACTACAGCAGGCATACCTCCAACTATCAAATAAAGATGAACTATTTTCATCATTGACTTATGAACAACATCATCCACTTCTTTACAGTCATTCAATGAATTTTCCAATGTTTCTAATATAGAACTGCTTACTCCCAATGCTTTCGCAAATTCCATTAAGTTAAGAGGATACACTTCCTCTATAGACATATATCCCACAGGTATGCTACGTATGTCATTTAGTTCAACACCCAACAAACTCCCACTTAAAGCATATAAGAAAGATCCTTCGTCAACAAGGAACTTAATCATAGTAACAGATTCTTTACAACGTTGGATTTCATCAAAAAAAATCAATGTTTTACCTGGTACAAGAGACATATTTAACCACGCTGATAATCTTTGCAATATGTCTTTCGCATTTCTAACATCCTTGAATATATTACAAGCTTCAGGATCTGCAAGAAAATTAACTTCAACCAAATCCAAACCCTTTTTCTGGGCATACTTTCTTATGGCAAAAGTCTTTCCTGTTTGTCTTGCTCCAGTCAAAAGAAGGGCAGTTTTAGTGGTAGCAAAGTGATTTTCAATGATATAATCAATATTTCTATCTATCATGAATCAATAAATTTTGGAAAATTTACATTTTTCTAAGGCAAAATTCACTATTTTTTGACACTTTTCCAAGGTAAAATAGACCATTTTTTGACACTTTTCCAAGTTTTTCCGTCATTTCTTCCTGTTCATCATCAATATCACAGAGAATGATAAAACAATCTCTGTCAAGACGGTAAGGTCGAAAGCCCACACTGCTCCTCTTACTCCAAACTGTTCATTGAGGAATATTGTCGACACAATGCACACCACTAAAGCGATAGCCTCAACGATTGTGGCATACTTCTGCCTCTGCACTGCGTATAATCCCTGCACCGTAAGATATAATGATGTGGTGCAGAATAGCGGACAGATGGAGTAGTATCTCAACAATTCCGTCGACTCTTCGAATTTGTCTCCAAGCAAAAGCATCACTGCCAATGGTGAGAAGACATACATTCCGATACTAAAGCAGAATGCTATCAAAACGACTATCTTCAGCGTCTTGTAGAAATATCTGATACCTCCTTCCCTATCCTTCTCGTATTCTCTCGATACTTTCGGGAAAATCGCCATCGAAATCGGCAAATTACACATTGCCACCGCAGCAAACACAAGTTTGAAGGCTCCAGAATAGATTCCCAAATCATGTTCTGTGGCGTGGCCGGATCCGAGATAGGTGATGGCATACGCCTGGGTAATCGATGAGAAGACGGATGCCAAGAAGACAGGTAGAGAATCGCCAAGCAAGGTTTTGATGGTATCAACCGTGACGCTGATTCTTCTCATTCCCTCTTTTCTTATACAATAAACGATCGTGATCAAACCACCGGCAATATAAGAGAATGAGAATGAAGCAAGATAATTCACACTGTCGACTTCCTCACGTACACAGATTACCACCAAGATAGCTCCAGCCGCTTTGATCAAGAAGTTGGCGACGCTCATAATATTGATTTTCTCCACTCCCTGGAAATACCACGATGGATAAAGCCACCAGCCAATATTTATCATCCATGCTGCACCATACATCACAAATTCAGCGGTGGATTGGCTATGAGTGTAAGAGTATGGGATGAAGACGAGAAGCGACACCAACGTCAGCAACATCTTCGCATAGATGGTTCCCCAGAAAATTGAACGGAGTTTCCCCGGATTATCTCGGTTGACAGCAATAGCTCGTGTCGACGTATATTCAAAACCGAAATTGATGAAGAAAGTGGCGTACTGAGCAATAGTCTGCATATAGGTCACCTTACCGAAACTGTCCACGCCGAGGATTCTACTGATGTAAGGGATAAGCAGTATTGGTATGACATAGTTGGCTGCCTGAAACACTGCCATCCACGCCGCATTCTTTATGACTCGCTTGTTTTCTCCGTCTACCATTTCTGTCAAATAAATTAATTGTTTTTGTTCGATCGCAAGACGGGGACATGCCCCGTTTCTACAGATGCAATCCTCATCTTCATTATTTTGTTGCTACAGATATATTCACCACTTTAAATCCAAATGATTTAAAGAGTTCTCTTAGATTGCCGACAGCCGATTTCTCCGCCAATTCCAAGATTCCATTATGAATAGCGTCTGCCTGGATTTTATCTTTTGCCTCCATCACAACAGCTGTGATCTCATCGTGACTCCACTTTCCATCCTCCACAAAGACGTCGTAATTGGATGGGTTGACAATGATCTCAAATATCTCCGGTGCAGGAAGGTTGACATCCATCGTGTCGCAATGAATTTTGAATGAACCCTGCTCCAAACGTGAAAGATTGAATCCGGCTCTCACATTTCCTCTGACTATAACAACTACCTCATTACGAGTGTTCATCAATGTGCCTTTGTCCACTCTTTCCTTTTTTACGACGATTTCATCGTAGAAATGTGCTGAAGTGAACTCAGATATTTTCTTAGTTTCCTCTACAATCAAGGCTGTCTTGTCTATTTTGAGTGAATCATCTTTCAATCCGAATATATCAAGTTTGAAATGAAGGAAGGCAACAGCACCAACTATAAATAGAAGCAGTGCAAGAATGATTATATTTTTAACTTTTCCCATGACTCCTACTTACGAAATTTGACATTAATCTGTTTGAATCCCATCTGACTCAACATTGCGGAAAAGAATGAAGCGGCATTTTTCTCAGCCTCAGCAAGAATCTCTTTATTCTTGACTATCTCCTCTCTGATAGAAAGTTCACCCTGTCGAAGCAATTCTGTCCTTTCCACCGAAGAAAAATCACTTCGTGTGATAGAGACTTTCTCGTAAGTCAACGTGATATCCTCAGGATTGATATTTACAGAAAGAATCTTTGCTGACGGTAATGTAAGCACTATGGATTTATTCTCCTCATCGATATCGGCAGTGTATGAATCGGTGGCAGATAAATCTATTCCAGCTTTCACACTTCCCTTACATTCAAATAGTATCTTTCTATCACCAAATTTATACCAGGTCGCTTTATGATCTGCTTTGATGACTTTCGTGATTTTACATTCTACTGTCCCTAATTCCGAGCTGCTTACACTTTGCATTTTCTGCGAAAAATCATCGGTAAGCGATACCGATTCTTTGCATGAATGCAAACTAATCACACTAAGCAATATTAAAAATATTCTTTTCATATAGAATTTTGAGACTAATTAATCCAGTTCACTCTTAATAAACAACGAAGATAATGCTTTTTTCAATACCAAAATCAAAAAAGCGGCATCATAAATATTTCTTCACTCATGATAGCGTTCGATAATCGTTATTATGTTATATTTGTAAAAACAAAAAAATTATGAAGAGATTATTTGCCTCAATAGCACTAATGGCGACGGTACTATCTGCGTCGGCCCAAAACCAGCTTTTTTTCAAACACATGTTTGAGAATAAAACTGCCGATGAGACCATCGTCGGCCACGGATATCGTGATGATTGGGGCTTTTATAAAAGTGATGATGGAAGATTCATACTAGTCGACATGGCAATCTTGAGTGCAGTCGAGCCAACTGCAGGAATTATCTGTTGCAATATGACTTTTGAAGGTGAAGGCTGCAAGACAGAAGAGGAGGCAAAATCAAAACTGGAATCAAAAGTGAAGCCGGCAATCGAGTCGTTGGCCAACGACAAAACCAACAAGTCGGCTATTGTCGCAGCAACATTAGATAGCTCTAAACTTGAAATCTTCATCTATACTTATAGTACTAATGAATTGAAGAAAGAGATTGAAAAATCGAAATTTGTCGGTAAAATCGGCAAAAATATGAATATCTCTTTCAACAACGATCAAAACTGGGAGATTTACCAGAAGAGATTATTCCCCGATCAGTGGAATTATCAGAAGATTCAAAACCAACGTATAATTGAAGATCTTCAAGCAAAAGGAGATGTCGACTCAAAACTCCACATTGTGTCACATCTAATCTCGTTCCCTTTGGATAAAAAAGAGAACGCTGATAAGTTTGCAGCCAAAGCTAAAACTTGGAAATATTATGTCGACGAGGTAGCTGAGGAAGAGGGAGTAGTGAAAGCCACTATCTCAAAAAAATCCAAAACAGACCTTGAGTCCATCACCACAGTGACTATGGAAGTGATGAACTTGGCTAAGGAATTCGGCGGTGAATACGTGGAATGGAGCACAAGAGTTATGAGAGATTAAACTTCTTTTAATATTTCTTTACTGATCATATAATATTAATTTTGTCCTGTGTATAGGACAAAATTAATATATTTTTGTCTTGTTGACAAGACAAAAATATATTTCAACAAAAAAACGTCGGCATACCCCTCATATTTTAGGATGTACCGACAATTATGAATTAAGAATTACGAATTATTTAGAGTTTCTCATCTCTTCCAAATAGTTCAAGAATCTGATGTCATCACCATTCATTATCAACTCATCAGGAAAATCAACCTCCTTGGCCAATTCGTATGCGTAAGTATGGTTGGCAACATCATAGATGATGTGAGCATCACTACCAAGAATAATAGGCACATTCATCTGTTTACAATAACCCAACATCTCAATAAAATTCGTTCTTGCCTTCGGTTTATCACGTCCGGGGCGTAGGCTACTATTGTTTAGTTCAAGCAATGTCTTTGTCTCAGCACTACACTGCACGATAGCACGGATGTCAAGGTCAGCTGTTCCGTCGACAGGATGGGAAATAATATCCACATCTGTCCTTTTCATCGCATTTATTATAGCATCCGTATTTTCCGCGATCGTACCATTTGTGAACGCACGGCTGTGTAATCCCGCAATACGGATATCCAAAGTCTTAGTAATGCTTTGTGGTAAATCGACGTTTCCAGCGTAGTCGATGATATTCATCTCCGACCCCATTAGCAGACGCATGTCGCCATACTGACGTGGGACAACGCAAAGATTACGGTAGTAGATAGATTGGCATGAACCAGGCATCATAGGTCCGTGTTCAGTCACACCGAAAAGTTTGAGACCTTTTTTCTGTGCGGCATCAATCATTTCAGAAAGCGTGCTATAAGCATGACCACTGACAATGGAATGAGTATGTAGATCTACTACGAATTTCATCTTAGTTGCAAAATAATAATTTGTTCGATGACAAACATACAAAATTTTAAGGGATAAATCCAAACAATGATTAAAATTTTGGGATTGTTTTGAATTTTGCATTCTCATGTTTCCACGGTTGAATTTCGATACGCTCTAATCAACCATAAGCTTTGAATGTACTAACCGTTTCCACGGTTCATTTTTAACATAAAAAAAGGCGGTCAATTGACCGCCTTTTTCAATTTTTCTCTTGTCTAGTCCTGAAATAGCGTTACAAAAAAAGAGACGTTATGAAAGAAAAAGAAAACGGTTACGTGAAGCGGACGCAGAAGGACTACAGCATGAGTTTCAAATTGTCAGTAGTTAAAGAAGTGGAGACGACAGACATCGG
>JAZUIF010000077.1:0-28492 GCA_045642085.1 Paludibacteraceae bacterium | reverse complement strand
GCTCCACTATGCTTCAAACTGCAATGCAAATGTATTATTCTTCTGTCGATTTATGCAAATTCTATCCGACATTTTTACCACGCAATTTGACCTATAGAAGCATAGCTTATAAAAATACCACGCAATTTGACCTATACGCCTCTTTATTTTATAAAAAAATGCGAAATTTTTACTCCAAAAAAACGAAATGCGATTTCTAATTATTGGATATGTTTGCCATTGGAAAAACGCAGCAAGAGATTGCAACTAGACAATTATCATATATCTAATACTAAAAGAAACGCAGATGAAGAGACTATTATTCTCTGTTGCCGCAACACTATTATTGATAGGGCAGGCACAAGCACAGTTGGCTAAAGACAACAAGTGTAAGTTCTTGGGTAACATCACAACATCTCAGAATTGGCAAGAGTATTGTGATTTTGACAACATCAAGTACACGTCGTTATGGGATCAGGTCACTTGTGAGAATGCAACCAAATGGGGTTCTGTTCACAAGGGATGGGGCAAGTTCACTTGGGACAATGCCGACAGAACTTACAATTACTGTAAGCAGAACGGTATTATCTTTAAGTACCATGCATTAATTTGGGGATCTCAGCATCCGGAGTGGATCCGAAGCTTGAGTGTCGCAGACACAAAAAAAGCAATCATTGAGTGGTACGATGAGGTGAAGAAGCATTATCCCGACTTGAAAATCATCGACGTGGTAAATGAGGCTGTATACGGAGGAAGCAACTATCATTCTCCTTACAAGCAGACAAAGATCATCGAGGCTTTGACATCGTTGGCTAACGATCGTTTGGGTAAGAATTTCCAGCCTAACACTAATGGTTATAACAAGAATGATGATTATCAGTGGATTGCCGAGGCATTCCGTTTGGCTCGTGAGCGTTGGCCACAAGCTACGTTGATCTACAACGACTACAATACTTTCCAGTGGAATCGATCTCAGTTTATCAATCTTATCAACGGATTGAAGGCTTGTGGTGCTCCTATTGATGCAGCAGGATGTCAGTCGCACGATTTGAACGATTTGGGTGGAGCTGCATTCAAGTCGGCATTGGAAGAAATCCACAACAAGACAAATATGCCTATCTATATTACAGAGTATGATATCGCTGATCAGGGAGATAATGTAATGAGAACTCGTTTCTCAGAGCAATTCCCAGTGATGTGGGAGGCTAACTATGTCCCAGGTGTTACCCTATGGGGATGGATCTATGGAAAAACATGGGTTAACGACTCAGGTTTGATTAAGAACGGTCAGGATCGACCTGCAATGACATGGTTGAAACAGTATATGGCTACATCTGCAGCAAAGAATGCGTCTGCTACTATCTGTGGTAAGGATGCTGGTTCTGGTGTTAGCATGTCAATGGAGGTGTCGTCCACAACCATTGCTCTTGGTGATTCGGTGAAAATCACAGCTGAGATGGACGATGCTAAAAACATCAAATTTGTGGCAAACGGTGTTGAAATCAAAGATAAGTGGGTATTCCCATGTGTGTTCTACTGGACACCAAAGGAAGCTGGTGATTTCACTATTGAGGCTACTGGATATAATTCAAAAGGCGACAAGACAACAGCAAAGACTTCAATCAAGGTTGTTGAAGTCGGACCTTATGGAGGAAAGAGTGCTGACATTCCTGGCGTGGTTGAGGCTGAAAACTATGATAATGGTTTTGCTGGAGAGGCTTATTTTGATTTGAGCGATGGCAATGTATGTGATGATTTTACTGACTACTATAGAAAAGACGGAGTTGACATCAAGAAAATTTCTAATGGTGTGGCTATCGGACATTGCCAAAAAGGTGAGTGGATGAACTACACTGTCAATGTGGCTCAAGATGGTGAGTATGACATTACAATGAGAGTAGGAACAGGCAACAACGACGGAGGCTTGTTGTCAATCTATGCTGGTAATGAGGTAAAAGAAGTCTCTATCGATAAGACAGGAGAATGGGGTACATTCAAAGAAGTTAAAGTCGGTACTATTAAATTGTATAAAGGAGAGCAGGTGTTGAAACTTGCAATCGACAAGGATTGGATCGACGTCGACTGGATAAAGTTTGAGAGAGATCTTTCAGGTGTAGATGAGTTCTCGAGCAACACTGTCATTTCTATTGTTCCTAATCCAGCTTCAACAAATGTTGAGATTATCGGAGCTGGCGACGATGTTTTGGTTGAGTTTATGTCTTTAGCAGGTTCTGTTGTTAAGAGCACTAAAGAGAAAGAGATTTCTCTTGATGATGTTGCTAACGGAATTTATATGCTAAGAATCACTACTCCAAGCGAAACTATTGTAAAGAAGCTTGTAGTAAAGAAGTAAATATAATCTTACTATATAAAAATAGCTGGCATAGCAATGTGCCAGCTATTTTTTTGCTATTATCCACAAATAATGTCAATAGAATCGAGAATGTCATCGATGTTGTCCGTTTCGACTTAAGTTTGCTTATTCTCTTTATGGGCGAAAGTAGTGGCAAAAGAAAACAAACTTGGATTTTAGCAATCCTCATTTGCACAGGGTTCTTAAATTTTTTCGTCGGTCAAAAAAAGTAAATAATAAAAAATGCTATTTAGGGAAAAATATTCTAATCAGACATTGTACAAGGGTTTTGCCTTTTTGTATGAATGACCATCTAATAAGTTACAAATGGATATGTTTGTCATTTTCGTAAAACTTCATAAACGCGCTCTCCAACATAAAAAATAGCGTTTGTCTATCAAAAATGTGACTTTTTTCCTCCTTTCTAGCCATGATTGGCAAAAATCAGTCAAAATAGTAGTGTTTCAGTCAAAGTGTTGATATTCACAAAAAAAATCGATAAATGCGAAGTGGAGGGAATAGAAAATCTCTATGTTTGCCATCGTGAAAACGCAAGAGCGGTTATCACAACTAGACAAGTAAAATACACACAATCTATAACTAAAGAAAAACGCATATGAAAAAAGTTTTATTCTCAGTTGCTGCGACTCTATTATTTATGGGTCAGGCAAATGCTCAGCTAGCAAAGGGTAATCCTTGCAAGTTCCTTGGTAACATTACAACAAGAGGAAGTATTCCTAACGACTATGGTACAATGTGGGATCAGTTGACTCCAGAGAACGAGACAAAGTGGGGTTCTATCGCTAATAAAGAGGTTCAGTCTGTAGAGCAGGCGTTGTCTTCTTGGAACTGGCGATCAGCTGAGAGTGAGTACAACTGGTGTAAGCAGCACGGTGTACAGTTTAAGTTCCACTGTTTGCTATGGACATCTCAGTACCCAAGTTATTTGGCTAATTTTACAGGTGACAGATTGAAGAAGCAGATCGACATTTGGTTTGAGGCTGTTTCAAGAAAATTCCCAGATGTAACAATCATCGACGTTGTTAATGAGGCTATCCCAGGTCATGCTGAAGGCGACAACAACGGTCAGGCTAAGACATTTAAGAACAACTTGGCGAATGCAATGGTTCCAGGTAGCACGCCAAGCGACTACAGATGGATTACAGAGGCATTCAAGATGGCTCGTAAGTTCTTCCCTAACGCAGTGCTTGTATATAATGACTACAACACATTCCAGTGGCAGAAGAACGATTTCATCAACCTAGTCTCAACATTGGTAAAGCAGGGAGCTCCAATTGACGCATACGGACACCAGAGTCATGACTTGAATGATATGTCAGGTTCGCAGTTTAAGTCTGCTTTGTATGACATCCACAGCCAGATCACACAGAAGGGTGGTCGTGAGTTGGCTTGTTACCTAACAGAGTACGATATCGCTAAGCAGGGTGATAATGGTCAGAAGACTCGTTACTCTGAGCAGATTCCAACAGCTTGGGAGGCAGATTTCGTAGCTGGTATCACTCTTTGGGGTTATGTTCACGGTGCTACTTGGGTAGATGATTCAGGTTTGATCAAGAATGGTCAGGATCGTCCAGCTATGACATGGTTGAGACAGTATATGGCTTCTGATAAGGCTAAGGCAGCAAGAGCTAAGACTTGTGGTAAGGCAGCAGGTGGTCCAAGTTTGGTTGTTTCAGCTTCTTCTTCAGCTATTGAGTTGGGCAAGTCAGTCACTATCAAGGGTGAGATGAGCGGAGCAAATCAGATCACATATTCAGTTAACGGCAATCAGATCGGTACTGGTGCCAGTGTTGAATTCACTCCAAAGGAGGCTGGTGAGTACAAGATCGAGGTTTCAGCTACATCAAGCAAGGGAACAGCTAAGGGTTCTGTGACTGTTAAGGTTATAGAGGTAGGCCCTTACGGTGGTACAGCAGCAGTTATCCCAGGAAAGATTGAAGCTGAGAACTACGATAATGGTTTCGCAGGTAAGGCATACAACGACCTAAGCGAAGGTAATGTTTGTGACGATTTCAACAACTACTATCGTTCGGATGATGTTGATATCAAGAAGATTTCTGATGGTGTTGCTCTAGGACACTGCCAGAAGGGAGAGTGGATGAACTATACTGTTAATGTAGAGCAGGATGGTGACTATGATGTTGTATTGAGAGTAGGTACAGGAAATGCTGACGGAGGTTTGATGACTGTCGCTGTCGGAAATGAGGTTAAGGAAGTTGCTATTGAGAAGACTGGTGATTGGGGTACTTTCGCAGAGGTTAAAGTCGGCACAATGAAACTTTCTAAGGGAGAGCAGGTTTTGAAGCTTTCTATCGATAAGGATTGGATCGACGTTGACTGGATCTCATTCACAAGAGACCTTTCAGGAATGTCTAACTTCACTAACAATAATGTCATTACCGTTATCCCTAACCCAGCATCTTCAAACATCGAGATTATTGGTGCAGGTGATGATGTCAAAGTTGAGTTTGTTTCTCTTTCAGGTTCTGTAGTTAAGGTTTCAAACGATACTGAGATTTCTCTTGACGACGTTAATAACGGAGTTTACATGCTAAGAATTACAACTTCAAATGAGGTTGCAGTTAAGAAACTAGTCGTTAAAAAATAATAATTATATATCTTATTACATTTTCATTGAGGAGTCGACACAGTGATTGTGCCGACTCTTTTTATATTATATACGTTACCCAAACACACTTTTTTAATCGTAGAAGGATGATGGGACGGATATGATGTCGAAAAATATGAAATTTGCCTTGAAACTTGGACAAATATACGTTTGTCTATGATTGATGTTAAAAATGTGGGAGAAAAGGCAAAATGTTAGGCTCTTCAACATAAAAATTTACGATTTTGTAAAAAAATGTGACATTTGACCCTTATTTGTCGTATGGTTAAGACTTTTCCGTCAAACCAATATCTTTTCTGTCAAAGTGCAAAAGCTGACAAAAATAACGTTTGAATAATATGTGGGATGAAAAAAATAAATAATATGTTTGCGACAGAAAAACTAATACTAATCAAAAGAAACGCACATGAAAAAAATTTTATTCTCTGTTGCAGCATCACTATTATTAATTGGCCAAGCCAATGCACAACTAGCTAAAGGAAACTCTTGTAAGTTTCTTGGTAACATTACAACACGTGGACAGATTCAGCCTAACGTAGGTGGTTTGAAATATGAAGCTTTATGGGATCAGCTTACTTGTGAGAACGAGTCAAAGTGGGGTTCTATTGTTAACTGTAAGGTAAGCAGTGCTCAGGAAGGTGTTCAGAAATGGAACTGGAGATCTGCCGATTCTCATTATAATTGGTGTAAGCAGAACGGTGTGATGTTCAAATTCCATGCTCTTCTTTGGACAAGCCAGTGGCCAACATGTTTGGCAAGCTGTTCACCTGCAGAATTGAAACAGCAGGTAGAGTACTGGTTTGACGCTGTTGCTATCAAGTATCCTGATTTGGCAGTTATCGATGTTGTCAACGAGGCAATCAAGGGCCACGCTGAAGGAACAGAAGGTGGTAAGTCGTCTCTAGAGTTCAAGAAGCTTTTGAGCCAGGCTTTAGGAAACAGTACTAATCCTTACGATTACAAATGGATTGCTGAGGCATTCAGAATGGCTCGTAAGAGATTCCCTAACACAGTGTTGATATACAATGACTATAACACTTTCACATGGCAGAAAGACGATTTCATAAACCTTGTGTCTTCATTGGTTCAGCAGGGTGCTCCAATCGATGCATACGGACACCAGAGCCACGACTTGGATGACTACTATAAGAGTTTCCAAATCAATAATTTTGGCAACACTTTGAAGGAAATCCACAACGGAATCACTCAGAAGGGTGGTCGTGAGTTGCAGTGTTACATCACTGAGTATGATATCTCACAGGGTAATGACCAAACTTTTGAGACTATCATGGACAAGACATTCAAACCAATGTGGGAGGCTGACTTCGTTTCTGGTATCACAATCTGGGGATTTGTAAACGGTGCCACTTGGAGAGACAACACTGGTTTGGTGACAAGCACAGGTTCTGACCGTAGCGGTATGAAGTGGTTGAAGAATTATATGGCTACTGATGCCGCAAAGAATGCAAAGGCTAAGTTCTGTGGTAAGAACGCAGGTGGTCCTAGTTTGGTGGTTTCTGCCTCTGAGACAACAATAGAGTTGGGTCAGTCGGTTACTATCAAAGCAGAAATGAAGGATGCTAGCCAGATCACATATTCAGTCAATGGCAATCAGATTGGTACTGGAGCAAGTGTTGAGTTTACACCTAATGAGGGTGGTGATTTCAAGATTGAGGTTTCTGCAGTTTCAGGTGGTGAGACAGTTAAGAATTCAGTGACAATCAAGGTTATTGAGGTTGGACCTTTCGGTGGTAAGGCTGCTGTTATCCCAGGAAAGATTGAGGCAGAGAACTATGATAATGGTTTCGCAGGAAAAGCATACAACGATTTGAGCGACGGTAACTCATGTGATGATTTCACAGACTATTATCGTTCTGATGATGTGGATATCAAGAAGATCAAAGATGGCGTAGCTCTTGGAAATTGTCAGAAGGGTGAGTGGATGAACTACACTGTTAATGTTGAAGAGGACGGTGAGTACGATGTCGTTTTGAGAGCAGGTTGTGGTAACACAGACGGTGGTAAGTTGTCTATCTCATTTGGAAACCTAGTTAAGGAGGTAGAAGTTGAGAAGACTGGTGATTGGGGAACTTTTGCTGATGTCACTGTAGGCAGAATGAAGTTGACTAAGGGTGAGCAGGTAATGAAGATCTCAATTGACAAGGATTGGATCGACGTAGACTGGATTTCATTCCAGAAAGATAAAACAGGTGTCTCTGACTTCGCTAACAACAATGTTATCTCGGTTATCCCTAACCCAGCATCTTCTAAGATTGAGGTTCTTGGTGCAGGAGACGATGTCAAAGTAGAGTTTATCTCTCTTTCTGGTTCAGTTGTTAAGGTCGCAAATGAGAAGGAGATTTCTCTAGATGACGTTGTATCAGGTGTTTACATGCTACGTATTACAACTGCAAACGAGACAATGATTAAGAAACTTGTCGTAAAGAAATAATTATATATCTTATTACATTTTTCATTGAGGAGTCGGCACAGCGATTGTGTCGACTCTTTTTTTGTCGTTCCAAGGCTCTTATTCAGTTAAATAATCTAAAATTGAATTGGCAAAACTAAATTGAACTGTAAAATGATATCCTATTTTTTGTATGTTTGCAACAGGATAAGATAAGTTTTTCATTATGGTACGACAACTAGGTAATCAATACATCTCTACGTTAGGAGAAGAAATCGCAAATTCAGTTTCTCATGGAGTAATGACAGTGCTTGCATTGGCAGCGGTGCCGTTTGTAGCAGTATGGGGATTCACACAGTATGGTATGGTAGAGGCTGTTAGTTTAAGCATCTACGCTACATGTCTATTCCTAATGTTTGCCGTATCCACACTTTATCATTCGCTCAACGAAGGAAAGGCAAAGGATATCTTCCATTTGCTCGACCATATCTTCATCTACGTATTGATTGCAGGTTCGTATACACCTGCGTCTTTGTCGATAATAGGAGGTTGGAAAGGAATCACACTGGTGAGTATTCAGTGGGCGATAGTCTTATTTGGAATTCTTTATAAGACGCTGGTTAAGAATCAAAGCCAAAAGGTTAGTTTGGCTATTTATCTTGCAATGGGTTGGTCGATAGTATTCTTTGGAAAAGATGTATATACTAACGCTACAATGCCGTTTATCATTTGGATTGCGTTAGGTGGTGTGCTTTATACAATCGGTGCCATAATATATGGAAAGAAAGGCTTCAAATTCCACCATCTTGTTTGGCATATCTTCATCAATTTGGCCGCTGCATGTCAGTTCATCGGCTTCGTATTCTGCTTGAAGTAAGTACAACTCGAGTATTACGATTCATCCAGCATCTCTTGGAATATTTTGACAATTCTGTTTGTAGGCTTAGAAAGACGACTCTTACATTCTTCTCTATAAACTATTGGTTCTTCATCGCTAACATCCACACATTCAGAGACCACGCAAGATTCCAAAATATCTTCGTTAAACAATAATTTAAAATTATTGTGTACTATATCTCTAGATACACATTCGCGGACAGTCGAACCAAATATATTTTCTTTTACTACCTCCTCGAAAGGAGTCTTAGATTTTCTCTTCTCCTTTCTCAACTCTACAATCTGCTCATACTGAGACAACTCTCTTTCTGCACTGCCTAGCAATCTTTCTAAGATCGACTCAATATTAGGGTGGGGAGTCTCATAAATCTCTCTTGCTATCTCGAGAGACTGTTTGTTCAATGATGCGATGTTAGCGTTGCTCATCTCACTTACCAATTTCTTCACTTTCTGACAAAGCCTGGAAGTTCTGGTGCGTAAATTTCCTGGTTTGATATCCAAAACTCTGGCTACATCATTATCATCAAGATCATCATCAGACCACGTGTAGAATCCTTTGTAATGCTTGTATGCATTACGGAAGAACAGATACTTGTCTTCGCTTGTCTCATTCTGGTTGAACCATGCAATAGCAAATGCTACATGCATAAGTGTTAAATCAATTGGTCTGCTGTTGATTGATGTTGCCATCTCCTGACGATAGTCGGCTAATGACTCCTGCATCTCTCTTAGAATAAAATTCTCCTCCAGTAAAAAACGTCGGAAGGTAGTACGCAGCCAACCTGGCATAGCCTTTTCATCTTCTACCTGCTTGAGATAGTAGCCTTTCACTTCGCCTTCAATATGCTTTGGCTTTGCTTCATAGAGGTATAGGTAGAAATCCGTAAGATAGTCATCAAATGTCTTGATAGCTGGGATTTCTGTGTCAGAAAAGAAAACCTGTTTGTAACAGTTCTCCAATAAACCTCTGTGTTCTACCATTAGCAGGTTGTAGATTTTTTGCTTCATCAAATTTGTTTTGTTAGAATTAGACAATTTCTATATTGCAAGAATTATGCCAATATGTTATTTCTGCTATTTTGACATATTGTGCCAGAAATATAAGGGCATCTTCAGTGGAGAAAATGCCCTTATGTCATTTTCTGTTAATCGTCAGCTTCTTTGAAGTAATTCTCTTCGCAAGCTAATTCGCGTTTAGCGTCAATGATTTCATCTACAGATTCGAAATTGGAGATACAACAACTCATCTTCAAGAAGCGTTCACGGCTTTTTCTATCTCGACGGAACATCTCTGCTGTGCCAGCTTCGTCCTGGTCGAAATTAAGAGCGTTGCTAATGTTCATGGATTTGGCGACTCTTATCGCATCCTGGTTGGCACCAATGTAGGTGAACATCCAACCTTTCTTCTTCAAGTCGTCGATCATGTCTGCAATAACCTTGCCTCTATACTCTTTGCTGCAGTTCTCCTCTCCGTCAGTGATGATGGTCACCAGCACAGTGTCTGTCTCTGCAACGTCTTTCTTGATGCTGTTGATGCCGAATCCGATGGCGTCGAACAAAGGAGTACATCCGCCTGGATTGTATTCTTCACTCTTAAGGTCATCCACCTCCTTGATCGAAACCTTGTCTCTAAGCAAACGAATGTTGTTCGACTCAAATGGTACGATGCTGACATACTGATCCTGCTCTGGATGGTTCTCCTGCACCTTACGGATTGTCTGCAATGTCTCGTTAAGTCCGTTCAATGCCTGACTCTCGATACAACTCATACTACCACTCTCATCAAGGATGATTAGATTAAATGCTCTTGTCTTCATAATTTCTTTGTTTTGGTTTAATTTTATATCAAGTAGGAGAAAAAGTGAGGTTGTTACATGTCGACTTGAAATTTTTTTCAGTTAAGGTTGTCAATCTTCACTTTTTGTTCTCCGTTTTATACTAAGTAGATAGAAAACAGGGGTTGTTACATGTCGACTTGAAAATTTTCGCAAAAAAAAAGCGTCTCCGTTGTCGAAGACGCTTTTTGAATATTGAAGAAAATCAATTTACTTCTTGATAATCAACTGAGATAGGATTCTCTGACCGTTACTTCTGCTTACCACTACAATATAGTTACCTCTTGCAAGGTCGCTGACATTGTAAGTACATTCGTCTCCGAAATGCTTAACATTAATACCGGTTACTGTGTAGATATCTACAATTACGCCTTCTCCAGTTGATGTTGTGATATGGAACTCATCCTCAATCACAGTTGGAGCAGAGATGTCCATTGAGATGACATCCTCCACAGATGATGGATCTGGAGTGTAGACATATTCAAGACCCCATAGCTGCTCATCCTGGTTGTTCTTTGAGAATATCACTACGTTTGCATTGTCTTGCTTAGATGCGTTCTCTACAGCTAGCACTTTGCTTCCGCTCTGGTCTGTCTTGTTAGAGATCATAAACCAGTCGTTGACTTTCTTAATCGACCATTTCTGGCTTGGATTGTCGTAGTTGCTTAACTCCTCAAGACTAATCTTAGTTCCGTCGTTGTTAACGTATTTGTTTGACAACATAATCTTAGATTCGCCTTTCTGGATGAAGTAATAGCCATCAACTTCTTTCAAACGGAACAACTGATTCTGGTCGTTCTCGTCTCTCTTAACCTGCTTCAAATCAGATCCATCTGCAATTGACATAACCTTTCCACTCTTCTTGTTTACGATACGGTAAACATCTTTGTTTGTGATCTCCTGAACAAGAGATGGGTAAGTGACAGGCTCTTCCTGCTGCTGGTTATTGTTATTATTGTTATTGTTCTGGTTCTGATCCTGCTGGTTGTTATTGTTGTTCTGATTCTGGTTCTGATCCTGCTGGTTGTTGTTCTGGTTATTATTGTTGTTATTGTTGTCACCAGACTGCTGACCGTTGCAAGCAATAAATGGAATCTTGTTAGCAGAGATCAAACCTTTGATCAACTGACCAGTAGTGCTGACGTTATTCCAGTTGCTTCCACTACATGATCCAGGGACAAGTGCAGCAGAGACCTCTTTGTGGTCGCTGAAACTCCAGCAAATCCAGCTGATCTTTCTCTCGTTCAACCAGTTGATCCAAGTCTTAGTTTCATCTGGACTGTATGCGTTGTCACCAGAAGCGTCGCTTGTACCAAACTCAGTAACAAAGATAGGAGTGTTGTTGTTCAAAGCAGTCTGAGCCTTCTGTCTAAGGGCATCCTTATGTGTACCTGCGTAGAAGTGTAGTGTATACATTAGATTATTGCCGCTAAGCTTGCTAGCTCCAGCCACGTCAACATCCTGGCTCCAATTAGTAGTACCAACGATGATTACAGTGTTGTCGTTGTTGTCGCGGATAGCCTTGATAACATCGTTTGCATAGTTCTTTACTGTTCCCCAATCGACTCTGTTAGGTTCGTTGCAGATCTCGTAAAGCACATGTGCCTTGTTTCCATGTTTCTGCGACATATACTTCCAGAATTCAAGAGCCTCTGTCTTGTGAGCGTTAGGATCACCAGGAGTAAGTACGTGCCAGTCGATCAAACAGTAGATACCCAGTTCACCACAGATATCGACCATCTCATCAATCTTAGAACGGAAACCGCTAGGGTTGGTGATGTAACCGTTTTCCTCAACGTACATAGCCCAACGGAATACAGAGATACCCCAATCTTTTACAAGAGTAGAGACTGCTGATTTGTTGTAACACTGGCCAAACCATTGAGGACCGTGCGTACTCATACCACGAAGCTGTACTGGCTCGCCACATGCATTTACTAGTTGTGTGCCAGACACCTTCAATTTGCCGTTCATGGCAACAGGTGAATTAGCAGGATAGCTCTGAGTGTTGTTGTTGTCAGGCTGCTGATTATTGTTGTTATTGTTCTGATTCTGGTTAGGATCTTGCCAGTTGTTCTGATTCTGGTTATTGTTGTTCTGATTCTGCTGGTTGTTATTGTCGTTATTTCCAGACTGCTGACCATTGCAAGCAATATAAGGAATCTTATTAGCAGAAATCAAACCTTTGATTAGCTGACCAGTAGTGCTGACATTATTCCAGTTGCTTCCACTACATGATCCAGGGACAAGAGCTGCAGATACTTCTCTGTGGTCGCTGAAACTCCAGCAAATCCAGCTGATCTTTCTCTCGTTCAACCAGTTGATCCAAGTCTTAGTCTCATCTGGGCTGTAAGCGTTGTCTCCGGAAGCGTCGCTAGTACCAAACTCTGTAACGAAGATAGGAGTGTTGTTGTTCAAAGCTGTCTGAGCCTTCTGTCTTAGGTAATCCTTGTGAGTACCAGCATAGAAGTGCAAAGTGTACATGATGTTTGTGCCGTTAAGTTTGCTAGCACCAGCCACGTCGACATCCTGGCTCCAAGTAGGAGTACCAACGATGATTACAGTCTGGTCGTTGTTGTCGCGGATAGCCTTGATTACATCGTTTGCATAGTTCTTAACTGTTCCCCATTCAACCTTGTTAGGCTCGTTGCAGATCTCGTAAAGCACGTGTGCCTTGTTGCCATGTTTCTGCGACATATACTTCCAGAATTCAAGTGCCTCAGTCTTGTGAGCGTTAGGGTCACCTGGAGTAAGCACGTGCCAATCGATCAAACAGTAGATACCAAGTTCTCCACAGATATCGACCATCTCATCAATCTTAGAACGGAAACCGCTTGGGTTGGTAATGTAACCGTTTTCTTCAACGTACATAGCCCAACGGAATACAGAGATACCCCAATCTTTTACGAGAGTAGAGATAGCGGACTTGTTGTAACACTGACCGAACCATTGAGGACCGTGTGTACTCATACCACGGAGTTGGACTGCATTACCACATTCATTTACTAGTTGTGTACCAGAAACCTTCAATTTTCCATTGATTGCTACTGGTGAATTTGCTGGATAGTTTTGTGCGTTTAGATTTAGGCAGAATAAACATGCCATCAAAACACAAAATACCCCCTTAGATAAAAGTCTAATCATAGTATAGTTGTTTGTTTTTACTCTAATTGTAATGATAATTATCTAGTTGCGTTGCAAATGTAAAGAAAAAAATGTATCTAAAGTGTTAAATACTAATTTTTTTGGATTTCGTGATGAAATTCTTTAAGATTATCGATAAAAAAGCGTAACCGAAGAATCGGTTACGCTTTCCTTGATATGTTAGTATTACTTTGTTTTTTGTGGTTCCTTTACTGGACGGATTGGAAAATTTGAATTGTGTTCATTTAGTTGCACATTGACGTGCTCCATGTTCAATTCCTCACCAATTTTATCGTATGTGATAAATCTAAATGCGAATGAATATTTGTTTGGTGGATACATCACCTCGATTCCAGTATAACGTTCTGAAGTCCAGTAGCAAACATCATGTATAGTTTCCGATGGATCTCGTAAATATGAAGGTATAAATATTCTATTTCCATTAGGACCACTGACGGTTATACCATAATTATTATTCATTCTGCTCTCGTAGAATGTACAGTTTTCAATCAATTCATTTATATCTTCTTTTGTAGGCATTCTCCAACCATCTTTCCATTGAGTGGCTACTGCGTCATGTTTTGGAGTAAGAATTCCTTTTTTGTCGATTATACTGTCGGCAATCATATCGACTACTGTTGAAAAATACACTTTATTATTCATAGTCGCATTACTATTACTGTAAGGTTGGGTTTCGCTCCACAAGTATAATTCTCCAAGTTCTTCTGGGGTAGCAGCTCCTAAGTTGTGTGTCGCCCACAATAGACCGCTAGGAAGTCCTAAGTCGATGTAGTCGTGTTTAGTGTTTATGAATGTATTTCTCTTAAGAATTGGTCTGACTGTTCTTGCGTGCATTCTGCGGGAAATTCCGCAACTGACATTATCTTGACTCAAATATATGTAGTTGCAGTTGATATCGTCGTTAGCAGCAGTTGCAAGCATATAGTAACCTCGTACCCCCACTTGAGCGTCGGTCTCTTTCATCATTCCTGCAACTGGAATAAATAGAGTGTTGCCGTTGGTTCCTGTAAATAGGATTCCATTTTTTCCATTTAGTTCTGTCCAAACATGGTTGCAGTTTTGCAATAACTCTTCGGCATCTGTTTTAGTTGGCAAAATCCAATTTTCACCCCAATAGACAGACGCGGCGTCATATTTGCTTATCAAATTGTTGTTCCCGTCAATATATCCTTGTGAAAATAGAAAGAATGGCGACATGCCGTCTAATGGGTTCTCTATGCCGACATTTTTACCTTCAGTGCCTCCCCATACAAAATACAGACCATAATCTTCTGGAGCGTCAGCTCCAATGTTTGTTGTTGCCCAAAGGTTACCTGAAGGCAATCCTAAATCAACGTATCCGTGACCTTCGAATGTAGCGTTGTTTTGTGGCTTTGATGCAATTAGTTTTTTCAATGAATCAATGTCACTTCGCAACTGGGCGATGCTATCCGACTGATTTGCATTGACGTTATTCTGAGAGTCAAGATCCTTACGTAGTTGAGAGACACTGTTGCTTAACTCTTCATTTTTCCCAATCAAAGATTCAATTTGCTCTTTTAATTGAGAAATGCTTTTGAGAAATTCATCAAAACCAGATATTTTAGCTCCGTTGTTGTCGTTAAATGTCAAACTGTCGACGGCACTTTCTGGAAAACTAGTTCCAGTACCATCTTTCATGATCACATAAAACTGGCTCTCTGCCATTGTGATCATTGCTGCCATAACAATGGCTAGTGATAAAATTAATTTTTTCATATGTTTGTGTTGCCAATATGCGCAAAACAAGCGTAACCGATCTTTTTTCGGTTACGCTTAAATTGTTTTTATTTGTTAAGAACAGGACGGATAGGGAACGTTAAGTCGCGCTTTCTTAGATATGCCCAATCCTGACTTACTGAAGGATTATCAAATGTATTTAAGATTCCAGAAACTGTATCATCAAAGATTCCATCATATGCAGTTGATGACCAGTATGAAATACCTTCTGTAAGACTGTCTGAAATCGGGAAGAATATTGTTTTGGCGTTAAGACCAATGAAAAGATATCCTTCTACACCGTTATCGTTTCTTCTTGATATCTTACAGTTGGATAGCAATTCCTCACATTCTTCTGAAGTCGGCATTCTCCACATATCTCCTAATTTGTAAGAAGCAGCGTCGTGGCTCGATGTAAGATTATTCTGAGAATCAATTACTCCTTTTTCTTTTAAGTCATCGACTGTGATTCCACTGTAGTTTTCAGAGTCGGTTGTTGAATATGGCTTTGTTTTTCCCCATTGATATACGTCTCCTAGCTCTTGGTCTGATTTAGCTCCAAGGTTGTACGCAGCCCACTTTGTTCCGCTAGGAAGACCTAAGTCTACGTATTTTACACCGTTGACTTCACTTAAGTTATGGTCAACGTATGGTATTTTGTTCTTGTCTTTACGCACTGCTCTGATTGATCTTCCATGACTTCTTGATGTTGAACTTCTGCGAATATCATCTTGAGCAAGGTATAGACCGCATGAGTTATCTTCTGTGGCAGTTGAACTTATATAGTATCCTCGAGTTCCTTCCATTACCAATTCGTTATCCATTATCATTCCAGCGCATGGCAAGAAAATACTCTTTGAATTAAATGTGGAAGTGAACAAAATACCAGCCTCTCCGTTGCTTACACTCCATTGCTGAGAACAGTAGCTTAGCAACTCATTGAACTCATCATTTGTTGGCATTCTCCAATCGTCTCCCCATAGTACAGTGGCTGCGTCATATTTTGAAGTTAGATTGTTGAACCCGTCAATAACACCTTGACTTCTCAATGAGGAAATCTCTACATTATACCATTTTCCTCCAGTTCTGGAATAAATGATCTT
Source organism: Paludibacteraceae bacterium (assembly GCA_045642085.1). Lineage (GTDB taxonomy): Bacteria > Bacteroidota > Bacteroidia > Bacteroidales > Paludibacteraceae > UBA1723. The sequence continues at coordinate 12,363 of JAZUIF010000077.1, read as the reverse complement.
CTTGTCTGTCTCTCCCCAGCAAATGTAGTAACCATAATCACTTGCTTTATCAGCACCAACGTTGCATGTCGCCCAAAGAGTTCCTGATGGCAAACCAAGGTCGACATATTCATGGTTTTTCTCTGATAAATCTGCTGGAGAAAGTTGAGTCATAACTTTTTTTAGTGAATCTATAGATTTTTGCATTGCATTCATTCTGTTTATAATGTCGCTTAATCCATAGATTTTAGCACCGTTATTTTTGTCAAAAGTAAGGCTGTCGACAATATCTTCTGGGTAGCTTGCGCCACTACCGTCTTTCATAATCACATAAAACTGGCTCTGAGCCATTGTGATTATAGTTGTCAAAAACATGGCGAATGTAAAAATGATTTTTTTCATATCATTTGAGAATTAGCAAATTAAGTGTAACCGATCTTCATCGGTTACACTTATATCAATAATTGTATATTGTTTTATTTGCGTACTACAGGACGAATAAATGAACCGTAACACTTTCCATGAGGTGTCATACATCTTACTACGATTGGTATACTTGCATCTCCTTCAATGCCATCCTTTGAAATACTTGTGTGATAAGCAAGGTGTTGTCCGTCTGATGTTGCAGTCCAATATGTACTATTGATAAGGATTTCTATTGAGTTACCGTTTTTGCCTGTGAATTTATATCTCTGAGGTTGAGCAACTATATTCACAAACTCAATCGTACAATTTTCCAAAAGTTCTTCAAATTCCTCTTTTGTTGGAATTCTCCAGTAGTCACCCCTTATAACCGTTGCGGCGTCATGTTTAGGTGTCAAATTGCCATTTTCGTCAATGACTCCCTCTGCAAGCAACTCTTCGTCTGTTAAATTCAACCATAATGAGTTTTCTTCAGTCATTTCAGACGATAGTTTTGATTCCGTTTCTCCCCATGCGAACATCTTTCCGTAATCATTCACATTGTTAGACATAAGGTTCATGTTTGACCATAGAGTACCGCTAGGAAGACCTAGATCGACGTACTGATAGCCTCCAGCCAGTGAATCATTGTTGTCATGGAAAATAGAGTCTCGTGTCATTCGTCTTACTGGACGTACTGATTTACCATAAGCACTGTTCATTGTGCTGACGAATGCTCCGTCCTGGTGTGTAAATAATGTTCCACTGATTCCTGAATAGCCAAGGGTAGAAGACAAGTAATATCCACGAGTAGGGCCTAACTTGCTCTTGTCGTTGTAGTATCCTCCGCCTGGAAGAAAAATACTCTTCCCGTTTTTGCGTGATGTGAACAACATTCCGTTTTCTCCATCCACTTCTGCCCATTTGTAGTCACAAAAGTTGACAAGCTCATCCAAATCTCTTGAAGATGGCATCATCCATTCAGGACCCCAAAATACTGTGGCTACGTCATGCTCTGGAGTTAGAATGTTAAGGCTATTTATGATATTATTAGATTTGAACTGAGCTGCATCGTAACCGTGGTAAAGATAGTTGCTTGTTGAATACGACGATTTTGGCACAGTCTCTCCATATGCGAAATAGTAACCGATCTCGCCTTCTCTCTTTGCTCCGACGTTTGTTGTGGCCCAAAGCAAACCTGAAGGCAATTCCAAATCAACATATTCGTGCTCAAAAAGGCTGTCTTTGCTAACAAGATTGTTTGTCATGAAATCCTTTAGATTGGCAATTTCGCTTCTCAAACCAGTCATCTCATCCTTTAAGGCTGATAACTCGACTTTCAACGAATTGAAATTGTTGAGTAAATCCTCAAAACCGTAGATCTTTGCTCCGTTATTTTCGTCAAATGTCAAACTGTCGACTATCTCTTCTGGGTAGCTGGCTCCACTACCGTCTTTCATTATCACGTAAAGTTGGCTCTGCGCCATGGCAATCACCGTCGTCATTATCATGGCGATTGCAACAAATAATTTCTTCATTCTTGTGTGTTTATATAATTAGAATACTTATTTCTTGATGAACTTTACCTTCTCTCCGTTAACGATAAGAATGTATGTCCCTTTGGCTAGGTTGTTGACATTGACTTTTGTTCCTTTCGTAGTCATCATCACATCTCCATCCATGCTTACGACTGCCACTTTTGTGTCATCGTCTGTGCCAGAAATGGTGATATATTCACTCACTGGATTAGGATAAACCATGATGAAACGTGATGTTGGCTCATCTGCATTTGTTTGGTCTGAACTTTGTCCGAATTTGATGGAATTGTAAGATTTCACACCATCCTTCTTTGGTGCAATCTTTATGCTTTTAACGTCTCCGATAGGAAACTCATCGCTGTCGCCATCTGCTGAAATACCATAGATCGATCCGGCATTGGCTTGACATAATGCTAGCACACTTGTGGCAAGCAATACAAATAAATTTTTTTTCATAAATCAATTAAAATGACTAAGTAAAAAGTAATAAATGGAATTAAGGACTAATAGAGTTTCAGATAGTAGTAATTCCGATTCATAATCGCCTGCAAAGGTAATGCTTTTGTATGAATATACGTTAAACTTATTGTTTTTTTTGTATTTTTGTGAATGGATATTTAGAAATGATTGCTTATGGGATATTGTATTACTAAGCCATATGACGAAAGATTGGGGACAGAAAAAAGCTATTCTATCACCAACGCTTTTTATGCCACTGATTTCAAAACAGATGCTAATGGAGTTTGCTATGTCGGCAATCATGAGATTCCTGCTGTTGCGTCTACTTCGGACGCCAAAATGGATTATGTCACTCGTTTGACTCAATTCGATGGTGGTGCTGTCGACGATGGTGTGGTGTTCCTTGAACTTGTCAGATGCCGCAATGTGAAGATTTCTCCTTCGGTTCATTTTCTTTATATGAAGGATTGTGCCGACATAGAGGTGCCAGAGAGTGTACTTGTTGTGTCAACTGAGAATTGTCGCAATATAAACCTTCCAAAAAGTAAATACGAATCTCCTTATTTCAACTCTAATGCAGACAGGGTACATACTAATGTTTCCAAGAAATGTTATGATGCGTTGATGAGTAAGATCGATGAGATATCTATGACTCTGAACCCAACAGAGAGAATTGATCTGCGTAAACCGTCTGATCTTGTGAGAGTTGCAGTGGAATTTAAGAACGATCTGTTGTTTAGAGATTGGATCACACCATCGTTGATTTCAAAGGAAAAAGCTGATCAGATAATCGCTGAGGCTAGGGCAGAGGAAAGGGCTGCGAGAAAGAAGAAGATTCTTAAACCATTCAAAATCGGTTGTGGTGCTATTGCTATAACTGGAGCTGTAATCGCTGGATTATTAGCTTTTGGAGCTGGTTCGTTTATCTGGGCTTTGCTTGGTTTATAACGTCACCAAAATTGTCAACGTCAACGTTAACGTCATCGTCAACGTTTGTAATATTCGTATTCGTAAATAGTTCCGAAGTAGAAAATCCAGTCGTCTCCACAATAGATCATGCTTTCAATAGGATTTCCAGCGTCGTCCATTTTGCTGACTGCTATTCTTCCTAATCCTCCATCTGGATCGTAACGTAATGATACAGAGGTCTTTCCTTTGTCGTCGATGATATACACGTCTCTTTGCATTAGCTCATTGTCTGAAACTATATGTATCGACTCTATTTTTTTTCCCTCGTCGTTGTATTTGTTTATTGTATGGCTGCATAATGAGTCGTTTGAGTCGTAAGTCGACTCTTCGACACATTTCTTTCCAGAATATTTATAGAAAGTCTTATAATTCAGATTCCCGGCGTAATTATATTCTGAAATCTCAACACAATTACCTTCGTCATCGTATTTGTTCACATATTTTCTATTTTCCCATCGGGTAGGGGAGTCGGAATGTTTTTCTTCTGTGATATTTCCTTTCTCATCATAATTGAAGATGACTTTATCGGATAAACTATCATTCACATAGTGTGATTCCTCGATGATTTTTCCATTTTGATCATATTTATTGACGGTCCTCCAACGGTAATTCACGCCATATATATAATCTTCATCCTCGATTTTGATTTTGTTACTGTTGAATAAAGCCTTTTCAATCAGCCTTTTAGACTCGTCGTATTCGTATCTTTCAATATGATTTTTCTTCTTTTTGTACTTGTACACCAATCTTGAAGACAACTCTCCCTCTTTTTCGTCGTACTCATTGTAATTCTCTTCGACGGTACGGTTTCCTTTCTTATCATATTTTCTAATGCGACGGTACGAAGTCTTCTCGAATTTTCGTGGAGCAACCTCTTTGACGTTGTAGACACGAACCTCCTTCACTTTCCCTTTTAGTCCATCCACTTTCCAATCCGTGACGTCTTTGGCCTGGGCGTAGCTTACGCACAGACATAGGACTAACATAGAGAGAATTGAATAAAATTTGTGTGTTATGGACTTCATACCTAAAAAATCGACGTAAATATAGTGAAAATAAGTGAATTTTAGGTTTGTAAACAGGCGTTTTTAATTCAGTCGATGTTGTAGAAAATAAAAAGAGGTCGCATCGTATGATGCAACCTCTCTATTATCTCTAAGCAAAGACACGAACGTCCGTGCGTCTCTACGTGCGAATTATTTTACGTTTCCAACCTTGATAAGGTACTCAGCGATCTGAACAGCGTTCAATGCAGCACCCTTCTTGATCTGGTCGCCTACCAACCAGAATGTCAAACCATTCTCGTTAGCAAGATCCTTACGTACACGACCTACGTAAACATCATCCTTACCTGCAAGGAACAAAGGCATTGGATATACCTTGTTAGCAGGATCGTCCATTAGCTGAACACCCTCTGCTTCTGCGATTGCCTTCTTTGCTGTCTCAACATCGATTGGCTTCTCTGTCTCAATCCATACAGCCTCAGAGTGAGAACGAAGTGAAGGTACACGTACACACATTGCTGAGCAAGCTGCGTCAGTGTGCATGATCTTACGAGTCTCGTTGAACATCTTCATCTCCTCTTTAGTGTATCCATTCTCCATGAATACGTCGATCTGAGGAATTACGTTGTATGCTAGCTGGTAAGCGAACTTCTTAACTGTTGCTGGTTTGCCATCAAGCACCTCTCTGTACTGCTGCTCAAGCTCAGCCATTGCTGCTGCACCTGCACCAGAAGCTGCCTGGTAAGAAGCGATGTGGATTCTCTTGATGTGGCTCAACTTCTCAAGTGGCTGAAGAACAACAACCATCATGATTGTTGTACAGTTAGGGTTTGCGATGATACCTCTTGGACGAACAAGAGCATCCTCTGCGTTGCACTCAGGCACTACCAATGGAACGTCGTTGTCCATACGGAATGCACTTGAGTTATCGATCATGACAGCACCAAACTTAGTGATGTCCTCTGCGAACTCTTTTGAAACACCTGCACCTGCTGATGTGAAAGCAATATCTACGCCCTTGAAGTCGTCTCCGTGCTTAAGAAGCTGAACGGTGTACTCCTTGCCTTTGTAAGTGTATTTCTGTCCGGCGCTTCTCTCTGATCCGAATAGCACCAACTCATCCATTGGGAAATTTCTCTCTGCCAATACTCTTAGGAACTCCTGTCCTACAGCTCCACTGGCTCCGACGATTGCTACTTTCATTTTTTATTGTTTTATTAAAATTTTTCTTACTTTTGTAGGCGGATTAGCCTTTGAGGTGCAAAATTAGTAAAAATTATAATATGAAGTTATTTATTGGTTTAATTTATTGTTTTGTCATGCATTTTGCAGATGCAGAATGGAAAAATGTTTGGTTGGGCGACAGTACATCTTTCAAAGTTGAAGATCAATCGTTGAGGCTTAATGCTGAGAAGACGCAATCTTCAGTGTCGATTTCGACAAAATCAGATGCTATCATTTCGACCACCTGGCGTTTGTGTGGCAGGATGGATTTGAATCCTTCTTCCTCTAATTATCTCGCTGCCTATCTGGCTTCGTCTTCTGCTGACGTGGCTGATTCGACACTTTCTGGCTATTATCTTCTGTTGGGCAAGTCTAGCGATGAGATTGCGTTGTGGAGATCTATGGATGGTGTTCAGAAAAAGTTGGGGGCCTCCCAGAAGAAAAGGTTGAATTTCAGTACGGTGCAGTATGATGTCGTTGTGCAGACTGATGGTGACGGGAATTGGAAAGTGATGAGCAAAATCAATGAAGACGAGGAGTATATTGTCGACTTTACAGCTTATGATAAGGATATCGAGACTTCCTCGTATTTTATTCTGAATCCGCATTTTTCTAAAACACGTACAAAGCATTTTTCGTTTGATTCTATCTCTATTCATACAGATTTCGTAGACTATGATCCTCCGTATGTCTCTAAAATTGAGAGAAATGACTCGATGATTAGTGTTGTGTGGAGTGAAAAGATAAAGGTTGAGTCTGTTCATGTCGACATTGATGATGCATTTAAATTTTTAGGAAGCGATGAATTTGTGTCAAAATTTAGAAATTTGCCATTGAATGGAGGTCGCAAAGAAATTTCTATTTCCTCTTGCGACATACGAGGCAATTGCTCTGCCGATACTGTGCTGAATATCTATTTTTCGGAAGATGCGAAAAAAGGAGATGTGATTTTGAATGAGATTCTTTTTGATGTGGCTGCTGATGGAAGCGAGTTTGTGGAACTATATAATAAGAGTGACAAATGGATTTCGGCTAAATCGTTGTCGATTGCGACTCGAAAAGCAAACGGAAATCTCAATTATATCACGCCGTTTTCTGTCGACATGAACGACGCTATTCCTCCCCATACATATATTATATTAAGCAGAGATATCGAAAATGTATGTTCTAATTATGATTGTGAAGACAATTCAGTCTCTTTCAATTTGACTAAAATGCCTGCATTGAGTAATTCTGGAGTTAATGTTGTGCTGCTTGATCGTAAAGAGAATGTGATGGATGAGTTTGAGTATGACCCGAAGATGCATAGCCAGTTCTCTTATGTCGACAAAGGACGGAGTCTGGAGAGAGTCTCATTTGATGGAGAAGAATGGGTATCAGCATCTGATGAATGTGGAGGGGCAACGCCTTGTAAAAGAAATTCAGCGTCGACTGAGAAAACAGAAGAGATCAATTGTGCTCAAAGTTTTATTACATCGGATTTTCCTGAAATCATAATTACGTATTCATTCCCCAAACCAAATTTCAAGGGGACATTGCTTTGCTTCGACAGATATGGCAAGCAGATATGCACGATTTTTGATTATCAGTTGTTGGATCGGGAAGGAGTGTGGAGATGGAACGGCATAGATGATAATGGGGAGGCTTTGTCCACAGGAATATACGTGCTGGTGTTTGAAGCAGTGGCAGAAGATGGAGAAAGAATCCGTAAGAATTTAATTTGCACAATAGGAGAACGATGACTCGTAGGGGCAACCCTTGTGGTTGTCCATTCTTATGTTTGCCTGAATCAATCCCATGTGTTGTCGGATTCGGAGTATTTTGTTATCAAAGAATACGTACGATTTAAAAAGCGAAAACATCCCGTTTCACAACGGAATGTCTTCTATGAATGTTATTGTTTAGTCCTTAAAGTCTGAATCCTTCTCAGGCCCCAATCGCGTTCATCTTCCATGTAGAAGAATAATAACGGAATGAAAACCTTTTAGTTTTATATATAAACTTGAAAGATTAATGCAAATTTTACCGTTGGAAACCTAAATTATTAGCACGGTGTCGGGATTTAATATACAAACTGAGCATTATCGCTTGTATTTCTGTGATTCTAATAGATAATTAAAACAGTATTAAATCCTTCTTGTTTTATTTCCTAAGTGCAAATATATATAATTTTTTTTGAATGCAACTATAAATGAGGAAAAAAAGTATGAATTTTGAAATATTATTGATGCTGTTGTACAAATTGTTGTGTGTTTTGGTGAATTCGTACTGTGTTGCCACGATGTTGTTGTGATTAAAAGAGATGGCTCGTCGTGACAGCAGGATGAAAAATATATACATATTATATAAGTATAGAATATGAAGTTACTATATTATGATTATATGAGTTAGTGCTAATATGAGTGTGATTATGATAAATTTCCATTTGTAAATGAAAAAAATCGCAAAAAGATTTGCAGGTAAAGAAAAATGTATTAATTTTGCACTCGCAATCCAAAGGAAAGCATGTTGGTGTGGTAGTTCAGCTGGTTAGAATACATGCCTGTCACGCATGGGGTCGCGGGTTCGAGTCCCGTCCATACCGCTAAAGGAGTTCAAAGAAGGACTCCTTTTTTTGTTAATTGATTATGGAGCAGAAATATGTTTTTTGTGCAATCGGAGTATTTCTAGTTATAGTCGTACTTGCGGTTCTTATTATGATATCATACCTAATATGGAAACTGGCATTGCCTAAGATGAATGGCAGTAGAGCTAAGTATACTGCGCTGACATTATTCTATGTGCTTTTCGCTTTAGGTTTGTCAAGGTGCCTATTGCTTTCATTTAGTTTGATTACAAATTCTTTAGGATAAAGAAGTTTGATACGGATATAAGCAAAGAGTCTTATGACTTTTTGCTTTTTTATTTTTTAGACAACTGCTATTTATATACCTTCAGATATGAATGTATGAAGGAAAACAGGAATGAAGAATGAGTTCGCTTTATAATTAAGATGTTGATATCTAGATTGTATACTAATTTTCATTTTTGTATTAAAAATTTCGCATTTATTTCTATCTTTGCACCCAAATTTAAAATACTTTCCTAATGAAAGAAATGGAATTGAAATATGGTTGTAATCCCAACCAGAAGCCTTCCCGTATTTTTATGGAGGAGGGTGAGTTGCCAATTGAGGTATTGTGTGGCCGTCCAGGTTATATCAACCTTCTAGACGCATTCAACTCTTGGCAGCTTGTTACTGAGCTAAAGGCTGCTACTGGTCTTCCTGCTGCAGCATCGTTCAAACACGTAAGTCCTGCAGGTGCGGCAGTCGCAGTGCCAATGTCGGACACATTGAAGAAGATCTATTTTGTCGACGATAAGGAGCTTAGCCCATTGACTACAGCATACGCTCGTGCTCGTGGTGCAGACCGTATGTCTTCTTTCGGTGATTTCATCGCATTGTCTGACACTTGCGACAAGCAGACTGCAGATTTGATTTCGCGTGAGGTAAGTGACGGTGTTATCGCACCAGACTATACTCCAGAGGCTCTTGAGATCTTGAAGGCAAAACGTAAGGGTACTTACTGTATTATCAAGATGGACACTAACTACCGTCCTAATCCAATTGAGAGAAAGCAGGTGTTCGGTGTTACTTTTGAGCAGGGTAGAAACGAGTTGAAGATCGACGAGTCTTTGTTCAAGGAGTTCCCTACTAAGTTGAAGAATTTCCCAGAGTCGGCTAAGCGTGACCTTTTGATCGCACTTATCACTCTTAAGTATACACAGTCAAATTCAGTTTGCTACGCTAAAGACGGACAGGCAATCGGAATCGGAGCTGGACAGCAGAGCCGTATCCACTGTACTCGTCTTGCTGGTAACAAGGCAGATATCTGGTATCTTCGTCAGAATCCAAAGGTGATGGCACTTCCATTCAAGCCAGGAATCAAGCGTGCTGATCGTGACAACACAATCGACGTTTATATCTCAGACGACTACATGGATGTCCTAGCTGATGGTGTATGGGAGAACTTCTTTACTGAGAAGCCAGAACCTATCACACGTGAGGAGAAGCGTGCATGGTTGGATACTATGACAGATGTAGCTCTTGGATCAGATGCATTCTTCCCATTCGGAGATAACATCGAGAGAGCAAACAAGAGTGGTGTTAAGTATATTGCACAGCCTGGTGGTTCAGTACGTGATGACAATGTTATCGAGTGCTGCGACCGTCTTGGTATCACTATGACATTTACAGGAATCCGTCTATTCCACCATTAATTGGTGGTGGCGTGTAAATCACGTCGTGCGGATGAAATATAAAAAGGGCAGGGGAGCAATCTCTTGCCCTTTTTCGTTTTGGTTTTCGTCTTTGTCTTTGTCGTTTTGTATAAAAAAGTTAAATTCGACACTACTCTTCGAAAAATCGTAAGTTAAATTTTTGCCAATTTTGCCTAAATATGTACTTTTGAGAAATTTTTAGATATAATGCGATTTTCGTATTATTATTATGAATAAGTGATAATATGGGACTTTTTAAGGGAATAAAAAATTTGTTGTTTGAGGAAGTCGACGAAAAAGGACGTCCGGTAAGACGAGAAGAGCCAAAATCCACACCTAAGGCAGCTCCTGTGGAGCCTAAGCCAGAGGAGAATACGGCTGCTTCACAACCAGTGTCGACTGGTGCTGAATTCAAGACAGCTGATAGCAATGTTGACGATTCACAGATTGATGAGGGTATTCTTGATAACATCATCGCAATGCTTGATGAAAAGAATCTTCCTGGTCCGGATTATCTTGAGTTGAAAAAGGCGGCAAATGACGAGGTCCTTTTGAAAAGTATACCTGATGAGAAAATGCGATTCTCAGTCAGCTTTGCTACATTGAAGGCCGCGTCTCCATCGCTTTCTAAAAAGCAGATATTGCAGAGTATCCTTACTTATATTCAATATATAGAGGATGAGAGAGCTAATGGCACAGCACAGTTTAACAAACTATGGCAGGAGCAGGTTGTCGCTCGTGAGGAGGCTGTCGAAAAAGCAAAAAAAGAGATTGCTGAATTAGAGGAAAAATTGGCAAAGTTGAAAGCTTTTTCTCAGGAACAAGAAACTCAAGTGGCTGCAGTAAAGACCGACTGCGAGAAGAAGAAGAGAGAGTTTAATGCTACCGTCGACTTCATGATTGGAAAATTAAGAATGGATGGTGCTAAACTTGAAGAAGCGTTAAATGAATAATTGAATAATAAATAACGATATGGAATTTAATAATTTACCACCAGTCAATGACGAGCATAAAGTATCTCCTTGGGAAAAACCAGGTGGCACTTTGGGAAAGATTGTAGCTGGAGTAGCAGCTGTCGGTGGACTAATGCTATTGTATCAGGTATTGCCATTTCTAATCACATTGGCGTCAAACGTAATCACGTTGGCTGCTCTTGTAGGTGTGATTGCGGGAATTGGATTCTTGCTAACAAATAAGAAATTTCAGGAACTATGCTCAAACGCATATTTCATGTTGATGAGAAAGCTTACTGGACTTATCATCGAAATTGATCCGATTGCGATTGTCCGCAAGAAGATCTTGGAGATGGAGAAGAAGATCCAGGAGATTCAGAAGCACATGGGTACAATGCGCGGTTTGATGATGCAGTCGGAGAAAGAACTTGCTGCTAAGAAAGAGGAGTTGATGACAAACTTTCGTCGTCTTGAGGTTTACAACAAGCAAGGAGACAAGGGTAGTGCAGCCGTTGCTGAGCGTCAGATTGTACGTTTGAAGGAAGCTGTTGAGCGTCGTACTGCAAGATTGGAAGAGTCGAAGAAGTGGTATGCTATCTTGCAGCAATTGAAACGTGCTGCCGATCTTACTGTAGAGGACACAAAGAATGAGGTTAAGGAACGTGAGGATGAGTATCGCTCAATCAAGGAGCAGCATAAGGCATTCTCTTCAATGATGTCTATCTTGAAAGGAGATCCAGACCAGATGGAGACATTCACACGTGCGATGGATTATATGGCAGACGACATATCTCAGCGTCTAGGTGAGATGACAACTGTCATCGAGGAGACAGGAGGTATCTTGAGCCAGATTAATGTCGACAATGCAGTTGCATCAGCTCGTGCGGATGAGTTGTTGAAGCGTTATGAGACATACGGAATTGATGGATTGTTCAATTCTTCTAAGAAGGATTCAGCTTCTTCATCTAATTTTGGATCATCAGCGTCTGATGCAATTTTCTCAGAGGGACCAGAGCCAGAGAAAGCAACTTCAAGTTCTTCAAGCTCTTCATCTGAGCGTAGATATTTCTAATTGTTAACTGATTATTGATTAGATTATGAGTTCAAGATTAAAACCAGGAGTAAAATACTTCCTTGTGATATTGTTTGCTGTAGGATTTGGAGCATTGATGTATGTTTTGAATCAGAATGGAGTAGACAAGCAGTTGATGTCATGGCCAGAGATCTTTGATGCAGTAAGGTCAATGATAGGAAAATAAATATCCGAAATCCGAAATAATGTAGAGACGTCGCAATGCGGCGTCTCTATTTTTTATGTTTGAACATAATATTAAAAAAATTCGATGAATTAAATCTAAATTATCCGTTCTGTCCGAGAAGTCCTTGTTCGAAAATAAAGATTAATGTGAAATTCGTGACGAATTCATGATAATCCGTGTAAAAAAACGATGACGATGACGTTAACGTTGACACGCCACCTCAAATTTTTGCCAAATTCCGCAACATGTGGCATTTTAGTGTTAAAAACCTTTAAAATTTATTTTTCGCAGAATCAGCGTTTTATGAATATTTTCG
>JAZUIF010000076.1:0-27668 GCA_045642085.1 Paludibacteraceae bacterium | reverse complement strand
GGTTGATTGACTCTCCTTCGTCTAACATCCGCATGTAACTCCGCAACTCTACTTCTCCGTGTTTCTTTCTTACTCTTTTTTCTTCCATAAAATAAACCCCTAAAGTTTTTTGTCTAACTTTAGGGGTTCATATCAGCAATCTCGTCTTTTTTTGTTTATCATACCTGAAACAAAAAGAAGACGCTGCAAATTGCAACGTCTTCATAATTCAATATTTGTCAGTCAAGAATTATAGCTTAGCCAAATAATCGCTTACATTCTTCTCAATTCTTGCATTGATTGAAGATGTGTCTGCACACTTGTCAAACTTCTCTCCTGTGATGTTCTCGTAAAGCTCGATGTAACGGTTAGAGATAGACTCAACGATTGCATCTGTCATCTCTGGAACCTGCTGACCTGCCTTACCCTGGAAACCGTTGTCCATAAGCCACTCACGAACGAACTCCTTTGAAAGCTGCTTCTGAGCCTCTCCGTTCTTGAATCTCTCCTCGTAACCCTCTGAGTAGAAGTAACGTGATGAATCTGGAGTGTGGATCTCATCCATCAAATAGATCTTACCATCGTGCTTACCGAACTCGTATTTAGTATCAACAAGAATCAAACCTCTCTTAGCAGCGATCTCTGTACCTCTCTGGAACAATGCCAAAGTGTACTTCTCAAGAACTGCGTAATCCTCAGCAGAAACAAGTCCCTGAGCGATGATCTCCTCCTTAGAGATATCCTCGTCGTGCTTACCGATCTCTGCCTTTGTAGTTGGAGTGATGATTGGAGTTGGGAACTTCTGGTTCTCCTTCATTCCCTCTGGCAACTTAACACCACAGATCTCTCTAACACCGCTCTTGTATGCTCTCCATGCGCTACCACACAAGTAACCACGAACGATCATCTCAACTGGGAAACCTTCGCAACGTACACCTACAGTCACCATTGGATCTGGTGTAGCCATCTTCCAGTTTGGACAGATATCCTGAGTTGCATCCAAGAACTTAGCTGCAATCTGGTTCAACATCTGACCCTTGAAAGGAATTCCCTTTGGAAGAATAACGTCAAATGCAGAAATACGGTCTGATGCCACCATTACTAGCAAATCGTCACCGACACTGTAAACGTCTCTTACCTTTCCGTGGTAAACGGACTTCTGATTCTTAAAATTGAAATCAGTTTTTGTTAATGCATTATTCATCTCTTATTCTTTAAATTCTTTACAATATTCTCGAATACCGCACTCATTACACTTCGGAGCCAACGCTGTGCAGACATACCTGCCGTGCAATAGAAGCCAATGATGAGCGTCGCTCAAAATCTCTTCCGGTATATACTGACGCAGAATCATCTCCGTCTGTAGCGGATTCTTTGCCTCCTCAGCAAGTCCTACCCTATGCGAAACTCTGAAGACATGTGTATCTACAGGCATCGCTGGTTTACCGAATGCCACCGCGAGCATCACGTTGGCTGTTTTTCTGCCGACTCCTGGCAACGATGTCAAAGCGTCCATTGTCGACGGGATAACGCCGTCACATTTCTCCACCACTATCTTCGCCATCTGAAGTAGATGCTCGGCTTTTGCATTGGGATATGAGACACTATTTATATACTTAAGTATATCATCTTCCGAACCTTTTGCCAACGAGAAGATATCGGGGTAACGCTCAAACAATGCCGGTGTGACCTGATTAACTCGTTTGTCCGTACACTGAGCTGAAAGCATTACAGCTACAAGCAACTCATACGGATTTCGGAAATTCAGTTCACTCTTGGCGTTTTGCATATTCTCAGCAAACCAAGCCAAGACGTTTGAGTAGCGTTCCTTACGAGAAAGCATACTTAAAAAGGTAGATCACTACCATCTGCACTAGGAGCTGGCTGTGCTGGAGCCGCTGGTGCTGCCTGAGTTGGAGCTGCTGGAGCAGTGAATCCACCCTGCTGCATTGGCTGCTGATAACCTCCCTGTGGCTGCTGCGCAAATCCCTGCTGTTGCATTGGCTGCTGATAGCCACCCATTGGCTGAGCAAATCCCTGCTGCATTGGCTGCTGAGGATAACCACCCATCTGCTGGCCATAGCCCTGCTGTGCTGCCATACCGTTGAATGGCTCTGCACGGAAAGCACGGATATCGTTGAACCAACGACCATTGTACTCTCTTGCGTCGACGCTACATGTCACACGGACAACACCCTGCTGTTGCTGAATTGATGCAATTGTATTATAAGCGTTCTCATCCCAAACACTGACAAGCACGCGACGTGGAAACTGACCCGTTGTGTCGTGCTCAATAACGCACTCCCACATCTTCCATGGACCTCTTGCTGACTGTCCACTTCTCTCGTTCAAGTTTAGGACTGTACCGATAAATTCGTATGTCATATTAATATTTCTTTAATGCTGTAATTAACTCTTCATTTTCTTCTTTTGTACCGATCGTAATACGCACACAATTGCCACACAACTGCACCTTATTACGATTTCTTACAATAATGCCCTTCATTGTCAAATATGCGTACAAATCGTTGGCATCTGTCACCTTTACCAATACGAAATTGGCATCTGTAGGATAAATCTTCTCTACAAACTTGAATCCCTTCAACTCATACACAACGTCTGAACGAAGGGATATAGTCTCCTTTGCCCAGTTTTTGATGACATCTGGATTCTTAAGAATCTTCAATGCGTAATCCTGAGTAAGCTTATTGATATTGTAAGGATACTTGATCTTGTTCAAAATGCCAATGATTTCCTCTGACGCAAAAGCCATACCCAAACGGACAGAAGCACTTGCCCATGCCTTTGAGAATGTCTGCAACACAATCATATTTGGATATTTCTCCAATTTCTGGCTATACGACTCTTTGCCACAGAAATCCCAGTAAGCCTCGTCAATAACAACGATACCACCGAACTCTTTCAACAATCGCTCGATATCCGCGTCTTTCAAACAATTACCAGTAGGATTATTTGGTGAACATAACCACATCACCTTAGTATGATCGTCGACAGCAGCAAGCATAGCGTCGACATCAATCTGGAATCCTTCCTTCAATGCTACAGGACGATACTCCACATTGTTGACATCCGCACATACCTCATACATTCCGTATGTTGGAGAGATGGCAACAACATTATCAATACCTGGCTCACAGAAAGCACGGTAAACCAAGTCAATAGGCTCGTCGCTACCATTTCCGAACATGATGTTCTTAGCATCCACATGCTTCACCTCTGCCACACGATGCTTGACTGCCCACTGCAATGGATCTGGATATCTGTTGTACGGATCATTACGTGGATTTTCATTAGCATCCAAATAGACAGACGCTTCGCCCTTAAACTCATCGCGTGCGCATGAGTATGGCTTAAGCTTGAGGATGTTTGGTCGAACCAACTGACTTAATTCTTTCATATAACAAAATTTTATTTGTTGAATTCCAACTTATTTGTTTTTCATTCTAAGTGTAACGGCATTCTTGTGAGCGAAGAGCTGCTCATTCTCTGCCATTATCTCAATTGCGTTTCCGATAAGCTGAAGACCATTCGGTGTGATTTCCTGATAAGTGATCTTCTTGCGGAAACTATCAAGATTGACACCGCTGTATGCCTTGGCATATCCGTTTGTAGGAAGAGTGTGGTTTGTGCCCGACGCATAATCACCAGCGCTCTCAGGAGTCAAATGGCCTAAGAAAATCGAACCTGCATTTGTGATTCTCTCAGCAATCTGCATATAGTTTGCAGTTGAGATGATCAAATGCTCTGGTGCATATTCATTTGTGACGTCGATGACCTCATCCAAATCTTTAACCAAGATAATCTTGCTGTTTGCTACAGACTTCTCAGCGATCTCTTTTCTTGGAAGCAACTGAAGCTGACGGTCAACCTCAGCCAACACCTTCTCAGCCAAATCCTTGCTTGTTGTGATGCAGACAGCTTGACTGTCGACTCCATGCTCTGCCTGTGAAAGTAGGTCGGCAGCAACGAATGCAGGATTAGCGGTCTCGTCGGCGATAACCTCCACCTCACTTGGTCCAGCAGGCATATCAATAGCGACATCCTTCAATGAGACTCTCTGCTTTGCTGCAGTCACATACTGGTTGCCTGGTCCGAAGATTTTGTAAACCTTAGGAACGCTCTCAGTACCGTATGCCATTGAACCGATTGCCTGAACTCCACCGATCTTGAAGATCTTGCTTACTCCAGCAACCTTAGCAGCGAATAGTACAGCAGGATGAACCTTTCCGTTTTTAGCAGGAGGTGTACAAAGTACGATCTCCTTGCATCCAGCGATACGAGCAGGGACAGCAAGCATCAACACTGTTGAGAACAACGGTGCTGTACCTCCTGGAATATATAGACCAACCTTTTCAATAGGCATTGCCTTCTGCCAGCAAGTTACACCTGGCATAGTCTCAATGCGTGGAAGCTCGTGATCCTGTGCTGCATGGAATTTTTCGATGTTGCCTTTAGCCAAACGGATGGCGTTCTTCAAATCGTCAGCCACCAAAGTCTCTGCTTCTGCCAACTCAGCCTCAGACACCTGTAGAGAGTCGAGCTGAACCTTATCGAATTTCAACTCATACTCCTTTACTGCTGCATCTCCACGACTTTTGATGTCGTCAAGCACAGCAGTGACAGTCTCAGTCAAGCTGCTATTATCAAGAGCCGGACGAGACAATAAAGTCTTCCAATCCTTAAAATCTGGATATTCGATTATCTTCATTAGAGAATCATTTTTTCAATAGGAACGACAAGAATACCTTCAGCACCAAGCTGCTTTAACTGGCTGATGATATCCCAGAAAGTCTTCTCTTCAATTACTGAGTGAAGCGACGACCAACCCTCCTGACGAAGAGGAGTAACTGTTGGCGACTTCATACCAGGAAGAAGCTTACAAACAGCATCGATCTTCTCGTTAGGGATATTAAGAAGGATATATTTCTTACCCTCAGCATTTTTGTAAGAGTCGAAGCGGAATAGGATCTCCTTCAATGTAGCCATCTTCTCAGGATCATCGTTTAGATGCTTGTTTCCGATAAGAAGAGCCTCTGAATACATTGCTACCTCAACCTCTTTCAAGTTGTTGCTTACCAATGTCGAACCTGAACTTACAATATCAAAAATACAGTCAGCCATACCGATACCTGGAGCGATTTCTACGCTTCCCATGATAGTATGGATTTCTGCCTTTACACCATTCTTATCCAAATAGTTCTTCAAGATACGAGGATAAGATGTTGCAATCTTCTTGCCATTAAACCACTGAACACCGTTGTAGTCAGCAGCCTTTGGAATAGCCAAAGATAGACGACACTTGCTGAAATCAAGACGCTTGATGATATCTGCATCCTCACCCTTCTCCTCAAACTCGTTCTCTCCTACGATGCCGACATCAGCGATGCCAGTTGCCACTGCCTGAGGAATATCGTCATCTCTCAAGTAAAGAATCTCCACAGGGAAATTCTTGGCTTTCACCAACAATGTTCTCTTTCCTGACTCCACTTTGATGCTCGACTCTTCCAACATCGTCATCGTCTCTTCAAATAGACGTCCTTTTGCCTGAACTGCTATTCTTAACATAATTTGAATTTGTAATGGTTTTATAAAAAAGGAGACCTACCGTTTCAAGTAAGCCTCCTTCGTTCTTCTATTAATTATTTTGCAGAACATACACAAAGCTCACTTGCATCATTTTCTGTATGATGCTCATGATGATGCTTATGTAGTCTACGAAATCTCATTTGCTTTATATTTTCTGCAAAATTAAATAAAAATGAGTTTATGACAATCTATCTTGCGATTTTTTATCAAACTTTTTTATTTCTTGATAAATCTCGATGTATAAGTTGTCTCATCTGAGACTACAGTGATAACATAAACACCTGTGTTCAAATTAGAAACGTCAACAGATATTGTTTTATCATCTGAGTCCATATCAACCACTCTTCTTGACAAGCAGTCTGTGATCTGAATATTATGAGATCCCTTACCGTCTACCTTCACAAACAAAATGTTGCCAACCGGATTTGGATAGATTACGATGTCCGCAAGTGAGTCTTCATTGTACAAATAAGAAGCATCGCAAATCAAATCTCCATTACCCAAACGTGGAGTGGCAATTTCCATTCCATAATTGTCAGATGAAATACAACTTACAAACACCTTCATCTCCTCAGCACCATCTGTTTCTCTACCGTAACTTCCGTTCTTTGGATGTATCTTTGTTGTAAAGACATCAAGAGTATCATTGTTTGTCATCAATATCAACTTCTGAGAAACATCAGCCGACAATTTGAAATTCAAATGACGAGGTCCAGACTCTGCATTTCCATCTGCCCAAAGCAATATTCTTCCGTTTGCTGGAATTACTGTTGAATCAGACATGAACTTAGGGAATACATGTGTCTTAGCTTTTGTCTTATTAATCAAAACCATATCAGCCAAATCA
This sequence comes from Paludibacteraceae bacterium, assembly GCA_045642085.1. GTDB lineage: Bacteria > Bacteroidota > Bacteroidia > Bacteroidales > Paludibacteraceae > UBA1723. The sequence goes on along the minus strand of JAZUIF010000076.1, from coordinate 21,235 downwards.
ACATCTTTGTCTCCATCATTGTATATCTCAATCCAGTCTGGTCTCTCTCCATATTCATCCTTCACCCAACTATTAGATGAGCAAACCTCGTTAATGAACAACTGTGGTTTAACGTAGTCTGGATCAGCTTCGACATACAACTTAACTGTCATATCCGTTCCAACTCTACCTTCAAAGACGTCTCCTGAAACCTCAGATTTAGCTGTCGACTCGTAAGATGCAGTCAACTTCATTGTCAAATCCGAACTTCCTGGCTCATTCTGATGCACCTCAACGGCAATCACATTCTTGCCCTTCTTTAACAACGAGCCATCGATCTTGAATGAACACTCTTCATCATTAGCATATCCATCTTCCAACACAGCATACATATCGTATGTATATGTAGTGTCTTTAGGTAGGTTACGAACCTTAACAACCTTACCATTCACATAGACAACCGCTGCATCATCATACATCATATTGACTGAAATCTCCTTATATTCATTGTCTGAAGCACAATCGATACTAGTACGGAAATATGCTGTGATATACTTATTATCTTTATCTTCACCATAATCCAACTTAGTGTCATAGTCGCGGTCGCTCGCATAACCGAACTTACCCTTTCCAACCTTCCACTTTGAATCATCGAAATCAGTATTCATCCAATTCTTAGCTGGCATGATGCTATCATAGAAATATGTCCAAGGAGTACTCTTTGTAATCAAGTCGTTTGATTCAACAAGAGGGTCAGACAAATACCACTTCTGCACACGATAGCCTGCTGGCAATTGTGGTTCGATTTTTATTCTCTGTCCGTCATAACAACTGTAAGTGTATGAGTCTGCATTCAAAAGCTCCTTGTTGAACAAAAAGTCAACAGAAGACAACTCTTCTGGAAGGACAACTTCAAAATTAAACTTGACCTTTGAGTCTGTCATCTTGAATTTTGATAGCAACTGACTCTTGATATTCCTGCATCTGCTAGCAGTAAACTCCTTGACACCATTTGTATAGTCATCAACAGAACCATGAATTGCCTCTGTCGCACAGAAATCTTTCTTCACCAAAGAAGCGATGGAATCCCACTTAGCCATGACTTTATCCTCTGAGAAACGAGTGCTTAGCTGCTTAAAGAATTCTGTCACGAAACGTAACTGGAAATCTTCATTCTGCATACAGTGATAGAACAATGTAGTCTTCCACTTTGACTTTTCATCAAAACGATATGAGCCTCCTCCTAAATCAGTACCATTAGCCCAGTTTACTGGTTCGCCGACACCCATGGCAAAATCCATCATGTTCATACTTGAGCTACAGTAGTTGGGATGCCATCCCTCATACATTCCGTATCCAAAGTCGGTATCGTAAACGATCCAACGGAATTTTCCTCCGTTTCTCTTTCTCCAAATCTTTGTATTGTTTCCTGGCCAGTCGGTATTTACAACAAACTGCTCCAATATCTGCCAACGGATATACTCCTCAACATCCATTCTTCTTGACAACTGCTCATAGAAATTCTTATCTGAATAATGATTTTCCACATATGAGATCATCTCGTTATAAGCATCAAGAGTTCCCACTACAGCAGTGACCTTTTCGGTTTTGATAGAAATCTCGTCAATCTCGTCCTCTTCCAATCCATAATTATGGAAAATGAAATCTTCATTTGTTCGCTCACGCAATCCCATCAAACCTTGGTATTTACCATTTAGATAGTACGCTACTGGCTGATATCCCTGATAATCAATTCCCAATCCCTTACCTAGAGACTGCATGAAACCGTCTCGACATCTCAAAGATCCATAAGCGTTACCACCGTTACGTATCTGTACGCTCTTCAACTCCTTAAAAGACTTTTCTTTAAAGAACTTAGTATAGCCAAGACGATTGTTTCCTGTCTTCTTGGAAGCCTTCATCTTCAAACTTTTAGTCTTATAGTCATTCTGACGCGAGCAACCTCCTGTAACTCCAATTTCAATTTTCTGGTTACATTTCAACTCCCCATCTTCATAATACTCAAAGAAAGCTGGACGCGACCAATCTCTGTTATAATTGGCTGTCTCTGAAACACATGATGAAGCTCCGGGAACGCCATTAGAGCCTTTTACACATATTCCTATATTAGGATCACTTAAATACATATCATCAGTTGAAATACATACCACAGGAAGATCATTTCCTGTACAATGATCAGAATATGGAGACTCCATTATAAAAGTACCAGTCAAGACATCACTTGCCAACTGACCCTCGACATATGCTTTCGCTCTAATTGGATGATTAGTGTGAATTTCAAATGGTCCCTCATACAACTTGCTCTTCTCCGTAGGGTTAGAACCATCTGTAGTATAATAAATTACAGCACCTTCCATATCACATGATAGCGATATTTCCTTAGCTTCTGCTCCAAAATAAAAGCCTGGAGCAGTCTTAAATTTTGGTGTCGGAACTCGTGTCGCAAAAGCCTTTGAGTTTTTCTTTCCTGGTGTTGGCTCCATATATCCACCATCTCCATAAGAGACATCTGGTAGCTGAATAGGATGAACTATAGAAAATTTTGTTCCATTAGGAAGCACAAATTCTAGTTTTCCTGCTTTATACTCCAATTTTTTGGGGAAACTACCCAACATTGTTCCTGATGTAGCCTTTACTTCTACATCTCCATAAAAAGAAAGAACACTATATCCCTCTGGTATTTTATGACTTTCTTTAAATACTCCTGTCCAATCTACTTTTCCCGACTCCTTATAAGCAGTCACAGTAGCACCTTTAAGGTCAACAGGATCACCATCATTATAAAACTCCACCCATGACGGAAAATCAAACGTATTTCCATCCATATATGCAGTTATATTACATGGCATTATCTCATTGATCTTGACAACCGCAGAAGCACCAAATGATGCCGCTAATAGAAAAATAGTCGTAAGTTTTTTATATATCATTTTTTCAGCCCTCCCTATTACAATATAGTAAAGTCGCAAATTTACCTAAACAACTTAACAAAAACAAAAAAACATCCATCAAAAAAAGACACTTTTCAAAAAATTAACAAATCGAAACAAGTAAAATCCAGAAAACAATTTCATTGACAATTTTGATGGAGTATTAAATTGTAAGCGTCGATAAGGTCATTTAATTCATCTTTCGTCTCCTGCAAAAGAATCAACGCTCTATCTTTGGCATTTCGTCTCTTCTCTTTTTTTATTTCCGAAATTGCACCTTCTATAGTGAGACGTTGTTCCCTCAACAACAACTTCAATAATTTTAAGTTTTCTATGTTTACTTTAGTGAATTTACGTGTGCCACCACGCGAACGTTGACTACAAAAGTTTTTGCCCAAGCATGAAAAGGCATCTTCCCAAAAACGAATTGTAGACTGAGTTTCTCCAAGTATCGACTCCACTTCACTTATCTTGTAGTATTTCTTTTCATAAACGGAAGCATCGACATCTATATCTTCAGAAGTTTCTTCCAATACCACATGATCTTCATCATATGATTCCAATGATGAGTTTTCTTTACTCAAGTTTTTTTCATTGTTATCATATGAATCATCTGTTGCCTTTACCTCTTTCTCCTCAGGGTCATCTTGCGATGTGCCCCAAACTAAAATGTCATCTTCTGGATTTTCAATCATACTACGCAGTTGATTATTAATCAAAAAAAAGAGAAAGAACCGTCGAAACGATTCTTTCTCTAATGTTTATTGAGAATTCAAATTAGAACTCAACCTCGAATGCAACACGGCGGTTCTCTGAACGACCCTTAGCAGTCTTGTTGCTAGCTACAGGAACTGTGTCACCGTAACCTGCTGCAGCCAAACGAGACTCATCAACACCCTTCTCAATTAGATATGCTCTAACTGAAGCCGCACGCTCCTTAGAAAGCTGCATGTTCTTAGCTGGATCACCTACGTTATCTGTGTGACCACCGATATTCAACTTGTATGCTGGGTTCTCCTGCATTACCTTAACTACGTCGTCAAGGATTGCGAATGAAGTCTTACCCTTGATCTTAGACTTACCAGTCTCGAACTGAACTCCGTTAAGAGCCTTCTTGAACAACTGCTTAACCTCAGCCTTGATCTCAGGACATCCCTTGTTCTCCTTGATACCTGGAGTCTCAGGACACTTATCCTCGAAGTCGTAAACTCCATCACCATCCTTATCTGTAGGACAACCGTTCTCATCTACGAATCCCTTAGCTGCTGCTGGAGTACCAGGACACTTATCTAGGTAATCAGGAACACCGTCACCGTCTGTATCCTTTGGACATCCGTTCTCGTCTACCTCTGCCTCCTTTGGAGTATCTGGACACTGATCTAGGTAGTCTGCAACACCGTCACCATCTGTATCGATTGGGCAACCAAGTGAGTCAACCTGAACACCAGCTGGAGTACCAGGACACTTATCTAGGTAGTTTGGAACACCATCCTTATCATCATCAAGAGGACAACCGTTAGCGTCAACTGCAACACCAAGAGGTGTGTTAGGACACTGGTCTAGCTTATCCTCAACACCATCCTTATCTGAATCCTTAGGTGAACCGAAAGCGAACTTCAAACCTAGGCTGTGCATCAACTGCTGATCGTTGTGCTTATATTCATACTGATCTTTGTCGTCTCCTAGAGTGTAACCATAACGAGCTGTATAAGACAAAGCCAAACGATCTGTAATCTTGAAATCACATCCAAGACCACCAACGATAACTGCGTCTCCACCTTCCTGACCAATGTACTTGTCAGCGTCCTTTACCATCAAATAACGGTATCCAGCTCCAGCGAAGATGTATGGATTAAAACGGCAAGAATCCTTAGTGACAAACTTGAAAGCTGCTGTCAAATCTCCGTATACCTCCTTCAACTTCATCTCCGGACGATTACTTGAGTTTGAGCCTAACACTAGAGCACTCTTGTTGTCCTCATTGTCAAATTCAGTACCCTCTTTCTTTGCTCCTAGCAAACCGTAAGATCCGAAGAATGCTACATCCCAACGCTTGTTCAAGAAACGGTTAACTGAGATAGCACCGTGTCCATAAAAGCTATAGTTATCCTTAAGGATACCCATCATGTTGCTTGCAAGCTCTCCTTCATACTCTGTCAAACCTCCGTAGACGCCGATTGCCCACTGGTTAGACTCTGTCTGAGCTGTTGCAGCAGAAACTCCTGTAATTGCTGCACACGCTAAAGTTACAATCTTTTTCATCTTTTCGTGTAGAATGAAATTTATTACGTTATTATTTTCTGCTTACAAATGTATAACTTTTTTAGAGTAATTTATCAAATTATAACATTTTTTTACCTTTCTGTATATTTTCATTCCAACTTTTCACGTTTAATAGTGACACTTCGTTTGCCATTTTTTGACCCGAAACAGAGTTTGTCATATTATTTTTAGCATAGACACATTTACAGCAACAATTTCAGGATCTAATCTAAGCTTCGAATCTCAGTTTCAATAGTTTTAAATATGAATGTTTAAAATTTGTTAATTTTCATTTTTTACAGCATTATTTTGAAAACTATTTTTGTTTTTTGAGTTTTATGAAGTAACTTTGCATCGTCTTAATAAGTTAATGTTATGAGTTTGATAGATTCAATAATTGAAACATCTACCAAGTTATTTGAACGCCAAGGTATCAAAGATGTCAAGATGGACGACATCTCGTCTGCCCTAGGCATTTCAAAACGTACTCTTTACGAGACAGTACAAAGTCGCGACGAGCTTATCAAACTTTGTTGCGAACATTCAGCACAACAACTTAGAGGTCAGTTTGACGCAGTTTTAAACAAAGAATGCAGTTCTACTTTTGAACGCATCCTTGGCTTCAATGAAGTGTTTATCAGACACGTACACAACACTCACAAGTCTTTCTTGGAAGAAATGAAAAAGAATGCTCACTGTGATTCTAAAAACAAGGAGAACAAGGAGCTTCAATTTGGCTATTTCGAACGTCTTCTAAAAGAAGGTCAAGAGGACAAAGAAGACAAAAAAGCGGAAATCGACCCTTCCTTGAAACCTGAAATAATGTCAAGACTATTAGTTTCACAGTTGAAGGCAGTCGCTGAAGATCCAATGTTCGACTATACAAAGATGTCATACTTTGAAGTTTTTTCTACTTCGTGGAGAATCTTCATGCGAGGCATCGCGACTGATTATGGCAAACAAGTCATCGACGCTTGGATTGCAGAGAACAAATAAAAGACTTCATGATTAAGACATATATTATAACTAGAAATAAAAAGAGTATTAAATAATATGAAACGAATCACACTTTCAGCTGCAGCTTTAATTGCTATGCTAAGCGTCACACCAAACATCGTGGCTCAGAGCACAGAAAGCGTGCAGCAGAATTCGACAAGCACACAACAGAATGACAAGAAGATGAGTTTGTCACTTCAGGATGCAATCAACTATGCACTTGAACACAACCGTCAGTTGAAGAACGCATCTCTTGATGTACAGAAAGCAGAGATGCAGCGTTGGCAGACAATCGCACAGATGTTACTTAACGTTGACGGTAGCGTTGGCTACTATAATATGTTTGGCCAGAAACTAAAACTTGGGCCAATGGAATCACCAATGAACCCATACCTTCAGATGGATCTAAAAGTCAGTGCAGGTTTGTCGGCACAAGGTATAATCGGTGCACAAATGCAACGTATCGCAAAAGAGATCAAGGAAATCAACGTACAAAAAAGTCAACAAACTACAAAATATCAAGTAGAGTCAACATATACAACTATCCTTGCTCTTGAGGAGACAGTTCGTCTACTTGAGACAAGCGTTGAAAATCTAGGAAAAATGAAATCCATGGTTGACAATGCTGTAAAAGTAGGTGTTGCTGAGCAAAATGATGCAGATCAGATTTCGATTCAGGTAGCTTCTATAAAAAACAACGTCAACTCAATCAAACGTTCTATCGAAGCTCTTTACAACGCAATGATTCTAAACATCGGAGCTGATAGCGATACTGAAATCACTTTGACTCAGAAGTTTGAAGATTTGGTGAACGACGGTACAATTCTTGAGTTAGCAAATTCAAATCTTGATTTGAATCAAAATCTTGATTACCAGATGTTGACAAAAAGTTCAGAGGTCACAGACAAGCAGAAAAAGATGGCTGTCGCAGCATTCTTCCCAAGTGTTGGCGTTGCTTATAACAATTCAAACAAGCACTACTTTGAAGATGGAGCACTTGACATGTCTCCTAAAAACACTTTCGTTGCAACTGTTAACGTACCAATTTTCTCTTCAGGAAAAAGAACCTGTGCTGTAAAAGAGGCTAAAATAGCACAGATAGAACAAGCCAATACAGTAGAAGATACTGAAATCGGTCTTAAAATCCAGGAGAAGCAGTTGAAATACAATTTGACTTCTGCATACGAGAACTATATGGTACAGAAAGACAACATCAAAGTGATGACATCTGTATTCAACAGCTACGGAGAAAAATTCAAGTATGGACGCGCATCAAGTATGGATGTGACAAATTCAAGCTTAAACTTGACTACAGCACAAACAAACTATGTAAACTCTGTGCTTGAGATGGTAAATGCAAACATCGAGCTAAAGAAGCTCCTTAACAAGTAAAAACAAAAAAGATATATAAATTATGTACAGAAAATCACTCATTTTCTTAGCAGCCGGCATGATCGCACTTTCTTCATGTGGCAAAAAAGACAACGCAAAAGCAGCTGGAGATGGAGCTGCAGTTGTCGACTCAGTAGAGGCTCAGATTGTACGTACAGGTTTGGCTGAAAAGCGCCAGATCGAACGTAAGCTTCAGTGTTCAGCAGTTCTTGATGGTTGGGAGACTGTTGCAGTTTCTCCTTCAGTTACAGGTATCATCGAGAAAATCAACAAGGAGATAGGCGACAGAGTAAGTGTAGGTGAGGTTGTTGTCCGCATGGATCAGACACAGCTTAACCAGGCTAAGCTTGCTTATGCTAACATCTCAACAGAGATGCAGCGTATGGAAGCTCTTCTTGCTGGTGGTAACACAACTCAACAGCAGTACGATGCCCTTAAGCTTCAGATGGATCAGGCAAAGCAGAATCTTGATTTCCTTCAGAAGAACACTTACTTCAAGGCAGAGCTATCTGGTGTGATCGCAGAGAAAAACTACGAGAGCGGTGAGCTTTACAACGGAGCTCGTCCAATCTACTCTATCAAGCAGACTAACGTACTAAAAGCTTTGGTAGCAATTCCAGAGTCATATATTCCAGCAATCAAGAAGGGTCAGAAGATGATATTTACATCTGACATCTACCCAGGCAAGGAGTTCACTGGTATCATCGATGTTGTTTACCCTACTGTAGACGCTTCGACTCACACATTCCAGGTTAAGGTTAAGATCGCAAACGGAGCAAACACACTTCGTCCAGGTATGTATGTAAAGACAGTTCTTGGTGTTGGTAAGACAGAGACTTTGCTTGTCCCTTACATGTCAGTTCTTAAGCTTGTAGGCTCTAACAACCGTTACATGTTCCTTGCACAACCAGATGGTACAGCAAAGAGAGTCGATGTCACTCTTGGCGACAGATTCGACGACATGGTTGAAATCATCACTGATGAGGTTAAAGCAGGAGATATCATCGTAACATCAGGTCAGGGCCGTTTGGTAGACGGATGTGAAATTAAAATCGTTAACGACTAATTAAGCTACTTATTCAGCTATGAGTATATTTAAAACGGCGATTGACAAGCCGATAACAACGTCGCTCATCTTTATTGCGGTGATGGTGTTAGGTATATTCTCTTTCAAGAAACTACCTATCGACCAGTTCCCTGAGATGGAGCCTCCATTCGTCTGCGTTATGACCGCATACCCTGGTGCAAATGCCAGTGAGGTGGAGACTAACGTGACAAAGATCATGGAGAACAGACTTAACTCTGTGGATGGACTAAAGACATTGACATCAACAAGTAAGGATAACATCTCACTTGTTGCCATGGAGTTTGAGTGGGGTTCTAAACTAGACGAAGCGGTGAACGATATCCGTTCATTCGTGGACATGGTAAAAGACAATCTACCAGAGGGAACAACTACTCCACTGGTTATCAAGTTCTCAACAAGCTCAATGCCAATCATCCAGTATATGATTCAGGCAAAAGAGTCATATCCAGGACTTGAGAAGTTGCTTAACGACGTAGTAGTGCCACAGCTTAACCACGTTGATCAGATTGGTAATATCACTTTGAGTGGTGAGCCAGAGCGTCGCGTTTACGTAGACATCGACCAGAACCAACTTGATGCATACGCAATCTCTTTGGAGCAGGTTGGTCAGGCAGTAGCAAGCAACAACCTTAACCTTTCAAGTGGTACTATCAAGATGAACAAAGAGCAGTATGAGCTTGAGGTTCGTAGTGAGTACACAGAAAGTAAGGAAATTGAGAATATCGTCGTCACAACAACACCAGACGGTAAGACTATCTACATCCGTGATATCGCCACAGTAAAAGACACAATCAAGGACCTTACTCTTGAGGAGAAGGTTAACGGACAAGATGGTGTTCGTTTGATCGTAACTAAGCAGACTGGAGGAAACACAGTACAGATCTGTACTGACCTAAAGAAAGAGGTTGAGAAGATCAAGAAAGTTCTTCCTGCAGACGTTCAGTTCAACCTACTTTACGACTCTTCAAGAGATATCGTAAACGCGATCAACTCACTTGAGGAATCAATCATGTACGCGTTGGTTTTCGTGGTACTTGTAGTATTGTTCTTCCTTGGAAAATGGAGAGCCGCAATTATCGTAGGTATCACAATCCCTATCTCATTACTTGTATCCTTCATCTATTTGTTGGGTGCAGACAGTTCAATCAATATCATCTCACTATGTTCGTTGACAATCGCAGTCGGAATGGTGGTGGATGATGCCATTGTGGTGCTTGAAAATATTTCCACTCATATTCAGAGAGGAAGTTCACCTCGTGAGGCATCTATCTACGCAACAAATGAGGTATGGGTATCCGTAATCGCAACGACATTGGTTATCTGTGCGGTATTCGTTCCGCTAACAATGGTAACAGGTATCGCAGGTATCTTGTTTAAGGAACTTGGTTGGATCGTGACAATAAGCTGTTGTACATCTACAGCTGTCGCAATCTCACTTACTCCAATGCTTTGCTCAAAATTGTTGAAGAACAAACCAGTTCACATTGATAATGGAGAGCTTGTCGAAGAAGAAGTTAAAGACAACTGGTATCAGAGAACAGTCGTTAGAGCTCTTGATAAGGTTGACGCATTCTATGCTAACGTGCTTCGCTGGTGTTTGACACACAAGAAATTCACAATGCTTGGTGCTGTTGTATTCTTCATTGTAACACTTATTCCGATGTTTACAGGAATGATCGGAACTAACTTTATCTCAAACCAAGATAACGGACGTGTTGTAGTAAAGGCAGAGTTGCAGCAAGGAAACAGAGTAGAAGAGACTGCAAAGATTGCTCGTAAACTAGAGCATGATTTTGCAGCAGCATTCCCAGAGGAGATCCGACTAATCAACACCACTTGTGGTTCGAACGACGAGGCTGGTCTTGGTGCATTGTTTACATCGACAACAAACAACAAGATTGAGATGCGAGTTATCTGTACTCGTAAAGCAGAGCGTTCAGCAACAATCGATGAAATCGCCGAAAAACTTCGTCAGATTCTAAGCAATTATCCAGAAATCGTGACATACAAGGCAGAAAACCAAGGAGGTTTCGGTGGTCAAGGAGGACAGACTGTAGACATCGAAATCTACGGTTATGACTTCGATGCGACTAGCCAGTACGCGTACTCACTAAAAGATGTCATCGAAAAGAAAGTAGCTGGAGCACGTGACGTAGATATCAGCCGTGAGAAAGACCGTCCAGAGCTTAAGATTATTGTCGACAAAGAAAAAGCATCAAAGCTTGGTCTTTCATCTGCAACAATTTCTTCTTACGTACGTAACCGTGTAAACGGTATGAGTGCCGGACTTCTTAAGGAAGATGGAGATGAGTACAACATTCTTGTCCGCTTGAAGGAGGAGAACCGTAATTCACTATCATTGATTAACGACCTTACTATCCCAACTATGATGGGAAGAGTTAAGCTAAGTGAGATCGCAAAGGTAGAGGAATTCTGGTCACCACCACAGATTGAGCGTAAGAGCCGTCAGCGTTGTTTGACTATGAAGGTTACTCCTTTCAACACTTCATTAGGAGAGCTTGCCACTGAAATTCAGGCTGTAGTAGACAAGTCGGAAGTACCAAACGGATGTACTGTAATGTTAGGTGGTGCATACGAAGATCAGCAGGAATCATTCCAGGACATGAGTATGCTATTGGCACTAATCGTATTCCTTGTGTATGTTGTTATGGCATCACAGTTCGAGTCGCTAGCAAAACCATTCATGATCATGATGGCCGTTCCGTTCGCGATTTCTGGAACAATCATCGCATTGCTTGTGACAAACACATACTTGGATATGATCGGTATGCTAGGTATCATCATGTTGGTGGGTATCGTAGTAAAGAACGGTATCGTGCTGGTGGACTACATCGACTTGATGCGTGACCGTGGTTACGAGCTTAACGAAGCCATCGCATTGTCAGGACAGAGCCGTCTACGTCCGGTATTGATGACTGCCGCTACAACAGTATTGGGTATGATTCCAATGACATTGAGTAAGGCAGAAGGATCAGAGATGTGGGTGTCAATGGGTATCGTCGTTATCGGTGGTATTTGTGTGTCAACATTGGTAACACTAATCGTCGTTCCTGTACTTTACGGTATCATGAGCCGCCACGGTGAACGTGATCTTCAGAAGGAGGTACGTGAGCAGTTCATCTTCATGGACATCAACGTCAATGAAAACGAAATCGCCGGACCAAACACTAAACCAGTGAAAGGTGCTATTCACAGAGGTGAAGGCGGATTCTCTGATGAGGACGAACCACTTTTAGGTTAAACGATAATTGGAAAGAACATGAAATCAGTATTCATAGTATTCAATCAGGCAAATACCGAAAAAGTTGAGTATGTGTTGGATGCACTCAACATTAACGGTTTCACTTTGTTTGAGGAAGTTCAAGGAAGAGGTTCTTACGGAGGTAACCCTCACCGTGGATCTCATACATGGCCAGATATGAACTCAGCCATTATGACTGTGGTAGAAGACGATCGCGTCGACGATTTGCTAACACTAATCAAGAAACTCGACAAGAGAAGTGAGGAACTTGGTGTGAGAGCTTTCGTTTGGAATATCGAACGTACTATCTAATGTAAATCTATGCAGGTGGGCTTCTGCAAGTCCACCTGTTTTATAAAAGCTTTGGGAGTATGAAAAGCAACGAAGATTTGGAAATAGTTTTTAAGAAGATAAGTTCAGAAAACCTTCATCTTGTAGAAGATCTATCGTCGGAAATTTCGAAGAATATGTATTATCTCTTCATTTGCGACAATGGTCGATTGAGAATTATGATTGAGGGCGTTTCTTTCGAACTTTTCAAAGGTGATGTCTGCATCTATACGCCTGGGAGAAATGTATCAATGATAGATTATTCCCACGACTTGAGCGGACTTCTTTTGGGCTCTTCCGACGACCGTTTACAACGAACAATATACTCTGTATTCAACGTTGAGAAACTCATCTATCTTCGTTCCAACCCTACCCTACATCTTGCGCAAGATCAATTGAATACTCTATCTCAGTTTGTAAAAAGTGCGATTGAAGTATTTAAAGAGACTGTGCAGTCTGGAACTGAATACTCAAAGAAGTTGAAAGACTCACTTGTCAATTCCGTCTGCTACTATATTCTACACCTTTATAGTATATATAGAAGTGAAGCCGAAAGCAAAAATGATTCTTATAATAGAAGTTCAGACATATTAAAACGCTTTTTGGTTCTTCTTTTCCATAATTATATTAAAGAGAGAAGTGTAGAGTTTTATGCGTCTCAAATCGGTCTTTCAAAGAGATATTTCTCGACAATGATCAAAAGTGAAAGTGGAAAGACACCGAAGCAATGGATAGAACAAGTGGTAATAGAAGAGATCAAACACTACCTGTCTAATCCTAATATGCCAATCAAAGAGATTGCATTCCACTTCAATTTTACAAGTCAAAGTTTCTTCGGAAAATTCTTTAAGGAGAGTGTTGGAATATCTCCTAAGGAGTACAGACAGAATATGTTGAAGAAATAGCCATAAAGGTAACAATAATAAAACAGCCTTGACTGAGTTTCAGTCAAGGCTGTTTTATTTATCTCATTTTATTTATTCCATTATCTCAGTCGAGCCACTTGCGTTTCCACCCTTAGTGGCTTTTCCTTTCGCTTTATTCTTTTTCTTCTGATACTTTTTGTCAGGATGATCCCACTTTCTAGGAGAATAATAACGATTACGTTCGCCCTGTATCTTCTCCTCTGTATAATCTTCCTTACGTTTGAACGGATTCTTCAAACGCTTGAATGGATTGCTCTTCAAACGAGAACCGAAATCAGGAATTGTGAAACCTATACCCATTTCAACATTTTCGAACTGCATCAAATGAGTTTTAATTCGTCCCACTCCATACCAATGCTCACTGAAATAATATTTGGTTGTGAGCTTCTGATACATCAAATTCTCAAGTTTATAATTCTTATTAGGATTTCCCAGATCATCCTCTTCTGGCACTTTCCAAGGTTTATAAACATAGAATCCCCAATCCAAGCCGACCAAGAACCTATAGAATGTTATATCATTCGACAAACCAACGCCGACACGATGCTTATTCTTATATCTATCCTCATCTATAAAATTGTATCGACGATTGATTTCTCTGTCTTTACCATCATATATACTATTAAAGAAATAGTCTGAGAACAAACCGATTCTATATGCGTTAGAAAGAGGCAATACAGCTCTTGCACAAAAGCTTCCATCTGGATAGTAGTGACTACCATCATCAATATCCAACTGATTGACACCACCTGTCAACTCAAATTCCAATGCCAAGATTTTCTTCTTCTTTTCTGCCTCATTCCTTACAGGAAGAGCCCAGACGTTTGGCGTGTAACGAGCTCCTAAATAAACATCCCATATCGCCTTGTTTTCTGCCTGTCTATTTATAGCAAAAGAGCTCATGGCAAAAATATCTCCACCAAATGCGATTTTCCACTGATACAGTTTTCGTCCATAATTACGGCCAAGACGAATATTAAAGTCTAAGCCGCCATTATACAATGCCACAATATTGCGTGACAACACACTGAAAGCATCAGTAGTCTGCCAATTATCTTTCTTAAATAATTCGTGTGGATACAATGCGAAACCTGATCCAAGTTTCAAATTTGCCGCAAAACGAGGGGTGTGGACAAAAGGCCACTTAAAATAAGCGTAAGAAGCGATCGTCCATTCTGCAATATCACCACTTTTTATCAATGGAGCGACACTATCAGGAAACATTGTATAGAATGGAGTGACAGCAAAACCGACACTAGGGAATTTCCATGTGTAATCTTGATTCCAGTCGCCTAGCAAAGGTAATTCTACTGCATATTCAGAAGCGAAAGTCCAATCACTCTTAGAACCTGCGAAATCTTTTCCAACCATCAAGTCGTTGGAAAACTTGAAAATCATATTCTTCTGAGAAAACACGTCATCACAACACGACACCAATGAGGCCGTCGCGATGACTAATTTCAATATAATAGAAGAATTGTTTTTCATTAGTACGCTATATATTGCATAGTGATTTACGATGCAAATATAAAAAATTATTTCTACTTTTAATATGTATAGCTAATAATAAGACCTATTTTTGCACATATTTACATTTCGATAGCATTATGGAACTTAACATTGACAAAATAAGCACTCACGAATTAGTGGAGATGTTAGCCCAAAAACTTATAGCAAACGGGCAGACAATAGCCACAGCTGAGAGTTGCACAGGAGGCAACATAGCACACAACATTACCCTACTCTCCGGCAGTTCACAATACTTTCTCGGAGGAATTGTGTCGTATGCCAATGAAGTCAAAATGAACGTGTTGGGAGTCAACAAAGAAGACTTAGAGAAATACGGTGCCGTAAGTCAGGCCGTAGTTGAATCAATGGCTACAGGAGCATGCAGAGCTATTGGAAGCAATTATAGTGTAGCGACATCCGGCATAGCTGGTCCTGGTGGAGGGAGCGAAGAAAAACCAGTTGGCACAGTGTGGATGGCAGCCAGTGATGGAAAGAGAACAGTCAGCAAAAGATGGAATTTTGACGGAAACAGAGAAGAAATAATAGAAAAAGCCACAAAATCAGCCATTTTTATGCTTTTAGAGATTGTTTGTTAAAAACTTTTTTATATTTTTGCATCGAATTTGTGGTAAAGCCTATACGTGAGGGCAGAAACACAATATTAAAATGAATTGATTCTTTGGTGGAATCTGATAGTTACGCTACTTTCGAGAGAAAGATTCAGAAAATCCTCCTTGAATATATTCTGTAAGCAATAACAAAAAAGTTAAACAAAAATGTCTAAGGTTTGTCAGCTTACCGGAAAGCAAGCGCAGAACGGTAACAACGTATCTCACTCAAAGAGAAGAACAAAGAGATTGTTCAACGTAAATTTGAAGACAAAGAAGTTCTACTGGCCAGAGCAGGGCTGCTGGATTGAGCTTAAGGTGTCTGCAAAAGCATTGCGTACAATTAACAAGAAAGGTATTGATGCTGCTCTAGTTGAGGCAGCTCAGAAAGGTCTATTTTAATCGGGAGGTTTAGACAATGGCAAAGAAAAGTAAAGAGAATAGAGTACAGGTGATTTTGGAGTGTACTGAGCACAAGGATAGCGGAATGCCAGGAACTTCTCGTTACATCACAACAAAGAATAGAAAGAACACTCCAGAGCGTTTGGAGTTGAAGAAGTACAATCCTATTCTTAAGCGTTATACTATTCACAAAGAAATTAAATAATAAGCTACTATGGCAAAGAAAGCGGTTGCATCATTGCAGACAGGTGAAGGTCGTTCATACGCAAAGGTCATCAAGATGGTTAAGTCGCCAAAGAACGGTGCTTACGTATTCGAAGAGACTATGGTTCACAACGACGACGTAAAGGCATTCTTAGCAAAGAAGTAAGAATTCTTTATTTCACAATATATCAGACGGAGCAACTTTTTTGTTCCGTCTGTTTTATTTTTGTGTTTTCATCAAATAGTTTTGAAATATCAAAAAAGTAGGGTATCTTTGTACCCGTAAGAATTAAAAACAATAAGAGTTTCGGCCGACTAGTCGAGATTCTTTTTTATTGTGTCTTTTATAAACTTAAATATAATACCAAATAAATAAGATTATGGCTGTATCTTACGTTAGTAAAGAGGGCATGCAAAAAATGCAGGAGGAACTTCACCGCCTAGAGACTGTGGAACGCCCTAGAATTTCAGCTCAAATTGCAGAAGCAAGAGACAAAGGTGACCTAAGCGAGAATGCAGAGTACGATGCCGCTAAAGAGGCCCAGGGCATACTTGAAGGCGAGATCTCAATGCTTAAAGAGAAAATCTTGAATTCCAAAGTAATCGATATGTCCAAGATCGACACTGAGACTGTACATATCCTTAATAAGGTCGAGATCAAGAACACTAAGACTAATGCCACTATGAGCTACACAATCGTGTCAGAGAATGAGGCTAACCTTAAGGAGTTCAAAATCTCAACTACTACTCCAATCGCTAAAGCATTGCTTGGAAAGAAGGTTGGTGATATCGTTGAAGTTGTCACTCCAGCCGCAAAAATGTCTTTCGAAATTATTAGCATCTCTATCTAATGGCTACAATTTTCACAAGAATCATCAACGGCGAGATTCCTTGCTACAAAATATACGAGGATGAAAAATTCTTCGCATTCCTAGACATCAATCCACTTCAGAAGGGACACACTCTTGTAATCCCTAAAATAGAAGAGGATTATATCTTCAACCTTGATGACGCTACATACACAGGCCTTCAATTGGTGGCAAAGAAAATCGCTGCTGCCATCAAGGAGAGCACTAATTGTAAGCGTGTCGGTGTGACAGTTCTTGGAATGGAAGTTCCTCACGTTCATATCCACCTTGTGCCTATGAACAGCGAAAAAGATATGTTGTTCTCCAACCCAAAAATGGAGCTTAGCAAAGAAGAATTTGAGGCTATCGCAGCTGATATCGCAAAGCGTGTGAAATAACCCGCTTACTACAAATAAAAACAAAGCCAAACTGCACTCCAGTTTGGCTTTGTTATTACCTTTGTCATAAATAAACAAGCATTATATGAAAACATTAAAGACTCAAAAAACAATCGAAAATCGCAACGTCAAAAGCATCCTTAACATCTTTGATTTGTCGACAGGAACATATGAAGCAGTCGCAGTAATTGACGCTCTTGCTGAAGCTCCTAACTGGGAAAACAATGGCAAATATCTAGTCTATAATAGTCTTGGTCGACTTTACCGCTTCAACATTGAAAGCAAGGTTTCGACTATGATCGACAGTCAATACTGCAGTCATTGCAATAACGACCACGTTCTATCGCCAGACGGCAAAAGAGTTGCGGTAAGCCATCACACACGTGAGGATGGAGAAAGCCGTATCTACACATTCCCTATCGAGGGTGGAGCTCCAACTCTTGTCACTCCCATAGCTCCAAGCTATCTTCATGGATGGAGTCCCGACGGTTCTACCCTAGCCTACTGTGCTGAAAGAAACGGCCAATACGACATCTATACCATCCCCGTAAACGGAGGTTTGGAAACTCAGCTGACTGACACTTGTGGTCTTGATGATGGCCCAGAATACAGTCCTTGTGGCAAATACATATGGTTCAATTCTGTCAGAAGCGGTTTGATGCACATCTGGAGAATGAATGCCGACGGCTCTGATCAAACCCAAATCACAGACGATGGCATGAACGATTGGTTTGCTCATCTTTCCCCTGATGGCAAAAAGGTCATTTTCATATCATATTATGAAGGAGATGTTGCTCCTGGTGATCATCCGGCAAATAAGAATGTCGAAATACGAATGATGGACAATGACGGGAAAAACATCCAAACTCTTGTTAAATTGTTTGGCGGACAAGGATCATTGAACGTGAATTCATGGAGTCCTTGTGGCACTAAATTCGCTTTTATGAGCTACGAATTGAAATAACTTTTGTTATTCCACAAATACAAAAGGAGGGCGAATCTCAATGAGATTCGCCCTCCTTTTTATAGAAATATTCTTTTTATTCCTCCTTACCTTCAGAAGCCACATTCACAACAGTTTCACCTTCCTGTTCTGCCTGAGCTTGCTGTTTTTCATACTCCTCTCTAAGTTCTTTCTTTACAACAGCCAAATGCTCCATAATCTTCTTATTGACAGTCAAACAAACGCCCTTTCCGTTAACAATAAACGCATCGGCTTTCATTTCACCAACCATTTCAACAACCTTGTCATATGAATGTGTTGTAGTCATCCAATCTGCACCAAACACCTTCGACTGTTCAACAATATCTGTAAACACAGCCAATGCAGTCGTATTATCACTACCATTCATCACTGGGAAGATTGTATTACCATTCTCATCCTTACGTGTAGGAATCAAATATGTAGACGATACAATAGCAGCCATCATCTCATGTTCAAGGTAAGCACACATTCTATTGTGCATATCTTTATTTACACCTTCCTCAACATTTTCTCTACGCATCTCCTGGAAGAATGCTGTCATAGCGATTTGCAGACGAGGATTCTGGATTGCAGTTTCACCTTCTTTCTTTCCTGTTGGCCACTCAATCATTGGGATAGCAGCAGCAGGTCTGATACCATCGGCAATAAACACTGCCAAATATCCATCCTTACGAAGAGCATCCATACATAAGTGCAACTCCTCTTTCTTGACAGGGATAATATCTACCTCATAATGTCCCTCCTCCATCTTCTTGATGAATTCCTCTTTATATGCATCTGTAAGAAGAATTAGAGCGCCATGCTGCAATTCATATGGGTAACCAGTAGTCTTGCTGATTGTAATCCAAACAGTATCCTGTGCAGCTACCTTAGCGACCATCATCTTTGAATTGATTGCGATAAGGTTGTTGAACACTCTTACATCCTGATCCTTCTTCATATCGCGAGCTTTCGGTATCATCACATTCTGCATGTACGACAATACAAAAAGGTTCTCCATAAGAGTATTCTCGGCAAACAATTTCAAGCCCTCTGGACCCTTAAAACACTGCTGCAACAATTCTGTACGCTTCTCATCTGCCTCTACAGCTGTTCCTAAATTCATATTAAGATTCAACTGCATCTGCTGTCCTGGCTGAACATTATTCTGAGAAGGATCATTGCTTCTGAATCTAAACTGAGATTCGTCTACTTTTCCTACAGGCTCTGCATTATTCACGTTAGCCGCTGCAGCACTATCTACCTTTGTAGGATCAAACTTGTCTGCTGGATTAAACTTTTGCTCAGGCTCGTTATTCGATTCTTGCTTTGTTTCATTTACTGGTGCAGATTTTGGCTCTTCTTTGGCCTTCTCCTGCTCTTTATTTCCGAAAATTTTATTGAAAAATCCCATCTTTAAATTGTTTTCTACAAATATAGATATTTTAAATTAAAAATGTAGATGCAAAATACAAAATATAAGAAAACTATCAGCATTTAAAAAATTCGGGTGTCAGTCTAACGACCAACACCCGAACGGCAGAAATGTATGTTTTAGCTAAAATTGAATCCGTTAAGCTTCTTACTTATTTTCATGCTCGAAATATTCAGCGATCTCTCTTTCTACCGACTTCGAACCGTAAGACTCATCATGCTGGCTCATGTCAAGACCCATCTTCTCGCTCTCCTCACTTACTCGCATTGGAATCATCTTGTTTGTGATCCAGTATAGAGCATAGCTAACAACGAATGAGTAGACGATCACACCTGCCATTACTAAGCAGTGGTTCAAGAAATAGTGAAGATGGCTCAACTCTGCTTTTACTGCAGCATCCTCATAGTTGTAAACGAAGATTCCAGTCATCAATGTTCCGACGATACCGCCGACACCGTGAGTTGGGAATACATCCAAAGCATCGTCAAGGTTAGATTTCTTGTTCTTGAAATATACTGCGAAGTTACAGATCAATGTTGTCACGAATGAGATAAATACGCTCTCGCCGACTGAAACCCATCCTGCTGACGGTGTGATTGCAACCAAACCTACAACAGCTCCTACAGCTGCACCTACTGCTGATGGTTTTCTTCCACGTAGACAGTCGAACACGATCCAAGTGATCATTGCGACTGCTGACGCTGTGTTAGTGTTCAAGAATGCCTTGATTGCCATTCCATCTGCTGCTAGAGAAGAACCGGCGTTGAAACCGAACCATCCTAGCCACAACATGGCTGCTCCAAGAAGGATGAATGGTACGTTTGCAGGAAGATGCTCACCTGCTTCTTTACGTTTTCCTAAGAACATTGCTCCAGCCAACGCTGCAACTCCTGATGATGCATGTACAACAATACCTCCAGCGAAGTCTTTTACATGAATGCTTGCAAACAATCCTTCTGGATGCCATGTACAGTGTGCCAACGGACAATATACAAAGACAAAGAAGAAAATCATGAAAAACAAGTATCCAGAGAATCTTACTCTCTCAGCGAATGAACCTGTGATCAAGGAAGGAGTGATGATCGCAAACTTCATCTGGAACAATGCGAATAGTGCAATAGGAATAGATAGACCTTCAACAAAGTTTGAATCTGAACAAGCGCCTCCTACGTTGTTAAAGAAAGCATACGATGATGGATTACCTATAACACCACCTATATCATGTCCGAAACAAAGACTGAATCCAAACACTACCCAAAGTACACTGATGATACCCATCGCAATGAAACTCTGAAGCATAGTTGAAATCACGTTCTTCTCGCGAACCATACCTCCGTAGAAGAATGATAGACCTGGAGTCATCATCAACACAAAAATTGTCGCTGTGATTAGCCAAGCTACGTTAGCTAACAATTGAGAATCCTCACTTAACTCAATGTGGAATCCAAAATCCACGTCACCTGGAATGAATAGTCCGCAAATGCTAATTATAACCATAAAAGCGAACATTATAATCCATCTTTTCTGCATAATTGTAATATTTTGTCAGTTTTATGTGATATTTTTTTTCTCTTTTTCTGTAAATGTCCTTGATTTACGTTTGCAAAGTTACCATTTTTCTATTTATGCTTACATTTTGACATTACCATGCTTTTATATTTATCCTCATTTATTAAAGATTG